>DASUZE010000051.1:0-7370 GCA_036377015.1 Piscinibacter sp. | reverse complement strand
TGGCCTTCGGCCGAAGGCCGAAGGCCAGGAGCCTGCGCGGCGCAAGCCGCGCAGGCTCCTAGGCTTGCGCCGGCTCGCCGCGAGGCCGCAGCACCGATCCCATCGCCACCGCGGCCACCACCGCTGCCGCCATCGGCTCCCGGGTCAGCAGCAGCGTCACGCCGCACAGCCCGCACACCGACAGCAGGTAGCCCCAGGGGCCGGCCGCGCGAAGCAGCATGGGCGCGAGCCAAGGCAGCGGAAGCGCCACCACGGCCAGCACGCCGGCGACGAGTTCGAGTGCGTTCAAGTCCAGTCCTCCCAGAGCGGGCGATTGTCGGTCCGTTCGAGGCCCGGTCGAGCGCGGAAATGGCGACGCAGGTCACGCCGCAGGTGCCCTGTCGCCTCCCCGCCACACCCTCGTCCTGAAACCAAGGAAACAGCGCGGTCCGGCGCCTGAAGCACGATTGATACGCGTGGGACCCACACTGGCGTTCGCCTGCTATCGTTCCAACGACCGTTCCTGCCATGCCTGCCATGCCGCAGCCCTTCCTGCAAAGCCTCACCGGCAAGACACTGGTCCGCCTGGCCGCGGGCGGTGCGGCGGTGCTGCTGGCCGCGACCGCGGTGGGCGGCTGGCTGCGCTACCGCGGGCTGGAGGAGCAGGCGGTGCTGCGCCTGACCACCCAGGCCGCGGCGCAGGCGCGCGTCGCCGAGCGCGTGCTCGTGCGGGTGAGCGAGACCCACGAGGTGCTCCGGCGAGCCTTCGTCGACCTGTGGCCGGGCTACCAGGGTGCCGGCACGCTGGAGCGCTTCGACGCGCTGATGAACCAGTACCCGGACGGCGCCTGGCGCAACCGGCAGAAGTTCTCCGACGGCACCCGCTTCGCGACCGGCTGGATCCGCAGCGGCACCGTGCTGACCGAGGACCTGCGCCGCCGCACCATGCTGTTCTACGACCTGTCGACCCGCTACGGGCCTGGCGCGGCGATGCGGCGCGACAACCTGTTCTTCGTGAGCGTGCCCGAGCAGTCCAACATGGGGTTCGACCCGACGCTGTTCCCCAACTGGGTCTACGACGTCGGCGGCGACTTCACCATGCTCGACTTCGAATGGGGCCGCCTCGGCTACGCGCCGGCGCCGCCCGGCGCGCGCGCCCAGTGGGCGATTCCCTATGTCGACTCGGTCGGGCCCCAGAACGGCCCGATGTTCACGCTGATGACGCCGCTGCATGTCGGCGAGCGCCATGTCGGCGCGATCGGCAGCAGCGTGCTGCTCAAGGACCTCCTGGAGGCGGTGCTGCGCTCGCCCGCGCCGGGCACGCGCTTCCTGATGTTCCACCCCGACGGCCGGCTGATGGTCGACACGGCCCTGGCCGACCGCATGTCGCCCAGCGCCGTGGGCGCGCGGCTGGACCAGCTCGGCGGCGACCTGCCCGCCGCGCTGCAGTCGGCCGCCCGAGACGCGACCGACGGCGCGGCGTCAGGCTACAGCGGCGGCAGCGACGCCTACCTGGCGGTCGCGCGCATCGAGGGGCCGGGCTGGCTGGTCGCCAGCGTGCTGCCCGGCGCGGCGGTGCGCAGCCAGGCGCTGGGCGTGGCGCTGCTGGCCTTGGCGGTGGGCGGGCTGTCGCTGCTGACCATGCTGGCGGTCTTCACCGTCGTGCTGCGCCGCCAGGTGGCCGCGCCGCTGAATGACCTCACGCTCGCGGCCGAGCGCGTGGCCGCCGGCGACACCGCCGTGCACCTGCCGGCCACCCGCGACGACGAGGTCGGCCAGCTCGCCCGCAGCTTCAACGACATGGCGGCCAAGGTGGCGGAGCGCGACGCGAGCCTGCGCGAGGACAAGCTCGAGATCGAAGCCGCCCTCACCTCGCTGCGCCTGACCGAGGAGCGCTGGCGCGCGATGACCGACCACGCGTCCGACTTCATCGCGGTGGTGGCCGGGGACGGGACCTTCAGCTACGTGAGCCTGCCGGTGCAGCGCATGCTGGGCGTGAGCGCCGACAGCCTGGTCGGCCGCGACGCGCTGGAGCTGATGCATCCCGAGGACCGCGAGGCGCTGCGCCCGCGCCTGTTCCACCCCAGCGGCCCGGCCGCGCAGTTCCGCGCCCGCCATGCCGACGGCACCTGGCGGGTGCTCGAGGCGGTCGGACGCGACCTGCGCGCGCACCCGGCGGTGCAGGGCCTGGTGCTCAACATCCGCGACGTGTCCGAGATCGTGAAGGCCGAGCAGGAAGTGGTGCGCCAGCGCGAGTCGCTGCACCAGAGCGAGAAGCTGTCGGCGCTGGGCGGGCTGCTGGCCGGCGTCGCGCACGAGCTCAACAACCCGCTGGCCGTGGTCGTCGGCCGCGCGGTCCAGCTCGAAGACGGCGCGGCCGAGGCCTCGGTGCGCGACATCGCCGCCAAGATCCGCAACGCCGCCGAGCGCTGCGCGCGCATCGTCAAGACATTCCTCGCCATGGCACGCCGCCAGGACACGCGGCGCGAGCCCACCGCCATCAACGAGGTCATCAACGACGCGCTCGACGTGCTGGCCTACACCCTGCAAAGCAGCGGCGTGCAGGTCGACATCGACCTGGGGTCCGGGCTGCCGCCGGTCCTGGCCGACGCGAGCCAGCTCGGCCAGGTCTTCATGAACCTGTTCACCAACGCGCAGCAGGCCATGGCCGGCATCGACGGTCCGCGCCTCCTGACGGTGCGCACGCGCGCCGACGGCGACATGCTGCGCGTCGAGGTGTCCGACACCGGCCCGGGCATTCCGGCGGAGCTGGCCTCGCGCATCTTCGAGCCCTTCTTCACCACCAAGGCCGTGGGCGAAGGCACCGGCGTCGGCCTGTCGGTGAGCCTGGGCATCGCGCAGGCGCATGGCGGGACGATCAGCCTGCAGCCGGCGCAGGAGGGCCGCGGCGCTGGCTTCGTGCTGAGCTTGCCCGCGCTGCGCGGCGCGGGCGCGGCGGGCGAAGCGTCGCGCCACGCGCCCGCTGCGGCGGGCCGCGGCGCCGACATCCTCGTCGTCGACGACGAGGTCGAGATCGCCGAGATCCTGCGCGACATCCTGCGGCCCGCCGGTCACCGCGTGACGCTGGCGCACAGCGGCGAGCAGGCGCTGCGCGAGCTCGACGCGAGCCGCTTCGACCTGGTGCTCACCGACCTCAAGATGCCGGGCATGGACGGGCCGGCCCTGTACCGCGAGATCCAGAAGCGCCATGCGGCCCTGGCGCGGCGCGTGATCGCCGTGACGGGCGACACGCTGGGCACCGGCGCACGTGACTTCGTTCAGGCCACGCGGGTGCCGGTGGTGGACAAGCCGTTCCAGCCCGACGACGTGCTCGGGCGTGTCGATGAAGTGCTGCGCCGCACGTAGCCCGGGTGCAACCCGGGACCCCCGGATGGCATCCGGGCTACGTCTGCCGTTCCGCGAAGCCCTGCACGTCGCCCGGCTTGCGCAGCATCTTGTCGACGTCGGCGGCGTGCATCTCCTCGGCCAGGATCATCTGGCGCGCGAATTCCTCCAGCGCGACCGAGCGTCCTTCGACCAGGCCCAGCAGCTGCCGGTACAGCGCGAGCGCCTGCCCTTCGGTGTCGAGCGACTCCTTGAGCATCGCCCCGATGTCGTGCCGATGCGAGTCGAGCAGCGGGCCGATGGCCAGCGACGGATACGCGCCCAGCGTGGTGATCCACTCGCCCACCTGCTGCGCATGCAGCAGCGACTCGTCGGCCTGCGAGCGCAGCCACGACACGATGGGGATGCGGCCGAAGCCGAACACGAGGAACGAGTAGTGGGTGTAGCGGACCACGCCGGCGAGCTCGGCCTCGAGCAGGCGGTTGAGCACATCGACCACCGCATCCTTGTCGAGCTGCGCCATCGTCGCCTCCGATCCGGCACCCGCGCCGTGTCGATCGAGCATGGCACGGATGCCGAGCGCGGTGCAACCCATACCCATCGCACCTGAGAGACCATGGACATTCCCGCTTCCGCCCCGCTGTTCGAGGTCGACGGCTTGCGCGCCCTCGAGCTGCGCCGCGACGATCTTCCCGCCCTGCAGCGCTTCTTCGACGCCAACCCGGAATACTTCCTCGCGGTGAGCGGGCAGCCGCCCCGGCCCGACGAAGCGCGACAGGAGTTCGAGGACCGGCCGCCGGCGGGCATGCCCTACACCGCGCAGAGCATGCTCCGCTTCCTGGACGCGAGCGACGAGCTCGCGGGCATCGCAAGCATCACCTCCGACCTGTTCGCCAGCCGCGTCTGGCACATCGGGTTGTTCGTCGTCGCCACCTCGCTGCACGGCAGTGGCGTGGCCGGATCGATCTACGAAGCGCTCGAAGGGTGGATCCGGGGCCAGGGTGCGCAATGGATCCGCCTCGGCGCGGTCATCGGCAACGTGCGCGCCGAGCGCTTCTGGCACAAGGTCGGCTACACCGAGGTGCGACAGCGCAGCGGTGTGGAAATGGGCACGAAGGTCAACACCCTGCGCGTGATGGTGAAGCCGCTCGCAGGCGGCAACATCGCAAGCTACCTGGACCTGGTTGAACGCGACCGCCCGTAGCCCGGGTGCAACCCGGGAGCAAGCTCACCAGCGCAGCAGCTCGTTGATCCCCGTCTTCGCCCGGCTTTGCGCATCGACCTTCTTCACGATGACCGCGCACGCCGTCGCGAAGCTGCCGTCGGGCGCCGGCAAGGTGCCCGGGATCACCACCGAGCCCGCCGGTACGCGACCATAGCCGATGCTGCGCGTCTCGCGGTCGAGGATCTTGGTGCTCTGCCCCAGGTGCACGCCCATCGCGATCACCGAGTTCTCCTCGACGATCACGCCTTCGACCACCGAGGAGTTGGCGCCGATGAAGCAGTTGTCCTCGATGATGGTCGGGTGGGCCTGCATGGGCTCGAGCACGCCGCCGATGCACACGCCGACGCTCAGGTGCACGTTCTTGCCGATCTGCGCGCACGAGCCGACGTTGGCCCAGCCGTCGATCATGGTGCCTTCGTCGACATAGGCGCCGATGTTGACGAAGCTGGGCATCACCACGACGTTGCGCGCGAGGTAGCAGCCGTGACGGGCAACGGCCGGCGGGACCACGCGCACCCCGCTGGCGCGCATGTCGCCCTCGTCGAGGCCGGCGAACTTCGAGTCGACCTTGTCGAAGAACGACAGGTCGCCGGCGCGCAGCAGCTTGTTGTCGCTGAGGCGGAACGACAGCAGCACCGCCTTCTTGATCCACTGGTTGACGGTCCACTGCCCCACGCCCTGCCGCTCGGCCACGCGCAGGCGGCCGGCGTCGAGGGCATCGATGACGATGTCGACGGCGTCGCGGACGATCGATGCCTGCACCGCGCCGGGGCCGGTGGCCCAGGCCAGCTCGATGACGGAGGCGAGCTCGTGCAGCGACCAACCGTCGAGGTCGGCGTCGGGGGCATCGAGTGCGGCGGGGATGGTGCGGCTCGTGTCGCGCATGGCTTTGTCTACTCCCTTGCCATGTGACGAAGCAAGACCCTGCGGCCAGGGCCAGGGGCGATACATCTGTCCCTGCTTCGGCATCAGGCAGTGGGTCAAACGATAGGCCCGGGCGAGCGCGATGTCGATTGGCGCAACTACCCATGCCGGGCGGATGGTCGCGGCCACATCCCGTTTCAACGCTGGCTGCGCGCCTTTCGCCCGTCGACGTCGGCGAGCTGGGCCTTCAGCAGCATGAACAGCACCCGCGCGGTCGCCTCCGACATGCTCAGCACCGTGGTCTCGGCGTCGTCGTCGCGGGTGGCCTGGGGCAGCACCAGCGCGTCGATCTTCGCCTGGACCAGGCCTTTGTCGTTCGACATCGCCTTCACCTTGTTCAGCTCGATCCTGTAAGTCTTCACGACATTTCTCCGCAGAAATTCATTCAACCACAGAGACACAGAGATGGTATGGACGCCTCCCTTGTGGCAAGTGAGTCTTGAAGTTGACGCCGAGGCGGGGTAAAGACTGCGGCCTTATATCCGGGCTTTCCGTCGGCAGCGGGCTGAAGCCCGGGGCTGACCGTGCCTTGATGGTCATTCGCGAGGTCGGAGCTGATCTCTGTAACGGGCTTTGCTCTCGAGGCTTGCCCCAGGCACAGACCGGCTTTGTCCGACCCACGGTCCGACCGCTTCGCCATCACTTCATTGACTCTCCTGACGCACTTGGTTTGGCATTCACGTTCCTTAATGCTATTGCGCTGGTCTGCAGGCCCGTCATTGCGGCTTGATGCTGAGCCAGTTGGGGTCGTAGGTGCGTTGGTGAGCCACCAGCGCCCAAGCCACGCGAGCCATCTTGTTTGCCAAGGCCGCCACAGCAACGTTGACCGGCCGACGCAAGAGGAGCTTTTGCAGCCACTGTGGCTTGTTCTTTGCCTGCGCAACCACTGCGCGTGCGCCGTGCATCAGCAGCGTGCGCAGGTACGTGTCACCGCGCTTGGTGAGGTGGCCCATGCGGATCTTGCCGCCGGTGCCGTTGTGTGCGGGCACCAGCCCCAAGCTCGCGGAGAACTCGCGTGCGCTTCGCCAGCCTGTGCCATCACCGAGCGTGGCGGCTAGAGCCGACGCGCTGAGCGGCCCAATGCCGCAGACCTTGCGCAGCTTGGTCGCAGTGGGTGTTGAAGTCGCGTTGATTTCGGCTTCGAGCTGCTGCAGCCGCTTGTCGAGCTCGCCGAGCATGATCAGCTCCGCGTCGACCATGCGAGCTATCGGGGCCGCAAGCCTGGCATCGATGTCGGCTCGCTGTTGCGCCAGCGCTCTTAGCCCGCTCGTCCTGCCCTTGGGTAGCACGACGCCAAACTCGTAGAGCAGGCCTCGCAGCGCATTGATGGTTTGATTGCGAACACTCTTCCAGTGCTCGCGCATGCGATGCAACGACAGGATGGCTTGCTGTTCACAGCTCTTGACCGGCACGCGGCGGATGTCGTCGTGTTGCGAAGCCAGCCACAGCCCGCGCGCATCGGCGCTATCGTCCTTGTTGCCGCGCACGAACGCCCGCACCTGCCGTGCCGGAAGCAGTTGCGCCTCGTGCCCCAGGCCACGCAGGCAGCGCGCCCAATGATGCGCACCGCCGCACGCTTCCATCACCACGCGCGCCGCTGGCACCTTGGCGAAGAATTCGAGGAACTTCGCGCGCGTGAGCTTGCGCCGTCCAATCTCCCCCGTCTGTGCATCCACCCAGTGCGCTTGCATGACATGCTTGGCAATGTCCACCGCATACGTCGTACGATCCATTTCGGGGCCTCCGTCTCAAGTGGTCGTGTCACAACTCCACTTTGGCACTCGATGCCGTTGACTGCGAGGCCCCCCATTCACAACCCAGCCCCAGCTGTCGTTGGGGCTCCCTTCCCGCTGGCGGGAAGGGCGGGGGGATGGGTGGGAGGCGTCCATACCATCTC
>DASUZE010000050.1:0-9330 GCA_036377015.1 Piscinibacter sp. | reverse complement strand
GCGTTGTCGCTGCCGCCGCGCCTGTGGGTCGTGCTGGTCGCGATCGCGTTCGGCGCCGGCCTGGCCAGCGACGCCCTGCTCAACGCCGGCCGCCTCAACCTGCTCGCACCGCACCTGTGGCTGCTGCTCGCGTGGAACCTGCTCGTCTACGCCCTCGTCGCGGCGAGTGCAGCCCGCCGACCCAAGGCACCGCGGCGCGGCGCCCCGGTGGCGGAGGGACTCGCCAGGCTGGCCGATCGCCTGGCCGTGCTGCGCGGCCCGCAGACCGCCGGCCTCGATGCGGTGCGCCTGCGCTTCGGCACCGACTGGACGGCCGTCGCCCATCCGCTGCATGCCGCGCGCGCCGCGGCCACGCTGCATGCGGCAGCGGCCGCCTTCGTGCTGGGCGCGCTGGTGTCGCTGTACCTGCGCGGCCTGGTGTTCGAGTACCGCGCCGGCTGGGACAGCACCTTCCTCGCGGCCGACCAGGTCCATGCCCTGCTGGGCGCGGTCCTCGGACCGGCCGCGCTGCTGAGCGGTCTGCCCTTGCCCGATGTCGACGCGCTGGCCCGCATGCGCTTTTCCGCCGGCGGCGGCGAGAACGCCGCGACCTGGATCCATCTGTTCGCGATCACGCTGGGGGGCCTCGTGCTGCTGCCGCGCACGCTGCTGTCGCTGCAAGCGGCGCGACGCGCGCACGCCCTGGCCGCCGCACTGCCGCTGCCCGACGACGACCCCTATCTGCAGCGCCTGCTGCGCGCGCGCTGCGAGCGAGCGGTGCCGGTGCGGGTGCTGCCCTACAGCTACCACCTGGACCGGGGCCTGCTGCCCGGCCTGCAACTCGCCCTCGAGCGCCGCTTCGGCGCGCCGGTGGCGATGGAGCTGGCCGATCCGGTCGCGCTGGGCGGCGAGGACGAGCTGCCCGCGTCACCGCCGTCGCCCGCGGTGCCGGTCGCGCTGTTCGCCCTCACCGCCACGCCCGAGGAGGAGAACCACGGCGCCTTCGTCCAGGCGCTGGCGCAAGGCGCGGCCGGCCGCCAGGGCCTCGTCGTGATGGTCGACGAGTCGGGCTTCAGCCGCCACTTCGCCGGCGCCGAGGGACAGGCGCGCGCGCTGCAGCGCCGCGGCGCCTGGCAGCGCATGCTGCAGGACCTCGGCCACACGCCGGTCTTCGTCAATCTGGCTGCGGAGAGCTGACGCGGTGAGCGATGCCGCGACGATCGCGCTGAGCCTGGTGTCGCACACCAACGTGGGCAAGACCACGCTGGCGCGCACGCTGCTCGGCCGCGACATCGGCGAAGTGCGCGACGAGCCCCACGTGACGCTGGCGGCGGAACATCACACGCTGATCGCATCGACCGCCGGCGATCGCCTGGAGCTGTGGGACACACCCGGCTTCGGCGACAGCGTGCGCCTGGCACGCCGCCTGGAGCAGGCGGGCAACCCGATCGGCTGGTTCCTCACCGAGGTCTGGGACCGCTTCCGCGACCGCGGCTTCTGGTCCAGCCAGCGCGCGGTGCGCCACATCGTCGACGACGCCGACGTGGTGCTCTACCTGGTCAATGCGTCGGAGGCGCCGGCCGATGCGGGCTACCTCGACGCCGAGATGCGCGTGATGACGCTGATCGGCAAGCCGGTCATCGTGCTGCTCAACCAGCTCGGCGAGCCGCGGCCGCCGGCCGAGGAGGCGGCCGGGATCGAGCGCTGGCGCGCCCGCGTGCGCGCAGTGCCGGTGGTGCGCGAGGTGATCGCCCTGGATGCGTTCGCGCGCTGCTGGGTGCAGGAAGGCCGACTGCTCGACGCCGTCGCGCCGCTGCTCGACGCGCGCCGCCGGCCTGCCTTCGAGCGCTTGCGCGCCGCCTGGCTGGCGCGCGGTCGCGCGACCTGGCAGGCCGCGATGGCGATCCTGGCCGAGCGACTGGCGCGCGCCGCCGCCGACACCGAGACGATGGCCGGCGGCGACTGGACCGACCGCCTGAGCGAAGTCGGCGCCGCGCTGGGCTTGCGGCGCGGCCACAACGGCACGCCGCGCGACAAGGCGATGCGGGCGCTGGCCGAGCGGCTCGACGCCGATGTGCGCGCGTCCACCGATCGCCTGATCGCACTGCACGGCCTGGGCGGCCACGCCAGCGCGGTCGTGCTGACCCGGCTGGCCGAGCACTACGCGCTGCAGGAGCCGGTGAGCGAAGGCCGCGCGGCGCTGTGGGGCGGCCTGGTCAGCGGCGCGCTGGCCGGGCTCAAGGCCGACCTCGCCACCGGCGGCCTGACCATGGGCGGCGGGCTGCTCGCGGGCGGCGTGATCGGCGCGCTCACGGCCGCCGGCGCGGCGCGCGGCTACAACCTCATCCGCGGCGTCGAGGTCTCCAGCCTGTCCTGGGACGAGGGCGTGCTCGACGACCTCGCACGTTCGGCCCTGCTGGGCTACCTCGCGGTCGCGCACTACGGCCGCGGCCGCGGCGACTGGGTCGCGTCGGAGCATCCGGCGTTCTGGCGCGAAGCGGTCGACACGGTGGTCGAGCCCCGGCTGGAGGCGCTGCACCGCGTGTGGGACCTGCGCGGCACGGGGCAGGACACGGTGGCGCCGCTGGGGGAATGGCTGGTCGACGCAAGCGGGGCTTTGCTTGCTCGCCTGTATCCGGCGACAACGAACATCACGAAGACATCACCATGACCCGCAACGACCTCGAACAGAAGTCCTTCCTGCTCCTGCTGGGGCTCGTCTCCCTCGCCTTCGCCTGGATCCTGTGGCCGTACTTCGGCGCGGTGTTCTGGGGCGTGGTGCTGGCCATCGTGTTCGCCGCGCCGCATCGCCGCGTGGTCCGCGCCACCGGCGGGCGGCGCAACCTCGCGGCCACGCTCAGCCTGCTGGTCTGCCTGGTGGTCGTCATCCTGCCGGTGGGCCTGGTCACCGCCGCCCTGGTGCAGGAGGCCTCGCTGGTCTACCAGGCCATCCAGACCAAGCGCTTCGACATCGCCGCGCTGGTCGAGCAGGCGGTCGGCAAGATGCCGGTCTGGCTCAACGAGTGGCTCGACCGCTTCGGCCTGGGCGACTTCGCGTCCATCCAGGACAAGCTCGCCGCCGGCGCGGCGCAGGCCAGCCGCTTCATCGCGACCCAGGCCTTGAGCATCGGGCAGAACTTCGCCGAGTTCCTGGTCGCGGTGGGCGTGATGCTGTACCTGTTCTATTTCCTGCTGCGCGACGGGCGCGCCCTGGCCGCGCGCATCGACCGCGCCGTGCCGCTCAGCGACGAGCACAAGCGCCACCTGGTCGGCAAGTTCACCACCGTCATTCGCGCCACCATCAAGGGCAACGTCGCGGTCGCGGCGGTGCAGGGGCTGCTGGGCGGTCTCATGCTGTGGTTCCTCGGCGTGCAGGCGGCCCTGCTGTGGGGCGTGCTGATGGCGCTGCTGTCGCTGCTGCCGGCGGTCGGCGCGGCCATCGTGTGGCTGCCCATCGCGGTGTGGTTCCTGCTCGCGGGCTCGGTGTGGAAGGGCGTCACGCTGATCGCCTTCGGCGTGTTCGTGATCGGCCTGGTCGACAACATCCTGCGGCCGCTGCTGGTGGGCAAGGACACGCAGATGCCCGACTGGCTGGTGCTGGTGTCCACGCTGGGCGGCATCGCGCTGTTCGGCATCAACGGCTTCGTCATCGGGCCGGTGATCGCGGCGCTGTTCATCGCGGTGTGGGATCTGTTCTCGGAGTCCGGGCAACCCCGCTGACCGCCGCGTCCCGGGTTGCCACCCGGGCTACGACGGCAGTCCTCGTAGCCCGGGTGCAACCCGGGGTGCTTCGGTGACGGTCGCGTCTACAGTCGGGTGGATCACAACGACAGGAGACAGCATGTTGCGTCGCGCGCTTCTGTGTGCCGTGGCCCTGGCGGCGATCCCCTCGATGGCCCAGGAAGGGCCGTGGCCTTCGCGGCCGATCAAGCTGATCGTTCCGTTTCCGCCCGGCGGGACCAGCGACGTCATGGCCCGCATGGTGGGCGAGGAGCTGGCCAAGGCGCTCAAGCAGCCGGTCATCGTCGAGAACCGCGGCGGCGCCGGCGGCACGACGGGCACCGCAGCCGCCGTCAAGCTGCCGGCCGACGGCTACACGATCATCCAGACCGGCGTCGGGCAGAACGCGGTGGCGCACGGGCTCGACCCCCGGCTGCCCTACGACTCGATGCGCGACTTCGTCCACCTCACCCAGGTCCACTCCGGACCGAACGTGCTGGTGGTGAATGCCGACACGCCCTGGAAGAGCTTCAAGGAGCTGGTCGCCGACGGCCAGGCGCATCCGGGCAAGCTGACCTACGGCTACACCCACGCGGCGTCCGGCCACATGGCGATGGAGCTGCTCAAGCAGACGGTGAGCGACTGCGCCGGCAAGAAGGACTGCAAGCCGCTGTTCATGGTCGGCATTCCGTACCGGGGCGGCGGTCCCATGCTCAGCGACCTGCTGGGCAACCAGATCCCCTTCATGTTCATCAACCAGGACGTGGCCCTGCAGCACGTCAAGTCCGGCAAGCTGCGCGCGCTGGCGGTCAGCAGCGCGCAGCGCAACCCGCTGTACCCCGACGTGCCCACCGTCGCCGAGTCGGGCTACCCCGGCTTCTCGGCGCTGTCGTGGTCGGGGCTGTCGGTGGCCAGGGGCACGCCGCAACCCGTCGTCGATCGGCTGGAAGCGGAGCTGACGAAGATCATGGAGTCGCCCGCCATCCGCCACCGCATGGAGTCGCAGGGCTTCGTGGTGCCGGCGCAAGGCTCCAAGGCCTACACGGAGTTCGTGCGCAGCGAGGTAGCGCGGTGGACGAAGGTGATCCGGACGGCGGGGATCAAGCCCGAATGAGCGCGGCGCTGCTCGATGAGCTGCGCGCGGCCGTCGGCTCGTCGCAGGTGCTGACCGAGGGTGTCGAGGCCTATGCCGTGGACTGGCGCGGCAAGTTCCGCGGCATGCCGCTGGCCGTCGTGCGACCGGCCAGCACCGCCGAGGTGGCCCAGGTGGTGCGGCTGTGCGCGGCGCACCGCGCGGCGATCGTGCCGCAGGGCGGCAACACCAGCATGTGCGGTGGCCCGATCCCCGACACGAGCGGGACGCAAGTCGTGCTCAGCCTCGCGCGGCTGAACCGCATCCGCGCCGTCGATCCCATCGACAACACCATGACCGTCGAGGCCGGCTGCGTGCTGCAGCAGCTGCAGGAGGCCGCGGCGGCGATGCAGCGCCTGTTCCCGCTGTCGCTGGGCGCCGAGGGCTCGTGCCAGATCGGCGGCAACATCGCGACCAACGCCGGCGGCGTCAACGTGCTGCGCTACGGCAACACCCGCGACCTGGTGCTCGGCCTGGAGGTGGTGCTGGCCTCGGGCGAGGTGCTGGACCTGCTGCGCGCGCTGCGCAAGGACAACACCGGCTACGACCTCAAGCAGCTGTTCATCGGCTCGGAGGGCACGCTGGGCATCGTCACCGCGGCGGTGCTCAAGCTCTTCCCGCAGCCGGGCCCGGCGACGGTGGCCTTCGCGGCGGTGGACGATCCCGACCGTGCGCTGTCGCTGCTTGCACTGCTGCGCGGTGAGCTGGGCGACGCCTTCACCGCCTTCGAGCTGATGTCGGCGGCGAGCGTCGAGATGATCGCGAAATACTTTCCCGGCACGCCGCGGCCGCTGGCGCGCCGCTCGGCCTGGTTCGTGCTGCTGGAGGCCAGCGCCGCGCCGGAGCGTGTCGAATCGGCGCTCGCCGCCGCGCTGGCGCAGGGGCTCATTTCCGACGTGGCCCTGGCCGGCAGCGAGGCGCAGGCCCAGGCGCTGTGGGCCATGCGCGACAACATCAGCGAGGCGCAGCAGCACGACGGGCCCAACATCAAGCACGACATCTCGGTGCCCATCTCGCACGTCGGCGCCTTCATCGCCGAGACGCTGCCGCTGCTGGAGGCGGCGTATCCGGGATCGCGGCCCATCGTGTTCGGCCACCTGGGCGATGGCAACCTGCACTTCAACCTGTCGCGGCCGCTCGATCGATTCGACGATGCCTCGTGGCCGAGGGAGACCGGCGCGGTCGGGCGCATCGTGCACGACGCGGTGGCCCGCCACCACGGGTCGATCAGCGCCGAGCATGGCCTGGGGCAGGCCAAGCGCGAGGAGATCGCGCGCTACAAGAGCGCGCTGGAGCTGGAGCTGATGCGCAGGATCAAGGGGGTGCTGGATCCGCAGGGGTTGATGAATCCCGGGAAGGTGTTGCCGTGAGCGCCGACTGATCAACTGCAGGTCACCGTCACGTTCGTCACGTCTGCACCCTGCACCGTTCCCACCTCGTTGGTGACTTTGCAGGTCTTGTTGGCGGGCGAGGCCGTCACCGTGACCGTGTAGCTCGACCCCGTCGGCACGCGGGTCGGGAAGCGGAAGCTGCCGTTGCTCGGCACCGAGACCGGATCGGCGCCGTTGTTCTGCAGCGTCACGCTTTCACCGCTGCCCAGGCCGGAGACGGTGCCGCCGAGCAGGTAGGTCGCGGTGCAGGTGACGGTCACGTTGGTCACCTTGGACGCGTTGTTGTCGATGGTGCCGCTGGGATTGGCGAGAAGGCACGTGGCCCCCGCCGGCTGGACGATGATGGCGACGCTGTAGGCGTCGCCGTCCGAGAGTTCCTGCGAGAAGGTGAAGGGCCCGTTGCTCGCGACCACCAGCGTGTCGCTGCCGTTGTTCTGCAGGGTGACCGCGGTCCCGCTGGTCAAGCCGCTCACCGTGCCGCCCACCGTGGTCAGGCCGCCGCCGCCGCAGCCGGCCAGCGACAGGGCGAGCAGCGGAGCGATGATGGCGTGTCGGTTCATGGCGATCCTCATGGATGTCAGGATGAAGCGAGCGTACAGGACAAGGAGACGTCGATGACGAGCATCGCATTCATTGGCGCCGGCCGGCTGGGCAGTGCGCTGGCGCGCGCGCTCGCCCGGCGCGGCGTCGACGTGACGGCCGTCGCGAGCCGCGGCCGGGCCTCGGCCGATGCCCTGGCCGTCACGCTGCCGGGGTGCCAGTCGCTGCCCATCGACGAGGCGGCACGCGCCGAGCTGGTGTTCCTCACCGTGCCCGACGACGACATCGGCCCGCTCGCGGCGCGCATCGCCTGGTCGGCGGGGCAGCAGGTCGTGCATTGCAGCGGAGCCACCGACATCGCGGTGCTCGAGCCGGCGGCGCGTGCCGGCGCGCTGGTCGGCGGCTTCCACCCTTTGCAAATCTTTTCCGATCCGGTGCGCGCGGTCGACCTGATTGCCGGCAGCACGGTGACCATCGAGGCCGGCGCGCCGGTGCTCGAGGCGCGCCTGCGCGAGCTGGCCGATGTGCTGGACATGCGCGTGCTGCGCCTGCCGGCCGGCGCTCGCGCGCTGTACCACGGGGGCGCGAGCTTTGCGGCCAGCCTGCTGCTGTCGATGCTGAGGGAGGCGTTGCAGGCCTGGGGCGCGATCGGCATCGCCGAGGAAGACGCCCTGCAAGCCCTGCTGCCGCTGGCCCACGGCACGCTGGCGGCGGCGGCGCAAAAGGGATTGGCGGGGGCGCTGTCGGGGCCGGTGTCGCGCGGCGACATGGGCGTGGTGCAGCGCCACTTGCGCGCCATGGAGGCGCTCGGGCCTTCTCATGTCGCGCTGTATCGGCAGCTCAGCGTCGGGCAGGTCGAGCTGGCGCGCGAGAGCGGCCGGCTGAACCATGAGCGGCTCGCCGCGATGCAGCGCTTGATCGACGGCGGGTAGCCGGGCGTCTGTGCGTCCCGGGTTGCACCCGGGCTACTTCATTTCGGCCGCGCGAAGGTCGGATTGGCGTTCGATGACGCGGCTCACCAGGCCGTAGTCGAGCGCTTCTTCGGGCGACATCCAGTGGTCGCGCTCGATGTCGGCCAGCACGCGCTCCAGCGGGCGTCCGGTCTCGCGGGCGATCACGCGGGCGATGCGCTCGCGCGCCCGCACGATCTCGCGGGCCTGGATGGCGATGTCGCTGGCCGGCCCGCCGGCGCCGCCGCTGGGCTGGTGGATCAGGAAGCGCGTGTGCGGCAGGCAGAAGCGGCGCTCGCGGGGCGCGGCGAGAAAGACATGCGTCGCCGCGCTGCCGACCCAGCCGGTGCCGATCATGTTCACCGGCGCATCGATGAAGCGCACGATGTCGTGGATGGCGTCACCCGACTCGAGGTGACCGCCCGGTGAGGACACCAGCACGTCGATGGGGGCGTTCGAATCGGCGGCCAGTGCGATCAGGCGGCGCGCGGTCTCCCCGGCGCTCGCGTCGGTGATGGTCCCGAAGAGGAAGACGGTGCGCGACCTGAAGGCCTTCTCCTCGAGGAACGCGGTGCGCGGGTCGAGCACGGGTGCTGTGGGCTGGGTTTCCATGGGCGGATCGAAATGGGTGGCACAAGCCCGTAAGACGAACAGCCCGGCGCTTTCGTGACAGCGCCCGCCGTGGCAAGCTCGGGCCATGAACGACGACTTCGCACGCCGCATCTTCGAGCCCCGCCGCCGCCGTCTGCTCGACCTCGCGCGGGGACTGCTGGGCACGCAAGTGGATGCCGAGGACGTGGTCCAGGACGCCTACCTGCGCGCGCACGCCGGCCTGCCCGACGGCTTGCTCTCCACCGAGGCCTGGCTGTCGGCGGTGGTCCGGCACCTGGCCATCGATCGCCTGCGCCGGCGCCGCCTGGAGCGCGAATGGCAGGCGCAGGCCGCCCGCGATGAAGCCGCCGAAGGCCGGGTCGCGCCTTCTGCCGAAGCGCTGGCCGCGTCGGCGATGGCCGGCCAACGCGCCTTGCGCCTGCTCACGGACACCTTGACGCCGATGGAGGCCGCTGCCGTGCTCCTGCGCGAAGTGTTCGACGCCGACCATGCCGACATCGCACGCAGCGCCGGCAAGAGCGAGGCGGCCTGCCGCCAGCTCGTGCACCGCGCGTTGCAGCGGCTGCGCACGGCGCGAGCGGATGATGATCGCGAGCGCCGCGAGGACGAGCTGTTCGCGTTGTGCTGGCATGCGATCGAGAGCCGCAGCCCGGCCGCGCTGCATGCGTTGCTGGCGAGGCCGCCGGTCACCGCTTCGGCGACTTCTGCGCCGGCGATCGTCGCGGCGGCATCAGGTGGCCATGCGCATTGCACCGTGGCGCAGATCCAGGGCCGCTTCGCCCTGGTGCTGATGCTCGACGGAAAGGTGCTGTGCGCGCTGCCGGTGGGTCCGCGCCCTGAAGGCATGCTGTGCAATCAAATACCGTTTTAACCACAGAGCAACTGTGTCTGAAGTCAAGCGCGCGGAGCCGAGACGACAGCGTGCTTGGTGAGGTCCCAGGTGGCGCCGTCGCGGACCATGGCATTGAGGATGGTCAGCATCTTTCGCATGCAGGCAACGATGGCG
>DASUZE010000049.1:0-5865 GCA_036377015.1 Piscinibacter sp. | reverse complement strand
ATGCATCGGCCATTGTGGAGGTCGTGATGGTCGATGAGCTCGGGCGCGGCCCGAAGCGCGCGAACGATGTCGTTGTGCGCCGAATCGCTCAGGTGCCGCGTCAACGCGGGATCGATGGTTGCGCAGATTCCGAGTGATGCAACGCTGAACGACGTCGGCAGCGCCTCGCGCAGCGCGCCTCCCATGAGCCCGCCGCAGACTGGGCTGAAAGGAGATACCAGGTTCGCCTCCTCGCCTTTGAACGAGGACCACGCCAGGCTCTCCAGCAGGCCAGCCAGTTCCTTTCTGTGCACGCCCTGCGGCGGCACAGGACCTTGCCCTCGATAGTGGCTCAGCCGCGTGCCTTGCTCGGCACTGGACGCAGGGCTGTCGAACTTGCAATACGCCAGCGACGATGGCGATGACGGTGACCATGTGGCGGAATGCAAACGGCGAACTCCTGGAATGGATGCAGGACGGTCCGTTGTG
Organism: Piscinibacter sp.; assembly: GCA_036377015.1. Taxonomy (GTDB): domain Bacteria; phylum Pseudomonadota; class Gammaproteobacteria; order Burkholderiales; family Burkholderiaceae_C; genus Albitalea. The sequence goes on along the minus strand of DASUZE010000049.1, from coordinate 5,397 downwards.
ACCGGCGAGACCGCCCGATTGAGTGGCTCGACGCCGAGGTCAGTTCCCGCCCCGCGCGTGCGCAGAGGTGGAACTGCGACCCTCGCGACGCCACTCAAGGTTCGGACTCACAGGTCCGAGCGGACCACCCGCAACTTCTTCACCACACCCATGATCGACAAGAGGCGCAACAACATCACCCCTTCGCGACCGGAAGGTCCGTCGCGATCCAAGTCGCACCTGCTCGCCTGGCTCTTCGTGTGCGTGTTCGCCGCCGCGTGCGCAGCGCTGGCGGTCTGGCAGGACATGACCTCGAACGAACTGAAGCGCCACCTCATGGAAAGCGCGGCCTCCCGCGCCAGAGACTCCACCACCATCGCCCGGCTCGATGCGCTGGGCGCGCGTGCCACCCATCTCGAGACGAAGCTGAAGGCCACGCAATCCGAACTGGCCGGATGGAAGACGAGTGCAAAGACGCCAGCCCCGGGCCGCATCGTTCGCCCGCGGCGGGTCGAGCCCGCCAGGCGCGCACCGGTTCCCGAACTGCAGGCCGACGACGAGCCGGACGAGCGCCGCGGTCAAGGCACCATCGTGCTCGTGCTGCACTGACGCCCGGACGCGATCGACCTGAGAAGCTGTGAACGAATCCGCCACGCCCGCTCAGCCCGCCACAACGCGGCCACTCGTCGTTGCAAATGCTCGCCATAGCCCGGGCTATGGCTGCGCTTTGCGCCTAGATTGGCCGCTTTTCGGCGGCCTGCTCGGGCGCGCCGGATTCATTCACAGCTTCTGAGCCGTCCAAGCGGACGCAGCCATGGGCAACGACTATCGCATCGCCCCCGTCTCGCCGGTCGCGCGCATGCGCGCGATCGCGGCATTGACAAGGGTGCAACGCAAGGCGGCCGTCGACGACGTCGATCCATACTGGCAGGCCCTGAACGAGCGTGTCGCGGCCTGCCCCAGCGACGAGCAGAAGTTCGCGGTGCTCGCGGACGCGGCGCGCGCCTCGCACCTGCTGCCCCCCCTGGCCGGCGACCTGCCCGAACGAACGCTGCTGCGGCTGGGTGAACAGGAAGTCATGTCGTGGGTGCGCGGGCAGGCGCCTCGCGCGCGCGGCCGGATGCTGCATGTGCTGCAGGGCGCCAATGTGGAAGTTCCCTGGTCGCATGACCTGCTGCAGCGCGAAGGGCGGTTCAGTCCGCGCTGGCAACAGGCGATGTGCGACGCGGCGCGATCGTATGTGCTCGCGGTGGCCGCCGACGTCGGGTTGCACGCGCTGCTGAAAGCCCCGGAACGGCTCGACGGGCCGCGTCGGGAACGGCTTGCCGCCGGGCTGGTGCGCCACGCGAGCAAGGCGTGGGGCACGCCGCCGCCGCGTGTCGTCGTGCACGAGCGCGGCATGTCGATGCCCGAAGGGGACATGGCTGCATGCATGCTGCCCGGCCCGCCGGTCACCCTGGCGTTTCGCCCGCTTGCCTTCGACGACGGCGACGTGGAGCTGATGTCCACGGTGTTCCACGAGCAGTGGCACGCGGTGCAGGTGCTTCGCATGACTGCCGGCGCCGCGCTGGACATCATCGACGAAGCCCATGCCGACATCCTGGCGCTGAGCATGCGGCACCAGGGCATGCGCCATCTTCAGCCGGGCGATCGTCACGCCTTGTACCGGTACGGCAGCGAGCTCGAGCGCGAGGCCCATCTGGGCGGGCTTCAAGCCGCGCTGCTGGCCGCCGCATGGCTGCCATGGCATGCCGGGAGCAACGCCACCCTGAGCACCATCGGCCGGCACTGCGGCAGTCGGGCTCTCGACGCGGTGCGTCGTCACCTGCGCGACCATGCCGGCCTGCAACTCGACGAGTTCATTGCCGCGGCGGCTCCAATCCCGGCGCCTGCCCGCGCGACGCTGCTCGCACTGCAGAGCCGGGGCGCGGCCGAGGTCCAGTCCACCGCGACCTTCGAACGCATGCTGGCCGAACCTTCGCCCCCGGCGGTGGAGCGCGCCTGGCAGGCCCTGCTGAGCCTGCCGCGTCTGCGCGACGATCGCGACCGCAGCGGACTGCTCGCGCAAGCACTGTTCCAGATGGCGCCCGAGGTCTTCCTCGACGAGCGCGCCGACGCAGTGCTCATCGCCGCCGTGGTGGAGAACGCGCTCGATGCGCGCGGGAGTGGGGTGCGGGAGCATGCGCTCGCGAGGCTGCTGGGCGGCCGGGATCTGCCGCGCGCGCAGAGGCGGCAGGCGCTGACGTCGCAGTGGGCGAGGCATGCGGGTGCGCTTGCCCGGCACATCGTGGTCGAGGCGGCGAGGATGTCGCTCGCCTGAGGCCTGTCGGCGCGCAAGTCGCGCTGTCGATGCCTCTCGTTTTGCCGTACTACTTCTTCGCGGATCTGGCGGACGCAAGATTCAGGCATCGGCCGGCCGAGTCGGCAGGCAATTCGCCGAGAAGCGCGAAATCAGGCTCCTCGGGACAGGCCAGCAGCCACATGCCCAGGTAGAACGTGAAGACGTATCGCATGGCGCCACCAACCACATGGGCTGTCCGCATCTTGGAGATCGCGCACGGGCACACCAGCAGCTGCTGCCGCACCGCCGGACCGACGACGATCGCGAGAGGATACTTGCCGTACGTCCTTCCCATGTACAGGCGAACGGCGTCCTGGATGCGGTCGTGGATGGTCATTTTGCTCTGGAAGCTCCGTCGGGTGGGCTCATCGGATAGGAAGCTGCCGCTACGACGGCAACCGGTCGGCCGGCATCAGACACTCGTCCGCTCTACGCAGACTGCAAGTCGACGGGATTGATCAGAACTCCCTTGCTGGCCTTGTCATCCAGCGGGTAGAGATCGCGCCGCACGATCTGCGCCCGCGCATAGGCGTCGGTGAGCACTTCGACACGGTGCGGGTCCAATCGAGCTTCCTCTACCCTCTTTTGATAGTTGTGATCAATCTCGTCCCGCGTTGTCTTGCCGGGCCACACGCCCAACTCGCGGAACCATGCGCGGCGCTCGTCCGGCAGGCCGATGAAATGTGTCGTGAACACCTTGACGCCATCGCTTTCGTAGCTCAGGTCGATGCACACGCGCGGGTCGTTCTCGTGACTGCCTTCCCGGGCGGCTTTCTCGACCGCGTTTAGCAGGTCGTCGAATTCTTCGAAGAGGAGTTCGACGTTCTTGTCGGCAACCTCCTGCAGGAATCCCTGCCAGGCTTGGGCGGCGGGAACAGGGGGAAGCAGGCGGGTGAATTCAAACGCGTCCGCCCAGCGCTCTTCTGCGATGGCGTCGTGGCACTCGGCGAGAAGGCATTCCACCACCTCCGGCGACGCCGGGTCCTCGTCCAGGAGCGACTTGAAGTGCCTGGTCAGGCGCTCCTCGCGCGTCTCTTGGCCACGCTCGAGAGTCTCGCAGTCGAGCAGGCGCCGCGCCATGTCGACCTCGCCCCGGGCAATCGCGGCGCGCACCAATTCATCAACGTATGACTCCTGGATGTCCGGATGCTCGAACAGCGCATCGAGCATCTCGGTCCCGCGGGCAAGTGCCGCGGAGATGGGCGTCTGCGTCCCGTTGGCTCGGTGCAGATTCACGACAGAGCCGTACTGGACACGCGAGCGCACGCCCTCGTGCCTTGCAAGCAGGTCCTCCATGGGCACGCACAGCGCGCGCACGGCCGCGACGTCATTGTTCGCGATCGCGATGTCGAGCGCGGTCTGATTGTCGGCGTTGCTCTGGTCTACCTTGGCGCCCGCCATGCGCAAGTACTCGATGGCTTCAGCGAGCTCGGCCTCACTGTCGAAGCGCTTTGCGGCCCTCACGACATGCACGAGGATGGGCTCTCCCTCCGGGCATTGGTCGACGTTGATCAGCTGTTCCTGTGCCAGCACCCGCAGGACCGCCACACGCCCTTGTGTTGCGGCGTGCGACAGCGGCGTGTGCCCGGTCGCATCAGCGATGTCGAGCCACACGATATTGTCCTTGCGATGCTCGAGCAACGCGCGAACCGACTGCTCGTCTCCCTTCATCGCCGCGATCGCCAACGGCGTCATGCCCGGCTGCGCCTTGGTCAGGCTCTCGGTCATGCCCTGATCCCTGCGCACAGCGTTCGTGCCCTGCACGATCTGCCGATTCGGGTCGGTGCGCTCGTCTTCGAGCAAGACCTTGATGACGTCGGTCTCGCCCATGGCGGCCGCCACGGCCAGTGCCGTCATGCCGGTCGTCGGATCCACATGGTTCAGATCGGTGCGCTCGTCTTGGAGCAGGACCTTGATGATGTCCGTGTCGCCGTTGGCGGTCGCCATGGCAAGCGCCGTCATGCCGGTCTTCGGATCCACATGGTTCGGATCGATCCGCGGGTCTTGCAGCAAGGCGCGAACGTCGTCGACACGCCGTTCCCGGGAAGCGGTCACGAGGGCGGATTTGTTGAACCTGTCTATCGCGAACAGCCGCACGCACTGCCAGGCGCTGCGCTCCAGCTCAGGCCTGCGCACCGGCGCACTCCCTGCATGGCCGTGCCGGAACCTCGACGTCAATTGCTTGAGGTTGTCGGTGCTCAGCACGGATGGCTGAAAACGTATGTCGTAACGGCCAAGAAAGTTCAACTGCGGTCCCTCGGATTCGCGCTGTGAGTGTCCTTTGGCACCCACACGGTTCCAGCCCGCGGACCGGCCAGACATGTCAGCTCCATGGAACCAGCTGGCTGCCCGGTACACCCAACGCCCGGGGGGTGCTTGAGAAAGGAGAAAGGAGCGAACATGGCTGTTCAGGACGTTAGGGTAAGTGCTGCCGGATCGACGCAATCATCGACACCCGAAAGCTTGCGCGGTCCGGGCCCGCACAGGATCACGCACGCATCGAACACCTTGGCCGGCCTTCCGACCGAACTGCACCTGCTGATCGCAGATGCCTTGCCCGTAAAGGGCCTCGCTTCGTTTTCGGCGGCCTGCAAGGACACTCGCTACTCCTTGTCCAGGAACACTGCTGCCGCAGGCGAGATTTACCGGGTGCTTCCCCTGGTTGCGGGTGGCCTCCGGCACCAACACGGTTTGACCGATGCGCAAAGGCAGGCTTGCGGCACCCCAATCCTGACCGATGAGCAGAAGCGGGACCTGACCGACATGTACACGACCAGGGAACTGCTTCGCCGGGACGGACAGGACGTGCAGGCCACTCCAGTGGCCCACCCTCCCAGGGGCCCCGCGTGAGGCACCGAAGCGTGCGTTGACCCGTGCCATGGTTCCGAGCGAGATGAAGGTCTCGCTCCGGCACGCCGCGGGCCGTGGCCGCGGCGTGCCGCATCGCACTAATGGCCGCCCAGCGCTTCCAACACCAGGTTCTTCGCCTGCGCTCGATGGGAATGGTGGACGCGTTCAGCGGCATACAACAAATCCTCCTTCGCCGCTTGTGCGTCAGGCAGTGCGCCGATTGCGGC
>DASUZE010000048.1:0-68328 GCA_036377015.1 Piscinibacter sp. | reverse complement strand
ACTTCACGAATACATCCACTACTACAACACTGACCGAATCAAGCTGGGTCTGGGAGGACTGAGCCCGGTCGAGTACAGGATGCAAGCCGCCAGCACGCTGGCATGACGTCAACAGTGTCCAAGGTTTGGGGGTCGGTTCAGAACTTAAGTGGACACCATGGAAGAAGCCAGGAAGCGCGTGCGCAGGCGCCACGATGAGCAGTTGAAGCGTCAGGTACTTGAGGAGTGCTCGGCCGCGGGCGCCTCGGTGGCGAAGGTGGCGATGGCGCATGGCCTGAACGCCAACCTCGTGCACAAGTGGCGGCGCACGGCTGGTGACCCGGACGTTGCGCCGACCGAGACGTTCATTCCCGTGATGCTGGCCACGCCGGCGCCCGCAGTCGTTGAGCAGCCGATGTCGATCGACCTCGAGCTGCAGCGCGGCCCGGTCTGCGTCAAGGTGAGCTGGCCGATCACTTCGGCGGCCGCCTGCGCCGCCTGGCTGCGCGAGATCCTGCGGTGATCCGCCTGGATGCCGTCTGGATGGCGATCGAGCCGTTGGACATGCGAGCAGGCACCGAAGCAGCACTGGCTCGCGTGGTCCACGTCTTCGGCGCCGCACGCCCTCATCACGCCTACCTCTTCGCCAACCGCCGAGCCAACCGTATGAAGGTGCTCGTGCACGACGGCATCGGTGTGTGGCTTGCTGCGCGCCGTCTGCACCAGGGCAGGTTCGTCTGGCCCAAGGACTGCAGCGGCACGCTGAACCTGACGCGCGCGCAGCTCGACGCCCTGGTGCTCGGGCTGCCGTGGCAGCGCATGGGCGATGCTGGCGTCATCGCCGTGTTGTAGCCGCACCGTCCATTGCCGAATGTGCTGATGCGCGCGCCTGCCGCGCGCGGCACGATCCTGCCTCGTGATCGACGAGGCACAGCTCAAAACCCTGGACGCGCAGCAACTGCGCGATGTCGTGCGCTCGCTGATGGGCGAGCTGCAGCAACGCGACCGCGAGATCGCGTTCAAGCAAGCCACGATCGACAAGATCACGCACGAGATGGCGGTGCTCAAGCGGCTGAAGTTCGCCGCCAAGAGCGAACACTACAGCGCCGAGCAGAAGAGCCTGCTCGAAGAGGCGATCGACGCCGACCTGGAAGCGCTGCAGCGCGAGCTCGAACGGCTCAAGCCCGAGGCACCCGCCGATCGCGAGAAGCGCCAACCCAAGCGAGAGAAGCTGCCGGAGAGCCTGCCGCGTCGCGAGATCCGTCACGAGCCGCCGAGCACCACCTGCGCGTGCGGCTGCGCGCTCAAGCGCATCGGCGAGGACGTGGCCGAGAAGCTGGACTACGTGCCGGGGGTGTTCAGTGTCGAGCGCCACATCCGCGGCAAGTGGGTCTGCGCTGAGTGCGAGATGCTGGTGCAGGCGCCCGTGGCGCCGCACATCATCGACAAGGGCATCCCCACGACGGGCCTGCTGGCGCAGGTGCTGGTGGCCAAGTACGTCGATCACCAACCGCTGTACCGCCAGGAAGGCATCTTCGCCCGCGCCGGCTTGGCGATTGCACGCTCGACGCTGGCGCAGTGGGTGGGTGCCTGTGGCGTGCAGCTGCAGCCCCTGGTGGATGCGCTCAAGCAAGAGCTGCTGCGGCATGCCGTGCTGCACGCCGACGAGACGCCGGTGGCCATGCTCAAGCCCGGCAACGGCAAGACGCATCGCGCCTACCTGTGGAGCTACTGCACCGGCGCGTTCGAGCCAACGAAGGCCGTGGTCTTCGACTTCGCCGAAAGCCGCGCCGGTCGTCACGCCAGAGACTTCCTGGGCGACTGGCGAGGATCGCTCGTGTGTGACGACTACAGCGGCTACAAGGCGCTGTTCGAGGACGGCGGCGTCATCGAAGCGGGCTGCCTCGCCCACGCGCGGCGCAAGTTCCACGAGCTGTGGGCCAACCACAAGAGCCAGATCGCGGCCGAGGCGCTGGAGCTGTTCGGTCGGCTCTACCGGGTCGAGGAAGACGCTCGGCACCTGGATGCCGAGGCGCGAAGACGCATGCGCGACGAGCGGTCGCGACCCTGGGCCAAGGCGCTGCACACCTGGCTGCAGGCGCATCGCCTGAAGGTGCCGGACGGCTCGGCGACCGCGAAAGCCATCGACTACAGCCTCAACCGCTGGGCGGCGCTGGTGCGTTACATCGACGACGGCATGCTGCCGGCGGACAACAACTGGGTCGAGAACCAGATCAGGCCGATCGCGCTCGGGCGTTCGAACTGGCTGTTCGCTGGGTCGTTGCGCGCTGGCCAGAGAGCCGCGGCGATCATGAGCCTGGTGCACTCGGCGCGGCTCAACGGGCTCGATCCCTACGCCTACCTGAGCGACGTGCTCGAGCGGCTGCCCACGCAGCCGGCCAGCCGGATCGATGAACTGCTGCCGCATCGCTGGGGTTTGGTCGCCCCAGTGATACCGGACATCGCATGAAGCACCTCGAAACCCTCATCCAAGACGGCGGCGACATCTCGATCGGCCCGATCGGCGGTGCACCATGCGTAGCTGCAGCCGCTGACGCCCACAACGCGATCGCGATGATCGTGCGCAACGAAGGCGAGACCCTGGGGGCACTGTTGCGGCGACTCGATCGCGCGGTCGGCCGCTTCTACGATCACGACGAAATCACCGATGAGATCAACGGACCCTGACAACGGACGCCAGGCGTCAAGATGGGATCGCCGGACGCATACGCCGCTGCTGCCGGATCACGCAACGCGGATCAGCACTGAGTTATGCAGACGTTCCCTAACGGTCTCGACTCGGATCATTGACAAAACGATCTGGCGAGGCGGCGTCGAAAAGGTTGCGTGTGCCGCGGTAATCGAAGAACTAGTTCAGACCGCGATCCAGTACGTTGCTCAACCAATGGGGAACATGTGCTCGCACGCGTCATCTTGCCGACAGCGCCGCAGAACAAGGATTGGGCCCGGCGAGGCAGCGTCAGCAATCCCGGTATGGAGTGGAGGAATGAACCACCTCCAACCTGCCATCTTGTCCCCGGTTGGTCAATAGCGACGTCAACGATCCTGAACTTGCGCGGGAGAAGGAGGCCGGCCCGACCGCCGTTCGGGTACGCACCAGCGACTTTGTCACTTCCATCCTTCGTGGATGATGTTGAGCATCAGCAGGTATTTTTTCTTCCGACGCTTCTCATTGACCTGTGCGAACACCAGGTCGTACAGGCAATACACAAGGGTGAGCGAGACCGCGACGATCAGCGCAAGCAGGCCGAGGCTCCGCGTGGTCGCTCTTGCCAGTTTGTCAACGTAGGTGCTCACAGTGGCCGCGTTGGCCACCAGGAAGACGAGTACGCCGAACAGGCCGCTCCAGAGTGTTCTCTTGATCATGTCTGCCAATCCCCACGAGACCTCGCCATGGTCTTGGCTGGACTTGACGAGTTTGATGATCGCCGCCAGCTGTTCCTTTCTGAAGCTCACGTCAGTGGCTCGCGCAACCTCCATCACTCCTAGCACCAGAAGGGCCAGATTCGACACCCCGAATCCATGGCTGACATAGTTGGCGTCCTTGGTCTTGTCGATGGCGGTGGCGTAGCCGTGAAGGGCGTAAAAGGCCCAGGCAAGGAAGAACAAGTATGGCAGCAGGAGCCAGAGGTAGCCGCTTAGCGGCGCTGCGATTGCGAACAGGAACGCAAGCGTCGCATACAACGGATAGAAGCGCGTCGCCGATAGGAGACCCCGCTTTCTCAAGTCCCACGCACATCGAAAGGCAGCAACAAGCCTCAATGTCGGTGGTGTGTACATACGTTCGGCGCGCCTGAATGCGTCCCAGAGTTTCTTCTCGAGCGCTGCGAGGTCACGCACACTGGACTGGAGGTTGCCAATGCTTGCCATTCGACTTTCCCTTCCTGATTTGGCGGTTTGAATTCATTGTCGAGACATGAGCAATCATGCTAACTGGAGTTCTCCATGGCCGAGGGCTCCGCGCCTCGTTCAGCGAGACGTTCTCCTCGGGATAGGTGCCCGGCGCCATGGTCTTTTGCAGTCCCGCAACCTATGGTCCAACGCCAGTAGCGGGCGCCATCGGGTGTCACGAGCAGGTACAGGCGCCTGCCGTAGACTGCCCTCTCCCATGATGTTTAAGACAGCCCTGCCTGTTGCCTGAGCCTGGGCAGGTCATTGGTGCCAGTGTTCAGAATGAGCGAATCAAGCCTTGGCAGCGCGAGGATCTCCGTGGGCACCGTTGTGTAGCCGCGGAAACTCAGGTCGAGCGAAACCAGCTGTTGAAGCTTCCCATCGCGAGCCGCCGCTGCGATCCGTCTTCGCGAGGACAGGTTGTAGTTGCCACTGAGATTCAGCTTCTTCAGGTCGCGCAGCCCGAGGATCGACGATGGCACCTCGCGCAGGTCGCAGAACGACAACCCGATCTCTTCGAGCTGTTCGCACTTGCCGGCGTCGATCGCCGCGACCAACGCCACCAGGGAGATGTTCTGGTTGTGAGACACGATCAACTTCTTCAGGCCCCGAAGATCGAACACCTCAGGCGGGATGCCTGTCAGATCGCATGCCGAGAGGTCGATCGACGTCAATTGCTGCAAGTGTCCCGCCCTGAGCAGTTCGACCAGCACCTGTGGCGAAATGCCTTGATAGTTCAGGCTCAGATCAGTCTGCCCGGACGTCTTTAGCGCTTCGACGATTCTTGCTGGCGCAGACAGGCCTGCCTGTTGCCTGAGCCTGGGTAAGGCATTCGTGGCACTCAGAATGAGCGAATCAAGCCTGGGCAGCGCGAGGATCTCCGTGGGCACCGTTGTGTAACCGCGGAAGTCCAGGTCGAGCGAAACCAGTTGTTGAAGCTTCCCATCGCGAGCCGCCGCTGCGATCCGTCTTCGCGAGGACAGGTTGTAGTTGCCACTGAGATTCAGCTTCTTCAGTTCGTGCAGCCCGAGGATCGACGATGGCACCTCGCGCAGGTCGCAGAACGACAGCCCGATCTCTTCGAGCTGTTCGCACTTGCCGGCGTCGATCGCCGCGACTAAGGCCGCCAGGGACATGTTCTTGTTGTGAGACACGATCAACTTCTTCAGGCCTCGAAGATCGAACACCTCAGGCGGGATGCCTGTCAGGTCGCACGACGAGAGGTTGATCGACGTCAATTGCTGCAAGTGCCCCGCCCTGAGCAGTTCGACGAGTACCTGTGCCGAAACCCCACAGGCACTCAAGGACAAGTAGGTCGACTCCGGCGAGAAGGCCCCGTGCTTCTCGAGTCTCAGCAAATCACGCAGCCGCCTGGCATAGGCGTGCTCTCCTCTTGACGCGACAAGCTCGATTTGTTGGGCTATTTGGTTCTTGAGTTCCGGATGCGCGTCGTACTCTCGATTCCCCGGGTAGACGAGCTTCCACATCCTGCCTGCCAGTCGCGCGCCGGAATCAGGGGGCAGATGGGGCAATGCGGCGCAAAGCAGGTCGGCCCAGTCTTGCGCAGCAGCGCGCGACAGGTTGGTCGCAGGGCAGGTCAGGTGAAGCAGCGGCGCCAAGCGGGCGACTTCCACTGGCTTTAGCTGCGACCACAGTGCAGCCGCGAGATGCGCAGCCTCATGATGGGCAAGCGCGTAGTCCGCGGCCTGCGCGGATATCTCCGTCATCGCCACGCTCAGGGTAGCCATGCTTTCCAAAAGTGCCTGCAGCTTGTCCGCGGCTGGAAACTGCCTTTCCGGGTCGGGTCGCTCCAGCTTCAGATAGGCCGGCCACGCCCGCGCACGGTCTCTCTCGGGGAGCGCCTCAATGACTGACGCCACAATGCTCGGTGCATAGCCTGCGCCGATGGTTCGGAAAAACGTCACGCGTTCACCGTGCGTCAGGGACGTCATGATCTGAGCCCAGATTTCAGGCGGCAACGAGTGGTCTCCGACGTGAGGCAGGCCCTTCCACAGTTGCTTCGACTCGGCCCTCAGGGCCGGGAGGTCGTCCTGAGTACGCCATGCGAGGCGCTCGAGCCGAGGAAGCGCGAGGATTTCACAGGGCACGCTGTCGAGGCCGCACCCGTACATATCGATCATCTGTAGCTCTTGAAGCTGTCCGCTTCGGGCAGCATCGGCAATTCGATCAACCGACAGGCCCATGTTGAAACTGAGATCCAGTTCCTTGAGCGTGCCGACGCCCAGAATCTCCGGGGGAACGATCTGCGTATCCGTATTGGCGAGATTGACTCCTTCCAGCTGTGCACACTTGCCCGCGCGTAGCGCCGTTACGAGCGTATCCAGGCCAAGGTTGGGGTTGTTCCAGAGGCCGAGCTTGCGCAACCTCGGCAGGTCGAACACCTGCGGCGGTATCTTGCGGAGATTGCAGTTCGACAGATTGACGGCCATCACGTGCTGAAGATGGCCTGCCGCGATCAGACTGATCACCTTGGCGACCGGAACACCCAGGCTGCTGACATTCAACGTGCTAGACCTGGTCGCATGGATGAGTTTGAGCCTGCCGAGAAACGCGTCGCGCAAGTCCGGGTCCGCCGTCGACAGCGCACGCTGGGCCTCCGCGCCCGGCAGCGCTTGGTACACCCGTGCCGCCGACGGCCAATCCCCTTGAGCCTGAACGAGATCGCGAAGGATCGTCTGAACAACGGTGAAAAGGCGTTCGGACGTGGCCAACTTGCCGATCAGCTCGCGCTGCATCGCCTCGTCGATTGATACATGGTTTCCGAGGCAAACCATGGCGACGAAATCGGCGCTGCTTTCGGCAGTTGCTCTCGACAGCGCCGAGTCGACCACGTCGGTCGGCAACCCTTTGGCCAAGCTGAGTGCGGTCTCCCGGCAATTCCATTGGTGAAGGGCCATGCCGTCGACCGCCGCCGACAGGCGGTTGCCCAGTTCGCGTCGCAAGTCGGGCCGCACGGCCGCCAGCTTCGCGAAGAGGGCCGCATCTTGCTGTTGGACCGCTTGCTGCATGAACCGACGCACGTGTTTGCCATCGACGGCGCCCAATGCCGTCTTGAGCGTCCGCGCCGACAGCCAGCCGGCGATCCAGACGGCCGATTGCCAGCGCTCCTGATGCAGGGCCTCGGTGAAGCACCACCACCCGGCTCGGTTGCTGAATGAAGGGTCATTTGCGAAGGCGCGCAGGGCCGGCTCGTTGCGCTGCTCGATGTACTTGCCGACAACGGCCAGGCACCCGGCCCGACTCATCGTGCGCAGCAGTTCCGCAATGCGACCATACTTCTGCAGTTCGTCTTGCGATCCCGGGTAGCCCGCTTTCACAGCTCGTGCGGTGACCGAGGCCATACGCCCGGACTCCTCGCCCGCATGGCGAGTGCTTGCCCGATTGCCGCCGCGCACCCCGCCTTCGAGTTGGTCCTTGCTCACGACCGCCTTGTCCATCGTCGCGACCTCGATGCGGGCGGACGAGTCGGCGGTGCGCTCGTTGGCCCCAGCGAGCACAGGCGACGTGCTTGGGGGTGGGATGCCTTCTGGATGCATGGCAGAGTCTCCGGTTCGTGGAGGTTTGCCTGGTGTTGTTGGCGTCGGCCCGCGCACAACCCGCAAGTCACCCCTGCAGGTCTGACCGGAAGTGCCGCGATTCCCGTTGAGTGGGATGCGGTGGAAAACGGTTCCGCTGTCGCGACCATCGCCCTCGCGATCGGCGATCTCCTCGCCGCAGACGCAGCAGCGTCTTGGCCCGGACTGGATGTCCGCGCGATGGCCAATGAGCCGCCGAACGGCGGCCGTTCCGTCCTGTCACGCGGCTGCGCGTCACTCATGAACCAGGACAAGCGCGCAAAGCGTCCTGGCCTGAAGCGCTCATGCCGCGTCTGCAGCACTGTTTGCCTTTCAGCGCCCCATGGCGAATGCGTGCAGCGGGCTGAGCGAGCTGGACCATCCTCTGCGGGTCCTGAAGGCGGTTGCGTCTGTTGCCCGGTTGTCGACGTCCAGCTGTTGGGTCTGTCGGCGATCTCGTTGCCCATACCACGTCGGGACCGGCTTGAGTTCTTCGAGTCCTTGCCGAACTCTCCCGTGCTCCTGAGCACCAGGCCCGCAATCTGACCCTTGATCAGCGCCGCGACGATGTCCTTGGCGTCGACGGTGGTCTCCTCGCGCATGCGCCGCCCCAGCGACTCCGCCTTGGAGCGCGGACTCGCAGTCGAGTCCGGCCGGCATCACGCGGTGATGCGATCGATCGCCGCAAGCTCATCATCCGACCAGGGTGCCGATTGCATTGCGGCGACCGCATCGAGTACCTGCTGTGGTCGACTGGCGCCGATCAGCGCGGAGCAAATGCCTGGTTGGCGCAGCACCCAGGCCAGTGCCATCTGCGCGAGGGTCTGACCGCGCGCTTGCGCGATCCCGGTGAGGGCGCGCACCTGCGCGAGTCTCGCGTCGGTGAGATGCGCTGGTCGCAAGAAGGCCTGGAATCGCGCAGCGCGTGAGTCGGCCGGGATGTTGCCATCGAGATAGCGATCGCTAAGCAATCCCTGTGCGAGCGGGGAGAACGCAATGCAGCCGATGCTTTCGCGGGCCAGTGCATCGAGCAGGCCTCCTTCGAGCTCACGGCTGAACAGGTTGTAGCGCGCCTGGTGGATGACGCACGGGACACGCGCCTCGCGCAGCAGCCCCGCTGCGCGGCATGCCGCGTCGGGCGGGTAGTTGGACAGCCCCACATACAACGCGCGTCCGCTGCTCACGATGTACGCGAGCGTCTCCATCGTCTCCTCCAGCGGGGTCTCGGCATCGGGCCGGTGGTGATAGAAGATGTCCACGTAGTCGATCCTCAGGCGCGCAAGACTTTGGTCGAGGCTGGCCACCAGATGCTTACGCGATCCACCCTCGCCGTAGGGCCCCGGCCACATGCGGTAGCCCGCCTTGGTGGCGACGACGATCTCGTCGCGATGCCCGGCGAGGTCGCCGCCCAGGAGCTTGCCGAAGGTCTGCTCGGCCGACCCGGGCGGCGGACCGTAGTTGTTCGCCAGATCGAAGTGCGTGATTCCGGCGTCGAAGGCACAGCGAACGATGGCGCGGGTGTCGTCGAAGCGGTCGGCGGCTCCGAAGTTGTGCCAAAGGCCCAGCGAAACAGCCGGCAGCTGCAACCCCGACCGGCCGCAGCGGCGATAGGGCAGCGACGGGATCAAAGCTCCCCAGCCCCCGCAGCGGCCCGGCACACATGGATGCGCGCCAGCTCGCCGTTGGGCGCCCGGTATTCGCGCAGGACGGCTTCCCGTGCAGCCTCGACGCGAGATGCCGGCAGCAGTGCAACCACGCAACCGCCGAAACCCCCGCCGGTCATGCGAGCGCCTCCTTCATCGCCGATGACCTTTTGCAGCACTTCGACGAGTCGATCGACCGGCGCTACGGTGATCTCGAAATCCTCGCGCATGGATGTGTGAGAGTCGACCATCAGTCTCCCCATGATGTCGAGGTGGCCGGCGGCGAGCGCGCGCGCTGCATCGAGGGTACGCTGGTTCTCGGTCACGACGTGGCGAGCACGCCGCCACACCACGCGATCGAGTTCGCCGCGACGAGTGGCGAGCAACGCGGGGGTCGCGTCGCGCAACGCCTTCACGCCCAGCGCGGTGGCCGCGGCCTCGCATTGACCCCGGCGCAGGTTGTACTCGCTCTGGACAAGGCCGCGCCTGACGCGCGAGTCCACGACCATCACGCCGGAGCCTGGGGGCAGTGCAAGCGGCTTTGCCTCCAGCGTGCGGCAGTCGATCAGCAGCGCGTGCCCGGCTTCTCCGCGCGCGGAGATCAGCGGATCCATGATGCCGCACTTGCAGCCTACGAAGCGGTTCTCGGACTCCTGCGCGATCAGTGCCATCGTCTCGGCGTCGAGGGTGCTCAGGTCTTGCACTGTCTTGAAGGCCTGGAGCACGGCCACCCCCAGCGAACCCGATGACGACAATCCCGCCCCGGACGGTACGTCCCCCGCGACGGCAAGGTCGATGCCCCGCGGCGGGTATCCGAACGCCAACAGCAGCTTGACGATGCCGCGCACGTAGTTGGGCCATTGCGCGTCGAGGCGAGGCTCTATCGGCTCGTCAAGCACAAACTCGTCGGTCTCGCCCTGCCAGTCTGCGGCGACCACACGCACCCGCCCGTCATCGCGCGGTCCGGCGGCGACCACCGTGCCGCGGTCGATCGCGCAAGGCAGCACGAAGCCGTCGTTGTAGTCGGTGTGCTCCCCGATCAGGTTGACGCGACCCGGAGCTTGCACGAAGGACTGGGGCGAGCGTCCGAAGCACTGCTCGAACGCTGCTCGTGCCGTGTTGATCGTGAAGGCTGAAACCATGGAGCAGTGCACAGGCGGCAGGGCGCGGGTCAGGCGCCGCTGTGATGGATGTCGGGTTGAGCGATGAGCAACGAGGCGGCCTGCTCGGGCGTGAGGTCGCGCTGGGCTTCGGCCAGCATCTCAAATCCCACCATGAATTTGCGCACGGAGGCCGAGCGCAGCAGCGGTGGATAGAAGTGAGCGTGCAACTGCCACGGCGCCGGGTCGGCCGCGTCGAATGGCGCGCCGTGCCATCCCATGGAGTATGGGAAGGAGCAGCGGAACAGGTTGTCGTAGCGGCTGGTCAGCTTCTTCAAGGCGATCGCCAGGTCCGCGCGTTGGGCGGCGTCCAGCTGCGGCAGGCGCTGGACAGCCCGGCGCGGCATCAGCAGCGTTTCGAACGGCCAGGCCGCCCAGAACGGCACGATGGCCAGCCAGTGCTCGGTGAGCACGACGATGCGCTCGTTCGCCTGCAACTCGCGGTCGGCGACGTCCAGGAGCAGCGCAGTCCCGTGCTCGGCGTGCCAGAGGCGCTGCTGGATGTCCTCGCTTGCGGCTTCGTTCGGCAGGTAGTCCGTTGCCCAGATCTGCCCATGCGGATGCGAATTGGAGCAGCCCATCGCGGCGCCCTTGTTCTCGAAGACCTGCACCCACCGATGGCACCGGCCGAGCTCGGCACTCTGCGCGCACCACGTGTCCACCACCTGCTCGATGGCGGCCAGTGACAGCTCGGGAAGCGTTCGGGCATGGTCGGGCGAGAAGCAGATGACACGGCTGGTTCCGCGCGCGCTCATCGTGCACAGCAACGGATCCGATGCATCGCCGCCTGCGGGCACGTCCGGCATGAGGGCGGCGAAATCATTCGTGAAGACGAAGGTGCCACGGTAGTTCGGATTGCGCTCGCCGGTGACCCGCGCGTTGCCTGCGCACAGATAGCACTGGGGGTCGTAGGAGAGTGGCGCGGCGGTATCGGGAACATCCTGCAGCCCTTGCCACGGCCTGCGCGCGCGCTGCGGCGACACGAGGACCCACTGGCCGGTCAATGGGTTGCGGCGCCTGTGCGAGTGAAGGACGAGGTCCGGGAAGGGCGGTCTGCTCATGGGCTGTCGACAGCTGATCGGATCGAAGTGCTCGGCGGGATGCTGGTGCAGTACAGCCATCACCTGACGCCGCGCGCGGCAAGGTAGGCGACCAGCGTCGCAACCGCATCGGTCTGGATGGCGCCGACGCCCGCGTCCACCAGGCGTCCCCAAACGGCGTCGGGATCGGCCAGTGCCCGGCGGTCGTTGAAGCCAGGGCTGTGCGACGCCTCGATCGTGTTGACCCACAATCGCGCTTGCAGCCGCGCGAGCGCATCCCGAGCCGACTCCAGATCGGCGAGGTCGGCGAACTCGACTTCGAACATCGGGCACCGCAGCGCCTCGAGGTGCTGCAGTTCGCTCGCCAGCTGCCCGCGCCGCGTCTTCATCATCGGGACAAACGGCACGCGCCCGAAGAAGGGACTCGAGCGAATCGCCTGCACTTCTTCCGGTCGCTCGATGGCGGCCTTGACGAACACCTGGTCGGCCATGCCCGCTGAGATGACCGATTGCGCGACACGCTCGGCCAGCACGCCGACCTTGGTGTCGATGTTGATGGCGATGCGGTTGCGTGCGCATTCCAGCGCCTCCGACAGCGTGGGCACCCGCATCCCCGTGACGGTCGCATCCGGCCCGCCGGACCCCGCTTTCAGCCGGGCCTTCCGTACTTGCGTCCAGCTCAACGCCTGCAGCGCGCCGGTGCCGGTCGTCGTGCGGTCCACCGTTTCGTCATGCATCAAGACGAGGACGTGGTCGCTGGTGGCACGCACGTCGCACTCGACGATGTCGGCGCCGTGCGCGATCGCTTCGTCGATGGACGGGAGCGAGTTCTCCGGCGCCCAGTTCCAGGCGCCTCGGTGTGCGGCGACCAGAACACGTGCATTGTCGGGATGCAGGAGTTGAGCGATGGGCGGTACGTTCGACGGCATTTGGTAGTGGGGAATGCGAGCCATGAAGCGGGAATGTCAGACCTTGCCCATGCCGGCGGCCATCACGTCGTCGCGCAGGATGCGCCCCGACAGCACGAAGACGACCAGCACCGGCAGCAGCAGGATCAGCGCCACGGCGGCGGCGAGCGGAAACTGCAGCGAATAGGGGTCGAGATGGTGGTACAGCAGCACCGGCAGCGTTTGCACCACGGGCGCGCCGACGATGAAGGTCTTGTCGAATTCCTCGAAGCTGCCGACGAAGGACAGCAACGCGCCGGCCAGCAGCCCCGGCACCGACAGTGGCAGCACGACATGCCACGCGACCTGCAGCGGCCCGGCGCCGAGCGAGCGCGCCGCGTGCAGCAACTCGTCGGGCAGCACCTCGAAGCTCGCGGCCAGCAGTCTCACCATCAGCGGCAACGTTCCGACCATCTGGACAAGCACCACGCCGGTGACCGTGTAGGCGATGCCCAGCATCAGGAAAACCTGGCCGACACCGGTGGCGACCACCACACCGGGCACGATCACCGGCGCCAGCACGAAGATCTCCACCGCCCGCCGGCAGCGCAGCGGCAGCTTGGCCATCGCCCACGCGGTGGGCATTGCCACCAGGGCGGTGAGCAGCGTCACGGCGAGCGCGATCATCGTGCTGTTGACGGCCGCGGCCAGCAGCGTCGAGTCGCGCAGGACGGCGCGCCATGTGTCGCCGCTGTACGCCTGCGGCAGCAAGTTCGGCGCGGCCCAACGGTCGGCGAAGCTCCAGAGCAGCAGCACGACCAGCGGCACGGCCAGGGCGAGCGTGAGCGCGGTGAAGAGGCCGACCGCGACCCAGATGCGGTCTTCCGGCTCGAAGCGTCGGCGACGCTCGGCGCTAGTCATCCCGGGCGTCCGTGGACTCATTGGAGAACAGGCGCTGAGCGCGTGCACTCAGCGCGTAGTAGCCGAGCAGCACCGCCACCGCGAAGGCACTCAGCACCATGCCGATCGCGTGCACGAGGCCGATGTTGCCGTTGCCGAACTCGACGAGCATGTGCACGGCAAGGGGACGCGGCGTCGGCGGGCCGACCAGGTCGGGGATCGCGTACCAACCCATCGAACCGATGAAGGTCAGTAGGACGGCGGCCGAGATGCCGGGCATCGCGAGCGGGATCTCGACCCGCAGCAGCGTCGCCCAGCGCCCGGCGCCCAAGCTGCGTGACGCGTCGATCACGTCCTGCGGGATGGCGGCGAAGGCGCCCGTGATGACCAGCGTCATGAAAGGCAGTTGCTTCCACACGGTGGTCAGGATCACGCCGATGCCCCAGGGATCGCGCAGCAGGCGCGGCAGCACCAGGCCCAGCGGCTCGACCAGCCGATCGAGCAGCCCGCCGCGCTCAGCCAGCGTCATCACGATCAGTGCCGCGATGATGCCCGGCACTGCCATTGGGAGCTTGTACATCCCGTTGAACAACGCGCGCCCTCGAAACGGGCGGCGCAGTAGCTGCGCCAAGCCGATCGCGACCGCGAGCGTCACGACGACCGGCACGATGCCGTAGTAGACGGACAGCCGCAGCCCCTGCCGAAGCGTCTGGCGCTCGACGATCTGCGCGTAGTGCTCGAGCGTGAAGCTGCCGTGGCCGCCCGGCTCCAGCCCGACGCTGCCGAGCAGGCTCCACACCAGCGGCCCAACGAACAGCAGGGCGAGGAAGCCGACGCCGGGCAGCAGCAGGCCGAGGCCGACCCAGGCACCGCGGCGTCCGTGCACCGTCATGGAGACGGACCTTCCAGCGCATGCAGCGGTATCGCGAGCGTCGTCAGCGCCACGCGCTCGCCCACCGGGAGCAGCGCTGTTGCACCCGCATGGGACGCACGCAAGGCGACATCGCCCACCTGCAATGTGTAGTTCGCGGACGCTCCTGCGAAGCTCCTCCCGGTGATCCAGCCGGGACCCTGGGCGTCGGGTGTCAGCGCGATGTCCTCCGGACGAAGCGATACCTGAGCGTTGCGTGTCCCGGAGGCCAGTCCGTCGACACGACAGCATTCTCCCCAGGGCAGGGTCGCCACGCCTTCCGCGATGGCGACCCGCAGCAGGTTCGTCTGACCGAGAAAACTCGCCGTGAAGATGTGGCGCGGACGGCGGTACAACTGGACCGGCGTGCCGGTCTCGACGATGCGGCCGGAGTTCATCACCATCACACGGTCCGACATCGCCATCGCCTCAGCCTGGTCGTGCGTGACGTAGAGGCTGGTGCTGCCGGTCGCGCGGTGCAGGCGCACCAGCTCGTCGCGCAGGCTCTCGCGCAGCTTGGCGTCGAGGTTGGACAGCGGCTCGTCGAACAGCAGCAGCGCTGGCTGCATCACGAGCGCACGCGCCAGCGCGACACGCTGCTGCTGCCCACCCGAGAGCTGGCGCGGCGAACGCTCGAGCAAGGCGCCAAGGTTGCATATCTCGACCGCATGCGCGATGCGACGTTCCTGCTCGGCCGCTTCGACCCTCTTCATGCGCAGCCCGAAGCCGAGATTCTTGCGCACGCTCATGTGCGGAAACAGCGCGTACGACTGGAACACCATCGCGATGTCGCGTCGTTCGGGCGGCAGCGTCTCGATGCGTTGGCCGTCGAGGACGATGGAGCCGGCGCTCGCGGGCGTCACGCCGCAGACGATGCGCAGCAGCGTGCTCTTGCCGCAGCCCGACGGGCCAAGCAGCGTGACGAACTCGCCGCGCTCGATGCGAATGTCGGTCGGGTGCAGTGCCACGGTGGAACCATAGGACTTGCTCACCTGGGTGATGGACAGCAGCGACGCGCTCGTCGTCATAGCCGACTCAGCACCTTCTCTTCGAAGGCTCGCGTGAGTCCACGCACGGCGATCCAGTTGACCGGCACGGACCAGGCCCTGGCCTGCTCCGCGGGCACGAGATGGCGCGCCGTCTGCGGCGTGACTGCGCTGACATCGACATCGTTGCGCGGCGAACGCGAGGCATGGTGCTCAAGCTTCCAGGCCTGGAATTCGCGGCCGAAGGCCATGTCGACGAACAGCAGCGCGGCGGCGGGACTCTTCGCGTTGGCGGCGATGATCAGCCCGTCGCCGCCCGAGACCAGCCCGGGTTGCAGCGAGGTTGCGCGAAAGCTCGCGGGCAACAGCTTGGCGCGCACGAAGGTCAGCGCCTGATCCTCCCAGGCCGTCCCGATCAGCGCCTGCCGGTTGTTCATCAGGTTCAGCGTGTCGGCGTTGCCGTTGGTCAGCTCGGCGGCCTTCAGCAATCGTGTCAAGTAGGCCCACAGCGGCTCGAGGCACGCGGCCTGCATCGCCCACGCCTGCGCTTGCGGCTGTGTCAGCGTCACATCGGCAAGGGTCTTGCGGCACTCCGCGTCCTCCACGAAGTGCAGTGCCGCTGAGTACACGAATCCGGCGCCTGAACCACCCTTCGCTGGTGAAGTGAAGGCGAATTTCTTCGGATGTTTCTCGGCCCATGCCACCAACGCCTCGAAGCTGCGCGGCACCTCGGCCTCGGACAGTAGTGCGCTGTCATAGCCGAGCACGAGCTGGCTGCGATGCACAATCGGCCAGCGGCCCTGGGCATCGATGCCGAAGACGACGTTCTTGTACCCTGCGGGCACGGCCGCAAGGTTGGGCAGCAGATCGGCCAGGCGATACGGTGCGACCACGCCGGGCAGGCTGGCCAAGTTGTCGGGCCCGCCGGCGAAGTACACGTCGACGGGCGAGGGCCGGCCGGACCTGTGCACGGCCACGAGCTGCTGGTTGGCCTGGTCCCTGCGTACGTTGTGGTATTCCACCTTGACGCCGTAGCGCGCCTCGAAACGCGGAATCAGACCGTCCTTCCACACCGGATCGAAGTTGCCGGCGAAGTTGTAGAGGACGAGGCGGCCTTCGCGCTGCGCCACCGGCTCCAGCACCCGATAGAAGTTGTCGTGCGTGAGCTTCGCGGCATCGAAGCCCGGCGACGGCGCCTGGGCCGCAGCAGGCCATGCCGCGCAGCTGAGGACCAGCGTGATCGCGAGCAGGAGCGGCCGCGTCATACGGCCCTCATCTCGCGGTACGCGAACATGTCGCGCAACACGCAGAAGTGGAATGCGCCGATGCGCAGGGGGCCGCGCACCGCGAGGCGCGAGATCCAGTCGGCGGCAGCGGCCTGCATCGCCGCCGCTTCGGTCGCATCGAGAAGGCGGTACAGATAACCGATGGTGACGTGGAATCGCTGAGTGTCATGGTCTGGGCGCCGCAGGCGAATCAGGTCGGCCAGCTCGTCCCGTGCCGCCCCCAGCCGCTTCGCGTCGGCAGCATCGGCCGGACGCAGCGGCACGGCGAGCGTGCCTTCGATTCGCGTGCGCGGCGGCCGCTCGGTGTCGACCACGAAGCGGCACGCTTCCAGCGGCCGCGCACGGCGCTGATGCAGCCGCTCCAGAAAGGTACGGTGCACCTGCGAGATGGGCGTGTCGCGCGCCAGGTCGGTCGGCCAGGCCGGCGTGGTCCGGTCGACGTCGTTCACGCCGCCGATGAGCGTGACGTGCCAGCTCGAGGGCGGCACCAGCGTCAGCTTCCGCGAGAAGCCATGCCGCGGCATCTCCCGCACGATGTCGAGCCAGGCATCGAAGGTTTCGTAGTCCGCACCCTGCTGGCCCACGTGGCCGGCGAAGGTGTTGCCCTCGAACGGCAGCGGCGTGCCGTCTGCATCGAACTTGCGGCCCACGTCTCGCGGATGCGCGCGCCCGAACGGCGGATCGGCCGCCCGCGCGCTCGTTACCGCCGACAGGGTGGCCGCCGCCAGCAAGCGGCGGCGCGGCAAGGAAGGCATGGCTTCTGGCTGCATCCCGGGTCCTTCAAAGCTTCACGTTCACGCCCACCATCACGATCGGCGAGACTTTCCAGGCAGACTGCAGGTACTCCTGCGACTGGCCGTACTTGTATTGGAAGCCCTGGCCCGTGATGTTCAGCGCATCGAAGCTGAGCGAGAGATTGCGCGTCACGTCATAGGCAATCTGCAAGTCCACCTTGTCGGTCGGTTCCTGGTACCGATTGCGATAGAACTGCACGACGCTGTCGTAATTGGGGAAGCGGTCGTCCCACAGCTTGCCGGTGTGATTCCAGGCGAGTTTCGTGTGCCACGGGCCGTTTTCGTAGGTCAGCGCCAGATTCCACAGCTCCTTGGGCTGCTGCGGCAGGACGCCGAGCGTCGTGCTCGTGCCGTCACCGAGCTTCACCGGGTATTTCACGTCCAGTGCACTGGCGTTGAAGCTCACCGTGAAGCCGTTGAGTGCCGGCACGAGGCTGCCCAGTTCCTTGATCACGCCCAGCTCCACACCGGTGATCCTCACCCTTCCGTCGACATTGCGAGGCTGCGTGACGAGTGTATCGACGCCGTTGATCGTCTGGAGCTCGCCGAAGCGGAAGATCTCGTCACGGATGGTCTTGTGGAACAGCGCGACCGCCACCATGCTGCGCCCGCCGCCGAGCACCCAGTCGTGCCCGATGTCGACGTTGTCGCTGCGGCGCGGCTTGAGATCGGGATTGCTTTGCGAGAGCGTGTTCGGCGAAGCCGAGGTGTTGAGGACGCCGCCCTTCAGCGCCATCTGATCCAGGCGCGGCCTCCCGAGCGTGCGCGACAGGCCGAAGCGCAGCTTGCTGCGCAACCCGGTCGCGTAGAACCCGGTCAGCGACGGCAGCAGGTCGGAGTAGCTGCGTTGCGCGGCCGTCTCGCTCCAGGCACCGTTGACCTGCTGCCAACCCTTGCTCTGGAAGCGGGTCTGCTCGTAGCGGACGCCGCCCGCCAACAGCCAATGCTCCGAGCGCCACTGCGCCTGCGTATAGGCCGCCTTGATCTCCTCCTCGACACCGTAGGTCGCGCCGTTCTGGGCGGTGACGTCGTCCACCGGCGTCACGCCGTCGCGGTTGGCAACCCACGCTTGATCCGCCCGCTGCGTGTCGACCACGTACAGCGGCGTGTTGCACTCGAACCCGCAGGTGCTGCCGGCAAGCGCGTCCGCGAGCGTGTAAGGCATGGCGTTCCAGGTGCGGCGCGCGAAAGCGGTGTTCATGCGCGTCTGGACGAGCCGTGCGCCCAATGCAGCACCCCAGCCCCGAGCGTCTTCATCGACGTTGTGGTGCAGGTTGACCTGCAGGTCGCTCACCCGCTGGGAGTACTCGGTACGCTCCTCTTGATGGTAGACGTTGGCATAGCGGGCCGGGTTCTCGCTGTTGGCGGGATTCACCGCACTGAAGATCGGCGCCGTCGCGCTCCAGTCGTAGTTGAACGCCAGGGCGTTCTGCTGGAACTTGTCCCAGCTCTGCGGGTTGCTGACGACGGCTCTCGAGACGCTGCCGCGCAGGTCGGCATTCCACTTGGGCGCAAGTTCGGTCGTGAGCTCGCCGTTGATGCCATAGAGGTCGCGCCCCCACCGCAGCCGTCCGAATTCGACGTACTGGTTCACGTTGCTCAAGGTGCCGCTGGTGGGCGTCTGGTTGCTGACGCGAGCGCTGCTCTGCACCTGCGAGTTCTGCGTCGCGCGGCCGGAATTCTCGTGCTGCCTGAACCAGTAGGTCGCCACGTGACCGCCAACAGGGCCTTCCGGCCGCCAGTCCAGCCGCGCAGTGATGCCGGCGCGATCGCGGTCGTTGTCGTAGTTGTACCAGCGGCGTTCGGTGGGCACCGCCAGGCCGTTGCCACCATAGGGCGTGTTGTTGCGGGTGCCGTCGGCGTTGTACCAGTTGAGGCTGCCGCCGCTCTCGATCTGAGGGACGTGGATGTGCCGCCGCCAGTAACTTGCCGAGCCCAGGAAGGCAAACTGCCTGGCTGGCCCGATCCGTGTGCCCCACTTGGCTGCAGCCTCTCCGCCTGGCTCGTGTCCGCCGTACCGATCGCTCATCAAGGTCGCGCCGCCCTTGGCCTGCAGTGTGAGTACGCCGTCCGGATGATCGAAGCCGCCCGCGGTGACGAGGTTGGCCGTACCACCGATCGAGCCGCCAACGTTTTCCGGGAGGAACGTCTTGGTCACGTCGATGCGATGGACGAAGTTCAACGGAAGCACCTCCATGAGGATCTGGCGGCTGCCGATGTCGGTGGTCGCGAAGGCGAAGCCATCGATCAGGGTCGTGTTGTAGTTGCCGTTGAGGCCGCGCACGATGACGTAGCGAGGCTCGCCCTGGTATTCGAGCGTGCTGACACCTGTGACGCGCTTGAGCGCGTCGCCGACATTGAAATCGGGCAGGCGACCGATCTCGTCCGATGCGACCGAGTCGACCGTTACCGCCGAGGCCTCCTTGTTGGCGATGGTGCGGGTGTTCTGCGATCGGAAGCCGGTGATCTCCACGGACGGCAATGCTGCCGAAGCAGCGCCGGCGGGCGCCGCTGGAGTGGTCTCGGCGGACGCTTGGCCGCTCCATGCGGAAAGCACGGCCAGCGCGACCGCTTTCAGGCCAAGGTTGCGAGGCAGAAAGTCGTTGCGGTGCACGCGATGTCTCCTGGGCGACGATGGATCGCCGCTGTTACGCCGGGATGTTTCCGGCTTTCTTATATTAAATATCCAGCATTAAGATAATATGACTGAACGCTGAAGGGATTGCAAGCTCCTAGACTGCGGCATGCCGACGCCCGCCGCCCTTCCCATCCAGTCCCGATTTCTTCGCACCGGCGAACACCGTGTCGCAAGCGAAAGCGAGCGCTGGATGCTGGAGCTGGTGCGGCGCGCCGGCACCGTCTCGCGCGCGGACCTTACCCGAGCAAGCGGCCTGAGCGTGCCCGGCGCGAAGGGATTGATCGACGGCCTCGTCGAGCGGGGCCTGTTGCAGCTCGGTCCGCCGGTCACACGCGGCAGAGGTCAGCCCAGTGCGACCGTCTCGCTTGTTCCGACCTTCGCGTACTGCCTGGGGCTTTCGATCCTGGTCGACGGATACGGCCTTGCGCTGATGGACCTTTCTGGCAAGGTGCTGGACCAGCGCCTCGTGACTGCGTTTCCGCTCGGGCTGGAACATGTGGCGACGCAGGTCCCGCGCGATGCGGGCAAGCTGCTGCGCAGCAACGGCGTCGCACCGGACAGCGTATTCGGCGTCGGCCTCAGCATGACGGGGCCACGCACGGGCAGCGGCTCGCGGGTGAACCCACCGCTCCTGTTGAGCGCGGACTGGGCTGACGCGCACCTGGATCATCTGTTCGCCGAGCGGCTGCAGCTGCCGGTGTGGATGGACAACGACGCCAACTGCGCAGCGCTCGCCGAGTGCCTGTTCGGGGTCGGCCGCGAATACAGCAACTTCGTCTACCTGCACTTCACCGACGGGTTCGCGGCAGGCCTGATCAGCGAAGGCAAGCTCTTGCGGGGCGCACACGGTAACGCCGGCGAGATGGGACGCCTGTTCGCCCTGGCCGGTATGACGCGCCCCACACTGGAATCCCTGCGCAGGCGGCTCGTCGCCTCGGGACGCGAGTTGCCCGACCTCCATACGATGCTCGATCGCTACGAACCGGCCTGGCGGCAGATCGACACCTGGATCGAGGAGGTGCGCGAAAGCGTCACCGTCGCGGTGGCCGCTGCCGTCGCGTTGTTCGACCCGCGCGCCGTCGTATTCGGATCGCGCCTGCCTCCCGACCTCGCGCGCCGGCTCATCGCCAAGGTCCGTTTCGAGCAGCGGCCGAGGCGAGGAATCGGCTCCCCGAACCCAACGCTGGTCGTGGGACAGATCGAGAAGCACGCCGCGATGATCGGCGCGGCGGCGATGCCGTTCAAGGAGCACTTTTTTGCATGAGCACCGCTCGCTTCGCAGGTCTAGGCAGTTTCACCATCCTGCACCGTGATCACCATAAGCTCATGCTCATCCGTCGTTGTCCGGGCCTGCCGTTGCAGTGCATGGATCCCTTGCTGCATGAGGTTGACCCCTTGCCGCACGACAACCAGTCCCCGCTGCGCTGTATCTACCACCAGTCGTGGAACCATGCTCGTCGGTGAATCTGCGTCCCCCCATGCAGCCTGCGCCACTGCCGTCCGGATCGCACCGTACGCCCCCTTCCTGTAGCCGTACGCAAAGACGCCCGCGCCCACGACGGCGGCGGCCGCCGGACTCCAGATGCGGAAACTGGCAAGTTCCGCACTCGGCGGCGCGGCGGCATCGCGCAGCCGGCCTGCGCGCACTGACGCGATGAGGTCGGCATCGGGCTGCTGCTTCTCGGCAAGAAACTCGCGGCCGCGCTGCTGGACGATCTCCATGTTGCGCGCGGTGTCGATCTGCGTTCCGGGCGTTACGTCGAGCTCGACGCCGGTGTGGCCGCGCGCCAGGGTACGGTCGTTCGCCGCCGCGTAGGCCTCTTCCACTGGCTGATCGGTGAGGACGTTGTAGCCCGCGTGCCGGAAGGCACCAGCCGTCTCCGTTCTGGCGCTCGCAGGATCGTCGGTCACGTCCCTGATGCCGCCGAAGATCTGCCAAGTGAAGAACTTCTTGCTGCCGTCGGATTGCGGGACGGAGAAGTCCTCGAAGCGGTAGGCGGCCGACGTTGCGATCCGCGACACACCGCTGCCTGGTTCGGCGAGACCTTGGTTCAGCAGCATCATGGCGCGGCCGTCCAGAGTCTCGGGCCCGTACGAACGCGCCTCGATGACCTTGATGTCCATCGTCCTCCAGCCCTGGATCCAGGCCATGGCGGACTCGGCAAGTCCTTCGGCGCTCAGCTGACCCTCCGGCGCCTGGGCCGGAAAGAACCGGTGAATCCGCGCATCCTGCACGATGCCCTCGCTGAAGACGGGCACGACCTTGATCTCCTTCATCGCCTCGAGCAGTTCCACCCGCTTCGTCCTGTCTGCGTCGCTTTGCGGGTCGATCCCGTAGCGCGCATAGAGGTTGCCCAGAAACTGGTCGAAGCCGCCAAAATATGCTTTGGCGTAGAGCTTGAGCGCGGTGAACCTGCGTAGCTCGGGGTTCGCGAGCAGCAGGTGGAAGGCGTCCTCGGCGGTCTGCTCCTTGCAATCCAGCTGGATGGACATGTCCGGCTTGGTCGTCGCAATGTCGAGCAGCGCGTCCCGCACCGTCGACACTTTCTGGTCGGTCTCGACGAAGTTGCCGTCGACCGGGTTGCGTATCACCAGGTGCTTGTCCTTCAGTTCGTCCCAATTGACATGGCTCACGAGGCGATTTTCCGGGTCGCCGGTGATGCGGCCAAGGGTGAAGTCGTGCAGCAGGACCGGAACGCCATCGGCGGTGACCTGGATGTCGATCTCCAGGCTGCGAAAACCCGCGTCGTAGGCTTTCTGGATCGCGCCCATCGAGTTCTCCGGAATTCCATTGTGCTTGTCGTACAGGCCGCGGTGGACCACGATCTCCTCGCCAAGGTCCAGCGTGTTCTTGGCTTCGAAATAGTTCGGGTGCGCAAAGTCGGTGATGTTTACCCTCTCGCCCTTGAGCAGCGGATGGACGTTCTCCTTGTAGAAGGACGGCTTGGCATCCGGGATCAGATGCCCTTCGTAGCGCGGATCCCCCCTGCTCTGCTGTTGCGGCCCCCTGGGCCCCTCGAGATCGGGCAGCGCGGCATGCCGAAAGACCGGGTTGCGGCCGCTCGGCGGCAAGGCGACACTCCCCACGGCTGTCGCATAGAGCGCCAGTCCGAACATGAACGCGCGCTTCAAGGAGAACGTTTCATGAACCACCTTGTCGCGGGGCGAAGCGTGGCGTATGGCGTTGTGGCGCGAAGGTGATGTGTCCGTGACGTCGCGCGGGGTTTGGGACGAGGCAGGAGGCGAGGTGTCTGGCCGCATGTCGCGGTTCCTTTGGTTGAATCGGTTGCCCTGGTGGGCCACGCCGCCCTTGCGTGGCGCAGCGGCCTCTCCGGTTCCACCGGGCGCTTCGGAACGCCTGACCATGTTGGCAGCGGAAATCCGCCTCCATTCGGCGGGGCGGACCGGGGGTTGCCACGGGTGGCGCAGGTCCGCATGCGATGGATCGAAGCACTCGGGGGGTGGACGGGCATCACGAGAGTCCGACTTGCTCGTGCGTGCTGCGACCCCAGCCGCTCAGATGCTGCACGTCACGTCGAGGGCCGTCCCTGACAACAGCTTGGAAAGCGTCTTCAACCCGCTGCCGTTGTAGGACCGAAGGTTGACCGTGGTCAGTGCCGGCATCGCCCGCAGCGCTTGCGCGAGTGCTTTGAGTCCTGGGGAGGTCACCCCAGCCGTTCTGATACCGACCTCCTTGAGCGTCGTGTTGCGCATCAGCCCCAAAGCCAGCTGCTTGGCAGCCGCGTCCGTCAATTTGCATTTCGACAAGTCGATCTTCTCGATGGAACGGTTGTCGCCGAGCATCCTTGCGACCCACTTGGCGGACTCTGCCCCCATAGAGAACTGGCACTCGAGATCGACGAGCGTGTTGTTCGTCTTCATGGCCCTTGCCAATGCCTCTGCCCCACGCAGCCCGCTCTCCGACATTTCGAGTCGCAACGACCGGATGGACTTGTTCGTCGATAGCATGGGTGCGAGAGCGGCCAGCAAGCCGTCGTGGACGACGCTCGGGCAGATCGACACATGAGCGATCGAAGTGGTTTGCTCAAGGGCCGCTCGCAAGGCCTGCATTCCCGTGAGCTCGAACTCGCCGGATATCCTCAGCGACCGCAGCGCGCAGCTCGCGCCCAGTCCCGGCGCCATGCCCTGCAGTGCGGCATCGGTCACCCAGTCGAGACCCAGTGTGGTGAGGGAACTGCTTCGCGCAATGGCATCTCCCTCCGCCCTTCCGTCGGAGTTGCGGTGGACCGTCAACTCAACATGACGCAATGTCGGCTTCGACAAAAGCGCGCGAATCCCGACAGGACAGGATTTGTCCAGATGGAGATTCACCTTCGTCAGTCTCGGTATGTTGGCCACGGCGAGGACGCCCTGGTCGGCAAGACACCTGTTGACGCGCACCATCAGCTCCGACAAGTCAGGATTTCGGGTCACCACCGAGCGCAGGAAGTTGATGAGCGTGGCCACGTTGAAGGTGGACTCGTCGTCCATCGAGAAGCTGCAAAGGTCGCTGCGGTGGGCGAGAGCTTTGAGCAGTATGTCGATGTAGTGATGATCAGCGACGCCCGAACCGATGTAGGGCGAGTCGGTCAAGGCCACACCGATGTGCTTGCTGTCCCTGATCAACTCCGGCAAGCCCTTGCCGAACTCATTGGGCGAGCTTGCTCTGGCCAGGGCATCGATCTTCAAGCTGACGCTCTGCCGGGCATTTCTCCTGAATTCTTGCGCTTGCTCGCTTTGT
Source organism: Piscinibacter sp. (assembly GCA_036377015.1). Taxonomy (GTDB): domain Bacteria; phylum Pseudomonadota; class Gammaproteobacteria; order Burkholderiales; family Burkholderiaceae_C; genus Albitalea. Next base: position 43,877 of record DASUZE010000048.1, on the reverse strand, counting down.
CCTTTCAAGATGGTCTGCGTGAGTCTGTGGAGACGCCTGCTGGTCAGCAGGAGATCCTTCAAGGTTCGCGCCGGCAGGAGTTCCAGGACGTCCAGTACGATTTCGTTCGGCCACGTGTCCAAGGGTGCCTCGGCGGCTGACGTCCCTTTCGGACGGGGCGTCAATGCGTCGAGTTCCTCAAACGATGTCGCACTCACCTGCCCGAGTTCCTTCAAGCAGGGGATCAGGTCGCCCCCGATGCTGTACCCCGCATCGTCGCCTTGGCCGGATCGATGGCGGGCCTCCAGCAGTTCGCGTACCGAATAGGACTCGCCGACGACACCGCGGAAAAGTAGGTGGTTCAGCACTCGCTTTGAAACCGGCGGATTGGGCCGCAGGACGAGGCTGTCGGGACCACCAACATCCCTTCGCGTCCAGTAGAAATTCGGGTGAGGCTCCCGTCGCATGTCCAGCCGCTCGATGACCCGTTGCAGGTAGCGCGTCAGGGCATGCTCGGCGTGCACCAGTTCAAACGTCTTCCCTTCCGCAGGCGTGATCCCTTGCGCAGGCTTGCGAGACCAGCTCCACGGAAGCCGCCGCGACGAGAGCAAGTCCTTGATCGACGCGACCGATAGTTGTGCCCGAGCATGACCGAAACGTGCGGGCAGCGGCGACTGCTGGTGGTCCGCGCTCGAGGTCGAGCCACACGTGGATGGGGGCGAATTCGGATTCAGGGGATTCATGGTGACGAAACGCCGGGAGGCAATGGCCAATTCCTCGATTGCCTGCCCCTCTTCCCGTTGGGCTGGCAGACTGTCTGAGTGGCCCGAAGCTGCCTCCGGTTCCTGTTCCGATCGGGGTAGCGGTTCGGGCCACGGGGTCGGTTGCTGCGCAGCCTCGTCCTCGAGCTCACCCCGATGCCCACCGTAACCGACGGCTGTGATCGTCCTACTCAAAGGCAATCGTGGCGTTTGGAGGCCGCATCGCCGTTGCCGATGTCACCCTACTGAAAGGAACTCCGTCATGGCATCAGTCCAGAACACCTCTCCCTCTTCTCTTCCCGTCTTCGATCCGGACGTCGGCCGTTCCGCTGCCGAGTGGGAGCAACACCTGCGCGACCTCGGTGGAACGAAGACGAGGACGGCACCTTCAACTACAACGGCAAGCAGGTGACGGACTACACCGGCGACGTCATCACGGACCCCGCAGAAGCGTCGTCGCTCGCCTTCCCCTGGCGGGATCAGGCTCACTGATCCAAGCAGGGGCCTGCCAAGCTGCGCGAGCGCATGGTCCGAAGAACACGCTCTGCCGGGATCAGTCGCCAATCAATTCCCGCAGGGCGCCGCCGCGCAGGTGGACAAGGCCGGCAAGGCCGTAGAGCACGGCGCACGAGGGTTCTGGCTCGACCAACTCCAAGGTCACCGACCCACCACTCCATCCGTCGCGGGCTGCGACATCGGACTGGGTCGGACGATCAGCCCGATCGCACCGATGATCATCGCGCAACCGATGACCGTGGGGGCGGTCAAAGGCTCGCCAAGAAACATCGTGCCCCATAGGAGCCCGAACAGCGGAGTCAGGAACGCCACCATCATGGCCCTGGATGGACCCACATCCTTGACCAGCCGGAAATACAGAACGAAACCCAAGGCGCTGCTGAGAATTCCAATTCCAGCCACATTGAGAACAATGGTCCATGTCATCACGACCGCCGGCTGCGCCACCAGGCAGAACGGAAGCAGAGCGACTGCAGCAACGAGTTGCGCACACCCCGCTGAGCCGAGAGGATTCACGCCGGTAGCGAACCGCTTGATGTAGATGCCTGCCCCGGCATAGGAAGCCGCTGCCGCGAGGCAGGCCAAGATGGACACCAGCAGTTGCGGCGTCGGCAGCACCCCCTCGGCACCTTTGCCGATGATCACCACCCCGGCAATCCCGAGCGCCAGTCCCGTCAGCTTCGACTTGGTCAGCACCTCACCGAGCCAAACGGCGGAAAACAGTGTTCCGAACAGCGGCGTCATTGAATTGATGATGGCGGAATACGATGCCGGAACATGCTGGGCTGCAAAAGAAAACAGAATGAAGGGCAGCGCGACATTGAACGCACCGATGATCAAGTAATGGCGCCAATGCTCGTTCCAGCGCGGGTTGAAACGAATGATCAGGAAATAGAGCAGCAGCGTCAGCCCTCCCGTTGCGACTCGGACTTCGGTCGTGAAAACCGGCCCGAGTACGGGAGCGAGGACGCGCATGAAAATGAACGACGCCCCCCACACGGCGCCGAGCACTGTCAATCGAATCCAGTCTGTCAATCGCATGTCGTGAATCCCGATGAAGCGTCAGACGACGCCGGGATAGTCGAGGCACGGCTTGCCGGCCTGAATCTGGCTGATGAAGTTGCGGATGAACTCCACCGCCGGGGCGCAATCGTGCGGATTCTTCTCGATCTTGAGACTGAACAAGCTGCCAATGATCACGCCATGCGCTCCGGCCTTCCAAAGTTCCCTGACGTGGGAAACTTTGCTGATCCCGAAACCGACCACGAGAGGCCTTTGGCAGGCGCCAAGACGGTGCACCCGCGCCAGGGTGTCGGGTTCGAGGTCTTCGGCGGATCCGGTCGTTCCGAATCGGCTGATGACATAAGTGAAAGCCGATGACTCCCCGATGAGCCTGCGGGCTCTTTCCGCGCCCGTGTTGGGCGCCACCATCTGGATGCAGCCGAGGCCGTTGGCGCGCAAAGCCTGCATGTGCGCGAAACTCTCATCCAGCGGCAAGTCCGAGCACACCACCGCGTCGATCCCGATGTCTGCCAGTTCTTGATAGGCCGAATCGCCTCGCATGAAGAGCAGGTTGTAGTAGAGAAGCAAGCCTATCGCCAGGTCGGGGTAGGCGCTGCGGATCTCGCGAACCATTTCCACGCACGCCGCGTAGGTCACTCCTGCTTTCAACGCGCGCTGCATTGATCTCTGGTTCACCGGACCATCGGTGATCGGATCGGAGAACGGGAATCCCAGTTCGAGAGCATCGGCGCCTGCATCGACCGCCGCCCTGATGATGTCGAGGCTTGCCTTCGGTGTCGGGTCGCCGAGAGTGAAGAACGGTATGAATGCGCGGCGGTCGGGTCGATCGAACAACTTGTCGAAACGGTTCATTTCTGTGCTCCTCGTAGTTTCCGGTACTGATCCAGGTCCTTGTCTCCTCGCCCGGACAGGCACACGACCAGCGTGCTCGCGGAAGGAAGGGTGCGGCAGCATTTCAAGGCCAGCGCAAGCGCGTGCGCGGACTCGAAGGCCGGGATGATCCCCTCAAGCCTGGAGAGCACTTCGAAAGAGTCGAGCGCTTCTTCGTCGGTGATCGCAGCGAACTGCGCACGCCCGCAGTCCTGAAGCGCGACCAGTTCCGGACCGACGCCGGGATAGTCCAGCCCCGCTGCGATCGAATGCGTGTTCGCGATCTGCCCTTCGGCGTTCTGCAGGAACAGCGAACGCATGCCGTGAAAGACACCGACGGTGCCCCGGGTGAGCGTCGCAGCGTGGCGGTTCGAGCCGTCGCCGCGCCCGGCTGGCTCGGCTCCGTACAGGGCGACATCGTCATCGCCTTCGAAAGCGGAATACAGCCCGATTGCGTTGCTCCCGCCACCAATGCACGCGAACACCGCGGCCGGCAGGCCGCCGGTGGCGCACATGATCTGCTCGCGCGTTTCCGAGCCGATGACCGACTGGAAATACTTGATCATCGACGGATACGGATACGGTCCAGCTGCGGTGCCAAAACAATGGTAGGTACTGCCCACATTCGTGATCCAGTCGCGCATGGCTTCGTTGATCGCATCCTTCAGGGTCGCGCTGCCTGCCTCCACGGGATGGACCTCGGCGCCGAACAGCCGCATTCGCTGCACGTTCTGCTGCTGGCGTTCGACGTCCACGGCCCCCATGTAGACCTCCACCGACAGACCGAGCTTTGCACCCGTCATGGCAGTCGCAACACCGTGCTGCCCCGCGCCAGTTTCAGCAATGATCCGGGTCTTTCCCATCCGCTTGGCGAGCAGCAATTGCCCGAGCACGCTGTTCGTCTTGTGCGCGCCGCCGTGCAGGAGGTCCTCTCTCTTCAGATAGATGTTCTGGCCATATCGCTCAGACAGGCGGCGTGCGTGCGTCAGGGGAGTCTTTCGTCCCGCGAAGGTCTGCATGTGATCACACAACTCCGCGACGAAAGACGGGTCATTACGTGCGGCTTGGAAACCCTGCCGCACCTCGTCAAGAACGCTGACGAGGCTTTCGGAAACGAAAAGTCCCCCGTGCTCGCGGCGGCCGAAACTCCGCCGAAGCTCTATATCGGCAAACATTGATCTCTCCCAGTTTGGTGACAAGGGTGCCGTGCTTCCAAAGCACGGCTGGCAGACAACGCGCTCTCCCGGTGTGCAGTTCCTCGCTCGCCGGGACTGGAGCTGCGACTCCATTGGTGAGTCAGTCTCGGGACAGCTGCCCGGTGGCCTTCCCGAACTCCTCAGGAGTCAGATACCCGTTTCTGTCCTTGTCGAGCTGGTCGAACCTGGAGTGGACAGCAGGGATTCGCGCCGCCTCCTGCCTGGTCAGGCGTCCATCCCGGTTGATGTCGGCGTTGTCGAATGCGGCCTGAAGGGCTGCGGCATCGGTTGATGCATCTGCAACCGGTGCAGGCTGCTTGTCGGGCTGCTTGTAGGACTGGGCTGCTGCAACGAGGGCGACGCCTGTCAGCAGGATGGCCGAAAGAAGTTGCTTGCGAACAGAACGAGACATGAATCCTCCTGTTGTTTGGTTAGGGGGCCGCCATTGCAACCTGAGGCCTCCGTCACGTACCAGCAGTCTTGCGCACCCTTACCTTGTTTACGCAAGACCTTCGCACTCGCCGGCGCCTCGATGCGATGCACTGGAACACGAACTTCATCAATCCCCTGCCGTACGCTTTCACTGCTTGTAGATCTCGAGGCAGATACGCATCCGGCCGATCGAGATAGGTGCACCCTGAGGAGGAGCGTGGTGAGGGCGTATCGACACGACGATCCGTCCGTCTGCATGGATCGGTGCGCTCCGCAGCAGAGCGGCGTGCGCGGTGATGTCGGCGTAGAACTGCATGCCGTCGCTCGAACTGGCGCGCCTCAGTCCGAACAGACCAATGCTTGCGAGATAGGTCTCGTCGGCTTCAGGGGCCCCGGTCTGGCTGGCGATGCGGAGGTAGGCCTGCAGCACCGTCGCATCGTGGGAGCCGCGGATGTTCTCGAGCAACAGGTAGAGGCGAAATGTTCCATGAGCGGCGCACTCGGAAACGAAAGCAGCCATGGCCGACTCGTCGGCAACCATCTGCACAACGACGACCTCAGATCGCACGAGGAAAGGAGCAGCGCTCGATGCGAGAACGAGTTGCCCCGGTCTTGATCCGTCCACATTGATTTGGTCGCTCATTCGAATTCAAGCGCCGCGTATGGTGATCAGCATGTTGTCTGCTTCGAGCCGACGTATCGGAAGCTCCTGCGGTACGCGACCTCGCGGCGGAGCCAAAGGCATGCCGTGCCGAGTCCTCTGGGTCTCCACAAAGGGGGCCCTGGCGGTTCCAGGCGTTCGCAAAACGTCAGCACTGACACGATTGCCATGGCCGCCACGTGCCGCTGAGGCAGCAGGACCGTCATCAACATCAACGCCCAACAGGTACCCACGCACCACAGCCCGTGCCTCAGTCCGAACCGAATTGCATCGACGTGGGCATCGAGGCCAAAGGCCGATAGAGGGTCGTGCGAGTGACAGCGGTTGAGGCAGCGTTGCTTGTACGGTGAAGCCTGCCAGATGCCGGCGACCAGAGCTGCCACGGCGGCCGGTAGGTAAACAGCCGAAGTCATGTCTCTCAGCGCAGCCTCCAGAGCTCTCATTGCGAATCCAGCCAACATCCAGACCGTCGCGAAGCCCAACGAAAAGAGCGCAATGGCCTGCGAGCGACGACTGGCAAAGCTGCTTATCCGGATGTGCGCAATCGCAGGGAGAGTCAGGGGGGCCATCATGGCCATGGTCATCAACATCCAACTGAAGCCGGCCGACAGGGCCCAGTCGGCCGTCAGCCGCGCGGTTCCGGCGGAACTGCAAATGTAGTCCGACAGTTCTCGCCCGGACCAGTGGGGCAATGCGGCAATGGTTATCCATGCCGCAAGGCTCACCGCCAGAACGCCGAATTGCACGTTGGCGAATTCGTGCCTGTTGTGGATCATGAAGATTGGCCCTGTCAGTTGGGCTGGCGATACAGACTGATCCGGCCCACCTCGATCTTGCTCTGCCCAGGCAGTTCACGACGAGGCAGCAAGCTGATGTGGACGCTGCCTGCGGCCAGCTTGCTTTCAAGATGCAGCTTGTCGATCCACTCGGATACGTCCAGGACAAAGGTCAATCCGGCCCCTCCATGCGCACCGTCCTTCGCGCTGGCGCGCCGCAGGCCGAACAACCCGACGTCGCCCGCGTGCTGCCTGCCGCGCTGCGTCAGACTGGCCCCTTCCGGCAAGTCGACATAGACGCCGAGCACGGTGGCATCCAGCGTGCCGCGCACATTTTCCAGCTTCAGATACACCTGGTCTGGCAGATTCGAAGGCGCGGCATCCCGGAGACTTTGGGACACGAGCTTCTGGACGCCTGCGTCCAGCCGCACACCGATGGGGCCGGTACCAGCCCCCGAGACTTGAACGGCGCCGGCGCTCGCGCCTAACAGTTCGGCAGGAGCACGCGGTCGTGCCGGGCTCCGCGCAGGTGCAGCAGCCGCCCGGGCGCGGTCCACACCCAAGTTCATGAGGCGCATCGCCAGCGCGGTGGACGCTGGTTTGTCCAGCGCGGGTACTTCTTGATAGGTGTAGTTCAACGTGGAAGTGCTGTTCATCTGCGCGGGGGTGTACACCCAGCTCTCGCCGCCGGGCATGGGCATCACGAAGGGCCGAGCAGGGCCTGCAAGCCAGGCCGGATCGTTGGGATTCGCCTTGCCCGCGGCATTCCAGGAAGCCCACATGCGATCGATGTTGCAGTGATGCAGGTAGAAGATCGGGTCGAGCGCGGCAGTGCCAGGGTCCGCCATCAGCCCGTAGTTGTCTTCACTGATCTGGCCGCCGGCGTAGACATGCACCAGGTCGTGCGGATTGCTCTCCATGTTGCCGTGGGGACTGCCGCTATGGGAGAACGAGGACTCGGGGCCTCCGAAGCCTGGCAGTGGGGTCGACGGATCCGACCCGGTGTACAGGTCGTTCCTCAGGCAGGCCGACGATACGTCCCCGTAGCTCCAGTTTGGGTCCTGCGGATGCGTTTCCGCCCAGGCGTCCGTCGGGATGTAGACATTGCCGTCGGCATCCGGCCCATACCGCATGGCCACATAAAGGGGATTCGCCGAGCCGTCAGGCATGGCCTGCTGCGCGAACGCGGGCGGCATCTGGGCTTGGCTCCCTTGCGATCCACCGAAATAGTTCCAGTACGGCAGCGCCCACGTGCCGGGCCCTCCGAGACTCACGATGTCGGCGCGCAACTGCGCCTCGAGCGCCAGCAGGTACCCGCGGTGCCATGGCAAGAAGTACCAGCTGCCGTGCTGGCATTGGTTCCAGTACTTCTGTTGGATGGCTGTGTCTGGCAGGGGTTTCGTCGACACGCTCGGGGGAGCCTTGATGAACGTCCAAGCGGGAAAATCAGGTGGCGAGGGATACCAGGCGTTTTGAGGGTTCACATACTCCCCGTGGATGGCCGCGAAGAACCACCAACTGGCAGGATCGTTCAGCGATCGCTCCATCATCTTTCCGACGCCCTTCGCGTACCAGAAGAGATTCGTATTGGTGAAATCGCCACCCGAGTTCCACGCGTCAGTGCGAACAAGGCTTGTCATTGCATTTGCTCCTGTTGGTTGAGTGAGTGAGTGAGTTGTGGCTGAGCACATGAAGACGTCAAGCGTGCTTCAGCGCCACGAATGAGGCGACGACACCCGCCTGGCCCGTTCCATGGGGAATGGTTCGAATCACCGTACCGACGATCGCAGGAACCTGATCGACACCCTCCGGCCAATCGGGAACCGCGTAGCCCAGGTACTGATACACCCACTTCGCGGTCGAGGTGCCTTCGCGACCCGTGCCGGTAATCTGCAGCACCTGCGGGCCAACCCCGACGCTCGCGACGACGGTGCCGAACAGATCCATCGCGGCACCTCCGCCGAAGTCGAGGACCGCCTTGAAACTGCTGTCATCACCAGAGACAAAGCGCCACTCGCCCTCGCCGAAGATCAGGCTCAGCGCTCTTTGCGGATCATCGCCAACCGGTGCGACGTTGTTGACAAAGCTTCGATAAGTCCAGTTACCTCTCAGAACTGTGTCTGTCATGTCATGCTCCTCATGTTGTCGACGGCGTGCGGCGTCGGAAGAACGAATCTGATGCGGCCGCCCGGTGGTTGATCAGTGCTGATGCCGTTCGCTCGTCCCTCCTGCGCCGTCGGGCAGGGCCACTCGGATGATCTGCATCATTCCCTGGTCCTCGTGATCCAGGATGTGGCAGTGCAAGACGTAGTCGCCGATGTAGCGCTGGTATCGCGTTCGCACGACGAGCGTGTACTGACCGGGGGGCTGTCCCGGCGGCACGAGGTTCTTCACCCACAGAGTGTCTTTCCACATTCCCTTCAGCGCACGGTACTGAAGGTCCACCGTGCCGCCGGCGTTGTCGACGGCATCGGCCGTGCTCACGTCCTTGCCGCTCGGATCGAGAATCTTCATGATCTGGAACGGGTTGACGTGGATATGGAACGGATGGCTCACGAAGTCCGACTTGAGCGTCCATTCGTCCACGCCGCCGAGCGTGAGCACGCGGTCAACGCGACCAGGATCGAACGGCTTGCCGTTCACCTGGAACTGTGTCGGCTTCACGTTCACATCGATGTTGAACAGCAGCGACTGACGGCCCGTGACCTCGGTGTCCGGAATGTCCGGATGCGGCACGAAGCTCGTGAGCTTCAACCCGTTGCGCAGATCGGCCACGATCTTGGCGCGCACACTGGCGGGCATGTTCACGGCAGCAGCTGCTGTCAGTGCGGTGACCAGATGGCTCGTGATGCCAGCGGGCAGCGACAGGCCCGGCGTCACGCGTACCAGCCCCAGCAATTGATGCGACGGCGGGTTCTGCCCCACGCTGGCCGAAGCGGGGGCTGCGGCGTCGATCACGCAATAGGTTCCGGCGCGCGGAAAGACCATCAGCAGGTCCCAGCGATAGGCCGGCTGAAACACGGTCTGGTGCATCTCGATCGCCGCACCCATCGTCAATCCGTCGGCTGCAATCGCGTGTTGTGGCAGTGGTTCGCCGGCGCAGTTTTCACTCACGAAGGCATCATGCTCGGCGGCAGGGAGCGCCGAGGGGCTGCGTGCGCCGCTCTTGAGCTCGCGGAACTGCAGGTTGATGGTGTCGCGTACACCGCCATGAATGACACGCCAGCGCTCGACCCGCCCGGCAACGGCGCCATCGAAAGTCGGCAGTACATGACCATTGATGCTCGTGAAGCGGCCGGACTTGGGCCAGCTGTTGGGACCGAACTGGTCGTAATGCTCAATGCCACCGATGTCGCCCGGATCGCAACGATAGGTCTCGTCGGGATTGAGTTTGATCTTGCCGCCGGCATCGCGGCAGGCATATTGAATCTGCTGCATCACGAGCACGCGCTCGCGGAACGGCTGGGCTGCGGTGGGTTTGAGCAAAGTGTCGATGTCGCCGTTGCCGGTCTGCGTGGGCGGTCGCCTGCCCCGAATGATCAGTGCGCCAGCCATGCCGCTGGATACCTGAAGCGCCGTCGAACCGTGCCGGTGGGTGTGGTACCAGAAGGTGCCGGCCGGATGGTCGGACGGCACGTCGTACTCATACTGGAAGCTCACGCCAGGGTTGACGGAAATGAGCACGTTGTCGCCGTTGCCCGCGGGGTTCACCCACAGCCCGTGCGTGTGGAGGTTGGTGCCATTGAAACAATGGGGGGCATTCACGGGGCCGGTGGACTTGATGCAGCTCGGATCGGCAGGAAGCCGGTTGTTCAGGTTGATCCTGATCGTGTCGCCCGGGTTGATCTCCAGCGTCGGCGAGACGAAGGGCGCGTCCGGATCCACACGGGCGCCGCGGTAACTGCGCAGACTGACCTTGTCGAAACGCTGCACCGACGGATTCCATATCCTGCCGTCGGTGTAGACGATGTTCAGGTCGAGCTCTGCCTCATGGGATTTCTCCGTCGCCTTTCTCGGGGCGGCCAGCATCGGCGCGGTCTTGCGCTTGAGTTGCAGGAGCGGCGGATTTGTCACGATGCGAGCCGGGTCCGACGCAGGGTTCTCCTGCACCGGCATCGCTGACAACGCCGAAACGAATACGGCCATCAGCAAACCGCCGCTCAAGGGAACCAAGCGGAACGAATTGGTGTCGTTCTTGACGATGTCCTTCAATGTCCTTCTCCCGGTTCACCCACAGACGAATCCATTCACCCTATGCGCCTACGGCCTGCAGCCCTGCTGGATCCAGCATCCGAACTTGTTGACCATGTCGGTCGTCCAGGGCGACTCCGGTGGTGGCGGCATGTCGCCGGCGCTCACCTTCGAATAGATCTGCGACGCCCATATCACGACGCTGTCGCAATTGCTTAAATCGATTCCTTTCGCCGTTTTCATGTGCGCGATATCGATCGTCGTGAAGAGCGGCGCGATGTCGCTCGCGAAACTCCATCCGGGTGGGCAATTGGTGACGGCTTCTTGTGGATTGCGCTTCCGGGCCGGAAAACTGGCTGTCGTCGTCGCTGTTGGCACCGGTGTAGCCGCTTTGCACAAGCCCTCCACTGAAGAGCTGCAGCGAGCGGTTGGTCTCCACGACAACGTTGGCCAAGTGGTAGCTGCTCGGATTGGCGCCACTGTTTGGGTCGTTGCCCGTGTAGAGGCCGGCGTAGTTCTTGTCGATGGCCTGGTACTGGACATTCACCAGCTTGTAGAAAGGCCACGGCGAATGGGCCAGCCCTTGCTGCCCGTTGTACGCCTTGATGGCAGCATGCGCTGTTCGGTTCGCTTCGACTATCGGTCCGGGGATCGCGTTGTCCCGGGAGTTCACGCAGATGTAGCCGCCTAGGGGCAAAGCAGGATTGCTGGAGTTCTGGTAGTAAAGCTGGTTGACGGGCCGTGTCTGGGTCGATGAAGTGCAGTACTTCGCCGACGCGGGGACCAGGTTCACCTGCGGCGGCACGCCCGCGGTGCTGACGATGGATGTGTCTTGCAGCGTCACCGAAGGGGTGGTCGGACATGGTGCCTTCTGGTCGGCTCGGCACGTCGGCAGCGGCTGAATCGGCACGCCATCTTCGTCCTCCACCGGCTTGCCTGCCGCCGTCAGCAGGTTGTCGGCCTGCTCGAATGTGGCGTACACAAAGTGCGGGGCGCTTGCTGTCTTCTGGATGATGTGCAGGGCGACGAGACCCCAGGTGTCTTCGCGATAGCACGGCCCCGAGTTGGCCGTTGGATCGCAATAGCGCACACGTGCCATATGGAAACGGCCCGAGCCAAGCTCCATCGGATTGAGCACGCGCCAACCCGCCTTCACTTCAATCGTGTTGTTCGGCAGGCTCACGTAGTTGCTGCTGCCAGCCGGTGGACTTGCCTCATGGACTTTCAGATAGTTCTTTGTATTTCTGGCGACTGTCGGATCGATCGCGTTCCACCACTTGTTCCGTGCGACGTAGTCACACTCGGTTCGGTTTGCCTTGGCCAGGAAGCGGATCAGTTGCGGAGAACTGTTGATATTCGACTGCGGCGGCGCAACACCGGCGTACATCGAGTCCAGCGTGATCTGGTCGGTTTCATCGAGGTTGATCCACGCAGCAGTGGTGGCAGGTGCAGCGCATGCCGGTACTGGCTTCTCATACACGCATGCCGGCAGTGCGTCGTAGCCCAAGTACGCATCGCCTTGCGCACCCGGGTAGCCGGGTGGCGTGCCCTGCCCCGGAAAGATTTCCACTTTTCCACGGAAGGTTTCCCATACAAGCGGTCCAGTGCATCTGGCATCACCGAATTTGCAATTTCTGTCGGGTGTATCGCGTTGATTGATACCGCCTGTTTGCTTGACCGCAGGCCAATTCACCGCGATGAATTCCTGCCAGGCGAACGCCGCAGCCTGCTGAATCGTCGCCTGCGGCGCCCCGCCATTCGATGGGTTCAGTTCGGTTGGGACTGCAAAACCGACGCTGATCGGTGGCGCCTGCAATGCTGCCGGCGCAGCAGTTGCCTCCAGGGCATGGCCGATCATGAACAGCGTCAATGGCAGGAAGGAGGCCGTCGTGATCGCTCGAAGCTTGATCGCGCCCCCCGCAACCGCATTGATCGAGTGGGCGAAGGCTCCGACGCAGCCGAAGGGATTGAAAGGCCCTGGCACGGTCGAGACGGCTCGTGCTTCATTTTGGGTGCCGCAATAGGGCGCCCACCAGAGGCTACCCCTGGGTGTGGTTGTCATTCTTCTGCTCCCTGACGAAGCGCTTGCTTCGCACAATTTGCGCGACGATCGCACGTTTCGACCGTGTGTTTGCACTGTCAGGTCTTACAGGTGCCCGCAGGGGATTGAATCGGCTCCCGCAATGTGCTTAGCGGAAATACGAGGTCTAACTGCGGGCATGGGTGAGAGCAACGTCGCCCCGGACGCGCCCTCGCGCAATGCGCACTCACCGCCGCCGTCACGCTCGCATGGCGCGCGGCTGCGGCGCACGTTCACGCACGTTGATCGACGCGATGATGACTGTCCATGCTCCGATCAATCGCAGCCCCAGTGCGCGTGGGCAATTCAGCGCTTCGACTTCGACACGCATCGAGTCTGGCAAGCGTGCGCCTCTTTGGCTTGATCGCAGCACGCAAGGTCGCACCCATGTTGCGTCCCATGCTGTTCATCCCTCCATGCGCGAACTCCGCAGCGCGTAATCGTCGAGGTCAGTACGAAATGCTGCCCGTTGCGACGATGACACCTCGTCCGAAAACGACTTGAATGGTGTCTTCATGGCCTGCCAAGGTCCCACCGCCCACCGCGTGAGCGAACCGGCCCGTTCCGCCGGTGATCACGAAATGCCCCCGGATGCGATGCGGACCATCGTCTCTCGCCGAGAGACTGCCGCTGTAGGTCATGAACAACTGATCGCCAGTTGCGGTGGTGATGCGCACGGGCCCGAGGTGGTTGGTGAAAACAAACGAGTTGGATCCCGGTGCGCCGGCATCGAACGCGCCCTTGACATTGACGCAATCCTGAGATGCGACGCTGACTTCGCCAAGGTGCGCTGCCGAACCCTTTGCCGTCAATGTCGCCAACGCAAAGCATGGCGACGCCCCGGTGAAGACGATCGTCTCCTCGAAGCGAAGTCTCAAGTTGAACTCGAACGTCTGGCAAGTCTCACCAGTCGCTTTCGCGGTGGTCAACAGCGAGCCGAAGATGAGCATTGCACAAAGGCGTGCAGAGATTCGAGTTGAACACCTCATGATGAAGCCTCCTGGTGATCGGTCGTTGCGTGCTTGGCGGCTGAAATGCTAGTTGAGTGATGGTCTGCCGCGTAATGACCTTTACACCTCGCGTGCCCACTTTCGCTTGGACACTCACACCCCTTCGCTGCGCAGCGTCAGGGTGAAATTTCACCTTGCGTCGATACGCACGCGCGGTTCCGGCTCCGTTCAGCGACCCGACTCGACGCGCTCGCGTGCCCGCTCGAGCACGCTGCGAGCGTAGGGGACTGTGACCGCGCCGGTCGCAAGGCGTCCCGCTTCCATCGGCGCACTCAGAATGCCCTTGAGGAAGCTGGTCATGCACATGGCGAACTTCTCCGCGGTGCAAGGCGGCTGGTGGGCATACTTCATGCGCCACTCCGCCCGATCCGAGAAGACCTGATTGACTGGTATGCCGCCGGTGATCTCGGCCGCGTAGACGAAGCCCAGTGGAACGATGCTGGACGCGATGCGCCAACTCATGGACAACTCGACGTCGTACGCATCGCAGAGCTTGTTCGCAGCCGCCACGCCGAGCGCTGTCGCCGACCCGCCGAACACCATCTGGAAGGCCTTGCTGTACTTCAACAGGGTGAAGGCAGCCCCCTCGTGAAACTCGGACTGGACGTTGCCGGCAAGCATCTCGGCCGTCTTGACCAAGTCGCTCTTGTTCGACACGAGGCAGCCGAACAGGTACTGCGAGAACATCGAGAAGGTGTTGGAGCTCGGCGTATCGGTGAGCACGCCGTCGAGCAATCGCTTGCGGTCTTCGCGGATGTCCATCCATGATCCGCCTTTCAGCGCCATCAGGTCATCGGCGATCAAGCGCAGCTCATGCTCGAGCTCTGCCATCGCCGACGCCTTGGTCTCGTCGAGGGCGTCGCGCTTCTGTGCGATGGCTGCGTCAATGGTCGACAGCTCGAGCTTCGCCTCGTTCCAGTCGTGCGCGGCACCCTCCTTCGCCTCCAGCGACTGAAAGACCATTTCCTCGTCGTGCGTGAGGTGGAGCAGCGTTTCGCGATGCTTGTCGTCTGCGCTGATGTGCTGATCCCGTTGCCACGAGGGCAGCTTGCCGCGCAGGCCGTCCAGCATTTCCTGCTCTCCGCGGGTCAGCTCCGGCGGCGCTGCTTCGCGGAGCATGGCGCGAAGATCCACCCACTTGGAGATCATGCCGATGGAAACGCCGAGCGAGGCAGCCGTCCGGCCAACAAGCTTGCGCTGCTCGCCGACGAAGAGCGATTTGGCCATGGCGACCTTGGTGACCATGCGCGTCTTCCACATCTGCCGCAGCTCATTCGTGGCCGCATCGTCCAACCCGTCCAGCTGATCCACGGTCAGTTCAACCTTGGAATGCAGCGCCTGTTGTCGCTCGACCAGCGAGTCTGCGATCTGGGGGCCGAACTTCTTCAGATCCGCTTTGAGCTGATCGTCGCGCAGCAGCTGATCCCGCTTGGGTCCCGCCCACGTCCAGTGCATGACCCACGCGGCGAGGACGCTCGCGATCTGAACGATGAGCGCATACGGAATGAGCGACTGCTTCGGATCCGAACGCTGCGCGAGAAAGGATGCCCACAACCCGGTGACAAGGATCGTCGCGCGCACCATGCGCGTGAGGTTCTCGGCGCCGTAGACCGTATACCTGACTTTGTTGACGCTGGCGTTGTCGTCGTAGCTCGTGAACTGTGCCTCGAGCCTTTGCATCTGCCGCTCGATCACCGACGCGTCCATGTCCGGCTGCTTGAGCAACGAATTCAGCGTGGACGCTTCCTTGTAGACGCCCGCGATCGCGGTGCCGAGCTGGCTTGTGGCGCCATAGCGCACGGACACGCCCATCCGCACTTGCCGCTGGATCTCCAACATCGGAACCATGAGCCTGGCGCCAAGGTAGGGCGTGACGGCCTGGACGGCAACTTGCGAGAACATGTAGATCCAAGCCGAGTCGGTCGCGCTCAAGGATGTCTTCCCAAGAACGCTCAACAACGCCAGCGGCGCCACGCCCAGCAGGTCGGTGGGGATGTAGTGCATGTTGAGCCAGCGTCCGGCCTCGGTCGAAGCCTTCTCGATGGCCGGCACGTCGAGCTGCAGTGCGCTGAAGAATTCCTTGCGGGCCAGTTCGAGATTGCCTGCCTTCTGGCTGGCAGGCAGGCTCGCGTGCAGTGCAAGCCGTTTCAGCAGGCTCAAGGCAAGTTCGGGATCGACCGGGGAAGCGGCCTGCGAACGAAATTCTTCCTGCTTGGCTCGGATGCGCGCGTCGAGTTCGACGCGATCCGCGTTCCGGCCGTCGATGCCGCTGACTTCGATGTCCTTGGACGAGTAGCGGCGCACGACGGCCGGCAACCCTTCTTCTGCTTCCGAATACCGCGTCAGCTCCGCATCCGGCGAATTCGACGATGACGTCGGCGTCGTCGAGTTCGGGTCGAAAGGGCGCAAGTCGATGGAGTCGGTCATCATGCTGGATCTCAGCGAGTCGACAGTGAATCGGCCGCAAACCCGCGAGCGGGTCGTCCACTGGCCTGTTCCTGCGGCGACAGGAAATGCGTTGCCTGCCACTGACGGGCAAAGTCCGCCAGCCCGCCCATCGCCTCGATGGCCGCCTCGGCCGTGATGCGGTCCAGCGGCAAGCGCCCAGCGAGCACCGCGTGGTCCGTCTGGGGATTGCGCGAGAACGCAGGATTGTCCGGACCGAACATGTGAAGGTTCGTCTCGAGCAGATATTCAAGCGCGAGCACGCGACACTCCTTGGGCAGCGGCCCGAAGTCGCAGAAGTACGCGACGCCGTCCACCTGCCCGTCGAGACTCGTGGATGGCAGCAGCGTGAAAGGCACCCCATCGACGACCAGATCGCAACGCTCGTGCTTCCTGCGAGGATCGGCGAGTTGCTTGATCTCGCAAATGCGATCGATCAGCCTGCAGTACTCCTCGCTTGGGGCGTTCATCGCGTCCTTGCTCCATCTCGTTGACCAGGTCCCAGCGCCGCACTATGCCGGGTTCGCCGATCTCGTTGCGTTCGATTGCGGCAGCGGCGGATTCAATGGCCGCGTGACCACGTTCGCCAAGTCCAGCGCGATGTGCGCAGGCAAGGTCGCGACGATCGCGGTGTTATGGCAAAAGCCCTCGAACACGCCCGCTGCGGTCGCCGGCAGACCGCCCGGGTTCAGCCGGAACAGCTTCTCGAGGCTGCCCGGCTGCTCCAGCTTGCTGAGGTTCTCCAGCGCTCCGCGCGTGCCGCTCATGAGGCGATCGTCCGTGCGGCCACGGCGGGCCGTGAGCGTCAGCGTCGCGAAGAAGAAGATGCCGACAGTGAAGAACACGCCGCCATAGCCGCGCATGAAGGCATCGGCATCGTTGGAGGGCGACTCGCGCGACTGCAGCCACTCGCCGTACGCATTGGCAGCCATCATGCCGAACACGGATGCGAGCGAGAGGACGCCCACGTGCTGAGCGAGGTTGCGGGCTCGCCACGCATTGCTGTCCGTCTTCAGACCATCGGCGGTGGTGGCAACGGCGATGCTGTCGAAGGCGGCGACGATCGCTGCACGGGCGTCCGGGTACTTGTCGACTCGGAAGGCCGCCTGGCCGTCGCGGGTCTTCGCCAGCATCTGCAATGTGGACAGACCTGCGCCCATCATTGCGCCGCCGGCGCCCGAGGCGAACGTGCTGGTCAGGGCGGTCCCTGACGCGCCCTCCATCACGTTGCGAAGCCCGTATGCGATGCCGAAGGCGGTGAAAGTAATCGCATTGGGCAGGATGCGGCCGATGCGTGTCGCGTCCTGTACGGCGGTGAGCTGCATGCGCCGGTGATTCACCTCGCGGACGGCGTCCTGGTCAGTGGGATCGTCCGGTTCGGGGTAGACCTCGCGAGGGTCGATTTCCGTCATGTGGCTCCCCATGATCGCAAGCAACGCGGGGCGTATCACCACCTGGCTCGCCATCAGCGACAGGGCCAGGGCCGGCGCTGCGAGCGCGGCCTTCGCGGCGACATTCGCAGCCGGCGTCATGCCGGGCCAGTGCTGCTCGAGCAGCGCGCCGGCGGCGGCTTCGGCAAAACTCTTTGCGAAGCCGAAATCGACGAGCGATGCGCCCATCAGCGCGGCTGATTCGGCGCCCAGAGCATGGAGCACTCGGATCATCGTCGACGCGCCTGAAGATCTGTCGAACATGAGCGGCAAGTTGGCCAGCGCAAACGCCGCGTCTCTCGCGTTGAGCGGCAACAAACTCGGAGTCCCCGAGGTCAACTGAACCGATGGTGCAGGATTGCTTGTCGTCGGGGTCGGCAGCGCCGCGCTGCCTGGTGCAATTGATGTTGCCATGTCGTTCCTCCCTATGTGTTCGCGATCGAGAACGGCGAGTGCTGGATGTCCTTCATCGCAGCGGAGCCAAGCGATACCCGCGAGGCCGCCGGGCTGTGGTCTCGCATGTCGTTCAAAAGGTGACCCTCCCGCCATTCCTTGGCGTACGCGGCCAAAGCCCCCAGCGCGGTCAGCACCGAATCGACGGTGGCGCCGGGCAGGCGGACCTGCGCCATCAGCAGCACGTGGCCGCTGTCCTTGTTGAAGGAAAAGCCGGGGCCCGCACCGCCGTAGAGGTACAGGTTCACCTCCAGCAGGCGCTGCAGCGCCTGCTCGCGGCGATCGCGGGGCAATTCGCCGAAATCGCAATAGATCAGCACGAGGTCGGGGTCGGCGAGCTCGGCGTGCAGCAAGGTGAAGGAAATTCCGTTGACGGCGAGATGTCCTCGCTCCAGCACGACTTCCGGGTCGCTGATGCCGCCCTTTCGGCAGACGCCTTCGATGAGTGTTCGGTACTTGTCTTTCATTCCGAGCGGGGGGTTCAGCCAGCTTAGTCCGGCATGGTCGGGATGAGTGGACTCACCACCCATGGCGGTTCCCTTTCGTTTGAATCGTCCATCTCATCGGGAACCGTCCACACATTGAGTCCACCAACCCGGAACAACCTGTACCGTCGGACAGCCCGGTCCTGCCTACAAATTCAACCTGGAGCGTTTCCATGCCCGATTCCGTTGGCTCATCTAAATTTTTGCAAGTGAGCCGTCAGCATCTTTTTGGCGCTGCCTCCGCTGACAAAACGTCAACGTTCTCCGTGCGGCACGCCGCACACTCGTCCTCACCCATCCGGCATGAGACGCACGTCATGCGGACGCGGGGGATTGCTGTCAACGGGGGCGTCTTTCCTCGGCTGGCGAGCGGCGAGGTCGATGGTGCTCGCCATCCCCGGATCGCGGTCGAGGGTGCGTGGCCACATGGACGGATCGACATGGCCGAGCCCCTGGGCGTGCACTTCCACCAGACAGGCCTGCGGACCATCGGCCGGCCGATGCCGCCCCTCCATCCGCGGTCGATCGGGCGCTACATGACGCAGCCGATCGGCGCGTGGCCGCTCACCAGGAGGCAGCTGCCTGACGCCGTCATCGGCAACCTGCAGACACTGTCAGGGTTGGCCGGCGACGAGCACAAGGCGCAGCGCGAACAACTGCATCTCGAACTGACCTTGCATTGGCATTGCCTTTGCGAAGTCGAGCAGAGAGACGTTCTCGAGACCTTGGGGACCACTGAAGCATCTCTTCTGGGCCACGTCAGCGAGTCAGCGGCAACCGATGCGCCTTCGACCCCGGTGCGGGATTGGCTCCAGCACACGACGCTCTTCATGAAGCCCCAGATGGCGGACCGCCTGCTGCGCTCATGCGGCGAAATCGCCCGGCAGGCGCTAAAGGAGCCGTTCGAAGCCGCCGCCGACGCGAGTCTCAGGGCAATGCTTACGGAGCGTTTTCGCGACCTGCGCATGACCTTGCCGCTTGACCACCAATACGACTTCGCCGGGTTCATGGAGGAGACACAGCGGGTATACGGGAAGCTGCCACCGGACCTGCAGGGCAAGTTGAAGGTGTGCATTGTCGGCGGCGGACCGACCGGAATCGTCGCCGCCGATGGCCTGAACCGCATGGGGGCCGTCCCGACCGTCATGGAGCAGCACTTCCAGATCGGCGGGCGCGTGCGCACCGTGAGGACGAACGGCAAGACCGGCGAAATGAGCCCGACTCCGATGGAAATGGGCGCGATGCGCTTCGCGCCCATACGGGGAAACAGCTATTTCAGGCTCGCCAAGCACTTTGGCGTCGACATGCTCAACTTCCCGAACCCGGACACGGTCAAGACGTCGTACCTCATCGGCAACCAAGTGTACGAGGCCGACAAGGGCGAGCCATCCGACCCGCAAATGCAGCGGATCAAGCAGGAATACATCAAGGCGGTGGTGGAGCCGCTTCTGCAGCCCATCAGGCAAGCGCGGGACGCCGCCGACACGGCCAGGTTCCGCGAGCTTTGCGACGAGGCCTTGAGTCGGTTCGACCCCCACAACTTTCAGGAAGGCCTGGACGTCCTCCTCAAGGACCAAGGCATCGAGTGGACCCAAAGTGATTGGGAGATATTCGGCGCCATCGGCATCGGCGTCGGTGGCTACAAGGGCTACTTCACGTCCGGCTTCCTGGAGGAGTTCCGGTTCCTGATGGATGAGCGTCTCGAGGATCACGTGTTCTTTCCAGGCGGCGCCGACACACCGTTGCATGCTCTGGTCAAGAACAGGGAGCCCCTTCCGAACGGCGAGCATCCGACATCGCTCGAAGAGCAGGCGGCTGTGCGGACCAGCACCGAAGTCACGTCGATCAAGAAGAAGGATGGAAAATATTTGGTGACGTCCCTGGACAAGCACACGCTGATGTCCACCGTGGAAGCCTACGACGAAGTGATCTTCGCCGCACCTCCGTCGGAGGCGATACGCCTGGGAATCACCGGTCCCCAAGAGGGTTCGGAACCCCTCGTCTCCTCCGATCTGGCCACGGCCATGGAAGGCACGCGCCTCGTGCCGTCGACGAAACTGGCCGTGAAGGTGCCCAAGGAACTGTTCGAGAGCGTCGAGCTGCCGGAAAACGTCCAGTCGAGCAAGCCGTTCCAGCAGATGTACGTCCAGCCGCCCATCAATGGCGGCAACAGCTACATGGTCTTCATGAGCTACCAGCTCGGCGACAACGCCGTGAAGACGGCATCGCTGGGGAAGGACGAACAATTCGATCTCTTCGTCAGCATCCTGAAGAACGCAGCGGCGGAACATCCGGGCGAGGCGAACTATGAGAAGCTGAAGCGGTTCGGCGAAGTGCTCGAGCAATGCAAGGATCAGGCGCAATTCGTGGCGTGGGGCCAGGAAAAGCACTTCGGTGCAGCGTTCAAGATGGATGCGCCCATGCAACTTTCGAACACTCGGACGTTGTGGAACAGCATGCTCAAGAAGCCCGACGGCCTCATCGTCGCCCACGAGATGATCACCGCGGAGGGCGGCTTTGCGAGCGGCGGGGTCAGTGCGGCGGTTCTTGCGTGCCAGGCCATCGTCGCCAAGCATGGCGGGGAACTGCCTGCGTACTCGCCGTTCCACTACGCGCGGGCCTAGCCGCGTCCAGGTCTGCAACACCGTTGTTGCGACGGGCCTACCAAGGCCCGCCCGATACGCCGTGCGTCGAACGTCCACAACTGCCGGCGGCGCAGGCTGCCTGCATCGCCGCTGCACAAGTCACGCAACGCAGGCCCTCAAGGCGAGCCTTCTCGGCACCCGGCAAGTTGTGGAGTCGCTCACAACTGATTCGCTTCCTCGGCCGCGAGATCCGGAGCCAACTTGACTTCCTGTTCTCGGGCCGCGGCACCACGCCCACGCGTACCTTTGTGCAGATTGATGCCTTCATGACGCAGAAAGTCTCTGACATACGTGGTCGAGAAGCCGGCCACACCCCGAATCCGCTTGAGGACCGCCAGTTGATCGCTCAGTGTGGTCAAGCGGTTGAGCAATTCCTTGAGTTCTCTCAGACTCCTGGGAGGTGGCAGGTTCCCTAGCTCCAAGTCCCCGATCACTGCATCGAGGTCAGCACCGACGACCTCCCGCCGAACCGCCCGCAAGGACTTGGCATGTTGGTGCCCGGAGGCGTCGCTGTTTTCGAGACCAATCAGCAGGAGCTTGGCGGCGCCGAACTGGTCGTTCGATTGCAGCCCATAGGTGCTGTTTCCCTTCGGAAGTCTGTCGAAGTAGCGCTTCAATACGAAGCGATGGTTGTCATCCCGGACATCCTGCGAGAATCCCGGAATCACCCTGTCCATGTCGTCGAGCTCCTGGGACGTCAGCGACCGATACGTGTCGTCGTTGTCGGAGGTCGGGATACCGCCGGCGCCGGTTTGCTGCGACGGCTGGGTGATCGCCAATGTCTCGCTCTGCGGCCCCAGACTGCCGATTGCCCCATCGCGTGTTGCAAATGAATTGACGAACCCATCCGCGCTTGGGCGCCAGGCAACGGATGGCGGCGCGTCATCGCGCCCGAACTGCAGGCAGAACAGTTCCCAGGCCTCGCCGTCGGCAACGAGTTCCGCGCGCAAGGTCCATTGCTGCGGTTCTCGGGCTGGCCCGACGTTCACCGGCCCGGAAAACGTGACGAAGGGATGCCCGTGGCCGCTTACGCCGTGCTTGGCACCCACGGACTGCGGGCATGCGATCGCCCGATACAACACGTCGGCGACTTCAAGGGGCAGGTGAGGGGCCTGCGGAAGGGTGGCGGAGCACAGCCAATCCATGGTCCACGGACTCAACGGGCTGATCAAGAGACCTGTCTGCGTGCCACCGGCTCCCTCCGTCACCATCAACTGCACCCGCAAATTGAACCGACTTTCCGGGTTGCTGGTGACGAACGACATCTTGGTCGCGCCATTCGCAGTCGTGCACACCTCCAGCTCGCGCCGGTCACTGGTCGTAAGGGCGTGCGCCAAGAATGGGTCCGGGTTCATCGCTGGATTCCGGGCAATGGCGACGATGCCGATCGGTTCGGGGAAGCGCACCGTCTCGGGCATGCGCGGCAACACCAGTTGCACAGCACCGGCCGGCTCACGTACCGCGAACGACTCGAGCTGCTGCACGCCGTCGGCGTCCCAAGTGATGCTAGCCGCGACGCGATACCACTGGTGCGCGTCTTGGGGGTGGACCGCGACATAGCTCAACCGAGCGCTTTGAGACGAGTCGCTCTCGACAGTCTGCGCTGTCATGCGCGCATCGGCACCTGCCGTGAGCCGCATCAGTTCCTGGGCTCGCTCGTCCAGTCCCTCCAGGAATGCTTTCGGAAAGTGCACGTCGATGGCCGGCAGCGGCGACTGCGGGATGACGTTCAGGGAGTAACTCGGCAGCGTCAGCAACTTCTTGCCGCTCGAATCGAGCAGCGTGATCCTGCGCAATCGCTGGGTGCCATCGACCGGACTCCACCGGACCGAAGCAGTGACGTGAAATCGCACACGCGGCGAGATCGACGATCCGTCGAGAACGGCATACCGCACCTGCGCACCGTGCTCGCCGTCGGCTTCAACGCTGACAGGCCCTTTGCTCACATTCGCACCTGTCGCAATGTTGACGAGCCTGAGTGATTCAGCATCCAGCCCATTGATGAATTCGTCCGGCACACGCACGTCGATCGCAGGCAGCAAGCCCGCTGGTCGGGCGTAGATTGCACGCGAGTACCCGTGCGCCAGGGCGGTCGCCGCCGGCGTGGTCGTCCCATTCACGCCCGCGTCGGAGGGACCGGACGGCGGCAGGTATGGGGACCGGTGCGACGAATGTTCGATGCGGTACCCGTTCACCTTGCCAGCGCCATTGCTCACTGCGCCGGTGTCGGCGGAACGCACGTGAATGCTGTTGTTTATGGCCATGCCACTGCTCCGATGCGTCATTCCGGACAGACCATCCGACCCGGTGCGCCTGAGTGGACCGGCATGACCAAAAGTTCGCCGCACGTCGCATGTGAAGAAGAACACGACGCGAACTGCGTGCGGCCGGCACGTCGGCCACACGCGCTTCGTCGCGCCGCCATGCGGCGCATGGTCACTCGTCCGGCGATGGGGCCGCAGTCGACGACGCAGCCTCCGACAGGTCGATGACCTCCTCGAAATCGCCGCCCTTCTCCAGCACCGCCATGATGGCCTTGTAGACCGCCGCCGTCGCCTGCAGCGCCACGCGGGGAATCACATGCCCCTCGCGCCCGACGCTGTAGAGCGTTCGCGCCAGCTCCGGCGAGCGAATGATGGGGATGCCGTTGTCCCTGCCGATCTTCATCATGCTCAGAGCGACCTCGTCCTGCCCGCGGGCAAGAACGACGGGCAGCGGACACTCGTGCGGATTGAAGCGCAACGCGACGGCGAAGTGCGTGGGGTTCGTGACGATGGCGTTGGCCCGCTTGGTCCGCGTCGTCGGGTTTCCCTCCAGCAGTTCGCGCGAGAACTTTCGCCGGGCGTCGCGCACTTCCTTGCTGCCGTACATGTCCTTGCGCTCCTGCTCGATGTCCTCCTTGCTCATCATCATCTGCTTCATGAACTGCTTGTATGCGACCACCCAGTCGAGCAGGGCAAAGATCGCAAGCAGGATGATCGACGTTCGCTCCGCAAACGCGATCACGCCGACGAAGGTCTCGTACATCCCGTCGAGCGTTCCGCCAGCGGACAGCACGAGATTGTCGAACGAGGCATACAGGGCAATGGACGCGACCGTCCCGATGACCATCACCTTGGCGATGCTCAGCAGCAGCGTGATGACCTGCTGCATCGAGAACATGTTGGACACGTTGCTCACCGGGTTCAGCGCCTCGGCGTGCACCATGCCCTTGGGCGAGGCCTTGATGCCAACCTGCAGCAGGCTCGCCCCGATCTCCATGACCGCTGCGAGCCCGATGGCGGCGAGACTGAACATCATCGCGGTCTGAAAAACGGGAAAGGTGACGAGCCCCTGCAAGTAGTACGGTGCGCTGCCGTCGGCCTCGGCGCCGCGGCGAATCGCATAGGTGATCCAGTCTTCGAAGGCGCTGCGCCAGGTGTTGCGGTAGCCCAGGCCCAGTTCGAACACGGCCGCCAGGGCGAGGATCTTGCCGAGCGCAGGCGTCTTGGCGACCTGGCCTTCCTCGCGGCTGTCGCGAAGCTTTTTCTGTGTTGGCTTCTCGGTCTTCTCTGCCATGCACCGCCTGCGGTCGCGTCAGCGGCCCAACAGCCCCTGGATGAAGTCGAGCGAGCGCAGGAAGTAGCCTTCCCCGTGGGAGAGCAAGACACGGATGTATACGAACAGCACGAACAAGCCGCCCAGGCTCTTGATCGGCATCGCCGCGAAGTAGGTCTGAAGGCTGGGCGCCGAGACGCCCAGAAGACCGAAACTGAAGTCGATGACCACCAGCGCGAGCACGAAGGGCGAGGCAAACAAGACCGCCAGTCGCGCCATCTCGGACAGGCGATCGATCAATTGCGCTCGCTGGTCCGGGCTGAAATCGGGCGTCATCGAGAGTACCGGCCAGGCCTCGAAGCTGCTCAG
This sequence comes from Piscinibacter sp., assembly GCA_036377015.1. Lineage (GTDB taxonomy): Bacteria > Pseudomonadota > Gammaproteobacteria > Burkholderiales > Burkholderiaceae_C > Albitalea. The sequence goes on along the minus strand of DASUZE010000048.1, from coordinate 19,018 downwards.
CAGCATCTCGTAGCCCGCGACGATCGCTCCCGTGCTGCCGAGGTACACCACCAGCGCCTGCTTGAGCGCGCTGCCCATGATCGATGCCTGGCCTTCCGAGAATGGAGTCACGGCCTGCCCGGCGTTTTCGCCGCGCTGCTGGTCGAGTAGCGCGCCGGCAGATTCGATGGCCCAGAAGGGCGCCGCGAGCACGAAACCGAGCGCCAGTCCGATCAGCGCCTCCTTCAGGATGAGGGGCGCCATCGGCAAGGGGTGCGGTGCGCCTTGCAACGCGTGCACAACGCCGCCGGTGGCCGGAAGCGCGAGGCCCAACGCGATGCCGATGCGAAGCGTTCGCGGCATCTGCGCGCCGGTGGTGAACAGCGGCGCAAGCGCGAGGCACACCAGCATGCGCGGCGCCGTCAGCGCCGCCGCGGTCGCAAGGCTCGACAAGGCTTCGATGTCCAGCGGGTGCAGCATCAGAGGTAACTGTCGAGCATGGAGTTGAGCAGCTTGCCCCAGCCGTCCACCACGACGAACAGGAACAGCTTCAGGGGCACCGACAGCGTCATCGGCGACATCATCTGCATGCCCAGCGCAAGCAGGATGTTGGACACCAGTACGTCAATGACGAGGAAGGGCACGTAGATGAGAAAGCCCATCTCGAAGCCGGCCTGCATCTGCGAGATCATGAAGGCGGGCACCAGGATCAGAAAGTCCTTGGAGGTGGCATCCTTGGAATGTGCCTCGCCCCAGAGCTTTCGCGCCTTCTCGAGAAATACGTCGCGCTGCTCGGCCTTGGTATGACGCAGCATGAATCGGCGCAGGGGTTCGACCACCGCGCCTGCGCTTTGCACGAGGGTCTGCTGTTGCGCGGCGGGGGCCGAGCGCAACTCTTGCACCACGTCCGCCATCTGGCGCAGGGTCGGCGCCATCACGAAGGCGGTCATCATCAGCGCCATTGCGTGCAGTGCGAGGGTCGGGGGGACCTGCTGCACGCCCAATGCGTTGCGCACGATCAGCAGCACGATCGAAATCTTCAGGAAGCTGGTGGTCGTGATGAGGATCAGCGGCATCAGCGTGAGGGCCGCGATGAACAGCGCAATCGCGTACGGATCGGTGCCGGTCATGGCGTCCTCTCCACGTGCATGATCTGCACACCCAGACGCCCATCGACCTCGACGAGCTCGCCGCTGGCGACGATGCGGCCATGGCACCGAACTGTCACGCCCGGCGGCAGCGGCCGCTTCAACTCGATCACGCTGCCCGGAACCAGCCGCTTCAGGTCGGACAGGCTGAGCTCGATGGTGCCGACGTCGAAGACCAGGGACAGGCGCAGATCCTCCAGCGGCAACTCGCCCGCCGGCAGCTCGCCGTCCGGCGCTTCGCTCACCCGTTCGGCGCGCGGCGGGTCCGGTCGAGGCCGTTCGACACGCGGCGGGGTTTCGCGCTCCGACGAATCCAGGTCCGACTCTTCGTCGAAGAATTCATCGTCGTCATCGTCGAATTCCATGTCGTCGGCGTCCCGCGCCGATCCCTCGTCGTCAATGTCCATGCTCCATCTTTCGAATAGGAATCTGCCCTCGTCCAGCACGCCGTCGATCCGAACGCCGCCGATGCCCACGCTGCCGGCCCCGGTGCTGTCGAACAGCGCCCGCTCCACCAGCACCACGTCGCCGGTCGACAGCTCGCGCAGCTGCTGAAGGGATATCCGGCTTCGGCCCAATTGCACTCGCCGGCGCACCAGCAATGCGTCCAGCTCCAAGCGCCCTTGCGGCTCGCACGCCGTCCATTGCGGCGACTCGATCAGCCCTTGCAGCGTCGCCGCCGGCGCAAGCAACTCGCCAGCAAGCGACCAACCCTCGCCTCGCGGGCGCAAACGCATGGCCACGCTCGCGCCGCCCGCGATGCCGGCGCCCACCTGCAGGGAGCGCAGCCGGAAGAGGCGGCACCAGTCCGCGGGAGCGTTGGCGAGTGCTGCCTGCGCGAGGATCCACTGCGTCTCGTCATCGCCTTGGGGCGGCACGTCGATTCCGCAAAGCAGGCGAAGAAGTTCCGACGCCGGGCGCAATGCCATCGTGCCGAAATCGGTGTCCAGGACGAGTTCCGCGCCGGTGGACGGCACCTGCAGCCCATCGATGCCGCCCAGTTCGATCTCGACATCTGTATCCTCGACCTCGATCGCCGCGCGCAAGCCGCTGCCCAGCGCATTGGCCAGCGCCGCATGGCTTGCGGCCATCCGCCGCAGCACCAATGGCGTCGACGTCGTCATGGCTGACGGATATCCAGGACGATTTCGACGCCCGTGTCGAGCGTGGCGCGGCGCTGCAGGCGCTCGCGGCGCGCCGCGAGGAACTCGGCGGTGAAGCGGCTGCGTGGGCGAAGCGCCAGGTTCACCGCGCCGCCGGCCTTGACCGTGACGTGCCCGTCAATGACACCGGCGGCCGGCAACTCGATGCTGAACTCGCAGGTTCCGGTCGGCGGGTTGGTGAACTCCGCGATGCTCGAGGCAACCTCCTCCAGCATGCGAGCACCGCCTGCACCGCGCACGCCTGCTGTTTGAATGTCGCTGCCGCCGCGGGCCTGCGCCGGCCTGGGCATCAGCATCAGCCATTGACTCGCGAGCGCAGCCAGGATGGCCGCGTCATCCGCTCGCAGGCCTTGAGGACGCTCGCGCTCGGCCTCGGAAGAATCGACCTTGTTGCTCATGGCATCTTCTCGAGCATCATTCGAGTGCGTTCGACGTCGAGGTTGGCCGTGCGCTGCTTCTCCTTCGCCTTCTCCAGGGCCTCTTCTTGCTGCTGCTGCTGGCGCTGCGTTTCGTCGGCGTGGTTGCGCGCGGCTTGGACGCCGGCGCCGACCTTCTTACGCTCGGTCTGCCACTCGTACAGGGTTTCGCGCCGCAACGAGGCAATGGACTGGAGCTGCTGATCGAGATCCCGGTATTGCTCTTTGGAGCGGACGACGCTCTCCTCGAAAGCCGTCTGCGCATCCTGGGCGGCGCGCACTGCCTCATCGCGCGCCGCTCGCGATCCGGCGAGCTGCAGCTCCGCGATCGTCAGGCGCGAGCTTCGCAGCTTCTCGAGCTTGCGCACCATCTTTCGCCCTTGCCTGTCGTTCATCACCTCGTTCCCCCACCGTGCTTGTGCGCCAGCATCTGCAACGCCCTCACCGCCTCTTCGAAGGAAACCGGCTGACGGATGTCCTGCTTCAGGAAGCTCATGATTTCGGGATGTGCCGCTACGGCAGTGTCGATCTCCCGATCGAGGCCCGGCTTGATTTCGCCCAGACGCAGCAGCAGCTCGATCTCTTCGTACTTCGCGAGCAGGCCGCGCAGCCGGTGCGCCGCCCCCATGTGCCCGCGGTCGACGATGTCGCTCATGATCCGCGACAGACTCTCGAGTACGCTGATCGCCGGATAGATGCCGCGGTCGCCCAGCTCCCGCCTTAGCACCACATGGCCATCGACGATGGAACGCACCTCTTCCGCGATGGGGTCATCCTGGATCGCGCCTTCGACGAGCACGAAGTACAAGGCGGTGATGGAGCCACCATGCGCGTTGCCGGCCCTCTCGAGCAGGCGCGGCAGTTCGGCATAGACGGACGCAGGCATCCCGCTGCGGCCCGTCTGCTCGCCGGCGGCAACGCCCGTCTCGCGGACGGCGCGCGCGAAGCGCGTGAGCGAATCCACCATCAGCATCACCGACATGCCGCGCCTGCGAAAGCCCTCGGCGATGGCGGTCGCGGTGTAGGCGGCCCGGATGCGCTCGGCAGCGGCCCGGTCGGACGTCGAGGCGACGATGATCAGCCGGTCGCGGAACTCGGGCTGGTGGACGATCTCGGCCATTTCGGCCACCTCGCGGCCACGCTCGCCGATCAGCGTCATGACAACCACGTCCACGCCGGCATGGTTGGCGATCGCGCGCATCAGCGTGGATTTGCCGCAGCCGGGCCCCGCGAAAACGCCGATGCGCTGTCCGCGTCCGAGCGTGAGGCAGCCGTCCAGCACGCGGATGCCCGTGGGCAACGGCTCGGTGATGGGCTCGCGCTCGTGCACGGTCGGTGCGGCGCCGCGCACGTTGACCTCGACTGCATCATCCGCCGGCGCCACGCCGCCCTCGGGCGGCTGGCCGAAGCCGTCGAGCACGCGGCCCAGCAAGTGGGAGCCTACCGAGAGCGTGTGGGCGCGCTTCATGGGGCGCACGCGCGTTCCGGGGCCGACACCGTCGAGGCTGCCGAAAGGCGCCAGCAGCGCGCCATTCGGATGAAAGCCGATCACTTCCATCAGCAGCATGCGGGAGTCCGCTCCGACGGGTCCGATCTCGCACATCTCGCCGATGCGGGCATGAGGCACGACGGCCTCGACCAGCGGCCCCACCACGCGCGTCACTCGCCCGAAGGTGTCCACGGCGCGCGCGCTCTCCAGCCGCGCGGCGGCCTGCTCAATGCCTGCTGCCGCGTTCGGGTGCCGGGCAGCTTCGCTCACCACGCCACCTCGATGCGCCGCTTGCCCTGGAACACGGCCTTGCCCGGTTCCACCGCAACCAGCCGGTACTCGCGCGCGGTGTCGCCGACGAACAGGCGCTCGCCGGTGTCGAGCAGCACGCTGGCCGTCTTTCCACTCGTGATCTGCACGACCCGGAAGGGCAGCATCTCGCTCCACGGCACGATGGTGATCTTGATCGGCGTGGGCGGCGCGTACTTGGTCTTGAATGCCGTGACCATGCGCTCCAGGCGGGCTCGCTCCTCGTCGTCCAATGCCCCGGTGACACTCCAGACGTTCGCGCCGAAGTCGACGTCCAGCTTCTCCAGGATCGAGCGGTCGGCGAGTTGCTGCCGGAAGATGCGCTGCAGATCCGCGTCGGAGATCCGCGCCGCCGATGGCCCTTCGGGCACTGCCGAGGCCGATGCAATCGCCTTTGCAGCCGCCGTCCCGGTTCGCTTGACGATGAGCCCATCCTCCTTGCCGCGCAGCAAGGACCAGAACGTGCCCAGCATCCCCAACGCCACCAGCGCGCATGCGGCGTACGCCCATTGACGCATCGTCAGCCGTGCGGCCAAGCGCATCAGCGGACTGGGCAGCACCGGTTCGGACGCAGGTTCGGGTTCGCGCCGAACATCGACCGACTCCGGCACGACCGCCTGCGGCAGCGCATCGAGCCAGGGATCCTCCTCCGCGAAGAACCCGATCCACACCTGGTCGAGGCGGAACACGCTTCCCCGGACGACCACCACCGCCGCCCCGAGCTCGGCGCCGGCCGCATCGTGAACCTTGCCTTCGGCCGGCTCCAGCACCAGGCTCGGGCCCTCGCGGCGGATGCGCGCATGGCATGCGGCGATCCCCGGATCGGCAACGAGGATGTCGGCTTCCGGCGAGGCGCCGATCGTCATCTCGTCGGTCGCGATGCCGAGCGCGGCGCCGCGATGCAGACCGGAGAGCATTCGCAATTCCATGCCGGCTGCTCCGCGTCAATCCGCGTGAACGCGAACCTGGCCGGCGGGACGCGCGGGCTCGCCCTCGACCCATTGCAGGCCCAAATCACGCTGGACCCGCGTCTGCGACACCGCATCCTCGTTGCGCTGCCGCGCCTCCTGGCCGGCGCGCAGTCGCTCGGATGGGGACGGCACGACGCGCGGCGTGATGATGAACAGCCGCTGCCGGCTCTGCGCTTCGGCGTGCGTGCCGGAGAAAAAGCCGCCGAAGCCGGGCATCTTGCGCAGGCCCGGCACGCCTTGCGTGCGGTTCACGCTGCTGTCGACGTTGTAGCCGCCGATCACCAGCGATTCCTCGTTCTGCAACATCGCCTGCGTGCTGATGTTGCTGCGCAGTACCTCCGGCATGTTGCCGGAAGCCGGATTGGCGACTTTCCCGTCCTCGATGTCCACCGTGAGATGCACTTGCAGCTCGCTGCCGATCTCGACCACGCGCGGCGTCACGCGAAGCAGCGTGCCGGTCGTCACCGGCGTGACGTTCGCCACCCGCTCGCCGGTTGACTTGATGTACACGGTCTGACTCAGGTCCAGCACCGCCACCAGGTTCTCGAGCGTCGAGATGCTCGGCTTGGCGAGGAGTTGGGCGTCGCCTTCCGCCTCGAGCGCACGCACCCGCGCGAAGAAGCGCTGCAGGCCCTGCAGCACCAGCATCGTTCCCGAAGGCGACGAGCGACCCAGTGCCGCCGCTGCAGCGATGGCATCGCTGCGGTCCAGGCGCCGCGCGCCCATGTCGAACCCGAGATCGCTCATGCGCTCGCGGTTGATGTCGATGATGTAGGCCTCGATCTCCACCAGCCGCTGCGGCGTGTCCAGCGCATCGATCAGCCGCTGATAGAAGGCGCGCTTCGCCGGAACGTCGTAGATGACGATCGAGTTCGTGCGGATGTCGCCTTCGACAGGGATGCCATTGGGCGACGGGCGGCCTGAACCCAGGGGCGCGCTGGTGCGCGAGGCCAGCGACCCCAGGCCCGCACCCGTGGACGAGGACACGCCGCCACCCGCCGTGAGCGGCGTGGGCGGCGGGATGGGCAGGTCGTTGGGCTTGAGCTCGCTGAGCAGCGTGCGCGTCGCCGGCTTGCCTTCGCGCGCAGCGAGGATGTTCTTCAGCAGGCTCGCCACGCCGGGAGTGACCACCGTCTGGTCGCGCACGGTGATCGTCCTGTCGTCCACCGCGGCGTGCCGCAGGCGGAAGATCATCGGCTCGGGCTCATCCTTCTTCTTTTGCGGTCGGATCGTCTGCCGCACCAGCGTCACGTACTCTCGCGGCCCTTTGAGCGTGATGACGCCGTCCTCCGGCAGCTCACCCCAGCCGAACTTGGACTCGAACAGGCCCAGCCCGATGAGCGCCGGCTTGACGGACTCGATCGCATCCTCGCCGACCTCCAGCCGCTCCTCGACCGAGTCCGACAGCGGGCTCACATACAGCGTGTTGCCGTAGGTGAACCACTGGAAGCGCTGCTGCACCGCCAGGCGATCGAGGAACTCGATCAGCGTCGCCCCCTGGATGCGCCCGTTCACCGGCGCCGCGAAAGTGCCGCTCATCCTCAGCGTGACATTGTTGCTGTCCGCGAAGTCCTGCAGCACCTTGCGCAAGGGCGTCTTGCGCGCATCGTAGGCATGACCACTCTCCTTCCAGTACGGCGGCGGCGCGGCATTCGCCGCGCTGGCGACGCATGCCGCCACCAGGCCCCTCGCAATCCACCTCAGCGCGAAGCGCCGAACCTGTCGCCTGAGGGCGACGAGCCCGAACCCCGTCGAAACGCCCTCGGCTTCCATCGACACCGCCTTTGCAGGCTTTGTGCCAATCGGTAAAACCGGGCCAAGTCGTTGATTCGCCGAGGATCGCGCGCGCCATGGACCCGCGGGTCCGTGCGTGGCTGCATGAACGCCCGACCGGAAGTCCTTGCAAGTTGGAAGGGTCTAGCGGTTGAACTGCATCGGCAGGAATCGGTCCAGGCGGCGGCTCCAGTCAGACCAGTGCCCGTTGCGCATCCACTCCGGCAGGAACTGGCGGGAGCCATGCTCGACGACCGGCCCACCGTCCTTTCCATCGGTCTTGTCATCCTTGGAGCGCTGCTCGACGGTCGAGGCATAGTCCTTGGGGTCCGAGTTCTGGTCCTTGGGCAGCACGCGGAACAGGCGCAGTTTGATGTCCGGCATTTCCTTCTGCAGCTGCCGCACGAACTGCGAGGGCTTGATCCGTTGCGGCGGCGCGTCGTCGTCGTTCAGGTCGTGGCAGTACCACACCCCGTTGTGCTTGGTGAACATGTGCAGCTGCTCGAGGCTGCTGCCGCTGGCGACGATGAGCTTGCCGTCCAGCTTGTCGATGCCCTTGCCGCCGGCAAGGTTCTTGATGGCCTCCTTGGGCGTCACGCTCTTCTTGGTCAACGGGGACGGCTTGAGTCCGTCCACGCTCTTGCGCCCGCCTTTCATGGCGGACTCGCAGAGCTTCAGCGCGTGAGCCCTCTCGTCGTCGGTCAGTGACGGCAGCGACGATTGGGGTGTCGGCATCAAGTCGTCGTCATCGAGATAGTCTTGATAGCTGTCCGCGATCGAAGCGTCGTCTCTCTCCGACTCGTCGATTTCGGACGCGTTGCTCTGCGACTCGTCGCTCTCCGACTTATCGCTCTCCGACTCCTCGTCGGTCATGACGGTGATTTTGGGGACTGGACTTTCGTTCTTGGATACGTGACGAACCAGGGGGTCGCTCTTCGACGACTTCCCCACCGTGGACGGCACGGTCGAGATGATCGGAAAACTGCTGGTGATCGAAGCCATGTCCAGCCCGACTCGCCGCTAACGCGTGGCAAAGGGCGAGCGCGTCGCGGTCGGCGCGGCGCGCGGCGCTGCGGCTGCTGCCGAAGCTGCGGGCGCCGCGAGCGGGTTCGGCCCGCCCGGCTTGCGCGAGTCGCCCAGGAAGTGATGCTGGCGCCACAGCTTGGCCTGGTCGGCGAGCTTGACGAGCGCCGAGCGCAGATCAGCCGCCTTGATGTCGACGAGGCGCTGGTGCTGCGCGCTGACCACCCGGCCGGTGTCGGTAGACATCGCGAACACCGGACCGTTGCCCGTGTACAGGTAGAGATTGGCCTCGAGCAGGGCACGCAAGGCCGCCTGCTCCTTGCCGGTCGGCAGATCGCCGAAGTCGCCGTAGATGAAGATCAGATCCGGGTTCACGGTCTCGCTGTAGATGAGCGAGAAGACGATGTCGTCCACCGCGATAGGCCCGCCCTGCAGGATTCGCTCGGGCTCCTCCATGTTGCAAAGGGTGCAGAAATCCTTCACCAGCTGCTCGAAAAGTCCTCTGTTCATCCGTTCCTCACCTTAGGGTTTGTGTGGGCCTTGTGTGGCATGCCGCGCCGCGCGGTTCCATGTCTTCATCACATCGGCGCACGGTTACGCAGGTCCAGCCGCGGCGGTGCCCCGGCGTTCAGCGATGCCTCGCTCGGCGGATTCGCCTCGATGGTCCCGATCACGCGAACCGACACTTCCGGTGTCAGCTCGTTGAGCGACAGGATGCTGATCTCCGAGAACTCGTTCTCCAGCAGCGTGCGCATGTAGCGGCGGATGTCCTGCGCACAAACGAGCACCGGCGCCTTGCCCGGGGCGAGCTTGGCGCCGATGGTGGCGCGGATGCTCGCGGTGAGCTGCCCGGTCTCGTGCGGGTTCAGGGCGAGGAAGCCGCCGGTGGCCGTCTGGCGGATGGTGCCGGTCAGGTATTCCTCGAGCTCGGGCGTCAACACGAACACGTCGAGGTGGCCGTCCGGCGCGAGCTGGTGACAGATCTGTTCGCGCAGCGCGGCGCGCACCAGTTCCACCAGCGTGCCCGTGTCGCGCTCGCGCTGTCCGTGGTCCGCGAGGGTCTCCATGATCGTGCGCATGTTGCGGATTGCCACGCGCTCCTTCAGCAGGCGTTGCACGACCTCCGCGAGGCGGCTGACAGGAATGGCCTTCTCCAATTCCTTGGCCAGATCGGGCATCCAACCCTCCATCCAGGTCATGTACTTCTGGCCCGTCTGGATGCCGGTGAAACGCGGCGTGTGCTTGACCATGCGCTGGTAGATGCGGTCCGCGATGAATACATGCCACGGCGTTGCCGCGCCTTCCAGATCGGGATCGCCTGCAACGGCGGCTTGCGGCAGCCACACGATGTTCGTTCCGGCGACGCCACCGCCCGGCTCGAACACCGCGTCGTCGTGCCGCTTCATCCGCTCGGCATGCGGCCCTCCCACGGCGACCCAGCCCAGCCGGACGGTGCTGCGGTAAACCGGTACCTCGTAGACGCGAAACTCGAGCGTGTCCTGCGCGAGCGCGGGGTCGTACTTCGTGACCAGCGACGGGATCGACATCCCCTGATCCAGGACGAGCTTGTTTCGCCCCTCGATGACGCCAGTGATCAACTTCTGCACCTGCGGATCGTCCCGCGTCCAGGTGGGCAGCGCCAGTTGCAGCGCATCCATCTGGTTGAACTCCGTCACCATCGCCGTCTCCTCGGCGCGCTTGGGCCGCTGGTCCGGCTTCGCGGCCGTGGCGGCCTTCTGCTTGCGCGTTCGCACGTAGGCCAGGCCGGCCGAGGCCCCGGCCAATCCGAGAAAGGCCAGCGTCGGCATGCCCGGGATGAGCGAGAAGCACACCATCGTCACAGCGACGGTGTTCATCACGGCGGGCTGCGCCATCTGCGACAGCATCTCCGATCCGAAGGACATGCCGCTGCTGCGTGCCTCGGCGCTGCTCACCCGGCTGACGAGAATGGCGGCCGTCATCGACGACAGCAGTCCTGGGATCTGGGCAACCAGCCCTTCTCCGATGGTGAGGATGGAGTAGCGCAGCATCGCTTCGCCGGCGCTCATGTTGTGCACGAAGATGCCGATCGCCAGTCCGCCGATCAGGTTGACAACCACGATGACCAGCCCCGCGATCGAGTCGCCCTTGACGAACTTCAGCGTACCGTCCATCGCACCGAGCAGCGTGGTCTCCGTGTCCAGCAGCTGGCGCTGGCGCTTGGCTTCGGCCTTGTCGATGTGGTTGCCGCGCAACTCGTTCTCGATGGACATCTGCTTGGCCGGCATCGCGTCCAGCGTGAAGCGCGCCGAGACCTCGGAGATCCGCTCTGCGCCCTTGGTCACCACGATGAACTGCACGATGGTGACGATCAGGAAGATCACGAGGCCGACAACCAGGTTGCCGCCCACGACAAAGTTGCCGAAGGTCTCGACGATCGCGCCCGCATCCGCCTCGAGCAGGATCATCCGGGTCGCGGAGATCTCGATGCCCAGCCGGTACAAGGTGGAGATCAGCAGGACGACAGGGAATGCGGTGAAGGACGTGATCGCCTTCACGTAGAGCGACAGCACGATGAGGAAGGCCGCCGCGAAAAGATTGAAGGCGATCAGCACATCCATCGCCGCATGCGGCAACGGAAGCACCATCATGAAAACGACGCCCACGACGGCCAGCCCGAGGACGGACTCGACCCTAGGGCTTAGCAGCGACGCATAGCCGCGCCAGGCCGGCGGTACGCGGCTCAGCAAGGAGGCAGCGCTCATGAGCTACTCCGTCATGCGGCGCAACTGGCTGCGCACGCGCGAGATCCGGGAGCGCACGGTGCCCACGGGGATGCCGAGGTTCAACGCGGCCTCCTCGTAGGTAAGGCAGTCGTCGAGAACGCGCTCCAGCACGGCGAGCGTGTCCGCATTGAGCTGGCCGCATGCGAGTGCCAGCCGCTGCAGGATCTCGCGGTGTTCGCACAACGAAGCCGGGTCGCCGTCCACCTCCTGCGGCAGGCTCTCGACGTCCTGCTCGAAGTCGACCACGTCGCGAACCCGGCGGCGCTTGTAGTGATTGCGCACCAAGTTCATCGCGATGCCGAATATCCAGGTCTCGGGCCGCGACGTTCCCTTGTAGCGGGGCAGGCCTTTCATCGCCTCGACGAAGGTGTCCTGCACGATATCCTCGACATCCGAGGCGTTGCCGATGCGCCGTCGAACGAAGCTGTAGAGACGAGGCCGATGGTCGTGCACGAGACGCTCGAACTCCTTCATCGCCAGACCCGGCGGCACAATGGGTTCTTCCGGGACGGGGCTGCGTTCATCGAGAGACGGCTCGACGAAGACGACGCCGTGCGTGTCCTCCTCTGCGTCGTCCGTCTCTGCAGGGTCGCTCGCTTGCTCTTCCAATTCCACGTCGACGTCCTGCTCGAAGGTCGACTCGGCCAACTCGTCCATCAGATTCCCCTTGGCTCATGGCCACGAACGCCGTTGCCACGGCCTCGTTTTCGCAAGCGATGTGCCACTCATCGGATCTCGGTAAGTCGTTGATTTCAAAGGGAGTCGATCCGCGCCTCGGCCGGGCCTCGCTCAGTCCCCTGGACGATCCCCTCAAGTTCTTGAGCGTGCGCATGGCCGATGGAACCGGCGACCCGCACACGCCACCAAAACGGCGGCGTCGTGCTCGGCGCCGCGCGCACCGCACTTCGCGCCGCGCTTCTTGGGGGATCTCATGTACGTGTTCGGCTTCTCGACGGGCGAAGGGCTTTCGCTCGATTTCGAATGGAACAAGTTCGACTTCGTCGACCCTGATGACGGGTCATGGCGTGGCGAGCATGGGTTGCGCAACGACTCGCCTTCTTGCGAGCACCGGCCTGCGCCTTACCCGGGAGCGACGCATCGGCAGACGCATCTCGCGGACATCCTCCCGATCGGCGAGCCCTTCGACACCAAGACCGCCAACGAGCTCATCCGACAAGGCCGCGGTCGGCTGACCTGGGCCAAGGACGGCGCGGACAACTGGTGGATCGTGGCGCCGCAGCACAAGGATTGCGTCGAGAACGCCGAGTGCGGCTACCGGGGCCCGGGCTTGAAGTTCGGTCCGGCAGACGGGTCGTGCCAGAGCAACTCGCCGGTGGACAGCAGCGAGCTCGAATACATCCGAAACGCATGGACTCCGCTCGCCGACAACGGCCATGACGGCCGCGTGCATCTGGAGCCGGGGCATGCATACACGACGCCGCTCGCGCAGCGTCTCGTGGAACAAAGCCGTGGCGCACTCAGGTGGGCGGAGGACGGCAACGGCGACTGGTGGGTGGTTCCGCAGCGGGACATGGACAAGGTCGAGCAGGCGCGCCGAGCCGGCGAACCCTACGCAGGCCGTGGCGTGCGCGTGCTGGACTCGTCGCTGCACGGCTACACCATCACCCCCGGCGACGCACAGGTCTTCAACGAAGCGGCTTCTACCCTGGTCGGAGACACGCCGCACGCGATGATCCGCATTCGTCCCGGCACCGACGGTTGGAACGTCGATCTCGCGCAGCGCGTCGCCGACATGAGTGGCGGCAAGCTGTGCGTCGTGACGGACGCCCAGCAGAACCAGTATCTGATCGCTCGCCGCGACAAGAACTGGTTCGACCTCCACATGCGCCGGCCCGATCAATGCATCCACGTCGGAGAACGCCGCCGCCGCCATGACATGTGGGTGCAGCAAGAGGACCTGGACTGGATCGGGCAGATCGTAGACTGACCCTCAGGGAAGTCAGCGCGGAGCGGCACTGCTGTCAGGCGGAACCGAACCCGGCGATGGGCCACTCGGGGGCCCATGCTCGACGCCACCAGCGGTACCTCGACGTCCCCAAGTCGTGTCGTACGTCTGCTGAAGATGCTCCAGCGCCGCCCGAATCACCACGCCATGCAGCGTGTTGACCGTCTTGGGCTCATCACTCATCTGCGTCCTCGCTTTCTGCCCTGAGGCTTCTCGGCTGCGTTCACGCGCTCACTCGCCTGTCGGGCCTCCTTGGCCGCCTGACGGTACAGCGCCTCGCACAGCCAAGGCTCCGGCGGCTTCTTCATGTCGAGCTCGAACGTACCGAAGCGCTTGATCTGGTGCCCCGTACGGGCTCATGAAAGCCAGGTCCGCCTCGTCGACGGGGTATCCATCGGCCAATGCGTCGATCGCCTTCATCATGTCCACGGTGTCAGATCCTTCCAGCCGCGAATGCGCGGCATGAGCTGGATGCCCGACAGGTAGGTGAACGCGAAGATCGTCTCCGACTGCCCATGCGTGTCGGAGTACACCGTGTCGGCCTGGACCGACAGGCCCGCCTTGTGCAGCCCTTCGATCACGTACAAGGCTTCCAGCATCCCCGGAGGGATGAAGTGATGGAACACCGCGATGTAGTTGTCGGCCACCTGCCGGTACGCGACGGCGTCCATCTTGCGATACCGGAAATGCATCCCGACCAGCAGGTTCTGGTCATAGAAGTCGTACTGCGTGCCATCGGCAGCGACCTTGATGCCGTCGCCCCAACACCTGGGCAGCAGCAGCCGCAAGTACAGCTCCGACATGTCGCGGTACGCCGCGTCCAACTGCTCGAGTCCCATGTGGAGCCGGTCGGCATACGACATCTGGGGCGCGCTGACCTGGTTGGCCATGTGACGCGCGGCCTGGTTCACGCCCAGCCCCGTGCCGAGCGCAAAAATCTTCAGCAGGTAGCGCTGCTTGGCGTTGCGGATCTTCGGGTCGTCGCCCGACCGCGATCCGAAGTGACGCGTGAAGTCCGTCCAGTCGTCGATGTTGCGCATTGCATCGAGAAGCGCGTGTGGCTCGATGCGGTTGTGCACAGCCGACGACAGCGCAATGGCGGAGGCCGACACGTCCTTCGCGCGGGTGCGCTTCACCGTGGGTTCGCCGCCGGCGCCGATGGTCACGTCGGCCGCGTGGTGCGGAAACTCGCGGTCGACCTCGTCGGCCGTGTCGCGCAGCAACTGCCTCACCGCGGCACAGAAATCCTCCGCGGTCGGCTCGATGCCCGCACGCTCGCAGTAGTCGGCGAGCAGGTCCTTGCACTGGTCCCAGGGGCAGCAGCTTGCGGTCGTCGGCAAAGGCTTCCGAAGTCGATGCATATGTCGCCGCTCCTGAGCTCCATGCTCAGGTGACTGAACACGCATACCTCCGGAAACCGCCGGTTCGTCGGCAGGCCGTGCCCATGCAAGCGCCGCACGAGCTTGTGCCAGCGCTCCGGGGCGAACGACAAGTTAACCTCGTCGCTGATCCATTCGGCCTTGCGGTGCTCGTTGTCCAGCACGACCTGCAGCGCGTTCATCAGGTGCCGGTCCTGTGGAGGAATCGAAGCGCAGCGCCCGCGCCATCCTGAAGATCGGCGCTCGCCAGCTGTTGAAGGGCTTGCGCAACAGCGGCAGGTAGTTCTTGCCGCTGCATACGCGAATGGCCTCGCAGTCCTGGCGCAGCTGCTCCAGGCTGCCATCGGACGCGAGCAGTTCGCGCACGCGCCGGCCCGTCTCTTCATCGGGGCGGTCTTCAGCGAGCAACTCCAGCACTTCCTCTAGCTTGGCGACCAGCTCCTCCGCCAGCTCGCGCTGGCGCGCCTGCAGCTGTTCAAGTTTCTCCTTGGCCGCCTTGTGACAGGCGCCCATGCGACCGATGAAGCCTCGGCGATGTCCTCGCGAGCGGGCACGCGCATCTGGGCGGATCAGTGCCAGCGTCAAGTGTGGCGCTTGGCTTGCGTGAGGTCCTTCATTTCGCCGGCGTCGAGCACCGCCGCCATCTCCAACAGGTGCTTCAGGCGCGTGGCCGGGATGGCGCCGGGCAAGGCGTCGCAGTCGGGCAGCGTTTGCAGCCAGCCGAGTTGCTCCAGGAGCTGATCCAGGTGCTGGCGCGAGGCCTTCTTCGCTGAGCGCTTCAGGTCGTTGTACCGGGTCTGCCGCGCCGGCAGATCAGCCGATGAGCAGTTCGTCGAGCCAGCGGCGCTGGTCGTTGTTCAGCCGGGCCTCGACGTCGGCGTACAGCGCCTGCTCGGCCGCCTCGTGCTCCTTCTCGGCGATCTTCAGCAGTGCGCTGTAGTTCGGCAGCTCGTAGCCGGTGCGCACAAGCTCGGAGATGAGGATCTTGATGACGCCGAGCTGCGTGTTGACGACACGGCATACGTCGCGGACGATGCGCACCGCGCCCGCGCGCGCTCGCGCACCGGTGAATGGCCGCACGCCGAGGTGTTTGCGGATCGTCTTGTGGTGCCGGTACAGCTAGAGGTGGGAGGACTGCGGGTAGGTGATCTCACGCTGCGGTGGATGACCCATGCAGCCCGAGATGTGCTCGACGACTTCCGGCGGAGTCTGGCCAATGGCCGCGAAGTAGCGCAGGTACTCGAAGCACTTGAGCTGCACCATCAGCGCCAGCTGCCGGTCGCCCATGCGCGCATTGGCAATGACCCAGACGATGTCCTCGGGCGTCGGGCTGAAGAAGCACTGAAGGTCCAGCGTGGTCAGCAGCCGCGGAAACCGCGGATACGCGGTGCGCTCGATGCTGGCCACGTGGGCTCACCGCGTGCGCTCGCTGCTGCGGGCGTGGGCCTACGAGAGCGGGATGGCCTGGTGTTCGTCGCACGTGGCTATCGAGGACGGGCGTGTCGATGACGTTGCCGCGAGGCTGCGTTGGAGTTATTGATGGCAGCCAATGCTCGCACGCTCGTGGTTCGAGCGCGCGATGTTACCGAGGGTCCAGCGATTGCGGAACTTATCGGCGCAGGACCTGCCTGCTCAGATGCGTGGGTGCGGCATCGTCACAACAGAGGTGAGATCGGTCTGCCCGATGCGCCAGCTTGGGATCGACCTTGTTCTTGCCTCTGTGCCTCGCGCCTTGCGTTGTTGGACACGGGCAAGCTCACGTTATGTCTTTCGATTCAGGTCCAAATCCTTGTTCCGTGCATCGCGCTTCGCCTTGCGTTCGGCCCTCGCGAGCGGCGATGTCGGAGATGATCTGTTCAGTCCGTTGGCGACCGTCACGCAGTCCAGAAAATGCAGTGTCGTCGCTGCCCCCTGGGCGGTCACGTCGTCGTCAACTCGTCAACGACATCGAGCGCGTGGCTGATCTGACGCCGATCGGCTTTCTGCTGCACGGCAGCCCTGCAGCGCATTCAGCGTGATCTGGTTGTTCTGGATGTTCGGCTGAGTTGTCGTGGCAGCGCGGGGCGCCGATGTCACGTGCAGCCGGGTTATGTTTTTGCATTCGGGTCCTTGCGCTGTGCGTCGCGCTTCTCGCGCCGCGCAGCTTGGCGTTCAGCGATCTTGGCCATGGTGGCATCAGTGCGCTGTCCGACTTCATGCAGGTACCGATTGGTTTCCTGCAGATACGCAATGTTCCGGTCCAAGGTCTCGTTGGTCCGATCGAGAATCTCGTTTGTCCGGTTCATGGATGCAATGGCTTTCTGATTCGAAGTGCTCAGCTGCTCATAGCCGCTGCGCATCTCATCGCCAATGCTCTCCAGGCGAGCGACGGCATGCGCGCTCAGTTTGTCAATCTTCTGTTCGACCCGGCGCGCCGCGCGATCGAGGTCCGCGTCGATTTCCTCGTGGAGTTCGTCGGTGTCCGCATGCACGGTGCTCGATTGCGAAGTGCTGCTCGACCGATTCAGCGCCAACGTCGTCAAGGTCGAGGTACTGCCGTACGACGTGCTGGACTGCAATGACCGATCGCGGCTGCGCGAATGTTTCTCCAGATCCTCTTGCCTTACCAGCGCCTTGTCGAACGTTTCCATCTTGATGTTGGGAACGATCTGACTGTCGTCGGTTGGTTCAGTCACTCCCGTGAGCACTGGCGATGATGGGGTGGACGTAATTGCTTGGCCAGCCATCGGGCCTCCTGTCATGCTTCAGTGGTTGTCGGGTTACGCGATGCCGAGTGCAGCAAATGCCGTGTCGCGCAGCCGCGCCTGCGTCAGGGGGATGCCGAATTCGGCGAACAAGGCCTTGAGCTCCGACCATGTGCTGCCTTGCGCGAAGTGCGTGTTCATCAGTTCCGTGAGCGGGCAGGTCCGGAACGTGGTGCGCAAGGCGACGAGTTGCCCCTGCTGGTCGCGCACCAGGTGGCCCGCGACCGCGCCGCCAGTCGGTGGCGGCAGCACGCGGAAGTATTCATGCAGCACCCGCAGCGTCTGCGCCTGGGTCAGCGTCGTGCAATCGGTGAGGAATTCCTGGCGCGCCAGCTGTCTTGCCTGCAACGCGAGCTGGTTGCGTAGCCCCTGGCTTTGTTGCGTCAGCAGTTGATTCTGCTGCGCCAGCCCATTGACTTGCTGCGTCAGGTTGTTCACTTGCTGCGTCAGCCCGTGGTTCTGCTGGGTCAGCGCGTTGTTTTGCTGCGTCAGCACCTGCACCTGCTGCGTCAGCTGCTGATTCTGTTGAATCACGGCGTTGAGGTTGTTGTTGGCTGCTGCCTGCATCGTGGTGAGTCCGTTATAGGCAAGGTCCAGGTCGATCTGGTCTGCCTTCGTGTTGATCCTGTTCTGCACTGCCGCGAGCGTCCCGCGGTCTTGCTGAACTTGCTGCCTGAGCGGAGCGATGCCCTGCTGATGCAGCCCGTCGATGCGTTGGCCAAGTTGCCGAACCTGCCGATCGACCTGCTGCTGATCGGCCTTCTGCTGCACCTGACCCCGCAGCGCATTCAGCCCGGCCTGGTTGTTCTGGATGTTCGCCTGCTGGGTGTCCAAGCGTCGATTCGTCTCCTGCTGCAATGTGTTGATGCGGCGGTCGAGCCGATTGACCTGGTTCGCACCTTGGCCGCGCAGCGTGTTAATGGCATTGCGGTTGTTCTGCGCCTCGGTATGCACTTGCGTGACGAGCGTTCTGTTGCGGCCGATGGTGGCGGCATTGTTGTGCGCCACGGTCTGCACGTTGTTCAGGGCCTGCCAGTTGGCCTGCAGGCCGCTTGCGCGTTGACGGCCACCGTCTGGATCGCCTGGTGGTTGTTGGCGATCGCGGTCACGTTGTTGCCTATCGCCTGGGTGTTGTTGTTGATGCCGGCCAGGGTGGCGGCCTGGGTCTGCACCTGGTTGGCGTCCATCGTGTTGATGGTGGCCTGCAGCGTATCCAACGCCGTCCGGTTGTTCTGCAAGGTGCCCTCGAGGCGCTCAAGGTCGGCCTGTTCGGCCTTGTCGTCCAGGCTTTCGTCGAGCTCATTCAGCTGCGTTGCCAGCCCATCAACCCGCGCTTGTTGTTGCTTCAGCTCCGTGCCTTGCTCCACGAGTTGAGTGCCTTGCTGTTCGAGCCGTTGCTGCTGCTCACTACTGCGCCGTTCCTGTTCACCGATCCGTTTCGCCAGCGTCGAGTTCTCTTCGCCGAGCTTTCTCTGCTCGGTCCGCATCTCGGTGCGCAACGCCGTCAGCGACTTGTCGACCTTCTCCACACCCATGTTGAGCGCGCCCTGCAGCCTGCCGCCCCAGTTCTTGTCGCGCTTGCTCAGCTCCGTCTCGATGCGGTGCCAGCTGGCGTCCTCCGACAGCTCCGACGGCGTGCGCGTTTCCACCCAGTCCGGATACTTGACCCTGAGCTCGCCTTGGGTGATCTGCGCGTCCAGCTCGCCCCACACGGAGTCGTTGATGAGCCTGTCGAAGTCGGCGGTGTTGACGGGCAGTTTGTTCTTCGCCGCATACCACATGAGGATGGGCTTGAGCTTCTGCGAGTCTTTGCCGAACTCGCCGCCGCTGCGCAGCGTCAAGCCGGGAATCTCGTCTTTGATCCACGCGGCGATGATGGCCCTGGCGTCGGCG
>DASUZE010000047.1:0-39668 GCA_036377015.1 Piscinibacter sp. | reverse complement strand
CGGATCGGCCGCTCGAAGCGAAACAGCAGCTCAAGCTCGCGCTGGACCGTGCGGAGTCGGCGATCGTCGAAGGACGCGAGGCCGTGCAGGGCCTGCGCGCCTCGACAGTCGAGGTCAACGACCTCGCCGAGGCCATTGCCGCGATCGGCGCCAACTTGACCAATGGCCATGCGGCCACAGACCTGCCGGTCGTCGCCATCGCGGTCGAGGGAGCGTCGCGCCACTTGAACCCGCTCGTGCGCGACGAGACGTGGCGCATCGCAGGCGAGGCGCTGCGCAACAGCTTCTGCCACGCGCAGGCACGGCGCATCACCGTCACGCTGCACTACAGCGTGCGGCATTTCCGGCTGACGATCGTCGATGACGGCAAAGGCATCGAGGCGGCGACGATCGAAGGCCAGCAGCCAGCGAGCCACTTCGGGTTGCCGGGCATGCGCGAGCGCGCCGGCGTCATCGGTGGGCAGCTGGACATCCGCAGCGTGATCGGGCGCGGCACCGAGGTGGAGCTCCGGGTGCCCGGCCGCAACGCCTACGACGCGGCCGCGCGCAACTTGCACTGGTGGAATGCATTGCGGCCCGGGCGCGCGCCTGCGGAGAACGCCGACCGGCAAGGCGTCGACACCTGAGGCGCCCCGGGTCACGGGCGTACAGTAGACCCCTGTCGGCCCCATCGTGGGTCCTCCAAAGGATGTTCGCTCCCAGGGAGATCGAATGACCGATCCGACCCGCATCCAGGTTCTCTGTGTCGACGACCACCCGATCGTGCGGCAGGGAATCCAGATGCTGCTGTCCGCGGAGCCGGACATGGCCCTGGTGGCGGAAGCGGCAAACGGACGGGAAGCGATCCAGCAGTTCCGGGCGCACCGCCCGGACATCACGCTGATGGATCTGCAGATGCCCGGGATGGGCGGGCTTGACGCGATCGGCGCCATCCGAGCCGAATTCCCCGATGCGCGGATCATCGTGCTCACCACCTATGCCGGCGACGCTCAGGCGCAGTCCGCATTGAAGGCCGGCGCCTGCGGCTACCTGCTGAAGAGCGCATTGCACAAGGAGCTGCTCGACGCCATCCGCACCGTGAACGCCGGCCGCAAGGTGCTTCCCTCGGAAGGGTCGCTCGAGTTGGCGGGGCAGGTCGCGGACGAGACCCTCACGCCGGCAGAGATCAACGTCCTGCGGTTCATGGCTCAGGGCCACGCCTACCCCGAGATCGCCAAGGCGCTCGCGCTCAGCGAAGAGGCGGTCGAAGCCCAGGTGTCGAACATCCAGTCAAAGCTGGACGCCCTGCATCGCACGCTGGCCGCGATGCCCGAACTCGAGCGCGGCATGGTCGAGACCGAGCGCGCTGCCCGGCACGCCGCAGAGGCGGCCAACCGCGCAAAGAGCGAGTTCATCGCGGGCATGAGCCACGAGTTGCGCACCCCGCTGAATGCGATCCTCGGATATGCGCAGATCCTGCGCCGCTCCGAGAACCTGAGCCCGCGCGAGGTCACCGGTATCGCCACGGTCCAGCGCAGCGGAGAGCATCTGCTGCTGCTGATCGACGACATGCTCGACCTGGCGCGCATCGAGGCGGGCAAGGTTGAGCTGTATGTCGAGAGCATGGCTCTGGGCAGCTTGCTGAACGTCGTCAACGACATCATTCGGGTCGAGGCGCAACGCAAGGAGCTGCGGTTCGAATACGAAGTTGCCGGCAAGCTGCCGGCAGTGGTGCGTGCCGACGAGAGACGCCTGCGGCAAGTGCTGCTGAACCTGCTCAACAACGCGGTGAAGTTCACCAGCCAGGGCATGGTGGCCTTGCGCGTCACGGCGCTCGAAACCGACACCGGGCATGCACGGATTCGCTTCGAAGTCCAGGACACCGGCATCGGCATCCAGGTCGAACACCTGGAGCGCATCTTTCGGCCGTTCGAGCAGGCCGCCGATGTGCAGCGGCGCTTCGGCGGCACCGGCCTCGGGCTTGCGATCAGCCGCCAACTGGTGCTGCTGATGGGCAGCGACATCCACGTCGACAGCCGCGTCGGCGCCGGCAGCCGGTTCTGGTTCGAGCTCGACTTGCCTGTCGCGCTGCCGGGCACGCTCGATACGGCGTCGGCGATCGACGGAATCAGCGGCTATGAAGGCCCTCGCCGCAAGGTGCTGGTGGTCGACGACATCGAGGCCAATCGGGCACCGGTCGTCGACTACCTCGCGCACCTGGGCTTCGAGATGCTGGAGGCCGACAGCGGCGACACTGCGATACGCAGCATCGAGACAGCATCGCCTGACCTGGTGCTGATGGACAGCGTGATGCCGGCGATCGACGGGATGGAAGCGATCCGCCGGCTTCGCGGCAACAAGGCCTTTCGCGATCTGCCGATCATCGTCGTGTCGGCCAGCGCATCGGGCAACGACCGGCAGTCGAGCCTGGCTGCGGGCGCCAACGAGTTTCTACCCAAGCCCCTCGACTACGAGCGGCTGCTGCCCGCGATGGCTGGCCTTCTCGATCTGACGTGGACGCGGCACAGCATCGTTGTGCCGGTCGAGAGTGCGGAGGCCGCGGCGCCGCTGGTCGCGCCGCCGCCCGACGAGCTGGAGGAACTGCTGCGGCTGGCCCGAATCGGCAACATGCGCAGGATCCGCGCCTATGTCGAACAGCTCGCGACACTCGACGTGCGCCTGCGGCCGCTCGCGGCGCGTGTATCCAAGCTGGTCGTCGGTTTCGAAACCGTGGCCATCGTCAAGCTGTTGACGGCGTTGCAAGAAGTTTCGCCGAGCGAAGGAACCGAGTCGCGCGACACGTCCGAGCCCTGAACAACTCGAAGTGCCTGTCTCACGACTTGCGGTTGTCGGGGTGCCGGTCCCAAGGTTGCTGTCGGCTTGCTGCTGGGAATCGGCCGCCAGTGTGCGACGACCGTAGACCCCCTTCCGACCCATCAGCGACATTCGCCATAGGCAAATCACACGCCATCAGGGCGCGGCCTTCGAAACGCTCGTGGGTCGCATCGCATCGTTCAGCACCGTGGCGGGCACGTCCGGCCTTTCGAGGACGATGAAGTGACCGGCATTGGGCACCTGGGTGAACTCGGCCGCCGGAAGCAGTTGCCTGTTGGCCTGACGGTCCGACGGTCGTGACCAGTCCCTTTCTCCATAGATGAGATGGACCGGTGCGCTGACCTCGGGATAACGGGAACGCGCCGCGATGAGGCTGGGCAGGTTCCCGTACACCGCGCGCGCGACGACCGGGTAACCGGGGCGGCGTCCGACCTTCAACAGTTCATCGACGTAGTCGTCGTGCAGGGCGGCCGTGTTGCCCAGACCCCCACGGAGCACGGCGCGCAGGATCGGCTTGGGTTCGACTCCGGCGACGGTCGGGCCGATACCCGGCGCAAGCACGCCGGTCACGATGAACCGGGCCAGGAGGCTGGACCGCGCGATACCGCCCGCGTAGTCGTAGGCATTGATCGCCACGACACGCCGCACTCGCTCGCGCAGGTCGGCCGCGGTTGTGAGGGCGAGCGTCGCGCCCATCGACTCGCCGAGCAGCGTCACGTCGCGCAGGTCGAGTTGGGTGATGAGGCTCTTCACCGCCGCGCGCATCGCGGGCTCGTCATACGAAGCACCCGGCACGATCTGCGAGTAACCCATGCCGGGCAGATCGAGCGCGTAGACCGTGTACCGCTCCTGGACCAGCGGGATGAGGTAGCGGAAGTGCTCGGCCTGCGTGCGTACGGTGTGCAGCAGGACCAACGGTGCCCCCGTTCCGCCCGCGAGGTAACGCAGTCGACCGCGGCGGCTTCGGGCTTCTGGCCCGAGCGGGTCAAGAAAGTGTTCGGTGGTTCCAGAGATTCTGATTGTGGATTGGGAATCGGTGGTCGCAGACAAGCTCGCCTCCTCAAGATGTGATGGGTGCGTCAGTGGCTCGCCGGTGCAGCCTTGGCGGCGAGCGGCGCAGCGGCTGACGCGTGTGCCGCGCTGTCACGCCGGACGCGGAACCACGCGGCATACAGCGCCGGCACGAAGACGAGGGTCAGCGCCGTGGCCACGACGAGTCCTCCCATGATCGAGATGGCCATCGGTCCCCAGAACACGCTGCGCGTGAGCGGAATCATCGCGAGCACGGCAGCCGCTGCCGTGAGCACCACCGGGCGCGATCGCCGCACCGTGGCGTCGACGATCGCGGTCCACGGCGCGACGCCGCGCGCGATGTCCTGGTCGATCTGATCGACGAGGATGATGGAGTTGCGCATGATCATCCCGCCCAGCGCAATCACCCCCAGCAGCGCGACGAAGCCGAACGGCGCCTGGAAGATCAACAGCGCCGGGACCACGCCGATGAGCGCAAGCGGCCCCGTCAGGAACACCATGAACAGCCGCGAGAAGCTCTGCAGCTGGATCATCAGCAGCGTGAGCATCACGGCGAACATGGCCGGGAACACCGCGAACAGCGCCTCGTTGGCCTTGTCGCTCTCCTCGATCGCACCGCCTTCCTCGATGCGGTAGCCCGGTGGGAGGCCGTCGACAACAGGCTGCAGCGACGGCCTGATCTGCGCGGTGGCATACGGACCCTGCACGCCGTCGACGACGTCGCTGCGCACGGTGAGCGCCATGTCGCGGTTGCGCCGCCACAGCACAGGCTCTTCAAAAGTCGGCTCGATGCGCGCCAGTTGAGACAACGGCACGGTCACCCCGTTGCGGGCGAAGACCTGCAGGTCGCTGATCTGACCGATGCTCTTGCGCTCATCGGGTGTGGCACGCACGACGACATCGACGAGCTCTTCGCCGCGGCGAATCTGCGTCACCGGTGCGCCATCCAGAGTCGTCTGGACCAGGCCCTGGATGTCGGCGGTGGACAGGCCCAGCAGTCGCGCCTTGTCCTGATCGACGTTGACCCGCACCGAGCGCACCTGCTCGTTCCAGTCCAGTTGCGTGTCGCGTACCAGCGCGCTCTGGCGTACCGTGTCGCGCACCCGGTAGGCGATCTCCCGCACTTGTGCCTTGTCGGGGCCGATGACGCGGAACTGAACCGGAAAGCCCACTGGCGGCCCGAACTCCAGACGCTGCACGCGCGCCCTGACGTCAGGAAAGGCCTCGTCCTTGTCGAAGAGCGCCAACAGGCGGGCGCGCACCCGCTCGCGCTGCTCGGTCCCCGCCGTCTTGATGACGAACTGTGCGAACCCAGGGTTGGGCAATTCCGGCTGGATCGACAAATAGAAGCGCGGCGTGCCGGCGCCGGTGTAGGCCGTGAAGAACTCGATGTCCGGGTCCTTCGCCAGCCGAGCCTCCAGCAGCTTCACCTGGCGCTGCGTGGCGGCGAAGGATGCGCCTTCGCGCAGCCGCAGATCGACCAGCAACTCCGGCCGCGACGCAGTGGGGAAGAACTGCTGCTGGACCTTCAGCATGCCGGCACCGGCGATGCCGAAGATCAACACCGTGAGGGCCAGGACCCACATCCGATGCTGCACCGCCCAGTCGACGACGCGTCGCAACCGGTGGTAGATGGGCCGATCGTAGACGTCGTGGTGCGTGCCGCTCGCCAGGTGCTTCGGCAGCAGCAGTACGCCGAGGTACGGTGTGAACACCACGGCCACGACCCACGACAGGACGAGCGCCACGCCCACCACCCAGAAGATGCCACCCGCGTACTGGCCCGCGATCGATTTCGCGAACCCCACCGGCATGAACCCGGCGGCCGTGACCAGCGTGCCGGTGAGCATCGGAAACGCGGTGGACGTGTAGGCGTAGCTGGCGGCGCGCAGGCGATCCCAGCCTTCCTCGAGCTTCACCACCATCATCTCGACGGCGATGATGGCGTCGTCGACCAACAGGCCCAGCGCGATGATGAGGGCCCCGAGCGAAATGCGGTCGAGGTTCCAGCCGGCGGCATGCATCACCGCCGCCACCAGCGCGAGCACCAGCGGCACCGACGCGGCCACCACGATGCCGGTGCGCCAGCCCAGGAACAGGAAGGACACGGCCAGCACGATGGCCAGCGCCTCCAGGAACGAGCGCTCGAATTCCCAGACCGACTCGGCCACGACGCGTGGCTGGTCGGCGTACTGCTGGATCTCCACGCCCGCCGGCAGTTCCTGGCGAACCTGCGCCATGCGCTGTTCCAGCGCGCGCCCGAAGTCCAGGACGTTGCCGTTGGGTTGCATGGTCACGCCAATGGCCAGCACCGGCACGCCGTTGTGGCGGATGGCGAAGCTGGGCGGGTCTTCGTAGCCGCTGCGCACGATGGCGATGTCGGCCAGTCGAAGCAACTTGCCGCCCACCTCCAGCGTGACGTTGGAGACGTCGCGGACGTTGCTCAGCCGGCCGTCCACCCGCACCTGGACGCGGTCGACCGGGGTGTCGGTCGAGCCCGCAGGCGTCACCAGGTTCTGGCGCGCCAGCGCGTCGAACACCGCCGTGGGCGGAACTCCAACTGATGCCAGCCGCCGGGTCGACAGCTCCACGTACACCCGCTCGGCCTGCTTGCCCAGCACGTCGACCTTTGCGACACCGGGCACGCTCTGAATGCGGCGCTTGACGTCTTCGGTGACCGTGAGCAGTTCGGCCATCGAGAGATCGGGTGCGCTCAGCGCGTAGAGCACGCTGTAACGGTCGTTGTACTCGTCGTTGAAGAAGGGACCGCGCACACCCTCGGGAAATTCCTGGCGAACGTCGCCGATCTTCTTGCGCGCCTGGTACCAGGCGTTCTCGAGGTCCGCCTTGCTGCTTCCGCCCTTCATCCACAGCGTGATGCCGCCATACCCCTGGCGCGAGAAGCTGCGCACGTACTCGAAGTGATCCAGCTCCTGCAGCCGGCGCTCGATGCGGTTGAGCACCTGGTCCTGCACGTCCTGTGCGGTGGCGCCGGGCCACACGACGATGGCCGTCATCTGGGGCACGTCGAAGTTCGGATCCTCCAGGCGGCCGAGCCGGCTGAAGGACAGGCCGCCGACGATGAGCGTCGCGATGATCAGAAACAGCACCATCGGCCGGTGCGTGACGGCCCATTCGGAGAGATTGAAGCGTTTCATCAGCTGCTCTTGGCGACAGTGGCCGGTGCGGCGTCGGGGGCCCGCTCGATGGCGCGCACTGCCGTACCGCCATCGAGTTTTTGAGCGCCCACGCTGACGACTTGGCTGCCCGCGGCCAGGCCCGTGACGTGAACCGTGGCGTCGTCGATGGACACCACCTGGACCGGTGTGAACACGAGGCCCGAACCCTTGGCGTTCAGGGTCCACACGCCGGCGGGCCCGCTGCCCTTGACCAGTGCACTCACAGGCAGCACCGCGGTCGCGGGGGCGGCCTGCGGTCCCGACAGCGTCAGCTGCATCGTGCTGCCCAACGGCAGCGCACCCACAGGCGCGCGTGATTCAGCAGCGGCTGAGTACCGCGCGCGGTACGTTCGACCTTGCGCGCTGGCCTGCGGCGACAGTTCACGCAGCACGAGCCGGACCTGCGATTTCGGATCGTTCCAGGGCGCCGCGGTGGCGACCAGGCTTCGCGCCCGGCCGATCCAATCCTCCGGCAGCTCGGTGACGAGCTCGCGTTCGCCATCACGGGCCAGCGACAGCACGGACTGGCCTTCTGCCACCACCTGGCCGCGCTCGAAGCGCAGCGTCGTGATGACGCCCGCGTAGGGGGCCACGAGCGAAGCGTAGGCCTCGCGATTGCGCGCCAGCTCGAGCTGGCGATTCGCCTGATCCAGGCGCGCTGCGGCGGCGTCGGCACGCGCCTTCTGCCGCTCGTGGTCAGCGGCGGCTACTGATCCGTCCGCCAGCAGCCGGCGGAACCGCGCCTCGTCGGAAGCGGCTTGCTGTGCGTCCACGGAAGCGGCCTGAACCTGGTCGGATGCCGCCTTCACGGCCAGCTGGTAATCGGCAGGGTCGAGACGGGCCAGGACCTGGCCTGCCTTGACGCTGTCGCCCACTTCGACGAGCCGCTCGACCACCTTGCCTCCGGTCCGAAAGCCCAGTTCCGTCTCCACGCGGGCACGGACCACCGAAGTGAAGCTGCGGATCTGTGCGGAGGTGGCCGTGGTCACGGTCGTCACAAAGACCGGCTTCACGACGGCGGCCGGTGCGGGCGGTTCGCTGCAGCCGCTCAGCAGCAGGCTGGCAGCCGCGATGCTCGAGAGCGAAATGACGGGGAAGATCCTGTTCACTGGGGCGTCCTTGCGGCAAGAGAAGTCACGTCGGTGCCGGGCTGGATCATGGGAAGCCCACCGCCCAGTGCCTTGTAGAGCTGCACGTCGGCCAGTGCCTGTTGCAGGCGGCTGTCCGACAAGGCCAGTTCGCTCGCGAGCACGGAGCGCTGCACGTCGAGCAAGACCAGCAGGTCGATCTGTCCTTCGCGCTGCAGCGACTCGGCGCGCAGCAGCGAGCGGCGACGGTGCTCGACGGTGAGCGCGAGCGCAGCGTTTCGCTCGGCCTCCTGCGAGCGCACGAGCAGGCTGTCCTCGACTTCCTGGACCGCCACCAGCACCGCCTTCTGCCAGGCCAGCAAGGCCTCATCGGCGCGCGCCGACTGCACGCGAATACCGGCATCGATGCGGCCGGCGTTGAAGATCGGCATGGCAAAGGCCAGTGCGACGTTGGAGAAGTGAACTGGCGCGAGATCCAGCGCGTTCAGCCGCAAGTCCTCGCGACCCACCAATGCGCTCAGGAACAGCTTGGGCCACCACTGGGCGCGGGCTTCGGCAGTGCGCAGCGCCTCGGCACCGACGCGCGCCTCGGCGGCGACCAGGTCGGGGCGGCGCCTCAGAAGCTCGCTGGGCTGGCCCGCCGCGATGGCACGCGCCGCCGGCCACGCGAAGGCGTTGTCAGCTTCGACAACCCTCGCAGACGGGTTGCGGCCGAGCAGGACGGCCAGCTTCGTTTGCGTCGTTCCGACCAGCATCCGCAGCGCCGGCACCTGGGAATCGAGCGCATCCGCTTCGGCACGCGCGCGGTCCAGGTCGAAGGCGCTCGCCTGGCCTTCGCGCAGACGGCTTTCCACGTGTGCGGCGGTCTGACGCTGCGCGGCCGCGAGGGCCAGGACGATGCGCAGCCGTTCCTCGGCGCTGCGCAGCACGAAGTACTGCCGGCCGACCTCGCTCGCCATGAGCAAGCGTGCTCCGCTCACACCGGCTGCGGCGGCTCGCGCATCGGCCTGCGCTGCGTCACGCGCCGCGCGGACGCCGCCCGCCAGGTCGATCTCCCAGGCGACGTCGATGCCGGCGCGCAACGCGCGTGTGTTCGGCATGCCTTGCTTGACGGGTTCGGGAACCCCGCTCTGAGTGCGGGATGCGGAGGCCTGCACGCCCACCGCTGGCCAGAGCCGGGAGTCCTGGGCATCGGCGCCGGCGTGGGTCTGTGCGACGCGTTGGAGCGCCATGGCCACGTCCTGGTTGGCGGACATGGCCTCGTTGACGAGCCGGGTCAGCGTGGCGTCGCCGAAACCATCCCACCACGCAGCGTCGAGCGCCGGCGCGGCGGCGGGCGGCGTGCCGTTCGAGAAGCCGGCGGCCAGCGGTACGGACAAGGATGGCTGCCGAAGCGTGGGTGCCGAGCAGGCGGACAGGATCGTCACCGCCAAGGCGGCCACCGCAGCGCGGCTGGCTCGCATGCGGACGTCGCGGCTGCGGTGCAATGGAGCGGTCATGGGCTTCTACACTTAATGGACTTTCGAGTCCAGTAAGTGTAGCGGCCTATAATGTACTGTCAAGTCCATAAAATAGACCACGATGGCACAAAACGACGACGAAGCGGCGCCCCCCTCGCGTCGCGGTCGACCGCGCGACCCCGAGCGCTGCCGACGCATCATGGAAGCGGCCCGCAGCCACTTCTTTGCCCATGGCCTGGAGCGTGCCAGCGTGGACGCCATCGCGGCGGAAGCCGGTGTCTCGAAGATGACCATCTACAGCAACTTCGGTTCGAAGGAGGGGCTGTTCGAAGCGGTGGTCCAGGACCGCACCGACCGCGTGATGGGTGGCTCTGCCGGTGTGGAGACGCTGGATCCGATGCAGCCGCGCAAGGCGCTTCTCGCCGTGGGAGCGCAGTTCCTGGCGCTGACGCGCGAAGAGGACGCACTCGGCAAGTTCCGCTCGGTCTACGGCGCCGCGGGCGCGCAGCCCGAAGCTTGCCGGGCGTTCTACAGGCAGGGGGCAGAGCGGCTGATCAACGAGCTGGCTGCCTACCTGCGGCGCGCGAGCGAAGCGCGAATGCTGAAAGTGAAGAATCCTCGGCAGGCTGCGGACCTGTTCCTGTCGATGTTCCTGGGCGACGGCCACATCCGAGGCCTGCTGATGCTGCAGATGCCCGACGCACGGGAGAACAAGGCACTGCTTCGCGAGGCAGTGCGAGTGTTCATGGCGGCCTACGAGGTCGCAGGCTGACGGGCCTGCGAGCCGTGGATGATGGGCGGCGATCGATGAAGCCTATCGGCGTCGCAAACGGGGATGCGATTCGCCAACCGGTGCAGTGAGCTCCAGGTTGGTCTTCGTGCAAGTGCACGTCGTGGAAAGCGGCAGCTATATTCTCCAGCCATTCGGTGCTAGACGATGGGGACTTCGCAGACGCTGCCGATCGTCAGGGATTCGTCGCTCCGCGTGCCGCGATCCCATCTGACCCGGCGGCACATCGCCGCGCCACGGAGCTCACGACCAGCATGACCATGCCGACGCCGGCGCCGGCCACCAAAGCCGCTGAAGCGTCCTGACCTGACTTCACCGACAGCAATACGCACACGACCACCAGACAGTGCGTCGCAGCGTGAAGGCGCGTCCATATCGGGTGTCCGGACCGCACCTCCAGGGCATGGCACCTCCACAGGCCCAGCCATGTCACGTAGACGGCCGCGAGGCCCAGCCAGCCCTCGCCGACGGACAGGAGCAACAGCCATGGGACGGTCGCAGCGATCGCTGCCCGGTAGTTAACGGCGTCAATGGGCAAGCGGACGTCCGACACTCGCCGTCTGCCGAGCGTGCGGACGCCGTAGGCACACGCAGCACACATTGCCAAAACGCCCAACACGTATGCGATCGCCAAGGCCATGCACCACCTCTCTCGCGCTCGAGCCACCCTTCCCCTTTGGCCGCATGGTCACAGCTTTCCCGGCCGGGCGCATCCACCGGTTCAGAGGGGAGACGCAGCGGGCCGACGCACAAGCGCCAACCCGCCTATCACCGAACGGCCGTGCCTCGCAGCTCTTCGGTAGCCGTAGCGATGCCGAGCAAAACAGCTCGCAGTTGTCGTTAGATCCCTCGCGCCAACGCGGCCGTGAGCGGATGCCGCATCCGCGCGTTGTCGCGCCAGGCTTCGGGCAGCGTCGCGATCGCACGTTGCATCCAGTCGCGGCCGGCCTGTGCGATGTGCGCGGCGAGCGCGGCATCGCCGCACGCGAGCGCCTCTGCGAGGTCGGCCGCGAATTCGGCGAACGGATGCGCCGGCGTCAGGCCGGACTCGTGCTGCCGCCACGCGGCGCGTGCGAGTTGTGCTGCCTCGGCGTGGCGCCCCGTGCGCGCCAGCAGCGCGGCCGAGCGCGACTGCATCGAGAGCCACAGCCCGCGCGCGCCTTCGCGCACCGCCCCGGCGGCCAGGCCGAGCACCGGCAGCGCCGCGTCGGGCTTCAGCGCCGGTGTGAGCCGCACGAGCAGGCGCGAACGCAGTGCGACGTCGTCGACCGCAGCCACAAGTTCGAGTTGCGCCACGGCGTCGCCCGGCATGCCGGTGGCCGTCTGCATCACCTGCACCGCGAGCCGCTGCGGCAGCGTGACTGCCGGTGCGTCGAGCGCCGCGCGCAGTGCCCTCATTGCAAGGTCGCGCCGGCCCGCCAGCCACTCGATCTGCGCGCGCCGGACGACGATGTCGGCGCCGTAGCGGTGCGCCGCGAGGTCGATTGTCTGCGCGAGCGCGTCGAGCTGCGCAAGCGCCTCGCCCCAGCGGCCGGCCAGTAGCAGCGCGTTGCCATGCGCCATTGCGAGCCGCACGTGATCGACGCGGTTGAACTCGGCGCCCTCCACGGCGCGCAACCCGCGCTCGCTCCAGCGCAGCGCGTCGGCCGGGTCGCCATCGTCGGCGCGCCGCACCGCGATCTCGGCCGCTGCGCCGATCTGGTCGTGCGGCCGCTCGGCCTGTTCGGCCAGCGCGAACGCCTCGCGCGCGAGCGCGTCGGCATCGGCGAATCGGCCGGCCGCCGCGAGCATCGAGCCCAGCGCCTGGATCATCACGATCAGCGTCGACAAGTGCTCCGGTCCCTGCGCCGCCGCCGGCAACGCGCGCCGCTGCAGCACCGCCGGCTCGACATGGGCGATCGCGGCGGCGATCTCGCGCCGGTCCCAGTGGATCACGCCGACCAGATAGCGCAGCTCGGACTCGACGTCCGCGAGCCCGCTGCGTTGCGCCCCGGGCAGCGCATCACGTGCGATAGCGAGCGCCTCGTCGAGGCGCCGGCCGGAGAACGCATGCACTGCGCGCACGTACGCGGCGCGCGCGCGGCGCGCATCGTCATCGGCCAGTTCGGCCAAGCGTTCGACCAGCGCGTCAAGCGCGCCCGGCTCGCCGAGCGTCGCGGCCGCATCGGCAGCGGCGAAGAAGAGATCGAAAGCCTCGGCCCGCGCGCCGCTGTCGGCGCGGATCGCGCCGGCCTGCTCGAGCCGCTGCGCCGCTTCGGCATAACGGAAGCGCGCCAGCGCCTGTTCGCCGGCACGCTGCAGGTGCGGCGCCGCGGCGACCGGCTGCCCGGCGGCGAGCCAGTGCGTGGCCACGCGCGTCGGCTCCCCACCGTGTGATTCGAGATCGCGCCCGATCAGCGCATGCAGCTCGCACGCGATCGGCGCTGGCACCGACGCGAGCGCAGCCTCGTGGATCAGGTCGTGGGTGAACGCGCCGTCGCGCAACACCTGGGCGGCGTCCAGTTCGTGCCACGCGTCCGTGAGGTCGAGCGCCGGCACCTGCAGCACGCGGCTGGCCAGTGCGGCCGAGAAGTCCTGCCCTGCCAGCGCCGCGCAGCGCGCGAGCCGCACGGCCGGCATCGAGAGCTGCCCGATGCGACGCAGGATCACCTGGCTGGCGACCGGCAGCGCCGGCAGCCCGGACGTTGCCGCGCCGCTGCACAACGCGCGCACCGCCTCGAGCACGAACATCGGATTGCCGCCGGTGTGACGGTGCAGTTGCAACGCCTGCGCGGCGCCGCCGATGCCCGCCAGTCGGAGCGAATCGAGCAGCTCGGCGGTGCACTCGGCATCGAGCGGCGCCAGCCGCAGCGACGCGCTGCGATGCTCGGCCGCGAGCGCATCGAGACGCGCCACGATGCCGGGGCGCAGCTCCGCACCGCGGCCGGCGAAGATCCAGCGCAGGCCCGGCCCGGCGCTCAGGCGCATCAGCGTTTCGGCGCTCGCATCGTCGGCCAGGTGCAGGTCATCGACGATCACGCCGACGAGTCCGTTCGCTGCCACGCGTTCGAACACCGACTCGACGGCATGCGCGAAGCGCGCCGCGCTCCCGGACGCCGGCGCCGCGTCGCCAAGCTCGGGCAGCAGTCGCGCGAGTTCGGCCCGCACGCCCGGCGCCAGTGCATCGGTGGCCTGCGGCAGCAGCCCACGCAGGCAGCGGCCGAGCAGCGCGTACGGCAGGTCGGCGTCGCCCGGGCGTGCGCCGGTGCGCACGACACGCTCGCCGGCAGCCGACCAGGCCGCCGCGGCATCGGCGAGCAGCCGGCTCTTGCCGAGGCCGCCCTCGCCGTCGAGCCACACGACCGTGCCCTCGGCCCAGTGGCGGCGCAGCGCTTGCCACTCGGTGTCCCGGCCAACGAGGCGCGGCGGCCGCACCACCGCCGCCGGCGACGCGGACGGCGGCGGCGTGGCGGCGTCGATGGTCGCGAGCAATGCCAGTGCCTCGGCCGACGGCCGCGCGCCAACCTCGTCCTTCAGCATGCGCTCGCAGCGGTCGAATGCGAGCAGCGCGGCGGCACGGTCGCCGCTGAGGTAATGCAGCCGCATCACGCGCCGGTGCGCCGCCTCGGACAGCGGCTCCAGCGCCAGCAGCTCCTGTGCGTGGTTCAGCGCCTCGGCCCAGTCATGCGCCTGCTCGGCCATCGTGCATAGCTCGGCGAGCGACGTGCGCAGCCGGCTGCGCCGGCGCGCGCGCTGCTGCTCGAGCCAGGCGTTGAACTCGCCGCCGATTTCGTCGGTCACGTCGCCCAGCAGGTCGTTGCTGTCGTCGAGGTCGTGGCCGACGCCAGCGGCCAGCGCCAAGGTTGCCGTGCCGCTGATGAGATCGGCGCCCACCTGCTTGCGCAACTGGAACAGGCGCTGGCGCAGCGTGTTGCGCGCCAACGCCGGCTCGCTGGCAGGCCAAAGCAGCGCGGCCAGCCGCGCGCGGGGCGTGGGACCTTCGAGCGCCAGCCACGCCAGCAGCGCGGCATCGCGCGGCGCCAACTCGACTGTCATGCCGGCGGCGCGCACGCACACGCGATGGGCGAGTAGAAGGTGCACGGGCACGATGCTATCGAAACGCCGGCGCGGGGCCCGCACCG
Organism: Piscinibacter sp.; assembly: GCA_036377015.1. GTDB lineage: Bacteria > Pseudomonadota > Gammaproteobacteria > Burkholderiales > Burkholderiaceae_C > Albitalea. Next base: position 25,184 of record DASUZE010000047.1, on the reverse strand, counting down.
GCGTGCGCCGTGCGCTCATGGCCGCTGCATCACCGAGACCCGTTGTGCGTTCTGGGCCACGCGGTCGGCTGCAATGTCGGCGCCAAGGAGTCCTCTACAGCGTCGGAACCAGATCCACCGAGCACGCGGTGTTTCCGTAGATCGGGCCGATATCGATATCCGGGCCGGTCGCTGTGCGCACGACGACCGCGCCAGCGTCTTCCGGATGGGGCGAACTGCAACTCCACTGCAGCACGCCCACCGGCGCGCTCGACAGCGGAAACGCTCTGAGCCGAAGGACCACGAACGGTGAATCACCGACGCCGATGTTTGCGCTGCAGATCTGCGCGCTGGCGAGGGGACCGCAGCTGATGCGCGGCGGATCGGCGATGAATCGATTGCCGAATCGGTCGCTGACCATCTCGACCACCAGGCCGAGCCAGGCGCCGCCCGGCACCGCGCTGACCGAGAACGTCGAACCGGGAATCAGCTCGAACTGGGGAAAACAATTGCTGTTGTGATCAATGATCAGCGTGACCGTGGTGACGGCGCCGGGCAAGCCGCAGTCGCCGCCGACCCATCCGCTGACCCGCCAGTTCGGCCACGGTGTGGCCGTCAACGTGAGCGACGTCCCACTCGGATAGTCCGATCTCCACTTGGGGCACGGGTCCGCGTAGCCCGTGTACCCGCTGCAGGCAATGGTGCCTGCGCTGTCCTTTACCGATCCGCCATAGAGCTGGAACGACGCCGGGCCCTGGTTGAAGCCGAACAGATTGAACTGGAACGACGGAACGAACGACGGATTGACGGTCAGCACGGCGCCATTGCTGGCCACGTTGCCCGAGCCGTTGCTGGCTACCGCGCGGAACTGCCGGCCGTTATCGGCGAGGGGCACCGCCGCTGAAAGGCTCAGCACGACGCTGGTGGCGCCGTTGATGTTGCTCCACGTCGCCCCGATGTCGGTGCTCAACTGCCATTGCAGGGTCGGCGTGGGGGTGCCGGCCACGGCGACGCTGAACTGCGCGCCCTGCCCCGCGACGATGGTGACGTTGCTCGGCTGGGCGGTGAAGCGCGGCGGCGCTGGCACCGCGACGCTCAGCGTGGCCGCATTGCTGGTCGCGTTGCCGCTGCTGTTGACGGCCACGGCACGGTAGCGCTCGCCGTCCTGCAACGCCGTCGCCGCGCCTGTGTTGTAGGTGGCGTCGGTGGCGGCTGCGATGTCGGCCCAGGTGACGCCGCCGTCGCTCGAACGCTGCCACTGCAGCGCCGGTGCCGGCGTGCCCGTGGCGGCCACCGTGAAGGCGGCCGCCGAGCCGGCGATGACGGACTGGTCCACCGGCTGCGCCGTGAAGACCGGCGCAACCGGCATCGGGTTGACGGTGAGCACGGCGGCGGCGCTGGTCACGCTGCCGCCAGCGTTGCTGAGGACCGCACGGAAGCGCTGGCCGCCCATGACCGTGCTGGTTGCGCCCGTGCTGTAGGTGGCAGCGGTAGCGCCCGCGATACCGGCCCACGTGGCGCCGCCGTCGGTGGAGCGCTGCCATTGGTAGCTCGGCGCCGTGCCGCTGGCGGTGACGCTGAAGCTGGCCGGATCGGGCGCGTTGACGGTCTGCGCGGTCGGCTGCACGGTGACGGCAGGCGCCACCACGGCCGCGGTGACGGTCAGCGTGACCGCTGAACTGGTGACGCTGACGCCCGCGCCGGAGACGATGACGCGAAAGCGTCGACCGTCGTCGGCCGCGCTGGTGACGGGCGTCGTATAGGTGGCCGACGTGGCGCCGGCAATCGCCGCCCAGGTCTGGCCCCCGTCGCTGCTGCTCTGCCATTGATAAGTGAGGTCGGTGCCGCTGGCCCGGACCGACAAGGCAGCCGCGGTCTCGGCCACGGCCGAGGTGTCGACGGGCTGCACGTCGATGGTGGGCGCGGTTGGGGCGTTGCCGCCGCCGCAAGCGGTCAGCAGGCCGAACACGAAACTGGTGATGATCCGGCGCCAGGGCCACACGGACGTCGTGACGGGGTGATTCATGTTGGCTCCGCTCCTCTGCAATGTGGCGGACCTGACCCGCCCATGCGCCGGGTTATAGAGAGCCGGGCGTTATGAACGCGTTATGCGCGCTGACGGCGCATTTGCATGATCGCCACATGACGCTCACCTTGCATCAGCTGCGGCGCCACGCGATCGCGCGCAGCCTGTTCGCGCCGACGACGCTCGCGCAAGCCCTCGAGCGCCTCGGCTTCGTGCAGGCAGACCCGCTGCACCAACGCGTCGACGGCCATGTCGCCGGCGACCTGGAGCGCCGCAATCCGGAGCTCGGCATCGAGCAGGACTTCTTGCATCGACGCCCCCGCGCACGGCCTGCAAGCGCTGGTCCAAGGCACGCTGGTCCAAGGTCCACGAGGTGCTCGCCTTTGCGCGAGCCCGTGCAATCGACGGCGGCTCACCAACCAAGGCACCTTCGCGGAAGGCGCATGCAGATCTGAGGCACTCACGGCTTGTGCTCATGGCCGTCGCCGCGCGGGAAATTGAAACGGCGCGAAATACGGAGCCGGCGGCCACCGCCTCGCAAATTCTGTTGCTGGCGCCACCCACAAAGAAAAAGGCCCAGCAGGTACAAACCTGCCAGGCCTCGTCTTTCTTGGTCGGGGTGGCGGGATTCGAACTCGCGACCCCTTGCACCCCATGCTTTCGCCGGTGTGGTTCACAACATTCCGGGAGGTCTCCGGTTGTCCCGGTATTTAAAGCGGAATCAACGACTTAGCCTCACATCCCGTCCCAGACGGTTTCGGGAGCGGTTGTTGGAATCCGCGCGAATTCTGTTGCCGATTCTGTTGCCGGCCGGCCCTACAAGATCGGGATGGCACGAACTGCAAAGCTTCATCGGCTTACAGCCCTCGCCATCAGGCGTTACACCGAGGACACGAAGGCGGCTGCGCCGCTGCATGACGGTGGCGGACTCTACCTTCGCAAGCGTGAATCGTCGATCCGCTGGTACCTGCGGCTCACTGAACCGGCGACCACGCAACAACAGTGGCATCTCATGTTTCCGGATGACCCAGCAGGCGGCTATCCGCACAAGAGTTTGGCGGATGCCCGCCAGGAAGCCAAACGGCTCTGGAACCTGAGGTCATCAGGAGTCGATCCGCGAGCACAGCGTGAGTCGGACATCAAACAACGGCTGCAGGCACGGGAAGCTGAACGAACAGCGGCCGATCGGAGGGTGACCGTTCGAGAGCTGTTTGAGCGATGGGCGGCGACCGACCTGCAGCCCAGAATTCGAACGGATGGCAAGCGCATGGGCCGCAAGGATGGAGGCGCCTTCGCGCGAGCACAGTTCGAGCGACGCGTGTTTCCTGCTCTCGCGGCCAAGGCAATCGAGGAAGTAAGAAAGGCCGATCTGCTGGCCATCCTCGACGCCGCGAAAGCAGAAGGGAAGCTGCGCACCGCGAACGTCCTCTTGTCGGACCTCAAGCAGATGTTCCGCTTCGCCTTGGCGCGAGAGTTGGTCCAGCGCAATCCGCTCGACGTCGTCTCGAAGCGCGACGTCGGCGGTACTGCCGTCGAGCGCGACAGAACACTGGCGCCGAGCGAGATCGGGGAGCTCGTGGACGCGCTGCCGACCTCGCGACTGAACGCTCGAAGCGCGGCGGCCGTTTGGATCATCCTGTCCACGGGTGCCCGTGTCGGGGAGCTCATGGGTGCTGCCTGGGCGGACGGGATTTCCCAACGTGCGGCGCTGCGAATGGCGGCCGAGAGCACCGGGGTCAAGCTCGGGTTCGTTGACTTGTCGGCAAGCAAGTGGCACCTGCCCGAGACGAAGAACCAGCGAGATCACACGATTCATCTCAGCGAATTTGCCGCGTTGCACTTCCGGCACCTGTTGGCGCTCAGGGAACTGGCCCGTGAGGGACTGGACGTCGAGAACGCGAACCCGTGGGTCTTCCCCAATGCCAACGGCACTGGGCCCCTTTGCCCGAAGGCGTTCGGAAAGCAGCTCAGCGACCGCCAGCGCCAACCGGAGCGTCGCCTGAAAGGGCGCAGCCAGGCGACCCTGTCATTGTGCTTGGACGGCGGCCGCTGGACGGCTCACGACCTGCGGCGGACTGCAGCGACGCTCATGGCGGAGCTGGGCGTGAGCGGCGACGTGATCGACGAGTGCCTGAACCACATCATCGAAAGCCGCGTTCGGCGTACCTACATCCGGCATCGGCGAGAAGCGGCGCAGGCGGCGGCCTTCGACCTTCTGGGCGTTCGGCTCGAAGGATTGGTAGGCGGCTAGGTCATCACCGCCGGCAACGTCCTTCCCTCGTCGCCACATGGCGGGCGGACCCAGAAGACGGTCGACGCCTCGACTGCGTCGGCTTTCACAGCGCAGTCGAAAATTGCTCCCGTTCGCCGACGAGGCCGTACGTTTCGGTGCCGAATCCAACGCGCCGTCGGTTCGCGCATCTTCTAGAGTTCCAGAGGGCCAGTCGCAGGAGGTCTTATGGGTGTGCACAAACCGACACGTTACGCCGTTGTTCGGGCATCCGGGCCACAGTTGCTGCTCCGGCTTCCGAGCGTCTTGAGGCTCACCGGCCTGGGTCGCTCGACGATCTATCGCCTTATGGCACAGGACAGGTTTCCCGCGCCGGTTCGGCTGTCGGAGCGGGCTGTCGGATGGCGCCTCACTGATCTCGAGGAGTGGACAACGTCTCGGCCAGCTGTGGGGCATTGATCACCGGCGACGGACAGCACACCACGCTGATCAGGTGTTGGTCGGCGCGATTGGACTCGAAACAGAGGGCGTGGGAAATGAGGTCGCGGGGCGGGTTCAACGGGTCATTGCAACGCCTGCATCAATGTTAGAGCGGGATTCTTCCAGCCCAGAGTCTTCCTTGGCCTGGTGTTTAGCAAGCAGCTGACGTAGTCAAGTTGCGTTTGCCGGAATTTGGAGACATTAGTGCCCTTCGGGAAGTACTGCCTGAGCAGCCCGTTGGTGTTCTCGTTGGTGCCGCGTTGCCAGGGGCTGCTCGGGTCACAGAAGAACACTTTGACGTCGGTGGCCACGGTAAAGCTGGCGTGGCCAGCCATCTCCCTGCCTTTGATCCCACGTCAGGGTTCGCATCAAGCCTTCTGGCAGTCGCTGAACATGTTCAGTCAGAGCGTTCACGACGCTGACCGTGTCCTTGCCATTGGTCTTGATGAGCATGACGTAGCGCGAACTGCGCTCGACCAGCGTGATGATGTGACCGTTGTTCGAGCCGGCCAGAAGATCGCCTTCCCAATGGCCCGGCACGGCCCGATCCTCTGCTTCGGGCGGTCGTTGGCTGATCGACAGCAGGTCTGGAATGGCAGACGTGCCGGGCAGCTGCGCCAATAGCTTTCTTCGGCTGGCGAATGGCATGGCGCTTGCGCAGATGGCTGGTCAGTTCCTTCTTCAGTTCACCGCGCGCCTGCACATACAGCGTGCGGTAGATCGTTTCGTGCGAGACCCACATGTCCGAATCATGCGGTTATTCGGTCTTGAGCCAAGCCGCGATCTGTTGGGGCGCCCAATCTCTTCCCGCTCGCACAGGCTCAGATGCCTCTTCGACCTCGTCCGTGGGGTCGGCGCAATTCCTCCCGTCGCGCTCAGACACTTGAACACCGTCGCGACGTTACGCCCAAGCACCTTGGCAATCGTTGGCAGGGTCTCACCAATGCGTCTTCGACGCCAGATCTCCGCCTCGTCGGCCTCGCTCACCGGCCGGCGAACCATGTTGTTGTTCATCGATCAACTCCTCGCTCGGGTTTCTACCAAAGCGTTGCGTTGACCCGTTGAACCCGCCCCTGACCCCGAAGGTGGACCGTGGCGAATCACCACGCACCTGCTGCGGGATGTTGTGACCAATCAGAACCCGGATCACTTCGTAAGCGCTCAATCAACCAAGTCTTTGACCGCAATGCGTGCTCGAAGCTGCACCCTCCTGCCTTAGCATGTGCACATCAAATCTTGAACCTTCTAGCAGCGTCGCTCTGCGTTACATGTCTGAGGTTTGGTGGTCCACCCCCGTGGTCACCGCTGTGCGGGTAGCTCAGCTCCCACCACCTTCCATCATTGGGATCTCGAAAGAGCCTCGACCAACCATCTTCGGAAACAGCTATCTCATCCAGATGGCCATCAACCAGCGCCTCAATCCGTTCGGCCTCCGTGTCCAACTTTGTTTGTCCACGTTCAACAATCCAATTACCGATGATCTGAGTCTCGGTCGGCAGAATTTTCGGAGAGATCATCGCACGATCCTTTCAATAGCTCCGGCAGGGATAGGTCCATTTGGAATGACGAACTCTGCCGCTCCGCCCGCCGTCCGACCCCCCTCGATGAATCCAGGATTTGTTCGCCCGATGGGAGATGCAATTCCTTGAACGCTCGCACTCGGGAACTCTATGACTCGGAAGGACGCGCTTTCAGGAATAGCGAGCTTGTCTGCAATTTGTTTGGCTGCTAGGCCTCGAAGCTCACTGGCGTTGGTGACGAAGACATCCAGTGCACCAGGACTTCCAAGATTCGTGGGCTTGATATTGCCGGGCACAACGCGGGCAAGCATGTCGGAGACGGGATTCGCCACTCCCGTTGTCCAAACTCGACCAAGCGCAACCAGGCCCGACTTAAGAAGCGTCCCTATCCCGTCGCCCACTAGCGCGGTGACCGGAAACTCGATGCTAAGGTGCCGAGTGTAGTCCCGCATCGGCTGCGCTGTGAACGCCTGATACTCGAATATCTTGCTGATCGACTGTGGCGTGGCCCCTGGCCACGCGCACATGGCAGCCGAACAGCCCGCGGGAGACCCCATGGACAGTTCTACAGATTGGCTCGGTACCGGGTCATCTGCTGCGCCGTCGCCGGGCCGGCCGCCGATCTGCACAGTTGGTGAAACGAATACCGGCGTTCCGTTCGGGTCGGTGTGGCTATAGGGTGCAACGACGCCATTTCCAGGCTGCGTCATCTGGCCCGCTGCGTTCGCGGCGGCGGTCTCCGGCTTGGAGCCTCCTCCACTGGAGACGCTGGCGTCACCGCCAGAGTTATAGACAACCGTAAACCCGGAGATGCGACTGGAAAGAGCCTGCCCATTGTTCGGATCGCTAACGGGGTCTGCGAAGAACCCAGTCGGATCCGTCGCATTCAGTGGGCTATTCGATACATAAGCGTAGCGGTTGAAGCTCTGAGTGTCTTCGGGATCCGGGATGTTTGGATCTGCGCTTATAAAGCGCGCCAACGTCGGGTCGTACACCCGCCCGTTCATGTGCACCAACCCCATGTTTCCCTCGTCGAGATGCTCATGGCCGGTGTAGCCACGGTCCGTGCTCGTGGGCTGGATGGTGTTGGTCGGATCGCTCACGCCAACGCTTGCGCCGCTCGCTGCTCGACGATCGCCCCACGGGTCATATGCCAGCCGCTCAATCACCGCACCTGAGGTGTCAGTCACAACGCTCGTCGACCCCAAGTGATCAGGCAAGAGATATCGGACAACCTCGCTCGCGTCGCTCCTTCTCGTGTGAATCGCGACGACGCGACCACCCACGCTCACATAGTGCTTGTATTCGGTGACTCCGCTCTGTGAGTTGCTTTCCTTCTCGAAGTGCGGCTCGCTCAGGTACACCGTTGTCAGTGTCTTGCCGCTGTCTACCCATGTCTGTTTGACCCGGTGGTGCTCCGGCCCGTAAGCGAAGGTGCCCGTCCCCGCCCCCGGGCTGCCTGTCTGTGCCGTTTTGGTCAGCGTCACAGGCATGTTGAAGCTCGTCCAAGTGAAGCTCCTGGTCCCGTCGGTCAGCATGTTGCCGTTGTTGTCGTAACCGTAGCTCGGGTTGACCACGCCGTTGACCGTGCCGGTGACGCCGCTCACCGCGTGCGGGCGCACGCTGGCCGCGCCGCTGGCGTTGTACGCATACGTCCCGACGCCCGACTTGCTCTGAATGTTGCCGATCGCGTCGTAGCCGACGTTGGTGGTTTGCGTGCCCACGCCGGCTGCGGCGAGGGTCGCGGTGGTCAAGCGGTTGAGGCTGTCGTAGAGGAACGTCTCGCTTGAGCCAGTGGCATTGTCCTGACGCTGGTCGAGGCGTCCCAGGCTGTCGTAGTGATAGCCCTGGTCCTGCACCGAGCTCGGTGAGCTGGCCGTGCCGGCTTGCAGGCTGGTCAGGCGTCCCGTCAGCGGGTGGTAGCCGCGCGTGCCGATCAGACCGTTGCCGTAGGTCTCGCTGGTGACGTTGCCGTCGGGGTTCTCGCTGTTGCGCGTCCAGTACGTGATCCCGCCCGCCGTATTGGCGACGCTTTGCAGCACGCCGTTCGTGTTGTAGTTGTATTTGATGGCCAGTGGCGAGCCCGTGCTCGCCGGAAACGTACGGGTGTCGAGTTGGCCGGCTGCGTTGTACGACCATTGCGCGGTGTAGTCGGCGTCGATGTGGGTCGTCTGCCCCGACAGCCGGCCCAGGCCGTCGTAGCTGTAGCGCCGGAAGTAGCCGTTGTCCGAGGTGGTCTCGCACAGCTTGCCGATGCCCTTGGCGCAGGCAGTGCCTGCGGCGTTGCGTTCGTAGTACCAGGCACTGCTCAGGTCGGGCTCGGAGCGCGATGACATGCGGCCGAGCACGTCGTAGCCATAGATGGTGTCCTGTGCCTTGTTGTCGGTCTGCTTCTTGACCAGCCCAAGGTTGTCGACGACGTAGGTCCAGGTGCCCAGGTCGGGGTCGACCAGCTTGGTCTTGCGCCCACGCAGGTCGTACTCGATCGAAGTGACGTTGTTCAGCGTATCGGTCGTCTTGACGAGGTTGCCCCAGTGGTCGTACTCGTAGCTGATGGTGCTCTGGTCCGCGGTGGCCTTGGCATCGATGATGGAGACGACGTTGCCCTGGCTGTTGACCGTTCGGCTCTTCGTCACGCTCTTGTCGTTGGTCGTCGACGACGTGCGGCCGTTGAACGTGGCCGTCGTGACGCTGTCGTCCGGCGCCGTGATCCGCGTCGTCCGGCCTAGCGTGTCGTAGTCGTACCGCGTCCAACGGATGACGGCATCGCCTGCGAAGTAGTTGGCCGAGGTGTATCCGACGCGGCCCAGGTTGTCGTACAGGGTCTCGCGGTAGACCTCCTGCCCGCCGAAGCCTGTGAGCACGCCGAGGATGGATCGGCCCAAGGTGTCGTAGTAGGTGCGCGAGGGCGGGCTCGTGGTGGCACCTGTCGCGGCGACTGTCTCGGTTCGGCCGATGCTGTATGCGGCGCCCGGGACGCACGATACGCACGGGTTGTATGTCACGGTCGTGCGTGTACCGTCGGCACGGTCCTCGGTCTTCAATCGCCCGAACAGGTCGTAGGTCCAGCTCGTCGTCAGTTGGTTCGGTCCTTCCAGGCTCAGCATCCCGCCGAACTTCGGATCCCAGGTGCGCGTTTCCTTATGGAGGAGCGCGTTCTCCTGCGTCAGGGCAAAGCGGCCGTCCGCGTCGTAGGCGTAAGTCGCCTCCGTGCGCGCGACAATGTTGGGACCGCTCACCGCCTTCGTCAGTACATTGCCGAAGGCATCGTAGGTGTAGTCGGTCACGAGACGCAGGCTCGTCGCGTCGGTCGGCTCGATGATGTTCTGCTTGAGCAGGCCCAGGCCCGGATTCGCCGTGAAGTAGCTGCTCGTCATCGAGCGGACGCTGTCTGGCTTGCCCGGCACCTTTCTCGTCGTGGTGAGGCTCGTGGGCCGCCCCAGGATCCAATTGCTCGTGTCGTTGGCATAGGCCATGACGGAGATCTGGCGATAGCCGTCCGGAGTTCCGGCCGCGTCCTTGTAGACGATGTCGGTGGACAGTGGATTGCCGTATGAGTCGTACTCGGATAGCGGCGTGCTGCTCTCCACCCAGTTGATGAACGAGCCATCGAGGTCAAACGTCTTGGTCACTGTGAGCGTCGGGTAGACGACATAGGTGGCCAGGGGTGCGGTGCCCGCGTTGACGGCCGAGGCGTGGCTCGTGCTCGTGTCGGACAGCGTCGTGCCGGAATTGGTCACGATGGTTCGTGCCGTCGTACCCGTGAGTGGGAACATGGTGCGGCGTTCGACACGACTCGCGGTGCCGGCCGAATCCGTGCTCGTCTGGGCGGAGAACCCCAGGAAGCCGCGGCCTTGCAGATGGGTCTTGGCGCCTTCGTACCGGTATGACGTGTCGATGGTCCCGCCTACGCCATTCGATGCCTGGATCTTCTGAACGACGTGCGTCGTGTCCTGCATGTCAATCGTGGGGAACGCGGCACCGCTGCCCTTCGTGTAGACGCTGCTGTCGGAAATCGGGCGGTATTGGATCGACGCACTGGCGCCAAGACCATCGGTGAAGCCAAGCAGGAGGTCTGGGACCGTACCGGTGGCCGTCAGGCAACGCGCGTACAACCCACTACCGCCGATGAGCGACGAGCAAGCACCCGGCCTGCTGCCGCCCACGTCGGTCAGTGCTCCGCTCGCAAGCGAAATGACGTTGGAGAACGCCATCCCTCTCGACACGACACATTGGATGCTGCCTGTGGCAGCGTTAGTGCAATAGTCGGTCTTGCCGTCGCCGTTGATGTCCATCCACCATTGCGCCGGCAACGTGCCAGAAGCGATCGGGGCGTCTACCTGGCCCGAAGCGATCGTTTCGCCGAAGCCGCTTCCGGTGGAAAGCGTGCAGGTTGCGAACCTACCTCCGGTGCCCGGTACGACGACGCGGCAGAAGTCCGTCTTGCCGTCGCCGTTGACATCGACCCAGGCACGGCTTGGCGAGTTCTCACCCAAGTCGATCGTTCCAGTGGAGATTTCGGAACCGAAACCGCTCGCCGTCCATCGGCGGCACTTCATAGCGCCGCCGTCAATCCGGCAGAACGACGGTATACCGTCGCCCGTGACGTCGGCCCAGGCAAATTGCAGTTGCTCGCATTGCGAGGTGCATGTCGGCACCGTGATCGGTCCCAGGTTGGCAGGCGTCCCCAGGCCGGTGCCGGTTCCCAAGGAGCACTCCATGCGGTAAGGCCCGGTGGTGAGACTGTCACTGGCGATGCGACAGTAGTCCATCAGTCCATCACGATTCAGATCGATCCAGAACGGTTGGATCGTGAACCCCGACCCGGACGGCTGCAGAAAGGCGCCCGTGGGTCCGCCGGGCCCCATGACAACGCACGCTCCGCCACAAACGTCAGTGATACCGTCGCCGTTCGCATCGACAAACTGATAGCTGGTGTAGGGCGTGAAGGTGCTCACCTTCACCAGGGTCGTGCCGATTGGCGTCGTCAACGAACAGAGCAACTGCTCGGACGTGTACTCGCCTGTCGTGGGGCTCGAGACCAGATCGTTGATGCAGTGATCCGGCCGCCCGTCTCCATTCAAATCTATCCAGTAGTCACCGCCACGATCGCCCTTCATCAGCGATCCGAACTCCACGCTCGTGGGCGGGTAGTCAATGACAGGCCCGTTGAAGTTGACCGACGTGTCTTCCCACGCAAAGGTGGTGGGCGGCAAGCACGTGCTCCCTGCGTCGCCGCACTCCGTCACGCTGCTGATGCGCGACCGCGCCGTCACGGCGCTCGTGCCATACCCGATGCGATAGTCCTTGACGAGCGTCGCGCCGGTGTAAGTCTTGATGTTGATCAGCCGGGCTGCATTGACGACCTTGACATCCAGGACGTAGTAGGCTTCGACGTCTGTCCGAGCCGTGTCATAGACGAACTGGACCGAGTTGTACGGTGCGCGACCGCTCGTGGCGTTACCCGTGTAGTCGATTCGGGCGGGCACTTGCTGTCCAGCGCTCGTCGCATAGGTGACGGTGTAGAAGTTCGTGCGCGGGTCCTTCGCCTTGTTCAGCGACCAGGCGATCGGCGTGCTCACGCCCGGCCCGCTCGCGGCCGGCAGCATCACACGGGAGTCCGCCGTGTTGCCGTACTCGACCTGGGCGCCATCGCGCAGCGTGACGAGGAAAGAGGCGGGGCCGTTTCCTTGAGTGCCGACGGCGACAACTCTGGCGAAGGTCTCGATCTCCGTGCGGTACTCGCTGCCAGGGGCACCGTATGCGCCCGTCCCGGGCTTGAGGATCAGCCGTTGGCCGTCGAGACAGAAGTTGTCGCTTGCGGTGAGGGTGACGCCGGTCCGCACGTTTTCATGGGCGTGGTCTTTACCACAGCGCGAAATCACGCTGAGACCGGCGATGGACCATCCGACCCCGGCGACGCCATTGCCTGAGCTGCTGTTGTAGCTCAACGCCAGGCGCGGCAGCACCCCCGCGGTTCCCGGGGGGATTGCGATCGGGATGGTGTACTGCGCCGCCCCACCCCCGCTCACGCCCACTTCGCCCGCAAGCTTGCCCGGCGTCCCGGTCCCGGACGAGGTGGGAGGCACGGGGAATCCGGCGCTAATCGTCACCGTCGCCGATGTCGTCACGGCTCCCTGGTTGTCGTAGGCTCTCGCGCTCAGCGCGTGCGTGCCCGCGGTCACGTTGTTGAGCGTCGTTGAATAAGGCGCAGCCGTTAGCGTCGCGACAAGTGTCGAGCCATCGTAGACCTCGACCCGCGCGACACTGCCGTCGCTGTCCGCCGCACTGATCGCAATCGGTACGTCCCATCCTGGTAGGAAGGTCGACCCGTTGCCGGGCGCGGTGATCGCAGCAGTGGGAGGTGCGTCCACGGCCAATATGGCAACTCCCGACGTCGTGACAGCACCTGCGTTGTCGGTGGCACGCGCTTGTACCAAGTAAGACCCGGCGGCGGTGGCGGTCCAACTCGATGCAAACGGCGCGGCCGTCGACGTGGCAACCACACTGCCGTTGACGATGTACTCCACCTTCGTGACGCTGCCGTCGCTGTCTGCGGCCGTTGCGTTCAGCGTGACGGTGGCCGGGAGACCGGTGTTCACGACTGCGCCGTTCACCGGTGCCGTGAGCGCCACCGTCGGTGCCTGGTTGACCGTCCACGCAAATGGGGCGGAGTCCTGAGCTGCGCCGTAGGTGTCTGTGGCGCGAGCAACGATGCTGTAGCTGCCGGCGCCAACACTCGTCCAGTTGAAGGTGTATGGGGACGCCGTCAACGGGCTCGAGATGGCGCTACCGTTGGCGTAGTAGCGGACATTGGCCACGCCACCTACGCTGTCGTTGGAAGTGGCCTGCAGCGTGATGCTGCCTGGCGCCTGGTTGTTCGAGCCGACCACGCTCAGCGACGACGTCGGCCGGTCGTTCGACACGACCGTGATCGGCGCCGACGTCCTCGCTCCGCCGTCGTTGTCGGTGGCCAACGCTGTGATTGAGTAGCTGCCCGCGCCGACACCGCTCCAGCCGAACGTGTATGGCGGCGACGTGAGCGCACCGGAAATGGGGGTGCCGTTGGCCAACCACTGGACACTTGTCACGCTACCGTCGGTGTCCGAAGCGTTGGCGGTGAAGGTGAACGTGCCGGGCGCAGTGGAGACGGTTCCATTCGCGGGGCCGGCAACGCTGATGCTGGGAGGCGCATTCACCCGCAGCGTCACGCTCACGGCGGCCGAGGTGGTCTGGCCGCCGTCATTGTCTTTGGCGACCGCTTGCAACGTATGGGTGCCGGCCGACGCGCCCGACCAGGTGAAGTTGAAGGGCGCGGTCAGCGCACCGGTGAGCGGCGCACCGTCGGCGTAGTACTGGACCGTCGAGATGTTTCCGTCCGAATCGCTTGCGTTGACGGACAGCGGGATCGACGCTGGATACAGGGTCGACCATCCATTCGCCGGCGAGGAGATCGCCACCGATGGCTGCACGTTGTTGGCGACCGTTATCGGCACCGCCGTCGACAATGGGCTGTTGGAGTAGCAGGTCAGGATCCTCGCCGTCGTGCGCGCCTGCAGCGAGTAGCTGCCCGCCGGCACGTTGTTCCAGGTGATCGACCACGGCGCTGCGTTGGCGGTTCCGATCACGCTGCCGTTGGCCAGGTATTGCACCGCCGTGACCGCGCCGTTGCCGGTCGAGCCGGCCGAGATCGTGATGTTGCGCGGCGCCGGGTGGAAGTTGGAGTTCGCCGTCGGGCTGGTGATCGTGGTCACTCGCGACGGCGGCTCGCACTCTTGAGGCGGGTTCGTGATCGACTGGGCAGGACGCGGCACCGTGAGCGCGGTGCACGCAACCACGGCGACGCTCGCCGCTCTCCATGCCTGCTCAAGACGAGCGCGCGCAACCGCGCGACCCGCGAGGCGCTGATCCATGCAATCCTCCCTGCCTTGTTCATTGCGCGATCCCGTCACGTGCGGGATCGATCGCCCGCCACGTTACCTGAGCGTGCGTCTACTCGTGTCCCCGGAGATGCGGGGGTTGCAGGCTTGGCTCTTCGACGATAGACATCGAGCAAGCCGGCAGCGATGTCATCCAATGCAACCATTGGGTGTTGACCCGCCCTGCCGGCTCCGAGCGAGTTGAGGCAACCCCCGCATCTTCGTGGAGCGCAGCCAGCAGTCGGATGCGTAGAATCCGCCGTGGCATGAGATGCCGCCTCGCCCTCCGCGGCGAGCACACGAGAAGTCACAGGGGAGGTCCACGGTGAGCCATTTCGTCCAATGCCCATCCGCATTGGCTGCCGCCGCGCGCTGATTCGGCGCAACCCAAGGCAGTTGAGAAGGTCTGACGTGGCGGGTGATCAGGTTCCATGGCACTGGCGTGTCGAACGCGCCTGGACACACGCCTCCACGCAGTGGTCGGCGTGGGTTCTGGGCGCCATCTTGCTGCTGTCGGCACTGGGCGCGCTGGTGCTCGCGGCCGACCACGCCATGCGCACGCGCCTCGCGCTCGATGCGCAGCTCGCGCAAGCCCATGCTGCTACACCCACGCGCAGCGCCGACGCGCCGGTCGAACAGCCGGACTTCACCCAGTCCCTCGGCCCGGCTACGCCGCCGGCCATGGTGGTCCAGGAGCTGCAACGGGCCTGCGCGCAGGCAGGTGTCGTGCTCGCCTCGCTCCAGATGCAGGAGCGCGCCGCTTCCGCTGAGCAGCTTGGCCGAAGCGACTTCGCCATCACGCTGCGCGGCGCCTATCCCGCGATCAAGCAGGTCATCAAGCAGGTGGTCGAGCGCTTCCCGAGCCTGGCCGTGCAGCGCATGCGCATGCGACGCGCGCAAGGGCCCGCCGACATCGAGTCCAGCGTCACGCTGTCGCTGTGGTCGGCTCCGTTCGCAGCGTCTTCGCCGCGCTAGCCATGCGACGAGGACTGTCCTGGGGTCTTGCAGTGACCGGCGTGCTCAGCGCCGGCGCGTTGATGGTCGACGACAAGCCGGCGAAGGTCGTCGCTGCCATCGAGCGCGCCGGCACGGCCAGGGTCCCCGACCCCGTGCCCGTGCGTCCTACCGTGTCCGACGCTGCGTCGCCACTGCCGACGCAGCTCGATCCGCCGCAGATCGAAGCCTCGCGACGTGACGTCTTCCTCCCCGTGGACCCGCCGGCACCGCCACCGCCCAAGGTGGTGGCACCGCCGCCGCCCCCGCCCGCGCCGCCGCCGGCACCCGCGGCGCCCGCGATGAACTGGCGCTACATGGGCGCCATGGTCACGCCCGACGGCGAGCGGCTGGTGATGCTGGCCCGGGGCGACAGCTCCGTCTTGATCCAGGTCGGCACACGCCTGGAGGAGGGCTACGTCGTCGAGGCCATCGGCAGCGACGCGGTGCGCCTCGTCTACCCATCGCTCGGCACCGTTGTCGACCTCCCCATTCCGCCGCCCGCCGGCCCTTCCCGATGATGTCGATGCTTCTAGCAGTCCTGCACCGAGCGGCGCGGCGCCGAACCCTGGGACCGATGCTCGCCATCGCCGTCGCGCTCGCGGGCTGCGCGCAGCAGCGCATCCGCGACGAATCGCAGCTGCTGCTGCGCGGCGGCGAATTCGAGAAGGCGGTGGCCGGCCTCGAGCTCGGCCTCAAGGACCATCCCGACAGCGCCTTGCTGCGCGCAGGCTTGCTGCAAGCCCGCAACGAAGCCCTGAGCCGGCTGGTGGCCGAAGCGGCCACGCAGCGCGCCGCCGGCCAGCTCGATGCGGCCGAAGCGACGCTCAAGCGCGCCCAGCGCTTCGACAGCGGCGGCAAGCGCGTCGATGCGCTGCTGTTCGACCTGGCCACCGAGCGCCGCCAGCGCAAGGCCCTGGCCGAGGCGGAGGCGCTGGCCGCGAAGAAGCAGCCCGAGATCGCGCTGCGGGTGATTGCCGACGCGCTCAAGGACAGCCCGCGCCAGAGCGATCTGCTGGCGCTGCAGCGGCGCCTGGAAGTGGACATTCGCCAGTCGCAGCTGCGCGCGTCGCAACAGGGCCTGTCCGAGACGCGGCCCATTTCGCTCGACTTCCGCGACGCCAGCCTGCGCACGGTGCTCGACGTCGTCACCCGCAACAGCGGCGTCAACTTCATCCTCGACAAGGACATCCGCCCCGACGTGCGAGTGACGGTGTTCCTGCGCTCGGCGCGCGTCGAGGACGCCATCGACCTCATCGTCAGCACGCACCAGCTCGCCAAGAAGGTGGTCGACGGCCAGACCATCCTGATCTACCCCAACACGCCCGAGAAGCAGCGCGAGCATCAGGAGCAGGTCGTGCGCGTGTTCTACCTCGCCAGCTCCGAAGCCAAGAACGCGGCGGCCTTCCTGCGCTCGATGCTGCGCATCCGCGAGCCCTACGTGGACGAGCGCACCAACATGCTCGCCATTCGCGAGGCGCCCGAGAACATCGAGCTCGCGGAGCGGCTGATCGCCCTGTACGACACCAACGAGCCGGAGGTGTTGCTCGACGTCGAGGTGATCGAGGTGCGCGCGACACGGCTCACCGAGCTGGGCATCCAGTTCCCCGACAGCTTCTCGCTCACCGCCTTGCCGCCGGGCGATGCGGCCAACCTCACGCTGGGCAACATCCGGAACCTCACGCGCAACGACATCGCCGTGGGCGTGGGCGGCCTGCTGGTCAACCTGAAGCGGCAGGTCGGCGACTTCACCACCTTGGCCAACCCGCGGATCCGGGCGCGCAACAAGGAGAAGGCCAAGATCATGATCGGCGACAAGGTGCCAGTCATCACCGCCACCAGCTCGGGCGGCAGCGGCGGCTTCGTGTCCGACTCGGTGAGCTACATCGACGTGGGCCTCAAGCTAGACGTCGAGCCCACCGTGTATGCCGACGACGAGGTCGCGATCCGCATCGGGCTCGAGGTCAGCTCCGTCGCCGGCCAGGTCAGCACGAAGTCAGGCTCGCTCGCGTACCAGATCGGCACGCGCAATGCGTCCACCATGCTGCGCCTGCGCGACGGCGAGACGCAGCTGCTGGCCGGCCTCATCAGCAACGAAGACCGCAGCGCCGCGAACCGCGTCCCGGGCCTGGGTGACCTGCCCATCGCCGGGCGCCTGTTCTCCAGCCAGCGCGACGAGGGCAACCGGACGGAGCTGGTGCTGGCCATCACGCCGCGCGTGCTGCGCAACCTGCGCCGCCCCGACGCCAACGAGACCGAGCTGTGGGTGGGCACCGAGTCCTCGCCGCGCGTGCGGCCGGTCGGCGGGCGGCTGGCGTCGCGAGCCGACGCCGCGCCGATTACCGGGCAGCGCCCGGTCCCCGCGGCGCCCGCGGCGTCGGGGGTCGCGCCCTCGCCGACGCCGGGCCAGTCGCCTGACGCCGCTGCGCCGGCTGGCCCGGCCGTGCTCAAGTGGCGCGGACCCAGCGAAGTGAAGGTCGGCGACGTGTTCGTCGCCACGCTCGAGCTGAGCTCGCCCACGCCCTTGCGCGGCGCACCGCTGCAGCTCAGCTTCAACAAGGACAAGCTCGCGCTGGTCGACATCGACGAGGGCGAGTTCTTCCGCCAGGGCGGCGCCGCCACCAGCTTCACGAAGAGCATCGATGCCGCCACCGGCACGGCCCGCGCCGGCGTGCTGCGCAACCAGGCGACCGGCACGCCGGGGCAGGGATCGGTGCTGGTGCTGCGCCTGAAGGCGCTGGCCGCCGGGCCGGCCGAGGTGGCGGTCACCGGGCTGGAGCCGATCACGCTGGGCGAGAGCATGGCGCGACCGGCCTTGCCGCAGGCCTTGCAGCTGCAGGTGAAGTGAGGCCATGGTCGAGCGCGCACGTCCGGGCCGCGGCTTCTCGCTGATCGAGCTGCTGGTGGTCATGGCCATCCTCGGAGTGCTCGCCGCCGGCGTGCTACCGCTGGCCGAGGTCACGCTGCAGCGCGAGCGCGAGCGCGAGCTGCGGCATGCGCTGTGGGAGATCCGCGATGCGATCGACGCGTACAAGCGCGTGCAGGACACGGCGGGCACCGGCACGCTCGATTCGCGCTATCCGCTCAGCCTCGAGGCCTTGACGGTCGGCGTGGCGGACCCGAAGACGCCCGGGCGAACGCTGTACTTCCTGCGGCGCATCCCGCGCGATCCCTTCGCGCCGCCGGAGCTGCCCGCAGCCAAGACTTGGGCGCTGCGCAGCTACCAGTCGCCGCCCGACAAGCCCGAGCCCGGCGCCGACGTGTACGACGTGCGCTCGCGCTCCGAGCGCGTCGGCCTGAACGGCATCGCGCTCAAGGACTGGTGAGCGACATGCGCGCATCGAAGGGCTTCACGCTGATCGAGCTGCTGGTCGTGATGGCGGCGCTGGGGCTGCTGCTGTCCATCGCCGCACCGCGCTACGTCGAGCACGTCGATCGCGCCCGCGAGGTGGTCCTGCGTCAGAACCTCGCCGGCCTGCGCGACGCGATCGACAAGTACCATGCCGACCGCTCGCGCTACCCGAAGGACCTGGACGAGCTGGTCCAGCAGAAGTACCTGCGCCGCGTTCCGCTCGATCCGATCACCGACCGCAGCGACTCATGGGTGCTGGTGCCGCCGGCCGGCCAGCAGGGCGCGGTGTTCGACGTTCGCAGCGGCGCCATGGGCCAATCGCGCGACGGGAGCAGCTATGCGGCCTGGTAGCGCGTACTGGCGGCGCGAGCGCGGCTTCACCTACGTCTGGGTGATGGCCATGGTGGCGGTGCTGGGCATTGGCCTGGCCGCGATCGGACCGCTATGGAGCGACGCAACCCGGCGCGAGCGCGAGGCCGACGCGCTGCGCATCGGCGAGCTCTACGCGCGCGCCATCGCGAGCTACTACACGTCCTCGCCCGGCTCCGAGAAGCGCTACCCGCCGTCGCTCGATGCCTTGCTGCTGGACACGCGCTTCGTCGGCACCTACCGGCACCTGCGCCGCCTGTACGGCGACCCGCTCAAGTCCGGCGAAAGCTGGGGCGTGCTGCGCGGCCCCGACGGCAGCGTGCGCGGCGTCGTCAGCCGCAGCGACGACGAGCCGCTGCGGCACGAGCCGCTCGACCTGGGCATCACCGTGCTGACCGCCGCACAAAAGTATTCGGAATGGCAGTTCGTGCCGAAAGTCGATTGATGAAGCATCTCGTTCCTTCCCATCCGCACCGCGGCTTCACGCTGCTCGAACTGCTGGTCGTGATCCTCATCATCGGCTTGCTCACCGGCATCGTGGCGCCGCGCTTCATGGGCCAGGTCTCGCGCTCCGAAGTGACCACCGCACGCGCGCAGCTCGACGCGCTGGACAAGGCGCTGCAGAGCTACCGCCTGGACACCGGCCGCTTTCCCACCACCGGCCAGGGGTTGAAGGCGCTGGTCGTCCAGCCCGGCGACGAGCCGCGGTGGCGCGGCCCCTACCTGCAAGGCGAGCTGCCGCAAGACCCGTGGGGCAGCGCCTACCAGTACCGCACGCCGGGTCCCAACGGCCGCGATTTCGAGCTGACCAGCCTGGGCAAGGACCGCGCGCCCGGCGGCAGCGGCGACGACGCGGACATCGTCCGCTGACACGACATGCGCTTCGCAGTGCGCTACATCCACGCGGGCGGCCAGGCGGTCGTCGAGGAGACGGCCGAGGCGCCGTCCGAAGCCGAGCTGCGCGCGCGCCTGGTCGCCGCCGGCAGCGTGGTGCTCGACCTGCGCGCGGCCTCTGGACAAGGCGCGCCCCGCTTGCGCCGCGGCTTCGACGTCGCCTGGTGGTGCCGCGAGCTGCGCACCCTGCTGCGCGCCGGCATGACCGCGGTCGAGGCGATCGAGACCCTGGCCGCCGGCCACCACGATGCCGAGCGCGATCGCGTGCACGGCGCGCTGCTGAAGGCGCTGCGCGAAGGGCAGTCGCTGTCGCGCGCGATGCGCGGCATCGGCGCCTTCCCCGAGGTGCTTGTCGCCAGCGTCACCGCGAGCGAGCGCACCAGCACGCTGCCCGACGCCCTCGAGGACTACCTGCGCTACGACGAGATGCTGGGCCGCCTGCGCCGCCAGGCGGTGAGCGCGGCCATCTATCCCGCGGTCGTGATCGGCATGGGCGTGCTGATCGCGGCCTTCCTGCTGATGTTCGTCATCCCGCGCTTCTCGCGCATGTACGTCGATTTCCACGGCACGGTGAGCCCGGCGACGCAGGTGGTGCTGTGGCTCAGCCGGGCGCTCAGTGCCCACCTGCCGGTGGTCGTCGCATTGTTCGCCGCGCTCGGCGGCCTGTGCGCCTATGCCTGGCAGCGCGGCTGGGTCGCGCGGGGGCTGGTGCGCATCGTCGAAGGCGTCGAGCCGCTGCGGCGCCAATGGGATCACTTTCGGCTGGCCAAGCTGTTCCAGTCGCTGGCGCTCATGTTCAAGGGCGGCTACACGCTCGACGAGGCGCTGCAGGTGTGCCAGGGCCTGGACCTCGGCCGGCGCATGGGCGAGGGGCTGGCCACGGCGCGGCGCGAGATCGCGCGCGGCAAGACGGCGTCGAGCGCGCTGGCCAGCGCCGGCCTCACCGAGACCGTGACCGAGCGCCTGCTCGCGGTGGGCGAGCGCACGGGCAGCTTCGAGTCCGTGCTGCAGACCATCGCCGACCGGCACGCCCAGGCCTTCGCGACCTTCGTCGAGCGCGCCACGCGCATCGTCGAGCCGCTGCTGCTGTTGATGGTCGCGCTGGTGGTGGGCGGCATCGTCGTGATGATGTACATGCCGATCTTCGACATCGCCGGCGGCATCGGAGGAAGCTGATGAGCGAGCACGACGGCGCACTGCGAGACGCGATCCAGGCCGCCCGCGCGCAGCACCGCGCCGGCGCCGGGGCGGTGCTCGACATCCTGCTGCGCGGCGCCGGCGCGGCAGCGCCGCAGATGCTCGCGCGCGTGCAGGAACGTGGCGGCATCGCGGTACTGCAGGCATCGGCGCAGCTCGCCCCCGACTTCCGTGCCTGGGACGCCGCGAGCGCGCGTCAGGCACGCTGCGTGGTGCTGCGCAACGGTGCCGGCGACGCCTGGCTGGCGGCCGAGGACCCGTGGGACGAAGCCTTGCTGCAGCGTGTCGCGCGCCGCGTGGGTCAACAGCTCACGCCCGCGGCCGTCGGCCGCGCGGCCATCCAGTCGTGGCTGGGCGAGACGCCGTCCGCGAACAGCGCTGGCGCGGCCGTCGCAAGCGAGCAGGCCGACGGCCCGATCGTGCAGTTCGTCGACCAGGCCTTGTCGGCCGGGTTCACGGGCGGCGCGAGTGACGTGCACTTCGAGTGCGACCGCACCGGCGTGACGGTGAAGCATCGCCTGGACGGCGTGATGGCGCATTTCGCGCGACTCGACGGCGTTTCCGCGGCGCAGGAAGTGATCTCGCGCATCAAGGTGCTGGCGCAGCTCGACATCACCGAGCGCCGCTTGCCGCAGGACGGCCGCTTTCGGCTGCGTGTGGGCGAGGCGGAGATCGACCTGCGCGTGTCCATCATGCCCAGCGTGCACGGCGAGGACGCGGTGCTGCGGCTGCTCGACAAGGCGCAGCTGCGTTCGTCGCAGGACAACGCGGTCACGTTGGACCTGCTCGGATTCGCGCCACGCGATGCCGCGCTGATCCGCGAGCTGGCAGGCGCGCCCAGCGGCATGCTGCTCGTCACCGGCCCCACCGGCAGCGGCAAGACGACGACCGTGTATGCGGCGCTGTCGGAGGTCAACAATGGGCTGGAGAAGATCATCACGATCGAAGATCCGGTCGAGTACGAGCTTGCCGGCGTGCTGCAGATTCCGGTCAACGAGCGCAAGGGACTGACCTTCGCGAAAGGGCTGCGCTCCATCCTGCGTCACGACCCCGACCGCATCCTGGTGGGCGAGATCCGCGATGCCGAGACCGCCGAGATCGCGGTGCAGTCGGCGCTGACCGGCCACCTCGTGTTCACCACGGTCCACGCCAACAGCGTGGCCGACATCATCGGGCGCTTCCGCCACTTCGATCTCGACATGTTCGGCTTCATGTCCTCGCTGAACGGGGTGGTGGTACAGCGGCTGGTGCGGCGGGTGTGCCCGCACTGCGCGGGCTCGCGCGAGGCGTCGGCCGCGGAGCGCCAGTGGCTGCAGCGCATGGCACAGCCCGGGCTCGCGGCGGTGCCGGTGCCGGTCGGCTGCGCGCAGTGCCACGGCGCGGGCTACAAGGGGCGCTTCGTTGTGGCAGAGGTGCATGTCGTCGACGACGTGCTGCGCGATCACGTCACCGAAGGCTCGGCGCTGTCGACCATCAAGACGCATGCGCTGCAGCGCGGCGTCGAGCCGTTGCTGGTGCAGGCGGCCAGGCATGTGGCCGAAGGCAGGACGACGCTGGAGGAGATCAAGCGCGTGGTGGGATGGTTGTGATGGCGATCGACGTCTATCTCGGCCTCGGTGAAGGCGCGACGGTCGCGCAGGGCGATGCGCTGTGGCAGGCGCACGCGCAGCTCGAGCCGGGGCTGGACGCCTTGTTCGGCCAGGCGGCCGCCACGGTCCAACGGCGCTGGGGTCGGCGCGTGCCGGTGCGCGTGTGGCTGTCCAGCGCGCTGGCCCGGCCGTTTTTGTGCGGTCCGCTGGCAGGGCTCAGGCGCTGGCGCGAAGTGGTAGCGCTGGCTGAAGCCGCGGCCACCGAAGGCACGGGCCTGCCGGGGCCGTGCCAGGTGATGATCGAGGAATGGCCGCATCCACAGCCGGCACTGGCCGTGGCGGTTCAGGCGCAGACGCTCGACGCCATCGAGTCGGCCGCGCGACGTCATAGCCTGCGGGTGCAGAGCCTGCGGCCCTGGTGGGCCGCGGCCCTGGATCACGCCTTGTCTCGCGGGCCCGACGCCCGCCTGCTCGCGGTGAGCGACGGCGACGGGATGACCGTCCTCGGCGGACGCGAGCGCTTCGACACCGCGAACGGCTACGTGCCCGCGCCGTCGGCGGAGCAGGCCGACAAGGTGCTCGCCCGGCTAGCCTTGACTGCGGGTCTACAGCCGGCCGATGTCGTGCGCGTGCGGCTGTCCCGCACGGCCGCGCCGCACGACGGGCTGCCCTTCGGCGCGATGGAAGAACAGACGTTGCCATGAGAAGCGTGCGCGCCGACTTCAGCCGGCGTTCCCCGCCGTCCCCGTGGCTGTGGGGGCTGTTGGCGCTGCTCGCGCTCGCGGCGCTGGCGGCAGGTGGCTGGGCGTGGCGTGAATGGCAGGGGGCGGCTGCACAGCGCGCCGCGCTGCGCGATGCCGCAGTCAAGCCGCTGCCCCCAATCGCCATGCCCGCGCCGCGCGCGCCGGCGCCGTACGACACGAGTGCACGCGAGATGCTGGCGGAGCGCCGCTTCCCATGGCCTAAGGTGCTGACGGCCATCGAAGCGACCGCGGTGGTGGGGGTGACGCCGACGGCTGTCGAATTCGCTGCGGGGGACAAGTCGGCGCGCGTGGAGGTGAGCTTTGTGGACTTCGCCAAGCTGCTCGACTATGTGGACCAATTGAATGCGGGCGAGGCAGAGCTGCGCTGGACCTTGATCCAGTCGCAGGCGCAGGCTGCGGGCGGCGGGACGGCGACGGTCGCGGCGCGACTCATTACGCGCTGACCAACTACGCGCCTATGAGTTCAGCCAACAGTGGAGCAGCAGCATCCGGTCAAGTTCTACTTCGCCACGCCGTATCACTCATGGGAGCGCGGCACCAACGAGAACACCAATGGTCTGATCCGCCAGACCTGCCCAAAGGCATGTGCATGAAGCTTGTTGACCAACTCGAGTGCGACCGCATCGCCGCTGCACTCAACGACAGACCCAGACAACGGCTGGCCTACAGAACTCCGAGCGAAGCTCTTGCTCGGTCCTAGCGGTGTTGCACTTCAAAGTTGACTTCAGGCCCCGACCGTGCCACGCCTGACATTCGGCTCACTGCGTTGCCTCCAGTGAGGGGGTGCGCTCTGCACTGCACATGGCGCAGTACTTGGCTTGAGGAGTACGCAACGGTTTGCCGCATGCATGGCAAGGGGGACCGTAGATGCTCAGCCGGTGGTGAAACAGTGCGTTCGCGTTGGTTTCGTCGAAGCCGGTGATCTGGGCGTAGATTGCGAGCGCCTTTTGACCGAACGCCTTGTGAGCCTCTGCCAAAGAGCAGCCATGCTGCTCGCGGTAACGCTTGATCTGCTCGATACCGTTGGTGAGATGCGGAGCCACAAGCGCCCACTCTTCCTCCGTCAGCATCGGGAGGTCCATGCGACAACGCCAGCAGTAGATCGTCCGTGGCATAGGTGTCTAACGTTTGAAATGAGCGGCGTCACCAAAGCGGCGAAGCCGCTTTGGTGACGTCCGCTCGATGGAAGGGTTAGGCCCCACTCGGCGCAAACCTCTTCCAAGATTCGTTCTCGATAAGTGATGATCGGTAGACCTTCATTGACTTGCAGCCTTCCAAGCCCCTTATGGTTGCCTTGACGTGGTCCGCGACAGACTTGGGTAACCAGGGATTGATCACTATTCTGTCGACTGCTGCGAACGGAAGGTGGAGTCTGAATGGGCCAGACTTGTTATTCGTGGGAGTGGCAAACAGCCGAAACTCAAGTTCGTCCCTAAACGCTTCGCGCTTTAAGAACGGGAGGTCTTCAAGCTCGGGGCGGTACTTCTTGCACTGATCTATTGTTCGATACTTCACTGACTCAACACGCAAGGCTTCTATCGATTTCGCCCACTCAAGAAGGCTCTGCTTCTTGAAGACGATGCAAATGCCGCTCGACCCCGACGAGAAGACCTTCCAGTGATGATAGGTCTCATTGGCTTCCGTAAGGCACAACGCATAGACCGCGTTCAACCCTTTGGTCCGGGCGTAGGCCTCCAGATAGTAAGAATCGTTCCTGTCGTCCCACGACTTTGGGCTTAGCAGAGCGATCTCTCTCGTTCGGAGATAGTCCAGGGCGTAGGGAAGCTCGGTGTACCGTCGGAGGGAGTGGGGCATTCAATCGGTCTCCTTGTGAGGCCTAACGTTTGACATGAGCGGCGTCCGCAAAGCGGC
>DASUZE010000046.1:0-18725 GCA_036377015.1 Piscinibacter sp. | reverse complement strand
CGCAGCTCCTCGGCCAGCTGGCTGTTCTGCGCCTCCGTGCGCCGCCGCTCGGCATCGCGCGCGCCTTGCACCAGCCGGTACGCCTCGGCGTAGTTGCCCAGCGCCGCATGCGCCTCGGCCGCGCGCGGCAGGTAGTACGCCTCGTTCTCCGCCGTGCCCACCGCCGCCAGCGCCGGCTGCGCCTCCGCCAGAATCGCCAGCGCCTCCTCTCGCCGGCCCTGCTGCGCCAGCAACAAGCCCAGAGTCACCAGCACGCGTGGCTGGAACGATGGGTCCTTGACAGTCTGGAAGATGGCACGCGCGCGATAGAGGTGCGCCAGCGCCTCCTGCGGGCGCTTGTCCGCCATCTCGGCCACGCCGACATGGAACTCTGCGATGGCCTCCAGATGCGGAAGGCGCAGCTGCCGGGTGAGCGACAGGGCTTGGGTGAACCATGGCCGTGCCTTGGCGATCTCGTTGCGCCGGGTGAGGGTCAGCGCCATGCGCAACACGAAATCGACAGCCAGTCGGCGATCGCGTTTCATGTCGACGAGCGCAAGGCCTCGCTCCAGATGCTCGCTGGCCCTGAGCTGGTCGTGCGCGGGCGCCATCGGACCGCCGTATACCGCACCGATGTACAGCAGCGCGCGGGCCATGCCGTCGTTGTCGTTGATCTCCTCGTACAGGTGGTAGCCCTTGGAGAGCCACTGCAGCGCTTCCGCACGGCGCTCGGCGACCTGGTGGGCCTGCCCGCGGTTGGTGTAGATCGATGCCAAGACCCGTTTGAGGCCGAGCCGCGTCGCCATCGCCGCCGCTTCGTCCCACAGCGCGCCGGCCTCGGTCCACTTGCCTTGCCCCCACATGACCCACGCGCGGCCGTCGACGTACCAGCACTGCGCGGAGGTGTCGCCAAGCTTGATCGCAAGCTCCTCGCCGCGACGCTCGTTCTCTTCCTGCTGGCTGGTCTCGTCGACCGTGGCGTAACCCAGGCTCAGGCGCAGCAGGGCATCGAGTTCGGCGTGCTCGTCGGCGGCGGCGCGCGCCTTGGCGATGTCGAGCCGGGCTTTCTCGATCATGCCCGCGGGATCGTACTTCTGAAGATCCCGGTAGTGCTTCCAGCGCGCGTCCTCGTCGACCGCCGCGGCCGAGCCGGCGGAGAAGATCAGGAGGAGAACAACGAACAGGTACGCCACGCCATGTCCACGCGCTCGTCGTGTTGCGGGGAATTATGCGCGCGGCCAGCGCGGCTGGGTGCCTTCTTATGTGACCGGCTGCACGATCGGCAGGCTGTATTCCCACCCGACCGCCGCCCGGACGAACAGGTAGTTGCAGCGCGCCTTCTCGCTCAGGGCATCCAGCTCGACATGACCATGAGAATCGCAGGGGAAGGCATAGGCACGTCCTTCCTTGTAGAGCGCGCAAAAGCGCAATTCGAAGCGCTGTTGCTGGGTCACGGACAGTTGGTCGTTCATGGCAAACCTCCTTCACTGCAGAGGGATCCTGACGCTGAGTGGCCCTTGGCGGGGGGTATGGTTCCCAGGGAACCGGTCTGCGTCTTGCATCCACAGAGCGGACATGCAAGCGACGATTCGAATTCCGACCCACGTGCCGGCATCGCAGCTGGAGACATTCCGCCGCGATTTCGGAGACGGCGTCGTCATCACGCATTCCAGCTCGAACGCCTTGAGCGGCCTCCTGCCCGCAAGCGTTCGCGGTTCGGCGTCGCCAAACGAATCGGCGACCGCGACGATCACGCATGCACCTGGGAACCAACCGATCGATGTGCAGGTCTCGCGCCTCCAGGATGTCGAACCGGAGATTCGCGACAAGCTCCTGAGCCAGATGGGCCCGCTGTTCTCAGCGCAATGGAGCGATGTCGACGATCGCTACGCAAGCCCGCAGGGCGTCATGGACGTGCTCACGAAGAGGATGGAGAGCACGGATCCCTGCGAGCAGATCGTGGTCGCTCATCACGGGGGCGAGCTCGTGTCCACCGCGAGTCTCGTGAAGCGGGACAATCCCGCGTTCGCCGACAGGTATCGGGACGATGGCGGCAACTGGCAGGAGAAGTACAGCGACGGCTGGCTTGCCGATGTCTACACCGTCGAGAAGTACAGGCGACAAGGCCATGCGGCCGGCATGATCGCGCAGGTCAGGACCGCCGCGGCCAACGCGGGGCTGGAGAAGATTCACCTCTACACGGATGCAGCGACTGTTCCCTACTACCTCAAGCGGGACTTCGGCGTGGTCGGCAACGAAATCGTGCCGCCGGAACCCGGCACGAACGGGATGACGCGGCAGGCAACCGAGACCATCATGTGTTCGCCGCCGCCGCAGCTGACGAAGGTGAAAATCCACCACGACGCGCTGGACGCCGATCGAGCGAAGGAACTGAAGAATCCAAGAGTCGACAAGGACCTGCCGGACATTCCCCCACTTCACAAACGCTGATCCATCAGCGCACCTGTCCCATCAGCTCGAACGCGGTCTCGGTGAGCGTGATCATCTCCACCTGCATCCACCGCCCGGTGGCGAACAGCACGGCGGTGATCGCCACGAGCTTGAGCGCGAAGGACAGCGTCTGATCCTGGATCTGGAACAGCGACTGCACGAGTGACACCAGGATGCCGATCAGCGTGGCCACGATCAGTGCCGGCGCCGACAGCATCATGATCAGGACGAGCGCATTGCGCAGAAGGTCTACCGATTCCATGCGGAGCCCTTAATAGGTGACGTCGAGCGTCCAGGTCGTTTCCAGCGGCGTCTGCTCGACCGTGACCCCGTTCGTGTCTTTGTAGTTCGAGCGGTTGTAGAACGCCAGCGCCTGCGAGCCCCTGTAGGTGCTCCAGTTGGTCTGGATGTGCACGGCATAGCCATTGGTGTTGCGCGGCACCGCCTTGGACAGGGTGGCGGAGACGGCGACGGTGTCGTTGGTGAAGATCGGCGACATGGCCTTGGTGGCGGCGACCACCTGGCCGTTGTCGCTGTTCACGATCGTCAGCACGAGCTGCACCTGGCCCGTCACTGATGGGTCGCTGACCAGCTCGCGGTCCATCACGGCCGAGGCGTTCACGATGGCCAAGCCGTCCTTGGTCAGCGTGATCGGGCGCACGATGTCGGTGTACATCCAATCATCCGACGTGTCATACGTGAACGTTCCGCTGTAGAAGACCGTGCCCGCCGGATAGCTGCGAAACGCAGACTTCAGTATCACCACGTCGCCGTTTTCGGTGTAGGCCAGTTCCGACGAAGATTGCGAGGCCCAGACGCCGCTCTGGCAAGACAGCAGCAGCCCCTGCGCGTTCTTCGCAATGAGGCCGTTCGGGCTGCACGCCGCACCTGCCGTCTCGGTGCGGTTCACCTGCAGATGATCGGCATCGAGCGTGCCGGGCAGGTGCATGTTGCCGTTCTGATCGACTGCCAGCGCCACCCAGCCGATGCCGTTCCAGGTGAAGGCGCGTGACAGGCTGGTGACCATGCGCACGTCGCCCACTTCGTTGCCGCCCAGCATGGGCAGCGCGAGGAAGGTGGCCACCGGATCCTTCCAAGAGGAAGCGCCCGATGGCTTCCACAGGCCGCTCTGGCAGGTCAGCACACGCCCGCGCGCGTCGGCGGCAATGCGCCCCTGCGTCGTCGCATCCCCCACCACGCAAAGCGCGTCGGAGGTGTTCTCCACGACCTGGGCCGCCATGTGCAGCGGCGTGTTCATGCGGTTGAGCTCGGGATGGCCAGGCACCACATCGCGGTAGAGGAACTCGAACGACAGGTTGCCCGGCCCGTTGAAGAACAACGCGCTCGCGAGCCTTCCTGCGCTGGCCGCGGTGCCTGAGCAGTTTCGGGATACATAGTTCGCGATCGGCAGCGACCATGACGCGAACGCGCCCTGGGCCTGTGCGGGCGTGGCCGTGGAAATATAGCCCCCGCCATCGCCCGCGTTGGCTGCCACATAAGCCAGGTCCTTGGGCGCAATGGGTACGCCGCCTTCGGTCACCACCAGCGCCTCCAGCTTGCCCGCAGTGGGCTCGAGCACCAGCACGCAAGGCGCCTGGCCGTAAGCATTGACCGCGCCGTGGTTGGTCGACAGCAACCCTGCCGACTTCAGCGCCGCGAGGTTCACGACAGCCGGCGTGGTGGCCGTCGCGCTCGCGATGAGGCTCGCGTAATTCGCGTCGATGTACTTCGCCGCCGCCTTGGCAACCTGCGACTGGTACAGCGCGGCCTGCTGGCCCTTGGTGTCGTCGATGGAAGAGTTGATGAGCGCCACCAGCCCGACCATCATCATTGCCGCCACCGCCAGCGCGGCCAGCATCTCGATCAGGGTGAAGCCCCGTTGCAGGCGGATCATGTTCAGCGTCCTGTCGTCGTGTCGGGCGGCTGTGCCGGGCCCGGCTGCGCCGCCAGCATCACCGGCAGCAGGTTGCGGTAGACCTTCAGCGCATAGGCGCGCTGCTTGTCCGGGCTCGCGGCGTTGTAGGCGCCCACGGCATCCCACGACTGTCCGAGCCGGCGCATGTTCTGCGCGAGGATCCACGCACCGACTTCCAGGTTGATGCAGGGATCCAGCAGATGCTGCTCGGTGATGCCGTAGCGCGCCAAGGTCGGCAGCCAGATGCTGTTGATCTGCATCAGCCCCACGTCGTAGGAGCCGTTGGGATTGCGGTTCCTGGCGCGGGCGTTGAGATTGGATTCGGTCTTCGCCATGGCGTAGAGCAGATGCGGATGGATGCCGTACTTCTCTCCCACCGCCTGCCAGCATGCGCGAGCGGGCGCGCTCAGGCACAGGAGAGCAAGTAAGGCGACGAACAGCCGGGTGCGAACCATGCTGCGCTCGCTCAGCCCACCATTCCCAACCAGACAGGCACCCCATCAGGCACGCCGGGCGGCAGCGCCAGGGCCGTGTCGCCATGCAGCGGCGACACGAGCACCCGGCGCTGCGCGTCGGCCACCCCCACCAACAGCGAATTCCTGGCCAGCACCATCAGATCGCTCACCACGTCGCCCGGCAGCCGTTGCGTGGCAAAGACCACCACCGTGCGCCCGTCGACGATGCTGGCCCACGCGGGATGGCGCCGGTACCACGACGGGAACACCAGCACGCTGTCAGGCACGGCGCCCGAGTGAGCCGGGTGCTCAGCCGCGTACGCCAGCACCGCGGCGCGATAGACACTCATGTTGCGGGCCAGGTCTGCGCTCGCCGCGGCCGACAGCTCCGGCGCCTGGCCCTGCGCTCCCATCGCGAAGTATCCCGTCAGGGAGATCATGGCGGTGAGAATCCAGAAGATCCACATGTCGCGTCCTTCAAGTCTTCCTGCGATGCGGGGCAGCCGCGAAGAGCGTGGTCGTCTGGCGCTCGAGCTCATTGGCCAGCAAGTCGTACTTGCCTTCCAGGATGTGGCGCCTCGCAGAAGGCGCATCCCTGAGGTAGAGGAAATCCGCCTCCAGCCGCGGCTTCAACGAACCCACCAGACGCTGATGCAGCACGCCGATGAGCCCGTCCGACAAGAGTTGGGCACCGCCCGACACGATCTTCTCGTTGGCCAGCGCATGCAGCTTCATGACCGCCTTCACGAGCGACTCGCTGCGAACCGTGCTGATCACGAGGCGTCCCGTGATGCTGGCCTGCAGTGCTTCGACGGCCGTGTCGCGGTCTCGGATCTCGCCGAGAAGAATGATGTTCGGGCCCCAGCGCGTGATCCGCGCAAAGGCCTCGGGGAAGCCGCCGCCATCACAAGGCACCACGGTCTGATAGCAGATGCCGTCGCCATGCTTGCCCTCCAGCGGGAGCTCTGTCGGGTCTTCGGCGGTCACCGCGATGCCGCCATACAGGCCCAGCCGCTCCTTGACCATCGTGCAGGCGGTCGTCGTCTTGCCCGACTTCATCTGCCCGGAGATGAGGAAAAGCCCACTGAGGTCCTTGGCCAGCATCGGCCCCGTGCAGGCAGGCGGCACGCCCAGGTCGGCCAGCATCCCGATCGCGCTGGCGACGCGGCGCAGCACCGTCACCGCGCCGCGCAGCGTGACCATGTTGAACACGCGGTACGCCACGTCATCGTGGATCACGCGCAGCTCGCTCGCCGCAGGCGCCACGCGCGCGGCCTCCCGGCACGCACTCTTGAGCTGCTCGACATCTTGAAGCAGCTCGTCGTTCTGCGGCAGAGGGCGGATCTGCGACGTCTGGCTGTCGCTCAGGCGGTCACCGAGCACGGGATGCCCGAGGAACAGCTCGCAGAAGTTGATCTGGCTGAGGCGCGTGGCTTGCATGCCGCCGTCCCCGGTGCCGTCTGTGTTCATGCCGTGAAATCCTCCCTCGATCGGGTTCCCGGGTGCAGTCAGCTCGCCGTCCACACGACGGTATTCGAGCTGCCGGTGCACGCGGCGCTCGCCTGGGTCGGTGTGCTGGGCACGGAGACACCGGCACCGTTGACGCTGACCGCACTCCAGTCGCCACCGCCGCTGACCACCTGCACGCAGATGTCCTGCGGCACTGCGCCGTACGAGATCGTGAAGGTCGCGCCGGCGCCGTTGACCAGCACCGGGCCTCCCCAGGCGTTGATCACGCCGCCGGACGAGTCGACTGTCAGCGTCCCGGGCAGCACCTTCGAGCTGATCAGCTGCGGCATCAGTGACGCGCTTCCATAGGTGGATGCGCTGCCCATGTACAGCTTCTTCACCCCGGTGCGAATGGACGACAGCTCGCTCTGGGTCCGGTTGGAGTTGGCGCCCGAAAAGGCGCTTACCAGCAGCGCGATGGCGCCGAGGATGACCAGCGCGGCGATGGCCAGGTACGCGATGCCCTCCAGCAGCGACGTGCCGCGCTGTCGAGAGCGCGCCGCGCTGAAAGCGGGCGCAAAGGTCTTGTTGGTCTGGAAACGCTTCATGGTCTAGCTCCGTTCGTGTTGAAACTACCGAATCGACATCGATCTCGTCGCCGTGGCGATCTCCTGCTGGATGCCGAAGAACCCGGCCACCAGCCATCCGATCACCACCGCCAGCGCAACGATGCACAGCGCATTGACGAGTCTCATCTGCGCACTGATGACCTGCACGCCTTCCTCGATCCACTCGTCGGCGATCATCCGCAACGCCTCCGAGAAGCCGCGGTACTGCGCATACACGCACATGTCGTCGACGATCTGCTGCGAAGGAAAGCCATAGCCGCTGTTGCGAAGCGCCTCGCCGCAGTTCAGGCCGGACTTCACGCCGATCAAGGCGCCTTGAAGGCGCTCGCGCAGCCACGGACCGGCGCCCTCCTGAAGTCGTGCAAGCGACTTCTCCACCGTGATGCCTGCGGACTGGAGCGCCGAGAAGGACATGAGGAAGCTCGCGCCGGTGA
The DNA here is from genome assembly GCA_036377015.1 of Piscinibacter sp. Taxonomy (GTDB): domain Bacteria; phylum Pseudomonadota; class Gammaproteobacteria; order Burkholderiales; family Burkholderiaceae_C; genus Albitalea. The sequence continues at coordinate 11,413 of DASUZE010000046.1, read as the reverse complement.
CGAGCCGGTACACCGAGAACGGCGGGTGGCGATCCAGCCAGACCCGCAGCCTCCCGCGCCAGCGCGGCATGGACGCGAGCACGAGCGCCACCACCGCGATCATCGCGAGCACCAGCAGTGGCATCCAGTCGCGCACGAAGCCGGACATCAGATACAGCGAGCGCGCGACGCCGTGCCAGCGCTCGGCATCGACGACGCGCGCGAACTCCGGGATCACCCGCGTGCCGAACAGGTACACGTAGAGATTGATCATCGCGACGATCGCGGCCGGATAGGCCAGGCCGCCCACCACCGCGAAGCGGATGCGGCGCGCCGCCACCACCACGCCCACGACCGATTCCAGCGCCGATTCGAGACGACCCGACTGCTCGCCGGCGAGGATGATCATGTGTTCGGAGGACGGCACCCACTCGTGGATGGCCTCGGCCAGCATGCGGCCGTTCTGCACTGCACGCCGCCAATCCTGCAGCACGATGGCCATCGCCTCGTTCGGCTTGCGACCTCGGTCCGATGCCCGATCGTGCAATTCCTCGAGCACGCGCAGAAGCGGCAGTCCGTTGGACAGCATGCGCGCGATCTTGCGGTACAGCGACAGCCGCTGGCCGGCGCCCAGCTGGGTTCGTGCCCACCAACGGTTCAGATCAATGCGCATATGCAGCCTCCGCGGGTTCGCGGCGCCCGTCGGCGCACAGATGGCCGACGACCTGTTCGGCCATGCGTGGGTCCACCTGGCCCGCGCATGTCTTGTCCACGGCGTGCTGCACGATGGTCATCCCCCCCAGCGCCTCGCGCCAATGGCGCATCGCGTCATCCTTGCGGCCGGCGCGCAGCAGGTCGTAGAACGTGACGTCGGGGCGGATCACCTCGGCGACCACCGTGCGGCCCGCGGTTCCGGTGCCGCGACAGCGCTCGCAGCCCGGCCCCGCGATGGCGACCTCGTCCAGCCTGGAGCCCGCGACGCGCCGCACGCGCTCGACGAGCTCGGCAGGCAGTTCATGCGCATGCGCGAGCAGGCCGCGCTTGCACTGTGGGCAAAGCACCTTGACCAGGCGCTGGCTGATGAGCCCTGTGACCACGCCCGCATCGGCCACCATGCCGATCGGCAGGCCCAGGTCGACCAGGCGATCGATCACGCCCACGGCACTGTTGGCATGCACGGTGGTCCACACCTGGTGACCCGTCATCGCGGCGCGCAGTGCACTCTGTGCCGAGGCCTTGTCACGCACCTCGCCGATCATGATCGTGTCCGGGTCCAGGCGCATTGCATTGGAGATCGCGGCAGAAAACTGCCGCGATCTCTCGTCTTCCGAAGAAGCATTCGTCACCGGCGTCTGCACCGCGCCCTCGATTGGGTATTCGACCGGGTCCTCCACGGTGATGATGTGGGTGCGTCCGCGTGTCTCCATGACCTTTCCTTGCAGGATGCGTTGCAGTGAAGTGGACTTGCCCGAGCCCGTTGGCCCGCTGATGATGTTCATGCCGATCGGCTGCTCCTTCAGCACCTGGACAATCTGCGACTGCAGGTTGGTGAAGCCCAGCCTGCGAAGGTCCATCTCGTTGCCGGCGTCGTTGTAGAGAAGGCGCAGCACCATCACGTTGCCTTCATTGGTCGGCGCGGTGGCGATGCGCACGCCGTAGAGCGTGTCGGGGAGCTTGTCGCGATCGCCGATGCTGGCGTCCTGCCGCTCGGTGGGCTTGTACGAGTTGTCCGACACTGCGGTCATCGCGCCATACATGGTGGCGAGCAGGCGCTCGCCGTACTCGCGCGTCTGGTCGGACACCTTGATCAGGTCGTTGTGGACGCGAAAGTACATCTCGGTCGCATACCTTCGCACGCGGATGTGAATGTCCGACGCATGCTCGCCGCACGCCCGGTTCAGCAGTTCCTTCGCGGTGGCCTGCATCTTGGTGTGCTCCGCCACCAGCGTCTTCGGATCGGCCTCGTAGGCGCGCGCGATCGTCTCCATCGTCGCGAACACGGGCCGATACGGCCGCTTCACGCGCTCGAGCCGCGCGCGGTACGACATCACATGCGGGTTCATCGCCTGGCCTTCCGCGATCAGCAGCCGACCGTCGGACAGCAGGCAGAGGAACTTGCGCTCCTCGTCGCTGGCCGAGCAGACGCCCGTGCTGCTGACGACGGACGCGAGACCGATCTCCGCGTCCGTGCCGCCGGCGATGCCGCACGCTTCCATGTTCTCAGCGCGACGACATGCCTTTGCCCAGCGGCAGCGGCAGCGCACTGCCGGCCATGGGTGCAGGCAGCGGCGGCAGCGCCGTCGTGCCGGGCACCGGTTGCGGCGCGGGCGTGGTGGCCAGGCGGTAGCGACGCTTGTTGGGCTTGCGCACGATGACCTCGTTCGGGCCGATCGACTCGACCTTCATGCCGTTGGGCAGCACGTCACCGGCGCGCACGTCCATGGCGGTCCCGTTCTCGAGCTGCAGCGTCGCATAGAGCTTCGAGCCCATGCCCTCCACCGATCGCACCGTCGGGTCGCCCGCCACCGCGGGCGCCGTCAGCTTCGCGATCTCCGCCTGCTTCGAGGCGATCTGCGCCTGCACCTCCATCTTGCGTGCGCGTGCCTTGAGCACCGCAGTCTCGGCCTCGATTCGCGTGAGGCTCTCCGCTGTCGAGTCTGCCGCGTACGCCAGGGGCGTCGAAACGATGCACGACAGGGCGAGCGCCAGCGTGGCGCTATTTCGCATAGATGACTCCTTCCATGATCCATTCCTCGCCGCGATAGGCGAGCTTGTTCAGGCGCACGCCGGGCAGGCTCACAGCCTGCGCAACCTCGGCCGGAGGCACGCCTGCGGTCTTCACCTTGAAGCTGAAGGTCTGCCACTCGGGCCTGGGCGGCGGACCGCTGGCCGCAGCCTGCGGAGGCGGTGGAGGCGGCGGCGCGGCCGCAACGGTGGGCACCAGTCCCATCCCTTGCAGCTTGCCCATCAGCGGAAGCAACACCTCACGCGAGCTCAGCAATCGCTCGTCGGTGCTGGACCCCAGCGCCATCTCCCGGCGGAAGCTCGCCTTCTCGCCATCGAGCTCCACGACGGCGTCGGGCATGACGCTGCGCAGGTGGCTCACGGTGGAGGCACCCCGCGTCCACGTGTATGCCGACTGGCCTGGCGAGCACGCAAACTCCTCGAGCTGCCATCCCCCCGCGGTGACGAACTCCATGTGCTCCAGGCACGCTCGCGTGAAGGCGGCAGGCAGCGCGCGCTCGGGCCACGGATGCGGCACGACGGCGGCTTCCGCCCGCTTGGCCGCCAACTGCGCGCGAACCCGCTCGATCGCCCGCGCGCGATCGTCCTCGCGCTGTCGCCACCACCAGAATCCCGCGGCCATGAACAGCAGAGCAACCGTGAGCCCGCCGATGGTCAGCCGCCTCCAAGGCACCTTGCGGCCCACTGAAGAGAGCATCCACTGCCGATGGACATTGACCCGCCCTCGGGTCAGAGGCAGCAACTCCTGCAGGCGCACGGCGTCGTAGTTGTGGAATCCGTGCTCCTCGAGCGAAGCCTCTCCGATGACGACATTCCAGCCGCCCAGCCCGTAGTCGCCCAGAAGGCGCTCCAACACCTCTTCCCGGCTCGCGCAAAGATCGCCGTTGGGCAGAAAGGCGTCCTCGCGCATCGCGAAGTAGGCCCATTTCCCGCCGGGCAGCTCGAAGGCGCCGAGCCAGCTGTGCGGCACCTGGCGGCTGCCGTCGAACTGTGCTCCGCGGCGCGCAATGCCTGCAGCGACCGCCGCCGCCAGCGAGTACATGCCGGCCAGCGCGCCATCTTCCGAGTGTGCGTAGCCTGCCTGCGCGACACCCTGGTCGCGGTGCAGCAGCATCAGGTCGAAGTTGATCCTTCCTGCAAGCTCCACGGCCTCCTTGCGAAGCTCGCGCGGCCGCGATAGCGACTGCCAGAACAGACCGCAGACGAACTTGCGCTTGCCGATCTCGATGACGTGTGTGGACATCGTTCCGGTCCGCTCAGGCGCCATTCATCATGATCGGCGTCACCAGGATCACGATCACTTCCTTCGACGCGGACGACTTGCGCCCGCCCCCCAGCAGGAAGTTCGCCGGATTTCCCACGCCCTGCTGGTCGATGCCATCCTCCACCTGCTCGAAGCCGCTGATGACGAGCGTCTCGCCGGACTTCATCGCGACGCGCTGCAGGAAGTTGCGGGTGTCGAGTTCGGGGGTTTCGATCGTGCTGCGATCGCTCGTCACCGAGCGGATGCGGCGCAGGTTCGACATGTCGGTCGAAAACTGCAGCATGACCGTGCCGTTGTTGAGCACGTGCGGGAGCACGGTCATGTTGAATCCCGAGGTGACCGTTCCCGGCGTGAGCGTGGTGGTCGAACCAACGTTGGCCGTGTTCGTCGACTGCGATGACTTCAGGTAGCTGGTCTGCTTGGCCACCTGCACCGGGACCGGCTGGTTGTTCAGGGTCGCCACCGACGCGGTCGTCTCCTTGCGCACGCGACCCTGCGTGGCCAGCGCATCGATGATGACCGAGGTGCCCGCGAACTTGCTGTTGGCCGTGTTCAGGATCGCGGCCGAGAAGGAGCTCGCCCCCGGATCGCTTGTGTAGGTATTGCTGATGCCGTACTTGCGGAACAGGTCGCCGTAGACGAGGTTCCAGTTCAGCCCCAGCGAGTCGCCGTTGTTCACGCTCACCGAAAGAACGGTGACGCTGATCATCACCTGCCGCGCGAGGGCCCTGTTCTCGCTCGTGATGTACTGCGCCACCCGCTCCAGTGAATCCGGCGTGTCGGTCACCGTGATCGTTCCGGTCGCGGGCGAGGCTACCACCTGCCCGCTGGGGGTGAGCATCGCGAGGATCGACTTCTCGATGCTGCCGAACACCGACAGGCGCGACACGACGGCCGTGTTCTGGCTGTTGTTGGCATTCGAGCCAGCCACGTTTGTTCCGCCGCCAGTTGCATCGGAAGAAGAGCCGCTCGCAACCGTGGCGCTGGTGGCCGAGTCGCCCGGAATGGCCGTGATCTGGAAGGTGCGCGTGTCGAGATAGTGGAACTGGATCACGCCATCCACATACTTCCACGAGACGCCGAAGCGACTGGCGGCGGTGTCGAGCAGCCCTTTGAGTGAGCCGCTCGGATAGACGATGCGTATCTCGGTGACCGCACCCGAGCCGGCTTGCTGCAGCGGCGCGCCGGGACCCGCAGATGCCACGAGGCCCGGCGGCTGCCCCGCACCCGGCGTGGCAGCCTGACCACCGGACAGCGTGCGCAGCGCCGCGGCCTGCGCATCCGGCGTCACCTTGCACGCAATGCCCGAGCGCACCGTGATCCGCTCCGCGAATTCGCTCAGCGAGCGCACCGATCGGTCGAAGGTCGCGTTCTCGTGGAACACCTCGGGCAGCTTCACCTGTTGCGGAAGGCGCACGCTGGACTTCGCGATGTACAGCCCGTTGTCGTAGATGACCGAGGTCGCGGCCCTGCCGACCGATTCGGTGCGGCCGGCTTCACGGACCAGCGCATCGCTGCGGCTCTCGGTACCCGCGATCCGCTCGGCCAGTCGTTCGGTGAGGCCACTGCAGCCCGTGGCGAGCAGGACTGCCGGCACCACCAGCAGCAGCAAGATACGGCGCATCATTCGTTCCCTTTCGCGACGATCCGGACAACCCGGTTTCCCTTGTAGAAAATGACCTTCGGCGGCGTCTCGGCCTGTTCCATGCTCTTCACGATGGCGACCACCGCCTCCTCGAACGACCCGCCGAGCGACGCGCCCAGCGTGACGGGGTAGTCGACCGTCATTTCCCACGCGAGTTGCCAGCCCGCCGACTCGGCCCAGCGCGACAGCGTCGCGCGAAGCGACTTGTCGGAGGGCTTCACGTCCCAGCGGCCCGGTCGCGCATGCTCGCGCAGCACGTCCTCCTCCGCCTTGGCGACGGCATAGCCCGTCAGTTCACGCGGAGCGCCGCTGTCGGCCTGCGGATGGCGCTGCCGCAGCAGGACGGTCTTGGTGCCCAGCGAGATGTCGAGCACGAGTTCCGGATACGACGACATCGCCTCACGCAGCGTCTCGATCCACTCGCGGCCCGCCGACCACGACACCGGCTGATCGAGCCAGGATCGGTCCACCCCGATGGTGCGGAACGCGTAGCCGCGCGGAACGATCGCGGCGACGGCCTTGTACAGAGGCAAGGATCGCCCGGAACTGCGCACGAGCTCGATGCCCTGGCCGGTGCCGTAGCTGCGCACCTGGTCCGCGTCGTAGCCCTCGTCGCCGCGGTCCGCTGCATGCGCAAGCGAGATCAGCAGCCAAGCACCCGTCATGCAGATCGATGTTCGTGTCAGTGGTCTCATCGCGTCTCTTTTCTCTCGCCGACCGGCGCCAGTGATGCCCTCCATTTGCACGAGGCGTGCCACATGCTGTTGCAATCACTAAGGTCTTGAAATCACGGGCGTTTCCGACGAAAGCGCGCAAAACTATCCGCCTGCGCGCTGCACGTCTGCACGGCCGACCCTGCGGATTCATTGCGCACATGCCCGTGCGCCCCGGGTCACAATGGCCGTTCGCAACAAGGCGGTGACGATGGCAACCAACAAGCTCAGGCGCGCGCTGACATTGACGGCAACGATGGTCCTGGCAGCTTGCGCACGCGCACCCGGTCCGGCCTTTTCGGCACTCGATCTGCCGCCGACGGCCTACGGCCGCCTCTATGTCTATCGGCCTTCCATCTGGTTCACGGCGGGCATGGTCGCGCCTGTCAAGGTGGGGACGGTGCGCGAGGGCGAGTTGCACGATGGCTCCTACCTGAACATTCGCCTTGCGCCGGGCCGGTACATCGTCGACGTCAACGGCGTCGTCGCGCGCGTGGCGATCGTGGGTGGCGCGAATCACTTTCTGGAGTTCGACCTGTCGCGCAGCGCCGCCGGCATCGCTGCACTGTCCGGTAACCAGCTCGCCACTTCACTCACCGAGCGCGGCGAGTTGCATCCACGCAGCGAACACGAGGCGCTGCCCGCCCTGCGCTTGCTGCGCGATGCGTCGGCGCCCTAGCGGCGCGGAATGCTCCCCGGTTACATGCACGACCGGTCGCTCCGGCCGGCTCGGGCTGAGTGTTCCATCGTGCAGTTCAGTTCCGCGGCTTGCCGCTCGTGCGGGCGGAACTGGACGGGCCAGTCGGGCCACTCATGCCGCAACAACAACGTCAAGCCAGGGAAGAGAACTTGCTGCCTGTCGACAACACCCAGAAGACTGAGTCACGACCTTCAGACTCCAGCGGCACTACGGACAAAACCAAGTTCCGACACGAGTTGCCATCCCACTCGCCGATCGTGCAGAGAACTTCCCCACCGTCAAATGAGGCGCACAAGCACTCGCGCCTTGCTGTTCCGGTCACCAAACAAGCTACATGGGCCCACATAGCGCGCGGGAAACCAATGCTGGTCCTCGGGACAAGCACCAGCAGCGCGCTGAGCCAGAAGCCGCAGGCCTCGCCCGAGGAAGTGAAGCAACGCCTGACGCGGGCGCGCCAGTTGGATCCGGGCGCGCTGGAGGTCGAGCTGTCGAAGATTCTTGAAGAAGTCGTGCGGGCGAATTGGTACGACCGCAATGCGGCGCGGCTCGCCGCCGCCGAGAGCCTTGTCACGGTCGGGCCGATATCCGACAGCGTCATCGCTCGAGAGTTGATCCGCGAGATGGTCAGCACATTCGAACACCCGGCGCCCTCCGTCGACGAGGCGGCCACTCTCTTGGCAGATGCGGGTGCACGAAGGCTGCGCGCGTACGAGTGGATCGCCAAGGCGGGGATGGCAACAGCCCGTCCGTCGGAGAAGCTCCATCTGTCAGTGCACGACCTCTCGCCGGAGCTCACGTCCCTGGTGACGATGTCGGCAGCCTACACGCTCGTGCTCAACCGACACTGCAAGAGTCTGGTCATCGCCTTCGGCGCAGGGAATCCAGACTTGACCCGTTCGATTGAGCGCGGGCTCGCGCCTGTCGCAGCCTACGTCTCGAAGAACTGGACGAGCAACGCGCTGCAATTGATCAGGACCGATGAGAGCAGCAAGTCGGAGATTCATGTTGCCGACATCGAGGAATATCGTCTCTTGAGAACCGACTTCGATTCAAGCTCCAGGAAGAGCATGGGTCCCACGAGGCTCGCCAAGAGCGTCAAAGCGCTGCCGATTTTCCAATCGGGCGAGGTCCGCGAGGATTCATTCCCCGAATTGCTGATCGCGCCAGATCATCCGTTCTGGCTCAACTTGGCCACCGCGCTCGGAAAGTTCCGTCGCCAATACGCCTCCCCCGCCCTCGTCAACATTGATTGGATGAAGCTGCTGATGTTCGTGGAAGGTTCCCGCCACGACCTGAGACAGCATCGCGGCCTCGAACTCCTCCTTCTCCATGCTCGCGAATCGCTCGCCCAGGCACAGCTCCTGCCAGGGCAGGCCCTGGCAGGAGCTGTAGGAGCGCTCAGATACCTGGCCAATCATGCGATCTCCTGCGAGACATACCTGAACCCGATCGCCGTGAGAGTCAGCGAAATCATGGCGGGCATGCCTCCCGAACTGCGGCTCAGCAGCTTCGACATCGCGCGAATGTTCGAAGGCCTTCCCCACTTCAAGCACGGAAGCGATTCCAGTCGCCGAACGAATTTCAGCAAAGGTTCTCTCCTCGTCGCAAGGAGTCTGATCCCCCATTTGCGACGGACAGAAATCGAGAGCCCGAACGACGTTGCAGGAATCGTTCATGGCACGAAGTGTCTTCCGGCGAACGTGGTGCAAGACGTTGTCCAGGTTCTCATCGACAAGGGTGCCTTCGCGTGCCGATCGTCTTCGTCGTTCAGTGGAGAGAACATCGCAGCCATGATGCATCCGCTGAGTCGCTTTCCCAGTCCGGAGAAAGCCCTTGCGCACCTCGTGCCTCACATCGAGCACCTTTGCGCTTCTCGCTCTCTTACCCCAGCTGCATTCAGAGAGCTCGGCGCCTGGCAGCAGTGCTTCGCGGATCGAACCGAATGGCTCATCGACCAGCTGACGTCCTACATCCATTCAATGTCGGGGTCGGGTTTCGACATCGCGGAAGGTCAATTGCTCCAGGCCTTGTGGGGTCTGCGGGGCGGCGCCCCGGAACGAGTGCGCGGCCTTGGAACGGCAATACTGTCGTACCGCTTCTCGAACGACCTGTATCGAAGGCTCATCAGCACGGCTCAACTGTCCAAAGCGGCCATCGGCTGCGCATACTTGCCCGATGATCTGGCGGCTCAGCTTGCGCAGCGATTGCACCAACATGCGCTGGCGCAGGAAAGCTTCTGCCTCAAGGAACTGCACCGCGCGGCCTACGCTTTTGCCGAAGGTGCTACCCAACAGCCGTTCATTCGACTGCTGCAAGTCATCGTGGACAAGCTGGATCTGCAAGGCGTTGCAGAGGCGGAGCGCCATTGCATGATGCTGGACATGGTGGCTTCGTTTGGACCCATGTGCTTTCGCGACGAGGAACTCGGTCTCGTCCAACGCTGCGCCCGCAAGCTCGGTCTGGCCCCTCCTGCCCGCCGCGCTCTCCTCAACGAGACGGCGACCATTGCGTGGCGCGAGGCATGCCTGGCGGGATACGTCAAGCTGGACCAGCGGGCGATCCGGCTCGATCTTCACTATCTTTCGGAGGCATCGGCGAAGCTCCTCGTGGAGCATGGTCTCAAGGTTCTCGCCGAATCCCCGACATCCCGCGTGTTCGAGATCATTCCTGGTTTGGGGAAGCACAATCTCTCGAGACTCGGCAGGATGCATTCGTTCGTCTTGCATGAACTCAAGCAGCGGGGCGTTCCCGACGAGGCGGTTCAACTCGGCGACAGCGATTCGGAGCGGGAGGGGTTCGTCACCGTGTCGAGAGTGAAGCCGGCAGCAGCCTCCCTGGTGTCAAACGCCGGGCTGGAGATCTCGAAGGAACATGTCACCATCGCTTCGCCAGTGATTGTCACGCCCAAGACGGGTGCAACACCCTTTCAAAGATCGAGAACATTCAAAGGGGGAGTGTTCGGCGCCCACAACATCCCCGTCCCTGGCGCCAGGCCGAATCGCCTTCCTGTCACATCGACGACTGTGTCGGCCGGGCAGCGTGGGCACATTGGCCTGCAGGAGCCGTTCAATGCCGCACAACCGACCTCGTTGGTGCTCGACAAAGTCGACAACTCCATTCGCACGCGCTCTCGATCTCGTTCTTTCGATGCCGATCGCTGGTCCGATGCCTTCCAGGAGGCGCAAGAAGTCCGGGCCAAGCGCGCAGAAAGGGTGGCTGACTTTGTCGAGCGACTGGCGAACAATGCGGACAACAGACGGTTGCTCCAGAGCGCCTACAAGAATTGCCGAACATTGGACCCCCATCGTCTGCTTCGGGAATTCGTCGACATGGGGCTGCTGACCTCATTGCATCTGGCAACCGGCGCCGCCGACGTGGAGGTGCTCCTGGCGAAAGGATCCGACGTGGACGCAACAGACATCGACGGCCGCACACCCTTGTCGTGGGCGTGCGAGTACCGCCTTCCGCAAGCGGCACGCGCGCTGCTCGAAGCCGGCGCGGATCCGCTGAAGTGCGACCACTCCGGCACGTCGCCGATGCAGTACTACACCGCCGGCGAGAGCGACGATGAAATCCTGCCGATGCTGAAGGCGGCCGTGCGTCGACGCGCAGACGTGAGAGCCTGAAGGGCTCCGATGGCGGTCCATCGGAGATCCATGCGCCTGCTATGCCTGCATCGAGTCACAGGGAAAGGCACGGCCAATCCCCTTGACCTCTTGCACCGTTCGCGCAGGCGGAACCGGACGGGCCAGTCAGGCCACTCAGGCGCGACAACAACGCCAAGTCAGGAAAGAGACCTTGCTGCCTGTCGAACAACTCCGGAAGGCCGAGTCGCGCCCTTCAGACTCCAGCGCCACCGCGGAGACAACCAAGATCCGACACGAGCATTCATCCATCTCGATCCAGCCGTGGAAGAGGCCAGCATCCGCGTGGACGAGCACCGCTCCTGAGGAAGCCCGCGTAGCGGTTCCAGATAAACAAGCGTCTACATGGGCCCAGGTAGCGAACAGAAGGCCCCAGCTCTTGCTCGGGAAAGGCGGCCACAGCCAGCTGAGTCGGCAATCGCAGACCTCGCCCGGGGAAGTGAAGCAGCTCCTGACGCAGGCGCGCCGGTTGGATTCGCACCGACTGGAGACCGAGCTCGCGAGAATCCTCGAGATGGTCGCCCGCGCGAACTGGCCCGACCGCAATGCAGCGGGCTCGCTGCCGCCGAGGGCCTCGTCACTGTCGAGCCGATCGCCGACAGCGCCATCGCCTGCGCCCTGGTCCGTGAACTGACCAGCAGGTTCGACAGCACCACGACGACCCTCGACGACGTGGCCCTCCGTCTGGCAAGTCCCGCCTCACGAAGGATGCTGGCATATCAG
>DASUZE010000045.1:0-30885 GCA_036377015.1 Piscinibacter sp. | reverse complement strand
CCGGGCTACGGAGCCCGGGTGCACCCCGGGGATCGGGATCACTTCAACGTTCGCAGATACGCCACCAGGTCGTCGCGCGCCCCCGCATCCTCCACCTGCACATTCATCGCCTGCCCCGGGATCAGCTTCTGCGGATCCGCGAGCCACGCGCCCAGCGTCGTCTCGTCCCACACCACGTTCGACTGCCTGAGCGCCGCCGAATACGCGAAGCCGGCCCGCCCGCCTGCCTTGCGGCCGAACACGCCGCGGTGCGCCGGCCCGACGCGGTCGTCGTCGACCGAATGACAGCCGACGCAGCGCGTCTCGTAGAGCGCGCGGCCGCGCGCCGCATCGCCGGCAAGGACCGGCGATGCGAGCGCGGCCAACGCGATGAAGACGGCGAGTCTCATGCCCCGAACGCCAGTGCGCCGGTCGGCAGCGACTTGCCGAGCGCACCCGACAGGGCGGTCCAGTGCATGGTCTCGTCGGCCGCCAGTCGTGCCGCCACCTTGGCCAGCGCGCTGTCGCCGAACGCGGGAATCACGCCGAGGTAGGCGTTGGTCGCGCCCAGCTCCAGGCGCGCCGCGAGCTCGAGCACGTCGCCCTGGCTCTTCAGTGTCTCGGCGCGCAGCGCGCGGGCGTAGTCGGCCACCGCCTTCTCGGCGACCGGCTTGCCGCCCAGCTTCTCGATGGTCGCGATCAGCGCGTCGCGGTGCGCCTTGTGATGCGACTGGAACAGCAGCGCCACGTCGAGCACCGGCTTTTGCAGCAGGCCGCTGCCGGCGCCGAGCTGGTAGGCGTTGATCGCCTCGTGCTCGAGGCCGAGCGCGACGTTGAGGATGCCGACGTCCTTGGCAGGGTCCATGCCCGCCGCGCGAGCGAGGGCGGGCGCGCCGCCGAGCAACGCGACCATGCCGGCCGACAGCGTGGCGGCCGAGCCGCCGAGAAAGCCGCGGCGGCCGGCGGCGGGAAGAGCGAGGGGCGAGGTCGAACGGGAAGCAGTCATCGCGGTCTCCAAGGTGTGTGCAGATGAACACGGGCGGCCACCTCGGCCGTCCCTGCCCCGCGATACGCAGCCTTGCGGCGATCGGATGCAACCCTCGGCGACCGCACTTGACGTGGGGTGGCCAACGCGCTCAAGCTCGGCATTCCGTTGCCGCACGGAGGTCCCCGATGAACATCTTGTTGCCTGTCGACGGCTCACCGCTGTCCATGGAAGCGGTGCACCACGCGATCCGCCTGGTCGCCGACGGCCTCAAGGCGAACTTCGTGCTGGCCAATGTGCAGGAGCCGAGCTCGCTGTACGAGATGGTGGTGGTGCACGACCCCGAGGCGCTGCGCCGCGTCAGCGCCGAAGCCGGCGCCCACGCGCTGTCGCAGGCCGACGCGCTGCTCGCGCAAGCCGACATCGAGCACGACATGGAAGTCGCCATCGGCCAGCCGGCGCACACCCTGATCGACATCATCGAGCGCTACGAGTGCGACGCCGTCATCATGGGCGCGCACGGCATGGGCGAGAGCGGCGCGGCTTTCGGCGCGGTCGCGCAGGAGCTGCTGCGCCACTCGCCGGTGCCGGTGATGATCGTGCGGCCGCAGCAGCGCCCCGAGTCCGACGCCGCTGCCGACAGCGCCGCGCAGGAGCAGCCCGACACCAACCCGTGAGTGCGTCGTGTCCACCGTGTTCGATCCATTGCTGTTGGGATCGTTGTCGCTCAAGGTGCTGGCCGCCGGGCAGCTGACCCCGCAGGGCCTCGCCGCCGTGCAGGCCGAGCGCCTGGCGCTGCTGCTCCAATCGGTGGCCGTGCGCTCGCCGTTCTACCGCGAGGTGTTGAAGGGCCGCGATCCCGCACGCGTGGCCTTGCACGACCTGCCCGTGGTGACCAAGGCCGAGCTGGTGAGCCGCTTCGACGACTGGGTGAGCGATCCGCGCTTGCACCTCGACGAGCTGCGCGCTTTCGTGTCCGACCGCCGCCGCATCGGCGAGCCCTGGCGCCAGCGCTACATCGTCTGGGAGAGCTCCGGCACCAGCGGCGAGCCGGCGATCTTCGTGCAGGACGCGCGGACGCTGGCGTTGTATGACGCGCTCGAGGCGCTGCGCCGCAGCGCGCCGCGGCCGTGGCAGCGGCTGCTCGATCCGATGTGCGTCACCGAGCGCATCGCCTTCATCGGCGCGACCACCGGGCACTTCGCGAGCGAGGTGTCGGCGCAGCGGCTGCGCCGGCTGAACCGCTGGATGGCCAACGCGATGCGCAGCTTCTCCATCCTCACGCCCACCGCCGACCTGATGGCGCAGATCGACCGCTTCGACCCGACGGTGATCGTCACCTACCCGAGCGTCGCGAGCCTGCTCGCCGAGGCCTCGCACGACGGTGCGCTGAAGGCGCGGCCCAAGGAGATCTGGACCGGCGGCGAGACGCTCAGCCCCGCGGCGCAGCAGCACGTGGCGCAGACCTTCGGCTGCACGATCAGCAACAGCTACGGCGCCTCGGAGTTCCTGCCCATCGGCTGGGAATGCAGCCAGGGCCGCATGCACGCCAACACCGACTGGGTGCTGATCGAGCCGGTCGACGCCCATCACCGTCCGGTGCCCGCGGGCCAGCTGTCGCACACCACGCTGATCACCCACCTGGCCAACGAGACGCAGCCCATCATCCGCTACGACCTGGGTGACCGCATCGCGATCCACGCCGGGCGCTGTGCGTGCGGCTCGTCCCTGCCGGTGATCGAGGTGCAGGGTCGCAGCGACGATTCGCTGCACCTGCGCGGCATCGACGGCCGTCGCATGACCTTGCTGCCGCTGGCGCTGACCACGCTGCTGGAGGACGAGGCGCAGGTGTTCGAGTTCCAGCTGGTGCAGCGCGACGACAGCACGCTCGTGCTGCGGCTGCCCTTGTCGGACGAGGCGGCGCGGCCGGTGCTGGCGCGTTGCGAATCGGTCTGGGCGGCGTATGCCGCGCGGCAGCGCCTGGCGCCGGTCAAGCTCGTCGCCGAGACGGGGTGCCCCCTCGCGCGGGGTCGCAGCGGCAAGGTGAAGCGGGTGGTGGCGTCATCGGCAGCCTCGACAGCGAGGTCGCGTCCGCGCGTGGCGGCTGAAGCGTGAGGATGAACCCGGGTTGCACCCGGGCTACAAGGCCGTAGCCCGGGTGCAGCCTGGGACTCTCAGACCGCCAACGGCATCAACTCGGCTTCGGCGCGCCCGCGTTGCACGATCAACCGCCCCACGCACACCGGCAGCTTGAAGCGCCTCGGGCCCGCGCTCCCCGGGTTCACGAACAGCACGCCCTCCCGCCGCTCCACTTTCGGCTGGTGCGAATGCCCCGCGATCACGACCTGCGCATCGACCACGCCGCTCAGCTCCTTGACATCGTGGATCACGAGGATGCGCACGCCGCCTTCAACGAGCAGCGCGGTGTGCGGCAGCGCCTGCGCCCACGTGCCCTGATCGTTGTTCCCCCGCACTGCCGTCACCGGCGCGATCGCCGCCAGCGACTCCAGGATCGCCGCGTCGCCGATGTCGCCTGCATGCACGATCCGATCGCTGCCCGCCAACGCCTGCAGTGCCTCGGGCCGCAGCAGGCCGTGCGTGTCGGAGATCAGGCCGATGCGCATGCCGCGAGCGGCTTGTGCATGAACACGCTGAGCGGGTCCTCGACGTAGCCGGCGAAGGGTCCGCAACGGCGGTAGCCCAGCCCTTCGTACAAGGCCAGCGCCTCGGGCTGGTGGATGCCGGTCTCCAACCGCAGCTCGGTCGCGCCCGCGCGCGCGGCCTCGCTTTCGAGGAAGGCGTGCAGCCGCCGGGCCACGCCGCGGCCGCGCTGTGCCGGGTCGACGAACATGCGCTTGAGCTCGCCGGCACCCGCATCCAGCAGCACGGCGCCGCAGCCCAATGCGCGGCGCTGGGCGTCACGCGCCACGGCGAAGCGGACGTTCGGCTGCAGGAGCGCCGAGATGTCCACCAGGTGGTTGCTCTCGGCCGGGTACAGCGCGCGCTGGTAGGCGTCGAGCGCGTCGATCAGTGCGCGCACCTCGGGCTGGTCGGGCGATTCGATGGCGATGTGCAGCGGCGATTCAGGCATTGCTCGACAACCCGCTCGGGTCCTCTTGCGACAGGTAGCAGTGAAGGGCGCGGATGGCCGACGATGCGTGCTGGCCCCAGCGCGCCTGGAAGCCGAATCCCCATTGCCACAGCGCGTCGTCGACCTGGCGGCGGCCATGAAGATCCAGGCCCAGGGCCACGTCGCGGTAGATGGCAGTGAGGTCGTCGGCGAGGTCGCCCACCACCGGCGAATCGGGCGGCACGCCGGGGCTGAAGATCTCGCTGTAGTGCTGCAGCGGGATGGCCGCGGCGCGCAGCCGCACCTGGTTGAGCCGCGCCTCGAGGTACACCGGCTCCTGGTCGTGCTGCGCCGACACACCTTCGCTCCAGGGCTGCGGCAGCTCCAGCGCCGCGGTGTAGAGCAAGGCCACGCGGCGCAGCGCCAGCGGCGCGCTCAGGCGGTCGCCGCAGGCGCTGCCGTCGGCCCATTCGATGAAGCGCCGCGCCTCCTGGCTGAAGCGCTCGGCGACGGATTGGCGATGCTCCTTGCGATGCATCGGCTGATGGTAGCCCGGGTGCAACCCGGGGTCGCGAGCATCCCGGGTTGCACCCGGGCTACAGGGGAAGGCCGACGTAGTTTTCGGCCAGTGCGGTCGACGCCGCCTGGGAGCTCACGAGGTAGTCGAGCTCCGCCATCTGCATGCGCTGGCCGAACTCGCCGGTCTCGGGAAAGCGGTGCATCAGCGAGGTGAACCACCACGAGAAGCGCTCGGCGCGCCACACGCGGCGCAGGCAGCGCTCGGAATAGGTCTCGATGCCATGGTCGTCGCCGGCGTAGTGATCGGCGAGCGCGCGGGCCAGCAGGCCGACGTCGCTGGCCGCGAGGTTGAGCCCCTTGGCGCCGGTGGGCGGCACGATGTGGGCGGCGTCGCCGGCGAGGAACAGGCGGCCGAAGCGCATCGGCTCGGCCACGAAGCTGCGCAGCGGCGCGATGCTCTTCTCCAGCGCCGGGCCGGTGACGAGGCGCGCCGCGACGTCCGGATCGAGCCGGCGGCGCAGCTCGTCCCAGAAGGCCTGGTCGGACCAGCGCTCGACCCGGTCGTCGCTGGCGCACTGCAGGTAGTAGCGGCTGCGCGTCGGCGAGCGCATGCTGCACAGCGAGAAGCCGCGCGGGTGGTTGGAATAGATGAGCTCGTGCGACACCGGCGGCGTCTCGCACAGCAGGCCCAGCCAGCCGAAGGAATAGACACGCTCGAAGACCTGGAGGGCCGACGCCGGCACGCTGGGCCGGCACACCCCGTGGAAGCCGTCGCAGCCTGCGATGAAGTCGCAGTCGAGGCGCTGTTCGGCGCCGGCCTGGCGCCACAGCACCTGCGGCCGCGTGCCGTCGAAGCCCTGCACCCGCACCTCGTCGGCCTCGTAGTGCGTCACCAGGCCGTGGGCGCGGCGGGCGTCCATCAGGTCGCGTGTCACCTCGGTCTGGCCGTAGACGGTGACGTGCTTGCCGGTGAGCCCCTGGAAGTCGATGCGGTGGCGCGCGCCGCCGAAGCTGAGCTCGATGCCGCCGTGCTGCAGTCCCTCGGCATGCAGCCGTGCCGAGACGCCGGCCTGGTCGAGCAGCCCCACCGTGGTCTGCTCCAGCACGCCGGCGCGGATGCGGCCCAGCACGTAGTCGGGGCTGCGCTGCTCGACGATCACGGCGTCGACGCCGGAGCGCTGCAGCAAGGCGCCGAGCAGCAGGCCCGCCGGACCTGCGCCGACGATCGCGACCTGCGTGCGCATCGGGCTCCTGCGGCTACAGCACCGTGCGCAGGCTGGCTTGCGCTTGCAGCAGCGCGGGCAGGCAGTCGTTGACGAGCTGGTCCATGCTGACGCGGGCCGCGTGCACGCTGATGTTCATCGCGGCCAGCACCTCGCCGCGATAGCTCTTCAGCGGGACCGAGATCGTGCGCAGGCCCAGCTCCAGCTCCTGGTCGACCGCGGCATAGCCCTGGGCGCGCGCGCGGGCGATCTCGATGCGCAGGCGCTCGCCGTGGGTGATGGTGTTGGGCGTGAGCGGCGCGAGGTTCTGCCCGGCGATCCAGGCATCGACCTCGCCTTGCGGCAGCGCGGACAGCAGCACCCGGCCGTTGGCGGTGCAGTAGGCCGGCACGCGCGTGCCCGGCTGCAGCGTCGACGACACCACGCGCCCGGCGCTGGTGGCGGCGATGCAGATCACGTCTGCGCCGTCGAGCACGCCGGCCGACGAGGCTTCCTTGAGGGCGTAGGCCAGCTTGTGCAGCTCGGGCTGGACGATGCGCGGCAGCCGCGCCGAGTGCATGTAGCTCTGGCCCAGGCGCAGCACCTTGGGCGTCAGTGCGTACATCTTTCGGTCGCTGGTGACGAAGCCGAGGTGTTCCAGCGTGATCAGGTAGCGGCGCGCCGCCGCCCGCGTGAGGCCGCACAGGGCGGCGACTTCGCTCATCGTCAGGCGAGGCCGGTCCTGGTCGAAGGCCGCGATCACCGACAGGCCTTTTTCGAGGCCGGCGATCAGGTCGCGCTTCTGGGGAACCGGGGGGGTGGGGCGCGCCGCGGCCGCGGCAGGGAAAGCGCTGTCCGACGCGCGTTCAGCATCGGCGTCTTGGGGATCGAAGGCATTCATTGAGGGACTCCCGACTTCTTTGAGGCGGGCGTTGTTCGCCCGGGACAATGCCGCGTCGGCCCGGTGGGGCCCACGTTGCGGTCGCGGGCCAATCTAGCGGGAAATCGCCATTCGCACAGTTCGATATGCAAACTATGGTGCGATTATCGCGCTTGGCGGACGTTCGTGCGAAGTATTCAACGCATCGGTGGCGTGGGCGCCCGCCAGCAAGGCATCCATCGCGCGGGCCTGGCCCAGCGATTCATCCAGGCCGAAGCGCAGCGCGCACTCGCCGCGCACCGCGGCCTCGAAGTGGCCGACCATGGTGGCGTAGGGATCGCAGATCGCGAAGCGCTCCGTCTGCTCGCCGACCTGCAGCACGGTCTCCACGCCCTTGGTCGCGAAGGGAATCGGCAGGCGCAAGAGGCCGTGCTCGCACAGCAGCTCGAACTGGCAGTGCCATGGGAGCGAGAAGGCGGCGTCGAAATGACCCAGCACCGGGCCGGCCGCGGTGTCGAAGCGCAGCACCGCGTGCGCCGCGTGATCGACGCTGCCGCCGTAGAGGCCGGGCTCGGTGAGACGCGACGCCACGCTCAGCACCACCGGCTCGACCCCAGCCAGCGAGCGCATCAGGCTGAGCGGGTAGCAGCCCAGGTCATACAGCGCACCGCCGCCCAGGGCCGGGTCCCAGCGGCAGTCGGTCATGTCGCGCAAGGCGTAGGTGAAGCTGCCGCGCATCCACTTGAGCGGGCCGAGCGCGCCGCTCGCGACCAGCTCGCACAGGCGATCGAACTGCGGATGGAAGCGGTACATGAAGGCCTCGAGCACCAGGCGGCCGCTGGCGCGGCTGGCGTCGCGCATCTGCTCGACCTCACCGGCGCTGAGCGCGAGCGGCTTTTCGCACAGCACGTGCTTGCCGTGCTGCAACGCCGTCAGCGTCCACGGCAGGTGGGCGTGGTTGGGCAGGGCGTTGTAGATGACGTCGATGTCGTCACGGGCGATCAGGGCGTCGTAGTCGACCGCCTCGGGGATGTGGTGCGTCGCCGCAAATGCGGCACCGCGGGCAGCGTCGCGACAGGCGACGGCGACGATGTCGCTGCGGTTGGCGCGCAAGGCAGGGATCAGCGCGGAGGCCGCGATGCGGGCGGCTCCGAGGATGCCCCACCTCATGCCAGGTCCACCGGCAGCGGTGCCGGCGCCTTCACTTCCTCCATGCAGATCATGGAGCGCACGTCGTCGACGCCCGGCACCTGCATGAGGCGGTCGGTGAGGAACTGGCTCAGGCTCTTCAGGTCGCGCGCGACAACTTTCAACAGGTAGTCGTAGTCGCCCGATACCGTGTGGCACTCGAGGATCTGCGGGAAGTCGCGGATGCTGGACTCGATCTCGCGGACGCGCCCGAACTGCCCGCCGTCGATGTTGAGGCTGACATAGGCCATCACGCCCAGGCCCAGCGACTCGGGCTGGACCTCGGCGCGGTAGCTGCGGATCACGCCGCGCTCCTCGAGCGAGCGCACGCGCCGAAAGCACTGCGGCGCCGACAGGTGCACCTTGGCCGAGAGCTCGACGTTCGAGGCCCGGCCGTCAGTCTGCAGCGCATCAAGAATCTTGCGGTCGAGCGTGTCCAACGTTGTCGGGGTCATGGTCATCCCGAGTTCAAAGGAAATAATCATGCACCAGCGAACACACCGATGCAATATTTGGCAAGCAAATTTCACGCTCTGCGGCCTACACTGGCGGGCAACGAAGTGAACGCTCAAGGACTTGTCATGACGACCGCCGCCCGCGCTGCCGCGCTCCAGGCCCGCACCACCCCCATCGCCCGTGCCATCGAGCTCGAGAACCGCCATGGGGCGCACAACTACCACCCGCTGCCGGTCGTCCTGAACCGCGGCGAAGGCGTCTGGCTGTTCGACGAGCAGGGGCGGCGTTACCTCGACATGATGTCGGCCTACTCCGCGGTCAGCTTCGGCCACAGCCACCCGGTGCTGGTGCGCGCGCTGACCGAGCAGGCCGGCCGGCTCGCCATCACCAGCCGCGCCTTCCACACCGACCGGCTCGGCCCCTTCCTCGAGACGCTGTGCCGGCTGACCGGCATGGCCCGCGCCCTGCCGATGAACAGCGGCGCCGAGGCGGTCGAGACGGCGATCAAGGCCGCGCGCAAGTGGGCCTACAAGGTCAAGCGCGTGCCCGACGGCCTGGCGCAGATCCTGGTCGCCGAAGGCAACTTCGCCGGCCGCACCACCACCATCGTCGGCTTCTCCAGCGAAGCGCAGTACCGCGACGGCTTCGGCCCCTTCGCACCCGGCTTCGCGAGCGTGCCCTTCGGCGATGCACAGGCGCTCGAGGCGGCCATCACGCCGCACACCGCGGCCTTCATCGTCGAGCCCATCCAGGGCGAAGCCGGCATCGTGGTGCCCCCGGCCGGCTACCTGAAGGCCGTGCGCGAGATCTGCACCCGCCACAACGTGCTCATGATCTGCGACGAGGTCCAGACCGGCCTGGGCCGCACCGGCCGCATGCTGGCCTGCGACCACGAGGGCGTCCGCCCCGACGGGCTCACGCTGGGCAAGGCGCTCGGCGGCGGGCTGCTGCCGGTCAGCGCCTTCCTGGCGCGCGAGGACGTGATGGCGCAGTTCACGCCCGGCGACCACGGCAGCACCTTCGGCGGCAACCCGCTGGCGGCCGCGGTGGGCGAGGCGGCGCTGGAGTTGCTCGAGCGCGAGCAGCTGGCGCGCCGCGCGCACGACCAGGGCGTCTACCTCATGGCGCAACTGGGCAAGCTGGGCCACCCGGCAATCATCGACATCCGCGGCAAGGGCCTGCTGATCGGCGTGGAGATCGATCCCGCCTTCGCCAGCGCGCGCGAGGTGTGCGAAGCGCTGATGGCCGAGGGCGTCCTGAGCAAGGACACCCATGGCACGGTGGTGCGGCTTGCGCCGCCGCTGGTCATCGAGCGCGAGCAGATCGACTTCGCGGTCAATGCGATGCGGCGCGTGCTGGTGGCGCTGGCGGAGAAGGAAGCCATTCCAGCCTGACGAGACCCGGGTTGCACCCGGGCTACCGTAGCCCGGGTGCAACCCGGGACGCTCACCCGCCGCGCAGCGCCGTCCCGCAGTTCGCGCAAAACCGCGCCATCGCCGGCGCGGGCGTGCCGCACTGCGAGCAGTGCACCTTCGCCGGCGTGCCCACATCCAGGTCCAGGTCGAGGATGGACGGCGGCTCCACCGACTCCAAGGCCGTCGCCGTCTTCAGCTGCCGCTGCAGCTGCGCCGCCGCGGTGGCGTCTGGCGGTCCCGACAGCGCCCGCTCGCCGGTGTTCAGCGCTGCGATGCGCGCCTGGTCCTCGGCCGCGCCCGGGGCCACGAGCACGCTCTGGCTGCGCGCGAACTGCATGAGGTGCAGCGCCAGCGCCTTGGCTTCCTTCTCGGTCGAGAACATGGCCGTCACCTGGCGCTGGTCGTCCTTGCCGAACACCACCGACTCGATGCGGGCCCGCCACACGCGCAAGGTCATGGCCTCGGTGCGCACCACGTCGTTCTCGGTGTTCATCCGGCTGCTGAAGTTGTTGCCCGTGCCGATGCGCGAGGTCTGGTAGCTGCCGATCGTCTCGACCCAGACCAGCACCGACTCGAAGTTGAAGCGCCCCCACAGCCGCGCCGACGAGCGCAGGCAGAACACCGAGACGAACGCGAGGATGGCGGCGGTGCCGGGCAGCGACAGGCGGGCGTCCTTCCAGCCGGCCAGCGGATCGAAGCCGCGCACGAAGGACAGCGACAGGCTCACCGCGACCACGATGAGCAGCAGCGCGTACAGGTCGAGCAGCAGCAGCGGCCGATGGCGCCGGTCGGCGATGGCCGCGGCCAGCGTCGGCGCCTGCATGCCCGACACCGGCAGCGGCTGCGTCTCCTCGAACAGCTCGCCGGCGAAGCTGCCGCTGGGCGTGGCCGCGGTGGTCACGGCATCGATGCGCGCGTAGCGCCGGTTCGGGATGCGCTCGGTCCACTCCGCCTGCAGCTTGCGGTCGAGCTCGTCCATCAGGGTCGACGGCGGCGCATTCATCGACAGCCGGCCCTGCTCGACGCTGGTACGCGTTTGCGGCGCGCTGTCGACCTGCGCCAGCACGGCGGCCATCGCCAGCCCACAGGCAGCCAGCGCAGTCACCAGCATCACGAAGGTCTGCACGTTGACGGTGAAGCCCCCCAGCGAGGGCAGGCTGGAGCCGACCAGGCCGATCGCCACCGGGCCGAGGATGGCCACCGCGATCAGGCCGATCAGCGAGGCGGTGGTGAGTCGCGCGCGCTGCTGCGTCAGCACCGGCTTGAGCAGGAAGAACACGCCGAAGCCGAAGTACAGCAGGGCGATCCAGGGCCGCGTCGCCTCGGTGCCGAACACCCACCACGAGAACAGGAAGCTCACCAGCGTGGCGGCGAAGGCGGCCAGGTTGAACATCGAGCGCCGGGCCAGCGCCTGCACTTCGCGCGGAGCGGTGATGAGGGTGGGCATCCAGTGGTAGAGCAGGCCGTCGATCGCGCCCTGCGGCTCCGGGTAGGTGAGGCCGCCCTGGCGCAGCAGCTCCTTCACGCTGTCGGCCGCCGGCGAGCCGCCGGTCGCACCCACGGGGATCTCCGGCGCCAGCGACGCGGGCCGGCCGCGGCCGAAGAAGAAGCGCAGTCGACGTGCGGCCGTCGCGGCAGCCGCCAGGCCGGCCGCGAGCATCACCAGCCCGGTGAGCAGCGGCGCCGCGGCCATGCGCACGGCCTGGTCCTGCATGGCGCTGCGCGCCCACCACAGGCTGGTCACGCCGGCCACGAGGAGCAGGGCGGCGGCGAGCCACAGCAGGCGGTTCTGCAACTGGTACGGGTTGGGCAGCTCGAGCAGCTTGGACTCGGAGCTGTAGTCGTAGGACATGGCGGGCCCCTCGTTTGACTCGGTCGAACGAGTTTAGGCCGGCGTTCGGGGTGCCTTGGCGAACGAGCTAGGGGCAGGGTAGCCCGGGTGCAACCCGGGGTCGCGCCCGCCGAGGTCCACCCCGGGTTGCACCCGGGCTACACGCGCTCGACGATCAGCGCGATGCCCTGGCCCACGCCGATGCACATCGTGCACAGCGCGTATCGGCCCTTGGTGCGCTGCAGCTGGTTGACGGCGGTCGTCACCAACCGCGCGCCGCTCGCGCCGAGCGGATGGCCCAGCGCGATCGCGCCGCCATTCGGATTGACGCGCGCATCGTCGTCCTTCAAGCCGAGCTCGCGCAGCACCGCCAGCCCTTGCGCCGCGAAGGCCTCGTTGAGCTCGATCACGTCCATCTGCTCGAGCGACAAGCCGGTCAATGCCAGCACCTTGCGGCTGGCGGGCGCGGGACCGATCCCCATGATGCGCGGCGCGACGCCGGCGGTCGCCATGCCGACCACGCGGGCGCGCGGCGTGAGCCCATGGCGGGCCGCGTCGCGCTCGCCCGCGAGCAGCAGCGCGCAAGCGCCGTCGTTGACGCCCGAGGCATTGCCCGCCGTGACCGTGCCGTCGGGACGCACCACGCCCTTCAGCCTGGCCAGCGCCTCCAGCGAGGTCTCGCGCGGATGCTCGTCCTTCGCGACGACGACCGGATCGCCCTTCTTCTGCGCGATGGTGACCGGCGTGATCTCCGCATCGAAGAAGCCGGATTGCTGCGCGGCGACCGCCTTCTGCTGCGAGGCCAGCGCCATGCGGTCCTGGGCCTCGCGCTCGATCCCGAAGTCGCTCGCGACGTTCTCCGCCGTCTCGGGCATCGAGTCGACGCCGTGGCGCTCCTTCATCAGCTTGTTGACGAAGCGCCAGCCGATGGTGGTGTCGTACACCGCGTTGCTGCGCGAGAACGCCGTCTCGGCCTTGGGCATGACGAAGGGCGCGCGGCTCATGCTCTCCACGCCGCCGGCGATCATCAGCCCGGCCTCGCCGCTCTTGATCGCGCGCGCCGCTGTGCCGACCGCGTCCATGCCCGAGCCGCACAGGCGGTTGATGGTCGCGCCGGGCAGCTCGACGGGCAGGCCGGCCAGCAGCGCCGACATGCGCGCCACGTTGCGGTTGTCCTCGCCGGCCTGGTTGGCGCAGCCGAAGATGACGTCGGTGACCGCCGCCCAGTCGACCTCCTTGTTGCGCGCCATCAGCGCCTGCAAGGGGATGGCGCCGAGGTCGTCGGTGCGCACCGACGACAGCGCGCCGCCGTAGCGGCCGAAGGGGGTGCGGATCGCGTCGCAGATGAAGACGGCGGTGGTCATGGTGGATTCCTCAATCGATCAACGGCACGCCGGTGAGCCGCTGCAGCTCGTCGAAGCCGAGCCCGCCGACGATCTCGATCACCTTCAGGCCCGCGGGCACGACGTCGAGCACCGCCAGGTCGGTGTAGATGCGGCTGACGCAGCCGATGCCCGTGAGCGGATAGGTGCAGCGCGCCACGATCTTGCTCTCGCCCGTCTTGGTCAGGTGCTCCATCATCACGAAGGTCTTCTTGGCGCCGATGGCCAGGTCCATCGCGCCGCCCACCGCCGGGATGGCGTCGGGCGCGCCGGTGTGCCAGTTGGCCAGGTCGCCGGTGGTCGACACCTGGAAGGCGCCGAGCACGCAGATGTCGAGGTGGCCGCCGCGCATCATCGCGAAGCTGTCGGCATGGTGGAAATACGCGCCGCCGCGCAGCAGGGTGACCGGCTGCTTGCCGGCGTTGATGAGGTCGTAGTCCTCCTGGCCCGCGGCCGGCGCGGGGCCCATGCCCAGCAGGCCGTTCTCGCTGTGCAGGAAGACGTCGCGGTCTTGGGGCAGGTGGTTGGCCACCAGGGTCGGCAGGCCGATGCCCAGGTTGACGTAGGCGCCCTCGGGAATGTCGCGGGCCACGCGGGCGGCCATCTGGTGGCGGTCGAGCTTTTGCATCACTTCTCCGATCATCCTGAGCTTGTCGACGGACTCAGGCGGCCTGGCGGAAGCCGGCGGGGCCGGTCGCGGTGCGCGGCACGCGCACGACGCGCTGCACGAAGATGCCGGGCGTCACGATGTGCTCGGGATCGAGCGCGCCCAGCTCGACGATGTCGTGCACCGAGGCCACCGTCAGCCTGGCGGCCATCGCCATGATCGGCCCGAAGTTGCGCGCCGTCTTGCGGTACACCAGGTTGCCCCAGCGGTCGCCGGCCTCGGCCTTGATCAGCGCCACGTCGGCGTGGATGGGCGACTCCAGCACGTACATGCGCCCGCCGATCTCGCGCGTCTCCTTGCCCTGGGCCAGCTCGGTGCCGTAGCCGGTGGGGGTGAAGAAGCCGCCGATGCCGGCGCCCGCGGCCCGGATGCGCTCGGCCAGGTTGCCTTGCGGCACGAGCTCCAGCTCGAGCGTCCCGGCGCGGTACAGGCCGTCGAAGACCTGCGAATCGACCTGGCGCGGGAAGCTGCAGATGATCTTGCGCACCCGCCCCGTCTTGAGCAGGGCGGCCAGGCCGGTCTCGCCATTGCCGGCGTTGTTGTTGACGATGGTGAGGTCGCGCGCGCCTTGGGCGATCAGGCCGTCGATGAGCTCGGCCGGCTGTCCGGCGCCGCCGAAGCCGCCGATCATCACGGTGGCGCCGTCACGGATGCCCGCCAGCGCCGCCTCGACGCTGGCGACGGTCTTGTCGATCATGCCTTGTCCCCTTCAAATGTTCTGTAATAGAACACATGTGCGATTAGGGAACATTGTAGCGGCCGCGGGCCGCGCTTGCCGGGCGCTTCGCGCGCCCTCGGCTCAGGCCGCCTTGGACAGCTCTTCCATCGCGTAGACGCGCCCGAAGCGGTTGGCCAGGAAGGCATTCAGCGACACGTCTTCCTGCCGCACGAAGCCCGACTGCGGCAGTCGCCCGTCGGCCAGCATGTCGAGCATGGCGCACAGGCTGCTCGCCGTGGTGATCTGGATCGCGCTGCGCATCTTGCCGGCGAGCACATGGCTGTAGACCTTGCGCGCGTAGCTGTCCTGCAGCAGGCGGCCGTCCTTCATGCCGGCCACGGTGACGAAGATGATGACCACGTCCTGCATGGTCGCCGGAACCGCCTGCTCGAGGATGTCCTTGAGCACGTCCCGCCGGTCCTTCAGACGCAGGTCGTGCAGCAGCGCCTTCATGATGGCGGCGTGGCCCGGGTAGCGGATGGTGCGGTAGTTGAGCGTGCGCACCTTGCCGGCCAGCGTCTCGCACAGCGTGCCCAGGCCGCCGGAGGTGTTGAAGGCCTCGTACTGGACGCCGTCGAGCGCGAATTCCTCGCGCTCCTCCAGCGCCGGGACCTCGCGCTGCTGGCCGTCGACGATGGCTTCGCAGGGCTCGCAATACTCGTTGATGACGCCCTCGGTGCTCCAGGTCAGGTTGTAGTTGAGCGCGTTGCTCGGATAGGCAGGCAGCGCGCCGACGCGCATGCGCACCGAGTCGAGCGAATCGAACTTGCGCGCCAGGTCGGCCGCGGCGATGGAGATGAAGCCCGGCGCCAGCCCGCATTGCGGGATGAAGGCGGTGCCTGCGCCGACCGCCAGCTCGCGGATGCGGCGGGTGCTGGCCACGTCCTCGGTGAGGTCCAGGTAGTGCACGCCCAGGTCGCGGGCCGCCTCGGCGACCTTGACCGTGAGGTGGTAGGGCGCCGCGCTCAGCACGGCGAAGCGCCCGCGCATGGCCGCGCGCAAGGCGGCGGCATCGGTCACGTCCAGGCACAGGGTGCTCAGGCGCGGCGACTTGCGGGCGTCGGATTCGATCTCGGCCAGCTGCGCCGGCGATCGATCGGCGACCGTCACGCGGTAGCCGCTCTCCTCCGGGGTTTGCACCAGCAGGTCGCCCACCACCGAGCCGATCTTGCCGCCACCGATGACCAGGATGTTCTTCATGCGCCGCCTCATGGGTTGTCAGGAAATCTCGGCAATTCTCGTGCCGGATACGGCAAAGCGCAGCCACCAGAGAGACGAATCGGAGTGCGCATTTCGGCAGATCGACGGCTAAACTGCTGCGAAATGCCGAAGACCGTGCTCGACCCTACCGACCGCGAGCTGCTCGCCTTGCTGCGCGAGGACGCGCGTGCCCCCACGGCGGTGCTGGCGCGCAAGCTCAAGCTGTCGCGCACGACGGTGCAGGCGCGCATGGAGCGGCTGCAACGCCAGCGCGTCATCGCCGGCTACACCATCAGCGTGCCCGACGACATCGAGGCCGCGCTGGTGCGCGCCCATGTGCTCATCACCCTGGTGCCCAAGCAGAGCGCCGCCATCGAGCTCGCGCTGCGCAAGATCCCGGAGGTGCGGGTGCTGCATTCGGTGAGCGGGCCCTTCGACCTGATCGCGGTGGTGGCGGCCAGCTCGATCGGGGAGCTCGACGCGTTGATCGACCGGATCGGTGCGCTCGACGGCGTCGAGCGCACGACGTCGGCGATCGTGCTGTCGACCCGCATCGAGCGCTGACGCCGTAGCCCGGGTGCAATCCGGGGTCCCCGGATTGCATCCGGGCTACGGGAATGTCCCTATCAAGCTCAAGCTTGGGCTCGGCCTGCCGAAGACCCCTGCAGGCCGCGAGCGACCAGAAGGCGCGCGGCCGCAGGGATGAAAAACGCCGGATCCACCGTCCAGATCGAAGTCGATGCGCTGCGCGTCGGGATGTACGTGCATCTCGACGTGGGCTGGATGTCGCATCCGTTTCCGCTCAGCAGCTTCCGCATCGCGTCGGCGGAGCAGATCCGCATCATCCATTCGCTCGGCCTGAAGACCGTGCGCTGGAGCCCCGACCACGGCGCGTCGGCCGACACGCCCGCCGCGCCACCTGCCGCCCCGGTCGAAGCCGAGACCCCCGAGGCCGCTGCCCGCCGCGAGCGCCGCGCCGCCGCGGCCGTGCAGCGCGCCGCGCTGGTCCACTGCGAACGCCAGTTCGCCGAGGCGACGCGCGAAGCCCGGCAGATCTGCGACAGCGTCGCCGCCCAGCCCGAGCCGGCGCGCGACAAGGCGCTGGCGCTGACGCGCGCGCTGGTCGACAAGATGATGGGCCAGGGCGAGCTGTGCATCCGCCTGCTCACCGAAGGCGCCGGCGACAAGGCCTCGGCGCACGCCATCAACGTGACGCTGATCTCGCTGCTGATGGGCCGCGGCTTCGGCCTCGCCGAGTCCGAGATGATGGACCTGGGCGTGGGCGCGCTGCTGCACGACATCGGCAAGCTCGACCTGCCGCAGCGCGTGCGCCACCGCGAAGAGCACTTCAGCGCCGCCGAGGCCCGCTTCTATGAAGAGCACGTGGCGCACGGCGTCGCCCAGGCGCAGCGCATGCAGCTGTCGCCGGGTGCGACCGCGGTCATCGCGCAGCACCATGAGCACGCCGACGGCAGCGGCTTTCCGCTCAAGCTGGGGAGCGAGCGCATGAGCACGGCGGCACGCATCGTCGCGCTGATCGACCGGTACGACATCCTGTGCAACCCCGCCGCGCCCGGCAAGGCGCTGACGCCTCACGAGGCGCTGTCGCTGCTGTTCGCGCAATCGCAGGGCCGCTTCGACGCCGCCATCCTCGGCGCCTTCATCCGCATGATGGGCGTGTACCCGCCGGGCTCGGTGGTGCAGCTCACCGACGACCGCTTCGCCCTGGTGACGGCCGTCAATTCCACCCGGCCGCTCAAGCCGCGCGTCACCGTGCACGACCCGCGCCTGGCGCCCGAGGAAGCGCCCTCGCTCGACCTCGAGCACACGCCCAACCTGGGCATCCGCCGCAGCATCCGTCCCGGCGCCTTGCCGCGCGATGCCCTGGCCACGCTGGCGCCGCGCGCGCGCGTGGTCTGCTTCTTCGAACCCATTCGCGAGGACATGGCCGAATGAGCCGCCGGGCCGTCCCAAGGCGAATTCCGCAGTGCGCCAGCACGGAGGAATCCCAATGAAGCCCGCCCGCACCGGCGAGCGTGCCGCCGTTGCATCGACCCACCTGGTCGCCGGCCTGATGGCCGGCATGCTCGACGCCGTCTGGCTGGTCGACCCCGCGACCCTGCGCGTCGTCGCCGCCAACGCCGCGGCGGGCCGCCTGCTCGGCGTTCCTCTGGGCGAGCTGGCGGGCCAAGATGTCCGCTCGCTCAGCGGTGCGCCCGACGACCTGGCGTTCTGGGCCGAGGCCGCGGCCGGTCGTGCCGACGCGATCGAGTCGCACACCTGGCTGCGCCGGGCCGGCGGCACCGCCGTGCCGGTGCTGCGCCGGGTCAGCCGGCTGCCCGCGGTGCTCGACGAGGCGATGTTCATCGTGGTCATGCACGACCGCAGCGCGCAGTGCCGCATCGAAGGGGAGCTGGAGGCGCGCGTCGCCGAGCTCGCCGCGACGCTCGAGGCCACGGCCGACGGCATCCTCGTGACCGACCTGGCCGGCCGCGTGCGCGGCTTCAACCACCGCTTCGCCCGGCTGTGGGACCTGCCCGAGGCCCTTGCCAGGCGGCGCGACGACGAGGCCTTGGCGACCTTCATGCAGAACAGCGTCGCCGATCCCGTCGCCTACGGCCAGCGCCTGGCCGCGCTCGACCACACCGAGCTGCTGCAGTCGGTCGACACGGTGCCGCTGCGCTCGGGCGCGGTGCTGCAGCGGGTGACGCGGCCGCAGACCTGCCGCGGCGTGTGCGTCGGCTGGGTCCAGTCGTTTCGCGACATGACCGAGCGGCTGCAGGCCCTGGCGCGCGCCGAGGCGCAGTCGCACACCGACGCGCTCACCGGGCTGCCGACGCGCCGCGGGCTGGCCGAGCGCGCGAGCTTCGCGATCGCATTGGCGCAGCGCGAAGGCACATCCTTCGCGCTGCTGTTCGCCAACCTCGACCGCTTCAAGCACATCAATGACACCCTGGGCCACGAGACCGGCGACCGGGTGCTGGTCGACGCGGCCGAGCGCCTCAAGGGCTGCCTGCGCCAGGTGGACACCGTCGCCCGGCTGGGCGGCGACGAGTTCGTGGTGCTGGTCCACCAGGCCGATGCGGCCGGCGCCGAGATCGCGGCGAGGCGCATCCTCGAGGCCATCCAGCGCCCGTTGCGCCACGGCGGCCTGAGCTTCACGGTCACCTGCAGCATCGGCATCGCCTTGCATGGGGGCGACGCGACGCCGCTGGACGAGCTGGTGCGCCGCGCCGACGCGGCCATGCACGAGGTGAAGGAAGCCGGCCGTGCCGCGTGGCGCTTCCACCGCGACGACGGCGAGGCGGCGCCCGCCGCCCCCCGCGGCCGTCTCGCGCTCGACCACGCGATGCGCCAGGCGCTGGCCCAGGGGCAATTCCGCCTGCACTACCAGCCGCAGGTCGACATGGAAAGCGGCCGCGTGCTCGGCGCCGAGGCGCTGCTGCGCTGGCGCGACCCGACGCTGGGCGACATCTCGCCGGCCGAGTTCATCCCGGTGGCCGAAGCCAGCGGCTTCATCATCCCGATCGGCGACTGGGTGCTGAACCAGGCGGTGCGGCAGGCCGCGCAGTGGCATGCACAGGGCCGGGGGCTGGTCGTCTCGATCAACGTGTCGGCGCTGCAATTCCACCGCGCCGGCTTCGTCGAGCGGATCGCGCAGGCGCTGGCGTCGGCCCGGCTGCCGGCGGGGCTGCTCGAGCTGGAGCTCACCGAGTCCATCCTGATCCAGAACGCGCAGGAGGCCCTGTTGCGGCTGCAGGCGCTGTCGGCACTGGGCGTGAAGCTGGCGATCGACGACTTCGGCACCGGCTATTCCAGCCTGGGCTACCTGAAGCGCTTCCCGATCGACCGGCTCAAGATCGACCGCAGCTTCGTGCATGGCCTGCCCGGCGACCCGAGCGACGTGGGCATCGTCAGCGCCATCGTGGGGCTGGGGCGCGCGCTGCAGCTGGAGATCGTCGCCGAAGGCGTGGAGACCGAGGCGCAGCGGCGCTTCCTGGCGCAGACCGGCTGCGAGCAGTACCAGGGCTTCCTGTTCGCGCCGGCGCTCGACTCGGCGAGCTTCGAGGCCAGGCTCGCCGATCCGCCGATGTGAAACCTTTTCCACAGGCGGTGGCGGTGTGGACGAGGTAGCGGTGAAAAGCCTCCCTTTAGCGCGCTTCGGCGCGCACGGTCCGCACCGATCATCGCGGCCATTGCGCTGAAGCCGGCAGCTGTCGCGATCGGCAGGCGCATCAGGGAGAGAAGATGAAGTTGGCCCCATCGGCGAGGCCGCCGCAGGCGGTCGCCTCCTTGCCGCCCGAGCTCGTCCTGCAGGCCCTGGACGCCTGCCATGCCGCGATGCTGGTGTGCGACCTGCAATCGCGCGAGCGCCGGGTGGTCTATGCCAATGCGGCCTTCTGCCGCCTGAGCGGACACGCCGCGCACACCTGCACCGACGCCTTTCTGCAAGGACCGCAGCCCGCGGCGAGTGCGCTCGCCGACATCGAGCGCGCGCTGGTCGCCGGCGAGGCGCTGACCGCGGTCGTGCCCGCCTTCCGCGCCGACGGCGCCATGTTCTGGAATCGCCTCGGCCTGTCGCCCGTGCGCGACGCGCTGGGCGTGCTCACGCACTGCGTGGTCATGCACGAGGACGTGAGCGAGCGCGTGGCCAAGGACCGCAGCCTGCAGCTCATGCTCGACGCCCATGGCGCGGCAGCCGACTCCGGCCGCGCCTTCATCGCCGCGCGCATCGACGAGGCGCTGGCCGAGCACCGCATGACCGGCCGCCACCATGCGCTGTTCGAGGTGCGGGTGCAGGTGCAGGCGGTCGACGGCGAGCTCGAGCTGGTGCGCCTCGAGGGTATCGCCGCGACGCTGGCCACCCACTTGCGCCACCTGCTGCCGGCGCGCGCCAGCATGGCGGCCATCGACCGGCTGCGCTATGCGGTGGTGATGCCGCTGATCGGCGCCCACGAGGAGGCCGAGATGGTGGCGACCGGCCTGCTCGCCGAGCTGCCGATCCCGCTCGAGTGCCGCGCCCAGCCGATCCGGCTCGGCGTGTCGGCGGGCATCGCCATGCTCCCGCAGGACGGCAGCGATGCCGAGACCTTGCTCGCGGCCGTGGCCCGCGCCGCGGCGGCGGGCGGCGAGCGCGCCGACGAGCCGCTGCAGTTCGTGTCCGCCGGACTCAACCAGGGCCGCGCCGCCCAGCGCCTGCTCGAGTTCGAGCTGCACAACGCGCTGGCCCGCGACCAGTTCCGCCTCGTGTTCCAGCCGCAGGTCCACCTGTCGTCGGGCCAGGTCGTGGGCTTCGAGGCGCTGCTGCGCTGGCAGCATCCGGTGCGCGGCGCGATCTCGCCGGCGGAGTTCATCCCGGTCGTCGAAGGCTGCGGCATGGCCGGCGTGGTGACGCGCTGGGTGCTCGAGCGCAGCATCGCCCAGCTGCGCACCTGGGAGGACATGGGCCACCAGGGCTTGCAGATGGCCGTCAACGCGCCGCCCAGCGTGTTCGAGCAGGGCGAGATCGCCGATCTGCTGGACGAGCTGCTGGCGCGCCACGAGATCGCCGGCAACCAGATCGAGTTCGAGCTCACCGAGCGCACCCTCACCGACGCCAACCCGGCGGTCATCGAGCGGCTGCAGAGGCTGCGCCAGCGCGGCGTGTCGGTGGCGATCGACGACTTCGGCACCGGCTATTCCAACCTCAGCTACCTGACTCGGCTGCCGCTCGATTGCCTGAAGATCGACCTGAGCTTCGTGCAGGGCGCGACCTCCAACCCGTCCGACGCGATGGTGGCGCGCATGACCTGCGAGCTGGCGCGTGCGCTCAAGCTGCGGGTGGTGGTCGAGGGCATCGAGACCGAAGGCCAGTTCCAGTTCTTCTCCAACCTGCGCTGCGACCTGGCGCAAGGCTACTTCTTCGCCCGCCCGCTGGAGGCCGGCGACGCCACGGCGCTGCTGCAGTCGGGCAGGTGCTTCCGCGAGACCGCCACGCCCTCGCGGCGCGGCGAGCGCCACCTGCTGCTGCTCGACGACGAGCCCAACATCCTGCGCTCGCTGCGCCGCGCGTTCCGCGGCCAGCCCTGGACGGTGCACACCGCCAACACGCCCGACGAGGCCTTCGAGCTGCTGGCGCGCCACCCCATCGGCGTGGTGATGTCCGACCAGCGCATGCCGCTGATGCGCGGCACCGACTTCCTCGCCCGCGTCAAGCAGCTCTACCCGGACACGGTGCGCATCGTGCTGTCGGGCTACACCGAGCTGCAATCGGTGACCGACGCGATCAACGAGGGCGCGATCTACAAGTTCCTCACCAAGCCCTGGAACGACCAGCGCATCAGCGAGGAGATCGAGAAGGCGTTCTGCCAGCATGAGATGGTGGCCGAGAGCCAGCTCCTTCAGCAGCGCCTCGTCGAGAGCAACCGCCAGCTCGAGAGCCGCCTGCAGCACAACGCCGAGCGGCTGCAGCGCGAGGAGGCGGCGCTGGACGTCACCCACGAGGCGCTGGGGGTGGTGCCGGTGCCCATCCTCGGCATCGACATGAGCGGAATGATCGCGATCAGCAACGCCGCCGCCGACCGCCTGCTGGGCGGCGGTGCGTCGGTGGTGGGCGAGCACGTGAGCGACGTGCTGCCGCCCGAGCTGGCCGATCCGATCGAGAACGGCGTGGCCGCCGGGCTGCGCGCGGTGCAGATCGGCGGCGTCACCTACGAAGTGCGTTGCAGCGACCTGGGCACGAGCTCGCGCGGGACCGGAACGGTGGTGACGCTGCTTCAAGGAGGGCAGGCATGACAGGACTCCGCAGCCCGGGTGCAACCCGGGACGCAACGACCCCGGGTTGCACCCGGGCTACGAAGCGGCCGCTTCTCCCTCCTCCCTTCCCCGCCGTCGTCATCCAGCTCATCCAGCAGATGCAGGACCCCGACGCCGGCGCCGCCGACGTCGGCAAGCTGATCGAGCTCGACCCCGCGCTCACCGCCTCGCTGCTGCGCCTGGTCAACTCGCCCTTCTTCGGCATGCGCCGGCAGATCGCCGGCGTGTCGGAAGCCGTGATGGTGCTGGGCATGAGTGCGGTGCGGCGCATGGTGATGTCGCTGGCGGTGGCCGTGCCGCTGCGCCAGGCCGGCGTCGACGCCGAGTTCGCGCGCATCCGGTGGCACCACACGGTGAGCTGCGCCGCGCTGGCGCGCCGCCTCATCGTCGACGACCCGGCCGCGGCCGAGCTGGCCTTCACGGCCGGCCTGCTGCACGACATCGGCCAGGTCGACCTGCTGCATCGCCACGGCGCCGCCTACGTCGCGCTGCATGCCGAAGCGGGAACCGGCGACGTGCGTCCGCTCGAGGTGCAGCGCTTCGGCCAGGCCCACGACGTGCTGGGCGCCGAGTTGATGGAATCGTGGGGCCTGCCTGCGGCGATCGCCGATGCGGCGCGCCATCACCATGCGCCGCCGCCCATCGCCGGCCTGAGCCGCGTGCAGCAGGCGGTGTGGCTGGCCAACCGGCTGGCGGGAACGCCCGAGCAGGCTGCGCAGGCCCTGCCGCTGGCGCCGGACACGCTGGCGCCGCCGGCGCAGGCGGTCGCCGAGGCGCGGGCCGAGATCGACACCCTGGCCAGCCTGCTCAACGGATAACCGGAACATGGAAGCCACCTCCGTCGCCGCCGTCTCGCTCGTCGAGGAGCTGCACGAGCTCAGCCGCGAGGCCGACGGCGACAGCCAGGCCCTGCAGGCCATGCTGAGCCACATCGTGCGCAGCTTCGGCGCGCAGAGCGGCAGCCTGGCGGTGGTCGACCCGCGGGAGCCGACCCAGCTGCGCATCGTCGCCGGCATCGACCTGCCGGCCGGCGTGGTGGGCCAGACCGTCGCGCTGGGCACCGGCGTGCTGGGCAAGGTCGCGCAAACCGGCGAGCCGATGCTGATCAACGGCGAGCTGCGCAAGTCGGGCGACGACGCCCGCGAGGAGCGAGCGCGGCCGCGCTCGGCGATCTGCTGGCCGCTCGCGATCAAGAATCGGCGCATCGGCGCGCTGTCGATGAACCGCATCGGCGACGCCGATCCCTTCGGCGACAGCGACGTGGCACGCGGCCGCTCGCTGGTCACGCTGGTCGCGCTGGTGGTCGACAACGCCAACCTGCACACCGAGCAGATGGAGCGCATCGAGCGGCTGTCGCAGCTCAACGCCGAGATGCGGACGATGAACGTGCAGCTGCAGGCAACGCAGCAGCAGCTCCTGCAGTCCGAGAAGATGGCCTCGATCGGCCAGCTCGCGGCGGGCGTCGCCCACGAGATCAACAACCCGGTGGGCTACGTGTATTCCAACCTGAGCACGCTGCAGGGCTACGTCGGCGAGCTGCTCGCGGTGGTGCGCCACCTGCGCGGCACGGGCGACGGTCCGGAGCCGGCCTGCGACATCGAGTTCCTCGAGGAGGACATCCCGCAGCTGGTCAGCGAGACCCGCGAGGGCCTGGATCGCGTCAAGAAGATCGTGCAGGACCTGAAGGACTTCTCGCGCGTCGACAAGAGCGACGACTGGGAGGAGGCCAACCTGGTCAAGGGCCTGGAAAGCACGCTCAACATCGTGCAGAACGAGATCAAGTACAAGGCCGCGGTGGTCAAGGAGCTGGTGCCCTTGCCCGACGTGCCCTGCCTGCCGACCCAGCTCAACCAGGTCTTCATGAACCTGCTGGTGAACGCGGCCCAGGCGATTCCCGCCAAGGGCACCATCGTCTTGCGCTCGGGCTTCGATGCGGCCTGCGTGTGGGTCGAGGTGGGCGACGACGGCTGCGGCATGTCGCCCGAGGTGCAGTCGCGCATCTTCGAGCCCTTCTACACCACCAAGCCGGTGGGCAAGGGCACGGGGCTGGGGCTGTCGGTGTCGTACTCCATCGTGCAGAAGCACAACGGCAAGATCGAGCTGAAGAGCACGCCCGGCCAGGGCACGACCTTCCGCGTCGTGCTGCCGCGGGTGCGCGAAGGCGAGCTGACGGAGGCGGTCCATGGCTGAGCCCATCGGCGCCGGCTTCTCGGTGCTGGCCGTCGACGACGAGCCCAACATCGTCTCGGCCCTGCGCCGCACGCTGCGCTCGCGCGGCTTCACGGTACACACCGCGCTCGGTGGCGCCGAAGGCCTGCAGGTGCTGGAGGCGCAGCCGGTCGACGCCATCATCTCCGACATGCGCATGCCGGAGATGACCGGCGCGCAGTTCCTGCAGGCGGCGCGCCGGAAGATGCCCGAGGCGGTGCGCATCCTGCTCACCGGCTATGCCGACATCACCTCGACCATCGAGGCGGTCAACCACGGCGAGATCTTTCGCTACCTGTCCAAGCCCTGGGACGACGACGTGCTGCTGTCGGTGCTGCACGACGGCCTGGAGCGCAAGCGCCTGGCGCGCGAGCGCGACCAGCTGCTCGCGCTGACGCGCGAGCAGAACGCGCAGCTGGCGGCGCATGCCGAGCAGCTCGAGGACAAGGTGCGCGAGCGCACCCGCGAGCTCCAGCAGGCCAGCGACGAGGTCAAGGCCGCGCATGCGCGCATCAGCGCCGACTTCCAGGGCACGGTCAAGGTGCTGTCGACCATCCTGGAGCAGCGCCCGGGCCTCACCGACGGCTGCGCGCGCCGCGTCGCCGAGCACGTGAAGGCGCTCGGCCCGCGCGTGGGCTTGCGCGACGCCGAGCTGCAGGACACGGTCTATGCCGCGCTGCTGGAAGACCTCGGCAAGCTGACCTTTCCCGAGCAGTGGCTGACCACGCCGCTGCATGCCCTGGCGGCGCGCGACCGCGACGCCTTCATGAAGCATCCGCTGCACGGCGACGGCTACATGATGTCGCTGGCCTCGCTGCGCGGCGCCGGCGGCGTGCTGCGCAGCCTGTACGAGCGCTGGGACGGCAAGGGCGCGCCGGCGCAGCTCGAAGGCGAGGCCATCCCGCTGGGCTCGCGCGTGCTGCGCGCGGCCAGCGAGTACGAGCGCCTGCGCAGCGGCAGCATCGAGACGCGCCGCTTCTCGCACGAGGACGCCCGCAAGTGGCTGCGCAACGGCAGCGGCACGCGCTTCGACCCGCGCGTGTCGGATGCCTTTGTCGCGCTGCTGAACGAGGACCCCGACGCCGTGCCGACGCAATCGCTGTCGGTGTCGGCGCTCAAGCCGGGCATGGTGCTGGCGGCGGACCTCACCGCGGGCATCGGCGTGCTGCTGCTGTCGAAGGACCACCTGCTGGACGACAACATGATCCGCCGGCTCGATTCGTTCAAGCACCGGGTGGGCAAGGATCTCGAAGTGACCGTGTACAGGACCAAGACATGACCCCGATCAAGATCATGCTCATCGACGACGAGCCGAATGTGCTCTCGGCCCTGCAGCGCATGCTGCGCCAGCGCCCGCCGGTCGCAGGCCGCCCCTGCGCGGTGGAGGCCTACACCTCGCCGCGGGCCGCGATCGAGGCGGCGCGCGAGCGCGTCGTCGACGTCATCGTGTGCGACTACCGCATGCCCGAGCTCGACGGCGTCGAGACCTTGCGCCGCCTGCGCCAGATGCATCCGCAGACGGCGCGCATCCTGCTGTCGGGCTCGCGCGAGTTCGACACCGTGGTCGACGCGATCAACGTGGCCCAGGTCGGGCGCATCGTGGTCAAGCCGTGGAGCGACGACGAGCTGGTCGAGGCGATCGCCGACGCGGTCGAGACCCGGCGCCTGCGCCTGGAAAACGCCGAGCTCGCCGACGAGGTCCGCCTGCAGCGCGGCCTGCTGAGCCGGCAGGATGCAGAGCTCAAGCGCATCGAGGGCCTGTGGCCCGGGATCACCCGGGTCGAGTGGGCCGAGGACGGCAGCGTGCAGATGGGTGGGGACGACTTGCTGGGCAGCCGGTTCGGCAAGCTCCCGTGATCCGGTGGGCGCAAGCCCACCCTACCCACACCATTCCCGGCGAATTTTTGTAAAGTCGGCTGCACCGGGACGCCCGAGGGGCCGTGGTCATCCGCCGCGGTGGAGCGTCCTGTTCCGCACGCTGGGAGCGCCATGAGTCCGGTCACTTCGTTGCTGGAGAAAAAGCTTGCCACGCTGGATGTGCCGCTCGCGGTCCACCTGCCGGGTGGCCAGCGGGTGGGCGCCGACCCGGCGCGCGTCACGGTGCGCCTGAAAGACCTCGCGCCGCTGACCCGGATCGCCGCCGGCGAGGTCGGCCGGGTGGCCGAGGACCATGTCGAAGGCAAGATCGAGATCGAGGGCAGCATGCGCGACGTGATGCGCATCGCCGCCCAGATGATCGGCGAGGACCCCGTGCACGACACCGGCGCCGCGCCGCTGCGCTGGTGGAGCGAGCTGTCCCGCCACAGCCGCTCCCGGTCGCGCCACCACAAGCGCGCCGACGCCGAGCAGATCCAGTTCCACTACGACGTCTCGGACGACTTCTACGCGCTGTGGCTGGACCCGCGCCGCGTGTACTCGTGCGCCTACTACCGCGACCCCGGCATGACGCTGGCGCAAGCACAGGAGGCCAAGCTCGACCACGTCTGCCGCAAGCTCATGCTGCGCGAAGGCGAGCGCTTTCTCGACATCGGGGCCGGCTGGGGCGGCCTGCTGCTGTGGGCGGCCGAGCACTACGGCGTGCGCGCCCACGGCATCACGCTCAGCAAGAACCAGCATGCGCACGTCAACCGGCTGATCGAGGAGCGCGGCCTGGGCGGGCGGGTGACCATGGAGCTGTGCGACTACCGCGACCTGCCCGAGACCGAGCCCTGGGACAAGATCGCCTCCATCGGCATGTTCGAGCACGTCGGACGCGCCCAGCTGCCGATCTACTTCGCCAAGGTCCATCGCCTGCTCAAGCCGGGCGGCCTGCTGATGAACCACGGCATCACGGCCGGCGGCACGCGCAACGACCAGCTCGGCGCGGGCATGGGCGACTTCATGGAGCGCTACATCTTCCCCGGCGGCGAGCTGCTGCACGTGTCGCACGTGCTCAAGGTGATGAGCGAGGCGCAGCTCGAGCCGCTGGATGTCGAGAACCTGAGGCCGCACTACGCCCGCACGCTGTGGGCCTGGAGCGACGCCCTGGAAGCGAACCTGGCGCGGGCGCGCGACATCGCCAAGGAACGGGTGGTGCGCGCCTACCGGCTGTACCTGGCCGGCAGCGCGATGAGCTTCGAGAACGGCTGGATCGCGCTGTACCAGATGCTCGCGTCGCGCCCGAGCGGCAAGGTCGAGGAGGGGCCGATGCGCGGGGCACAATCGGCCTATCCCTTCAACCGCTCGTTCATGTACGACCGATCGCGATGATCTACAAGTTCAGGTCCAAGGCCGCCGGAGACGTCATCATGATGGGGCCCAGCGGCGACCAGGTGCTGCGCATCATCGGCAAGACACCGGCGCCCAAGGGCATCATCGAGCCGGCCGCCATGCCCGCCGCCGTCCAGGCCATCGAGCAGGCCATCGTGGCCGAGGAGAACGCCCGCAAGCAGGCCGAGGCCGATGCCGCCGCCGAAGGCCGCACCTTGCCGCCGCGCGAGGCGGTCACGCTGCGCCAGCGCGCCTGGCCGCTGGTCGAGATGATGAAGCGTGCCCATGGCGAGGGCAAAGAGATCGTCTGGGGCGTGTGACCCCGGGCCCATCACGGGAGACCATTCGATGAAGCTCTGGAGCGACAGCTGGATCAACGGCGAACGCATCCCGTCGCGCTACGCGGCCGGGACGCTCGACGCGTCCGGCAAGCCGACCTTCTCCGACAACCTGAATCCGCACTTCGCCTGGAGCGAGGTGCCGGCGGGCACGCAGTCCTTCGCCCTCATCTGCCATGACTTCGACGTGCCCAGCCGCGGCGACGACGTCAACCAGCCGGGCCGCGAGGTGCCCGCCGACCTGCCGCGGGTCGACTTCTTCCACTGGGTGCTGGTCGACCTGCCGGCGTCGCTGCAGGGCATCGCAGAGGGCGAGTTCAGCCGCGGCTTTCGCGCCCGCGGCAAGCCCGGCCCGGCCACGCTGCACGGCGCGCGCCACGGGTTGAACGACTTCACCGGCTGGTTCGCGGGCAACGCGGAGATGGCGGGCGACTACCACGGCTACGACGGGCCTTTCCCGCCGTTCAACGACTCGCTGATCCACCACTACGTGTTCACGCTGTATGCGCTGGGCATCGACCGCGCGCCGGTGGAGGGCAGCTTCACGGGGGCGCAGGTGCGCGAGGCGATCTATCCCCATCTGCGCGGCGAGGCGACATGGTCGGGGACGTACACGTTGAATCGGCGGCTGATGGGGTAAGGGCTTGAATGCCTGAAGCGGCCTCACGTTGAACTCCCATGCACGACCACGCCACCCGCATCATCGCGATCCGCCACGGCGAGACCGCCTGGAACGTCGACACGCGCATACAAGGCCAGCTCGACATTCCCCTGAACGACCTGGGCCGCTGGCAGGCCAAGCGGCTGGGCCATGCGGTGATCGACGAGCACATCCAGGCCGTCTACGCCAGCGACCTGCTGCGCGCCTTCGAGACGGCGCGCGAGGTGTCGCTGGCCACCGGCGTGCCCGTGGTGACCGATCCCGGCCTGCGCGAGCGCCACTTCGGCGAGTTCGAGGGTCACACCTGGAAGGAGATCGAGGAGCGCTGGCCGGTCGAGAGCGAACGCTGGCGCCGCCGCGAGCTCGACTTCGCGCCGGCCGGCGGCGAGTCGCTGCAGCGCTTCTATGAGCGCAGCGTGTCCACGGCCACACGGCTCGCGTCGGCGCACCCGGGCCAGACCATCGCGCTGGTCGCGCACGGCGGGGTGATGGACTGCCTGTACCGCGCCGCCTCGCGCATCGACCTGCAGGCGCCGCGCTCGTGGCAGCTGGGCAATGCCAGCATCAACCGGCTGCTCTACACGCCCGAGGGCTTCGCCCTGATCGGCTGGAGCGACACCTTCCACCTCGACGACGACACGCTCGACGAATCGGCCGACCAGGTCGGGAGCGCCGCCTGATGCCCCCGCCCGCCGCGTGCGCGGGCGACGGGGTCGATGCGATCACGACCCCCGCGCTGGTGATCGATCTCGACGCGATGGAGCGCAACCTGCAGCGCATGGCTGCCTTCGCCGCCGGCCGGGGCCTGCGCCTGCGGCCGCACGCCAAGATGCACAAGAGTGCGCGCATCGCCGCGCTGCAGGTGCAGGCCGGCGCGGTCGGCGTGTGCGTGCAGAAGCTCGCCGAGGCCGAGGCGCTGGCCGACGGCGGCGTGCAAGACATCTTCATCAGCAACGAGATCGTCGCGCCCGACAAGCTGGCGCGCGTCGCCGCGCTCGCGCAGCGGGTGCGCCTCGCGATCGCGGTCGACTCGCCGCTGGGCGTCGAGCGGCTGGCCGTGGCGCTGCGCGCGGCCGGCGCGGGGCTCGACGTGTTCGTCGAGATCGATGTCGGGCAGGGCCGCTGCGGCGTGGCGCCGGCGGCCGCTGGTGCGCTGGCCCAGCAGGTGGTGGCGCACGGCCTGCGCTTCGCCGGGCTGCAGGCCTATCACGGCCGGGCCCAGCACCTGCGCGCCGCCGCCGAGCGCGAGTCGGCCATCCGCCACGCCGTGGCGCTGGCCCGCGCGGCGCAGGCGAGCATCACCGCCGCGGGCATCGCCTGTCCGCTGGTCACCGGCGCGGGCACCGGCAGCTTTGCTTTCGAGGCCGCGAGCGGCGTCTACGGCGAGCTGCAGCCTGGCAGCTACCTCTTCATGGACCGCGACTACGCCGACAACGAGCCGACGCCGCAGGCGCCGCGCTTCGAGCACGCGCTGTTCGTCAAGAGCCAGGTGATGAGCCGCGGCGAGGCCCACGCGGTGGTCGATGCGGGGCACAAGTCGCACGCCATCGACTCCGGCCTGCCGCGGGTGCACGGCCTGGACCTGGAGTTCGCCAACGGCGGCGACGAGCACGGCATCCTGCGGCCGCGCGGCGATGCCTTGCCGGCACTGGGCGACACGGTGTGGCTGATCCCCGGGCATTGCGATCCGACGGTGAACCTGCACGATCACTACGTCGTGCTGCGCGGCGGATTGAGCAAGGGTGTGGTCGAGGCGGTCTGGCCCATCGACGCACGAGGCTGTCTCTCGTAGCCCGGGTGCAACCCGGGTTCGTCGGTCAAGCGGGAACGGAGTCCGAACAGCGGTCTTAGCCACCGGACCCGCCGCACCAGCTCGAAGCTCGCAAAGCACGCCGCGATCGTGACCAGCACCAGCAGCGGCCCTTCGACCGCCGGCGCCAGACCCCATCGCTGGAGCCCATGCGCCGCCACCACGATCACCGTCTGGTGGACGATGTAGAACGGAAACACCGCCTCGGTCAGGTAACGCCGCGCCGGCCCGTCGCCCGGCGCCCACTGGCGCGCGAAGCCCAGGACCGCAGCGATCGCCGTCCACTGGTTGGTGGCGTAGACCACGCGCTGGACCATCCGCAGCGCCTCGCT
>DASUZE010000044.1:0-13382 GCA_036377015.1 Piscinibacter sp. | reverse complement strand
CCGCGCGGCGGAGCCGCGCGGGCCCCTAGACGGCCAGCAGCTGCCGCAGCACGAACGGCAGGATGCCGCCGTGCCGGTAGTAGTCGACCTCGATCGAGGTGTCGATGCGCAGCGTGAGGGCC
Organism: Piscinibacter sp.; assembly: GCA_036377015.1. Lineage (GTDB taxonomy): Bacteria > Pseudomonadota > Gammaproteobacteria > Burkholderiales > Burkholderiaceae_C > Albitalea. The sequence goes on along the minus strand of DASUZE010000044.1, from coordinate 13,260 downwards.
ACGCGCCGCGACGTGCCGTCGGCCGCATGGATCACCAGCGTCGCATCCTGCTGCGGCTTGATGTGCGCATCGAGCTCGATGTCGAAGGTCTCGTCGCCCTTGATGCCCAGCGTCTGCCAGCTGTCGGTGCCCTTGAACTGCAGCGGCAGCACGCCCATGCCGACCAGGTTGCTGCGGTGGATGCGCTCGAAACTGCGCGCCACGACCGCCTTCACGCCCAGCAGCTGCGTGCCCTTGGCCGCCCAGTCGCGCGAGGACCCGGTGCCGTATTCCTCGCCGCCGAAGATGACCGTGGGCGTGCCCTGGGCGATGTACTTCATCGCCGCGTCGTAGATGAACATCTTCTCGCCGCCCGGCTGGAACAGGGTCAGGCCGCCTTCCTCGCGGCTGCCGTCGGGCAGCGCGGGGATCATCAGGTTCTTGATGCGCACGTTGGCGAACGTGCCGCGCATCATCACCTCGTGGTGGCCGCGGCGCGAGCCGTAGGAGTTGAAGTCGGCCTTCTGCACGCCGTGCTGCTTGAGCCACTGGCCGGCCGGCGAGGCTTCCTTGATGGACCCGGCCGGCGAGATGTGGTCGGTGGTGATCGAGTCGCCGAACAGCGCCATCGCCCGTGCGCCCTTGACGCCGACGTCCCCGACCGGAGGCTCCATGGCGAAGCCGTCGAAGAAGGGCGGCCTGGCGATGTAGGTCGAGGCCGGCCAGTCGTAGACCTGGCCCTTGACGCCGCTGATCTGCTTCCAGAGCTTGCCGGGGTCGCTGGCGACCTTCTCGTAGTTCTGGCGGAAGGAGGCCGGGTTCATCGCGTGCTTGAGCAGCGCGTACACCTCGGCGCTGGTCGGCCAGATGTCGCCCAGGTAGATGTCGCGGCCCTTGGTGCCCTGGCCGACCGGCTCGGTCATCAGGTCGCGCAGCATGGTCCCCGCGATGGCGTAGGCCACCACCAGCGGCGGGCTGGCCAGGAAGTTGGCCTTCAGGTTGGGATGGATGCGGGCCTCGAAGTTGCGGTTGCCCGACAGCACCGCCGCGCACACCAGGTCGTTCTTGACGATGGCCTCGTTGATCTCGGTCGTCAGGTCGCCGGCATTGCCGATGCAAGTGGTGCAGCCGTAGGCCGCGACGGTGAAGCCCAGCTCCTCGAGGTAGGGCAGCAGCTCCGTCTTCTGCAGGTATTCAGTGACGATGCGCGAGCCCGGGGCAAGCGAGGTCTTGATGTGCTTCTTGACCTTGAGCCCCGCCTTCACCGCCTTCTTGGCTAGCAGGCCGGCGGCCAGCAGCACGCTGGGGTTGGAGGTGTTGGTGCAGGAGGTGATGGCGGCGATCAGCACGTCGCCGTTGCGGATGTCGATGCCGTCGCTGGTGGTGAAGCCCTGGCCCAGCCTGTCCGCCGGCTGGTTGAAGCCGTTCTCGGCCGGCGGCTTGGAGAACAGCGCCGTGAACTGCGACTTGACGTTGCCGATCTCGATGCGGTCCTGCGGGCGCTTCGGCCCCGCCAGGCTGGGCGCCACCGTGCCGAGGTCCAGCGTGACCACCGTGGTGTAGTCGATGTCGCCGGCGCGCGGCACGCCGAACATGTCCTGGGCCTTGAAGTAGTTCTCGAAGGCCGAGATCTCCTTCGGCGTGCGGCCGGTGCCGCGGAAGTACTCGATGGTCTTGGCATCGACCGGGAAGAAGCCCATGGTCGCGCCGTATTCGGGCGCCATGTTGGCGATGGTGGAGCGGTCGGGCACCGTCAGGCTCTCGGTGCCCTCGCCGAAGAACTCGACGAACTTGCCGACCACCTTCTGCTTGCGCAGGATCTCGGTGACGGTCAGCACCAGGTCGGTGGCGGTCACGCCCTCGCGCAGGCGGCCGGTCAGCTCGAAACCCACCACGTCGGGCGTCAGGAAGTACACCGGCTGGCCGAGCATGCCGGCCTCGGCCTCGATGCCGCCCACGCCCCAGGCGACCACGCCGATGCCGTTGATCATGGTGGTGTGGCTGTCGGTGCCGACCAGCGTGTCGGGATAGATCACGTCCTCCACCGTCCGGTGCACGCCGCGCGCCAGGTACTCGAGGTTGACCTGGTGCACGATGCCGAAGCCGGGCGGCACCACGCCGAAGGTGTCGAAGGCCTGCATGCCCCACTTCATGAACTCGTAGCGCTCCTGGTTGCGCTGGAACTCGAGCTTCATGTTGAGGTCGAGCGCGTCGGTGGTGCCGTAGTGGTCCACCATCACCGAGTGGTCGACGACCAGGTCCACGGGAACGAGCGGCTCGATGGTCTTCGGGTTGCGTCCCACCTTGGCGGCGACGTTGCGCATGGCGGCCAGGTCGGCCAGCAGCGGCACACCGGTGAAGTCCTGCAGGACCACGCGGGCGACGACGAACGGGATCTCGTCGGTGCGCGGCGCATTCGGCTTCCAGTGCGCCAGCTCGGCGACGTGCTCGGCGGTGACCTTCTTGCCGTCGCAGTTGCGCAGCACGCTTTCCAGCACGATGCGCAGCGACACCGGCAGCCGGCTCACGTTCGGATAGGTCTTGGCCAGTTCCGGCAGCGAGAAGAAGCGGGCGGTCTTGCCCGGCTCGGTCTGGAAGCCCTTGATGGTGGTCTCGAAGGCGTGGCTGGTGATGGACGTGGGCATGGCGCGGACCTCGTGGGAGTGGAGACGAGACGAAGGCGGGAGCCGATTATTGTGTGTTCCCGGGGCACCGCGCACGGTGCGGGTTCATTCCGGCGGCACCAGGTGCTCGATCTCCTCCAGCACCGCGCTCAGCTCGGTGCTGACGTGGCCGAACCAGGCCTGCGCCGCCTGGGGATCCTCGGCGCTGATGGCCGACTGGAGGGCCTGGGAGGCAGTGTGCAGCCCATGGGCGCCGATGGTGCCGGCCAGGCCCTTGAGGTCGTGGACGCGGCCCAGCGCCTCGTGCCAGGACGAGCGGGTCAGCGCCGGCCCCACCGTCGACGCGAAATCGAGGTTGGCGTCGCGAAAGCCGCGCAGGATGCGCCGGTACAGGTGGGTCTTGCCCAGGCACCGGGCCAGGCCGTCGGCGGTGTCGATGGCGCCCATGCCGGCCCCGGGCGCCCAGTCGGTGGCCGGGCCCGGCTCGATGCTCTGGGGCGCGGCGCGCCGCGAGACGATCCAGTCGGACATGGTGCGCAGCATCTGCGCGACGTTGAGCGGCTTGGGAATGTGCGCGTTCATGCCGCTGGCCAGCGCGCGGTCGCGGTCCTCGGCCAGCGCGCTCGCGGTCATCGCGATCACCGGCAGCTTGCGGAACGCCGGATCGGCGCGCAGCTTGCGCGTGGCGGTGTAGCCGTCCATCACCGGCATCTGGCAGTCCATCAGCACGCCGTCGAAAGGGCCTTCGCTGGCCAGCTTGCGCAGCGCCTCCTGGCCGTTCTCGGCCACCACCACCTCCATGCCGGCACGGCGGAGCAATTCACAGGCCAGCTCCTGGTTGAGCGGGTGGTCCTCGGCCAGCAGGATGCGCGCCCCGGCCAGCCGCTCGCGGATGCGGTCGCTGATCTTGAGCGCCCCCAGCGCCGCGCGCACCGGCACCGGCTGGGCATCGGTGCGCACCGCGCGCAGCAGGCAGTCGTGAAGGCTGGACGGCGTGACGGGCTTTTGCAGCACGCCGGCCAGCGGAAGGTCGCTGCCGGCGCGCAGCGCGTCCTCGCGGGCGAAGGCGGTGACCAGCAGGATGCAGGAGTGCAGGCCCGGATGGGCCCGCACCAGCTCGCGGGCGCAGCTCACCCCGTCCATGCCCGGCATCTTCCAGTCGAGCAGGATCCAGGCATAGGCCTTGGGATCGCGGGCCACCATCTCGATGGCCCGCTCGCCGCTGTCGACGCGATCGACCACCACGCCCAGCTGCTCGAGCATGGCGCCCAGCAGCTCGAGGGCGGCGGCGCTGTCGTCGACCAGCAGCGCGCGCCGGCCCGACAGGTCGTCGGCCGGCATCAGGCGCCGCGGGCCGCGATGGCTGCCGCGCCCGAAGCGGGCGCTGAAGTGAAAGGTCGAGCCCTGGCCCGGGACGCTGTCCACCCACAGCCGCCCGCCCATGCGCTCCACCAGCTGTCGGCTGATGACCAGCCCCAGGCCGGTGCCGCCGAAGCGGCGCGTGGTGGAGCTGTCGGCCTGCATGAACGGCTGGAACAGGCGCGAGATCTGGTCCTCGCTCAGGCCCACGCCGGTGTCGCGCACCCAGCCGTGCAGCTCCACGCCCTCGGCGTCCTCGCTCGCGACTTCCATGCCCACCACCACCTCGCCGGCATCGGTGAACTTGATCGCGTTGCTGCCCAGGTTGACCAGCACCTGGCGCAGCCGGGTCGGATCGCCCACCAGGCGCACCGGCAGGCCCGGCGCGGCGCTGAACAGCAGCTCCAGGCCCTTCTCGTCGGCCTTGAGCCCGAGCACGTCGGCCATCTCGCCGATCACCGACTCGAGCTCGAACTCGACGCGCTCCAGGTCCATGTGGCCGGCCTCGATCTTGGACACATCCAGGATGTCGTTGAGGATCTGCAGGAGGTTGCGTGCGGCGCCGTGGGCCTTTTGCACGTAGTCGCCCTGGCGCGGCGGCAGGCCGTCTTCGAGCGCCAGGTGGGTCATGCCGATGATGGCGTTCATCGGCGTGCGCAGCTCGTGCGACATGTTGGCCAGGAAGCTCGACTTGGTCTGGCTCGCGGCCTCGGCCGCCTCGCGCGCCTGCTGCATCGCGACCTCGGCCTGCTTGCGCGCGGTGATGTCCTGGATCACGGCGCAGAACTGCGGCTCGGGCTCCCAGGCCAGGGCGATCACGCTGATGTCGGCATCGAAGTGGCTGCCGTCGACGCGGCAGAAGCGCCATTCGAAGGACTGCACCCGCTGGCGCGTGCGCATGTGCTCGCGCATCAGCTCGAGGGCGCGCTCGCTGCTCGCGCGCCCGTCGGCCTGGCGCTCGGGCGACAGGTCGGAGAACCACAGGCTGCGACCGAGCAGCCGCTGTGCGTCGTCGGCACCGAACAGGCGCAGCGTGGCCGGGTTGCAGTGCGTGACGCCGCGCATGTCGAAGAAGAGATAGCCGTTGAGCGCATGCTCGAACACCGCCGCGAAGCGCTCCTCGGCCTCGCGCCGCGCCGAGATGTCGAGCCAGTAGCCGTTGTAGACGATGCTGCCGTCGGGCTGCGGCTGCGGCGTGCTGTGCGCCAGCACGCGCACCGCGTGGTCGCCGTGCCGCACCGAGAACTCGGCCGGCTCGGTGGGCGGGGCCTTGGCGTCCGGATGGGCGAGTCGCCAGGGCAGGGTCGGGTCCTTGTCGAGCTTGTCGGCATCGACGCCGAAGAGATCGCGCACACCCCGGCCGAGAAAGGAGAACCGGCCCGGCCCGCCGGCGGCATCCTGCTGGTAGCGGAAGACCGTGAGGGGCAGCGCCTGGGCCATGTCGAGCAGGTCGCGCCGCGCCTGCAAGGCGGTGTCGAGCAAGTGCAGGCGGCGCCAGCCGGCCCAGATGAGCAGGCAGCCGGCCAGCCACACGGCGGCCGCGACGGCGGCCACGCGGCCGCCCACCGCGAGCTCGTCGTCCAGCGGCGACAGCACCCACAGCGTGAACGGGCGCTCGCCCAGGGGCGAGGACAGCGCCAGGTGGCGCCGGCCGCCCCATTCGGCGGTGACGACCTGGCGTCCAGCGACCTGCAGCTGACCCATCCGCCAGGGCAGCGGCTCGGGGACGCGCTGGTAGATCGACAGCCACTCGGAGGGCGTCTGCGCCCGCGGGTCGGGCATGCGGCGCAGCAGGCTGCCGCTGCGGTTGCCAAGCACCACCACGCCGTTCGGGTCGGTGATGCACACCATGCTGCCTTCGACCCCGCCCAGCAGCCGGTTCAGCGTGTCGGCGTCCTGCTTGATGACCGCAACCCCGAGCGCACGCCCGTCCAGATCGATGCGATGGGCGAAGTACAGGCCGGGCACGCGGCTGATCCGGCCCAGCAGGAACTGGGACGAGTGCCCCGCCTGCATCGCCTCGACGAAGTACTCGCGATTGCGCAGGTTGCTGGCCACCGAGCTGGGTTGCGGCGCGTTGGGCGCGGTGCCGCTCGCCACGGCGTTGCCCTCGCGATCGATGAGCAGCATCAGCTGCAGGCCGAAGTCGCCGGCGGCGTCGTCGAGCCGCCGGTTCATGGTCTGCACCGTGGGATCGCGCAGCTGGGTGTCGCGCAGCTGCAGGCGCTCGGCCTCGCTGAGCGCGGCGGTGTCGGGCAGGCGCGGCGCGGACAGGAACTCGAGCACCGTCGGCTGGTGCGCCAGGTTCTGCGGCACGGCGGCCAGCTGGCGGAACGTGAGGGAGAGGGTGTCCTTCAGGCCCGTCATGCGCACCAGGGCGGTCGACCAGGTGTGCTCGCGATGCTCAAGCACCCGCTCATGGGCGAGCCAGGCGCCGGCGACGACGACGCAAGCAGTCCACAGCGCGGCGATCAGCCACAGCAGGCGAATGCGTTGGCGACGGTCCGACGCAGCCGGGAACCGCGAATTCATGGGTCCTCCTGGAGCGCCGTCCCGCCGTGGTAATGCCTTCGGCGCCTGGGGATCTTGTACCAAGAAAGGCGTGCCGAAGCACCTCGTGTTTTGCCGCGTGTGCGAGTCTCGCAAAAGCGCAGCGGCCGCGCCGGAATCCCGGGCGCGGCCGCTCGTTGAAGCAGCGGTTGCGGTCAGGCCGGCACGGCCTTCGCGACGCTCGCGAAATCGTCGATGCGGTCGAAGTTCATGTACTGGTAGATCTTGTCGCCGTGCTGGTTGATGACGCCGATGTCGGTCATGTACTCGTCGCGCGTCGGGATGCGGCCCAGGCGCGAGCAGATGGCGGCCAGCTCGGCCGAGCCGAGGTAGACGTTGCTGTTCTTGCCGAGGCGGTTCGGGAAGTTGCGCGTCGAGGTGGAGAACACCGTCGCGCCTTCGCGCACCTGCGCCTGGTTGCCCATGCACAGGCTGCAGCCGGGCATCTCCATGCGCGCGCCGGCGGTGCCGAGCACGCCGTAATGGCCTTCCTCGGTGAGCTGCTTCTGGTCCATCTTGGTCGGCGGCGCGACCCACAGCTTGACGGGGATGTCGCGCTTGCCTTCGAGCAGCTTGGATGCCGCACGGAAGTGGCCGATGTTGGTCATGCACGAGCCGATGAACACCTCGTCGATCGCGGCGCCGGCCACATCGGACAGCGTCTTCACGTCGTCCGGGTCGTTGGGGCAGGCGACGATGGGCTCGTGGATGTCGGCCAGGTCGATCTCGATGACCGCGGCGTACTCGGCGTCGGCATCGCCTTCGAGCAGCTGCGGGTTCTTCAGCCAGGCTTCCTGCGCTGCGATGCGCCGCTGCAGGGTGCGCGCGTCGGCATAGCCGTTGGCGATCATCCACTTCATCAGCGTGATGTTGCTGTTGATGTATTCGATGATCGGCTCCTTGTTCAGGTGCACCGTGCAGCCGGCGGCACTGCGCTCGGCGGAGGCGTCCGACAACTCGAAGGCTTGCTCGACCTTCAGGTCGGGCAATCCTTCGATTTCAAGAATCCGGCCGGAGAAGATGTTCTTCTTGCCCTTCTTCTCGACCGTGAGCAGGCCCTGCTTGATGGCGTACAGCGGGATCGCATTGACCAGGTCGCGCAGCGTGACGCCGGCCTGCATCCTGCCCTTGAAGCGCACCAGCACGCTCTCGGGCATGTCCAGCGGCATCACGCCGGTGGCCGCGGCGAACGCCACCAGGCCCGAGCCGGCGGGGAAGCTGATGCCGATGGGGAATCGGGTGTGGCTGTCGCCGCCGGTGCCGACGGTGTCGGGCAGCAGGAAGCGATTGAGCCAGCTGTGGATCACGCCGTCGCCCGGGCGCAGCGAGATGCCGCCGCGGGTGCTGATGAACTCGGGCAGCTCGTGGTGCATCTTCACGTCGACCGGCTTCGGATAGGCGGCGGTGTGGCAGAAGCTCTGCATCACCAGGTCGGCCGAGAAGCCCAGGCAGGCGAGGTCCTTGAGCTCGTCGCGCGTCATCGGGCCGGTGGTGTCTTGCGAGCCCACCGAGGTCATGCGCGGCTCGCAGTAGGTGCCGGGGCGCACGCCCTGGCCTTCGGGCAGCCCGCAGGCACGGCCGACCATCTTCTGCGCCAGCGAGAAGCCCTTCTTCGTGTCGACGGGGTTCTGCGGCAGGCGGAACTGCGTGGACGGCGGCAGGCCCAGCGCGTCGCGTGCCTTGGCGGTGAGGCCTCGGCCGACGATCAGCGGGATGCGGCCGCCGGCGCGCACTTCGTCGAACAGCACCTCGCTCTTGACGCTGAACTCGGCGATGACCGCGCCGTTCTTCAGCGCCTTGCCTTCGTAGGGGCGCAGCTCGACCACGTCGCCCATCTCCATCTTGCTCACGTCGAGCTCGATGGGCAGGGCGCCGGCGTCTTCCATGGTGTTGTAGAAGATGGGCGCGATCTTGCTGCCCAGGCACACGCCGCCGAAGCGCTTGTTCGGCACGAACGGGATGTCTTCGCCGGTGAACCACAGCACCGAGTTGGTGGCCGACTTGCGCGAGGAGCCGGTGCCCACCACGTCGCCGACGTAGGCCACCAGGTGGCCCTTGGCGCGCAGCGACTCGATGAAGGCGACCGGGCCGCGCTTGCCTTCTTCTTCCGGCGTGATGCCGGCGCGCGGGTTCTTCAGCATGGCCAGCGCATGCAGCGGAATGTCGGGGCGGCTCCAGGCATCGGGCGCCGGCGACAGGTCGTCGGTGTTGGTCTCGCCGGTGACCTTGAAGATGGTGACGGTCATGCTTTGCGGCACGGCGGGACGGCTCGTGAACCACTCGGCATCGGCCCAGCTTTGCAGCACGGCCTGGGCGTTGGCGTTGCCCTTGTCGGCCTTGTCCTTGACGTCGTGGAACTGGTCGAACATCAGCAGCGTCTTCTTCAGTCCGTTGGCGGCCACGGCGCCGACGGCCGCGTCGTCGAGCAGGTCGATCAGCGGGCCGATGTTGTAGCCGCCGAGCATGGTGCCCAGCAGCTCGGTGGCCTTGGCGCGGTCGATCAGGGGGCAGCGCTCGGTGCCGTGGGCCAGTGCCGCCAGGTACGAGGCCTTCACCTTCGCCGCGTCGTCCACGCCGGCCGGCACGCGGTGGGTGATGAGCTCGACCAGGAACTGCGCCTCGGCCGCGGGCGGCGCCTTCAGCAGCTCGATCAGCGCACCGGTTTGCGTGGCGGTCAGCGGCAGCGGCGGGATGCCGAGCGCGGCGCGTTCGGCGACATGTTGGCGGTAGGCAGCGAGCATGAGGGCTTTCTGTGTGGACGAAGGAAGTGAAGGGCGGACTCAGGACACCGTGGGCACGATGACCTTCAGTCCCTTGAAGTAGTCGCGAAAGAACGGGGCGTCGCGGGTGATCAGCGCGTTGCACTGAAGCAAGGCGTGGGCCCCGACGATGAAATCCTGGATGGTTCGGTTGTCGCCGCCGGCGGCGCGGCTTCGATGGCGGCGCTCCATCTCGCCGGCGCGCAGGGCCGACTTCTGCTCGACCGCGCTGAAGCTGATGCCCATGTCCTCCAGCGCCTGCATGGCCTGGTCGCCGTCGCGCAGCGAGCTGCAGATCTCGGCCACCACCACGTCGCAGACCACCACCGGGCCGCGCGCCAGCGCGTCGCGCAGCGCGGCTTCGGCCGCATCGGCGTGCGCCGTGCCGGCGAGCAGCTCGACGATGACGGTGGAGTCGACGGCGATCATCGCGGCGCCGCGTCAGTCGTGGGAGGAGGAATGGCCGCGCGCGCTGTGCACGGCGTCGTCGGCCGAGTCGAAGCCGTCGAGCTTGAACTTGCCGCGGGCGCGCGAGATGGCGTCGTCGACGTTCTTGCGCAGGATGATGCGGCTGCCGTCGAGCTCGACCTTGAGCAGCGTGCCCTTGGTGAGGCCCAGCGCGTCGCGCACGGCCTTGGGCAGGGTGATCTGGCCGCGTTCCGCCACCGTGGCTTCCATGGCGGGCTCCTGGAGTTCGGTATGCATGAATTCTACATACCGATCCAGTCATACTCAAGGCGGCGCAGATGACATCTGAAATGACGTAGCCCGGGTGCAACCCGGGGCGGCGAAGGCCCCCGGGTTGCACCCGGGCTACAGGCCGGCGAACCGGCGAAGGGAAATCAGAGCGACGCGCGCTGCTGCGTCTGGGTGCAGCCGTCGACCAGGCGCTGGCCGATCTTGCCGTTCAGCAGCATGGACTTGCTGGGAATCTGGATCCAGACGATGCCGTTGTGCTTGTCTTCCAGGCGCACCGCACCGGTGGTGGTCTCCTGCGGGACCATGGTGTAGGTGGCGTTCTTGAAGCCGACCTTGAAGTGGCCGGGCTTGCCGTCGATGGCGTGCACGCTGACCTTCTGGTCGAACTCGCACCTGGCATCGCCGGTGAGGACGCGCGAGGCGATGTCGAGCTGGTTCTGGCTGACCTGCTCGGTGGTCGCGGCCGTGGCGGGTGCCGCGGCCTTGGCTTCGGTCTTGGCCGGCTTCTTGGCGGGCTTGGCGCTTTCGGTCGCCAGCACGGAGCCGGCGATCAGCGACAGGGTGGCCGCGCACACGGCGGACAGGACGAACGAACGGGACATGGTTGGGCTCCTGGTGAACAAAGGCCCCGGAACGTTCGGGGCCGCGCGTGGAAGTGTTCGGTGCAAGCGGCTCGGAGCTTGAAACCAATTGCGTAACAAGCCGCCTGCACGCGGGCCTCACGGCCTGCGCATGGTGGCGCGGACCCGCCGGTCGCGCGGTCGAATCGGCGTGAACGAAATCACGTGGCCTTGGAGCGCGATGCAAGCGGGCGGGCGAGGTGTTTCGACGCCGCCACAACCGCGGCGCGCGGGCTCGAACAAATCTCGAAACAACTTCGGTGCGCGCGTGAGCGCGCCGCCACGGGGGTTTACACCGAGGCCGGCCGGAAGTAGGCCTCGCGCACCTCTGCCGGCAGCGGCTGCCCGGTGCGCTGTGCGCGCTCGAGCACGTGCCAGAAGTAGCGGTAGCTCGCGCGGTCGTGCAGCGTGTCGCGGTGGCGGATCGGCGCCCAGTCGGCGACTTGCGCGGCGTGGATGATCTCGACGGCGAGATCGACCTCCGCGGCGGTCGGCGCGAATGCTTCGACGATCGGGCGGATCTGGTTCGGATGGATGCTCCACATGCGCGTGTAGCCCAGCTCGCGCGCCGCCTTCTCGGCCGCTTCGCCGATTGCGCGCTTGTCGGCGAACTCGGTGACCACGCTGTGCGACGGCGTCTTGCCGTGCGCGTGGCAGGCCGCCGAGATCTCCAGCTTGGCGCGCAGAACCAGCGGATGGGTGAACTGGCCCTGCGCACTCATGCCTTGTGCGGGGATGGCGCCGCGGTGGGCCGACACGAAGTCCATCAGGCCGAAGGACAGCGACTCGACGCGCGGGTGGGCGGCGATGGCGTCGATGTCGCGCAGGGCGCCGTGGGTCTCGATCAGGAAGTGCAGCGGCAGGCGCAGCGCGGGGTGCCGGGTGCGGATGACGTGGTCGATCCCGGCGCAGGCGCGCTGCACGTCGGCCAGGTGGCGCGGCTTGGGCACCATGAGGTAGGCCAGGCGTGCGCCGGCGCGGCCGATGAGGGTGTCGAGCTCCTGCTCGAACGCGGGGTGATCGACCGGATGGACCCGCGCGCCGACGCGGCCGTACTGGTTCTGCGCCGAGTTGACCAGCTCGGCGACCAGCAGCGCATGCTCCGTTTCGCCGCCGATGGGCGCGCCGTCTTCGCAGTCGAGCGTCACGTCGAACACCGGGCCCATCTCACCTTGCAGCTCCAGGCTCTTGCGCATGCGCGCCTCGGCACCGGCGTAGTGGTCGCACACGGGCAGGCGCGGCGCCTGGTCGCCGTCTTCGAACAGGGCGTCGCGGGGATGGACTTTGGAAGCGGTCATGGCTGCACGTGAATGAAAAAGGCCGGCGCACATTGTGGGCCGGCCTGGTTCGGGCGCCGTCGCGCTCCTCGGGATGACCTGCCTGTCAGAGGAGGTGCTTCACGCCTTCCTGTTCCTCTTGGAGTTCCTTCAGCGTGACGTTGATGCGCTCCTGGCTGAAGGCGTCGATGGCCAGGCCTTCGATCAGCTTGTATTCGCCGCCCGCGGTGGTGACGGGGAATCCGAACATCACGTCCTTCGGAATGCCGTACTGGCCGTCCGACGCGATGCCCATGGTCACCCACTTGCCGTTGCTGCCCAGCGCCCAGTCGCGCATGTGGTCGATCGCGGCGTTGGCGGCCGACGCCGCCGAGGACAGGCCGCGCGCCTCGATGATGGCCGCGCCGCGCTTGCCGACGGTCGGCAGGAACGCGTTCTTGTTCCACTCCTCGTCGTTGATCATGTCCTTGACCGACTTGCCCTCGATGGTCGCGAAGCGGTAGTCGGCGTACATGGTGGGCGAGTGGTTGCCCCAGACGATCAGCTTCTCGATGGCCGACACCGGCTTGCCGGTGCGGGCCGCGATCTGCGACAGCGCGCGGTTGTGGTCCAGGCGCAGCATGGCGGTGAAGTTCTTGCGCGGCAGGTCGGGCGCGCTCTTCATCGCGATGTAGGCGTTGGTGTTGGCCGGGTTGCCGACGACGAGCACCTTGACGTTGCGCGAGGCGACGGCGTTGAGCGCCTTGCCCTGGGCGGTGAAGATCTGCGCGTTGGCCGACAGCAGGTCCTTGCGCTCCATGCCCGGGCCGCGCGGGCGCGCGCCGACGAGCAGCGCGTAGTCGGTGTCCTTGAAGGCGGTGTTGGGGTCGCTGTGCGCTTCCATGCCGGCCAGCAGCGGGAAGGCGCAGTCCTCGAGCTCCATCATCACGCCCTTCAGCGCCTTCTGAGCCTTCTCGTCCGGGATCTCGAGCAGCTGCAGGATGACCGGCTGGTCCTTGCCCAGCATTTCGCCGGAGGCGATGCGGAACAGCAGCGCGTAGCCGATCTGGCCGGCGGCGCCGGTGACGGTGACCGTCGTGGGCATCAGGCGTTCTCCATCTGTCGGGGGTGAGTCGCGGGTCGCGGTCGCGGGGGCGGCCGGTCAGCCCATCGCGCGCTTGAGGTTCTCGTCGATCGCGTCCAGGAACTCCTGCGTGGTGAGGAAGTCCTGGTCGCCGCCGACCAGCAGCGCGAGGTCCTTGGTCATCTTGCCGCTCTCGACGGTCTCGACGCACACCCGCTCGAGCGTCTCGGCGAACTCGGACACCTCCGGCGTCTCGTCCATGCGGCCGCGGTGCGCGAGGCCGCGCGTCCAGGCGAAGATCGACGCGATCGGATTGGTGGACGTCGGCTC
>DASUZE010000043.1:0-75543 GCA_036377015.1 Piscinibacter sp. | reverse complement strand
CGTGGCACACGATCGTGCGGATCGTGATGCAGGAGTCGAGATTGCCGGAGTATGAGACGTAGCCGACGGCTCCGGCGTACGGCCCGCGGCGCGTCGGCTCGATCTCGGCGATGATCTCCATCGCGCGGATCTTCGGCGCGCCGGTCAGCGTGCCGGCGGGGAAGGTGGCCCTGAGCACGTCCAGGCTGGTCATGCCGTCCTTCAGCAGGCCCTCGACGTTGCTCACGATGTGCATCACGTGCGAGTAGCGCTCGACCACGAAGGCCTCGGTCACCTTGACGCTGCCGGTCTTGGCGATGCGCCCGATGTCGTTGCGCGCCAGGTCGATCAGCATGAGGTGCTCGGCGCGCTCCTTGGGGTCGTTGGACAGCTCGACCTCCAGCGCCTTGTCCTGCTCCGGCGTCGCGCCGCGCGGGCGGGTGCCGGCCAGTGGACGGATGGTGACCTTGTCGCCCTCGGGCGTGTGCTCCTGGCGCACCAGGATCTCGGGCGAGGCGCCGACGATCTGGAAGTCGCCCATGTCGTAGAAGTACATGTAGGGCGACGGGTTGAGCGAGCGCAGCGCGCGGTACAGCGACAGCGGCGACTCGGTGTAGCGCTTGCGCAGGCGCTGGCCGATCTGCACCTGCATCATGTCGCCGGCGGCGATGTACTCCTTGCTGCGATGCACCGCCGCCAGGTAGTCGTCCTTGGTGAACTCGCGCTCGACACCGTGCGCCGCGCCGCGCTTGACCGCCGGCGCCGTGACGCTGTAGCGCAGCTTGTCGGCCAGCTCCGCCAGCCGCCGCTTGGCGCGATGGAAGGCCTCGGGCTCCGACGGGTTGGCGTAGACGATGAGGTACAGCCGGCCCGAGAGGTTGTCGATGACCGCCAGCTCCTCGCACTGCAGCAGCAGGATGTCGGGCGTGTCGATGCCCCCGGTCTTCTCGGTCTTCGCGAGCTTGGGCTCGATGAAGCGCACCGCGTCGTAGCCGAAGTAGCCGGCCAGACCACCGCAGAAGCGCGGCAGCCCGGGGCGCAACGCGACCTTGAAGCGCTGCTGGTAGGCCGCGACGAAGTCGAGCGGGTTGCCCTCGTGGGTCTCGACCACGGCGCCGTCGGTCATGACCTCGGTGCGAAAGCCGGTGGCGCGCAGCAGGGTTCTGGCCGGCAGGCCGATGAACGAATAGCGCCCGAAGCGCTCGCCGCCCACCACCGATTCGAGCAGGAAGCTGTGCTTGCCGCCGCCCGCCGCATAGGCCAGCTTGAGGTACAGCGACAGCGGCGTCTCGAGGTCGGCAAAGGCCTCCGCGATCAGCGGGATGCGGTTGAAGCCCTGCCCGGCCAGGCTCTTGAATTCAAGTTCGGTGATCACGTTCAGGGCCCTCCACAGCCCGGCAATGGCGCCGAGAGGCGCCCGCATGGTGATGCAATGTCGGATGGGTCGGTGAGCGAAGGCTCACCGGTGGAGCCGTGGGGCAGGCCAGTGAATCTGGCGTGCGGCCGCGGCGCAAGACGGAGGGTGAAACGGCGCTGCGCCGGGTCAGGCCCTCGAGGAGGATCTGCGCCAGGGCCAAGCTCCCCGGTCATGCGACCCTCTGATGTGCTTGCGCGCGTTGAACATCGCAAAAGTGTAGCAGGGGCGGAACCTGCGACTGGCCGCGCGGCTCCATCCGTGACTTTGTGACTGGACACGTACGACCGTGCGAAGTCACACTTCGTTGCCTTTTTGAGAGGGCCCACCCGGCCCCACAACACCTGAGGAGTCGCGTCGTGATCCGTCGCCTTGTCCTGCTGGCCATGGCCAGCGCCAGCCTGGCTTTGCCGCTCGCGGCACGTGCCGCCGCCGATGTCACCGAAGTCGGTGGCGTCAAGTTCGACAACACCGTGCAACTGGGCAACACCAAGGTCCAGCTCAATGGCGCCGGCGTGCGCTACAAGGCGGTGTTCAAGGTCTATGCAGCGGGCCTGTACCTGCCCAACAAGACCAGCACCGCCGAAGCCGTGCTCGCGGCCAGCGGGCCGCGGCGCCTGCACATCGTGATGCTGCGCGAGATCGATGCCAACGAGCTCGGCAAGCTGTTTACCAAGGGCATGGAGCAGAACGCCTCGCGCGACGAGTTCTCCA
Organism: Piscinibacter sp.; assembly: GCA_036377015.1. GTDB lineage: Bacteria > Pseudomonadota > Gammaproteobacteria > Burkholderiales > Burkholderiaceae_C > Albitalea. The sequence goes on along the minus strand of DASUZE010000043.1, from coordinate 73,436 downwards.
AGGTGATCCCGGGCGTGATCAAGATGGGCGAGATCTTCTCGCAGCGCAAGAAGCTCGCGACCGGCGAGTACTTCACGATCGACTACATGCCGGGTGTCGGCTCGACCATCAGCGTGCTGGGCAAGCCGGCCGCCGATCCGATCAAGGAGCCCGAGTTCTTCAACGCGCTGATGAAGATCTGGCTGGGCAAGGCCCCGGCCGATGCGCAGCTGAAGGACGCGCTGCTGGGCGTGAAGCCGGCTGCGAAGGATCCGTTCAACTGAGCTTGCCGCGGCATCCGACCCACCAACGCACCGCGATCCGGTGCGTTTTTCGTTCGGCTCACGCCGCGAGAGAGACTTCGCGCAGGCGCGCCACGCGCCACGTCCCGATGAGCCCGGCCGCCGCGGTCAGCACGTTGGCGAGCATCTGCTCCCACGAGTCGTAGACCCAGGCGTTGTACATCCACAGCGCCGACACCAGCAGCATCGACATGCGCAGCTGGCTGCCGCGCAGGTAGAACATGGCGTAGCTCGAGAGCACCGAGGCGAGCACCATGAGCAGCGAGTCCCAGCCTTTCCAGGTCAGCGCGCCGATGAGGAGCGACAGCGCGACGAAGCCCAGGAACATCCGGCGCTTGCAGCGTTCGCTGCGGTCGAGCGTGGCCGCCGAGGTGGCCGTGCGTCCGGCGCTGACCAGGCTCAGCGCGGCCGCGGTGTGCGCGCCCAGCAGCAGGTTGTTGAGCGCCCAGATCACGCCGGCGCATCCCGACTGGATGCGCAGCGACTTTTCGCAGGTTCGCACCAGCGCGAGAACATTGAGCACGAGGGCGCACAGGCCCGTCGCGTGGACGAGGAATTCGGTGGACATCGGGTGACCGGCGCCGAACTGCGGCGAACGGCCTGGTGCCAGCCACTCTAGGGGCGCACCCCCGGCCCCGATCGCGGGAAAAAGCCGGTGTGCACCGCCTCATTTCGGCGCCTGTCGCGGACGGGCTCACTCGTCCCCCAGCGCGAACGCCACCGCCGCCAAGGCGTGCAGCTCGGTGGTGTCGAACAGCGGCACATCGACGTCGTTCGTCGCAAGCGCCAAGACTGCTCGGTGCAGCCGAGGATCACACCTTCGGGCCCCGCGGGTGCAGCCGTCGCACGATCGCCTGCAGCTGTCGACGCGATGCGGCGTCGACGTGGCCCTTGCAAAGCTCGTCGAAGATCACGCGATGAGGCCGATCGCCTTCATGCCTCGACTCCCGCGATGTGCTTGCGAACCACCCGCGCCGGTACGCCCGCGACCGTGCAGTGCGGCGGCACCGGTGCGAGCACGACGCTGCCGGCGGCGACGCGGCTGCCGCGGCCCACCTCCAGGTTGCCGAGCACCTTCGCACCGGCGCCGAGCAGGACGCCGCGGCGCACTTTCGGGTGGCGATCGCCGCGCTGCTTGCCTGTCGCGCCGAGCGTCACGCCGTGGAAGATCGTGACGTCGTCTTCCACCACCGCGGACTCTCCGATCACGACGCCCGTCGCGTGATCGATGACCACGCGACGCCCGAAAGGCACCGCGGGATGGATGTCGACTTGCAGCGCAAGCGCGGTCTGGCTCGCGAGCCATGCCGCGGCATCTTGCCGCCCGCGGCGCCACAGGCTGTGCGCGACCCGGTGCGCCTGCAGGGCGTGAAAGCCCTTGAAATGCATCAGCGCGTGCAGCGGCGAGCGGCACGCCGGGTCGCGGGCCGACACGGCCTCGAGATCGGCCTCGACCGAAGGCAGCACCGCCGGGTCGTCGATCAAGGTCTCGGCGACGAGCCCGCACAGCGTCGCGACATCGTCGCGGTCACAAGCGAGGCGCCGCGCGAGCACGGCGCCGATGATCGCCGGCGGGGTGGCCGGCGTGAGCACCGTCTTCGCGAGCTGGCGCCGCAGCGACGGCTCGCGCGCCGCGACCTCCAGCGCCGAGCGTTCGATGCTGCACCACAGGTCGCGCTCAGGCGGCGCCGGCGGTCTCGCCGCCGCCTTCACGTCATCGTGGCGGTCGAGCACGAGAACCCTTTCATCCATGTCGAACACCTCCGGCCCGAGCGTTGCGCACCCTGCCTCGAGCGAGCAGTGCGATCGACGCGCCGGCCAGCGCGGCCGCCCACGCCCATGAGCCGGCGCCGGCAGCCCACGCCCAGCCGAGCGCGGCGAGAAAGGCGGCCTTCGCCCACATCGCGTCGAGGTAGCCGCCGAGCACCTGCAACGCGAGCGTCACGCCGCCTTTGCGGTGAGCCGCGAATGTCGCGCAACCGGCGAGCACCGGCAGCGTGGCGACGAGTCCGCAGAAGTGGGGACTGCCGTGCCGCGACAACGAGGACACCAGCGCCGACATCGCGCCCGCCATCACCATCGACAGCAGCGCCGTCCGGCGACCACCGCGGCCGTGCACGGCAGGCGCGGCGCGGCCGCCATGGCGCTGTCCGAGCAGGAGCGCGAGCGCGCCGAGCAGCAGCGTGAGCAGGGTCCCGGCCAGCGAGCCCCATGCCACGCAGGCCGCGTAGGGGCCACCACGCTCGACGGAGAGCCAGAACAGCGCCGGCAATGAATTCACCGGCACCGCAGCCGCCAGGCCGCTGGCACGCGGGCCGGCTTGCCTGAGGAGCGACAGCAGCACGCCGACGGCCGCCGCCGACATGGCGGCCTTCGCGAGCAGGTCGATCGGCATCACGCTCAAGGCGATCATGGGTCTCCTCCAGGGGGCTGGCGCGGTGCATCGGCGCGGTGCCAACACTCTCGGCGACGCGGCGCGGCACTTCCTGAAGCCGCCGTGAAACGTTCTTCAATCCGATGAATCGGCGAGATAAGCTACGGGCACCCACTCCACGCTTCGCCCATGACCCCGGCGCCCGAGACGAGCCTGCGCTTCGGCGACTTCGAGTTGCGGTCGCACGAGCGCCGGCTGCTGCGCCGCGGGGAACCGGTCGAGGTCGGCGGCCGCGCGTTCGACGTGCTGCAGGCGCTCGCGCAACAGCCGGGGCGGCTCGTCGGCAAGGGCACGCTGATGGACCTCGTCTGGCCGGGGCTCGTCGTGCAGGAAAACAATCTCGCGGCGCAGGTCAGCGCCTTGCGCAAGGTGCTCGGCGGAGACGTCATCGCCACCATCCCGGGGCGCGGCTACCGCTTCGCCGCCCGCATCGCGGCGGCGGGCGACACCGCGCCCGCCGCCGCGCCCGCGCCGCCTGCACTGAAGACGAACCTGCCCGCCGGGCTGCCGGCGCTGCTCGGCCGAGGCGCCGAGCTGGCCGAGCTGGGTGCCGCGATCGACCGCGGACGGCTCGTGAGCGTGGTGGGCCCCGGCGGCATCGGCAAGTCGCTGCTGACGCAGCACGTCCTTGCGGCGCGGCGCGACGCGTACGAGCACGGCGTGTGCTGGATCGAGCTGGGCGGCCTCGACGATGCGGCGGCGCTGCCGGGCGCGGTGGCCGCAGCGCTCGGCGTGCACGGCGGCCACGGCGACGCGCTCGCCGGGCTCATGTCCGCAGTGTCGGCGTTGAGAATGCTGCTCGCGCTCGACAACGCCGAGCACCTGCTCGACGACGTGGCGGCGCTGTGCCGTGCGCTGCATGACGCGGCGCCGGGCCTGCGACTCGTCGTCACGAGCCAGGCGCCGCTGCGCCTGCCGAACGAGCAGGTTTTCCGCATCGGTCCGCTCGCGGTGCCGGATGCCGCACTGCCGCCGGCCAAGGCGCTGCTCTACGGCGCCGTGGCGCTGTTCGTCGAGCGGGCGCGCGCGGTCGACCGGCACTTCCAGCTGTCGGATGCCAACACTGCCGCGGTCGTCGAGACCTGCCGCGCGCTCGACGGGTTGCCGCTGGCGATCGAACTGGCCGCCGCGCGTGCGCCGCTGCTCGGCGCGCAGCAGCTGGTCGTGTCGATGCGCGACCGCTTCACGCTGCTGACGCGCGGCCGCGACCGCGGGGCGCCCGGGCGCCAGCGCACGCTGCGCGCGGCGCTCGAGTGGAGCTGCGAGCTGCTGGCTGATCGCGAGAAGCAGATGTTCCGCCACCTCGGTGTCATGGCCGGCAGCGGGTCCCTGGCGCTGATCCGCAACGTGCTGGTCGAGCCCGGCGTCGACGAGTGGGGCCTGCTCGACGCGCTCGACACGCTGGTCGACCGCTCGCTGGTGGCCCTGTCCGGCGACGACGACGAGCCGCGCTATCGCCTGCTCGAGACGCCGCGGGCGTACGCGCTCGAGTGCCTAGCCGCCGTTGGCGAGCGCGATGCACTGCAGCTGCGCCACGCGCTGGCCGTGGCGTCGATGTTCGACGCCGCGTACGACGAATACTTCAGCGGCCGCGTCGGCGTGGACGACTGGCTGCACCGGCGCGAGCCGGACCTCGACAACGCGCGCGCCGCCCTGCACTGGGCGAGCGAGGCTGGGGAAACCGAGCTGGCCCTGCGGATCGGCGCGACGATGCTGCGGGCCCTCCCGCCATCGCTGCACATCGAGCGCATGGCGCTGGCCGACGCGTGCGAGGCCGCGATCGCGCCCGAGTTGCGGGAGCCGCTGCAGCAGAAGGCCTGGCTCGAGCTGAGCTGCGTGCTCGCCGATACGCAGAAGGCGCGCGCCCGCCGCGCAGCGGAGCGCGCGCTCGCGCTCGCGCGCCGGCTCGATGCCCGGCAGCCCGACCGCTTCACCCTCTACCACGCGCTGTGCCGGGCGGCGAGCGCCGCCGCGCAGACCGACGACCTGCCGGCGGCGCGGGCGCTGCTCGAAGAGCTGCGGCGCGTCGAAGATCCATCATGGCCGGCGCAACGCCTGCTGTGGGGCTGCGAGGCCTCGCAGTGGGTGGCCCGCATGGACGCGAACACGGCCGAGGCGCTGCGCCTCGGCCGCCGCCTGCTGGCGCTCGACCGCGAGCGCGGCGGCAATGCGTCGATCCCCGCCGGCAACCTGATCGACGCCGAGCTGGCCGCCGGCGACGCCGGCGCCGCGGCCCGACTCGGCGGCGAGCTGGTCGAGGCGCTGCGAGGCACGCGGCATGAGTACGGCCTGACCTTCGCTCGCATCAACCTGCTCGCTGCACTGCTCGCTCAAGGCGAGGTCGTGCAGGCCCGCGCGGTCGCGCAGGCCGCGTGGTCGAAGGCGCCGGCTTTCGACCTGCAGCACGCGGCCGCCGCCTACCTCGCGCTGTTCTGCGCACTCGACGGGCGGCCGCGCGCGGCGGTGGCGTTGGCGGCGTACTCGGAGGCGATCTACGCCGCGCGTGAGGAAACGCGCGAACGCAACGAAACCGAGGCGACGAACCGCGCACTGTCGATCGGCGGCCGCGCGCTCGACGACGCGGAGCTCGCGCGTGCCCGGGCTGAAGGCGCGGTGCTGCGTGACGCCGACGTGGCGGCGATCGCATTCGGCGGCGTCTGCGCGTGATTCGCACGGCGCCGGCGAACAAGCCTTACCGGATTGCCGATGGGCCGGGTTCCGGATCGTCCGGCGTGCTGTCGATCACCGCTGCCTGCGCCGCCCGATGCATCCGCGCCAGCTCCTCGGGCGAATCGGGCAGGAGGACCAGGCGCGCGGGGCGAGGATGGAACCTGGAGGCGTGGTCGTGGCCGGTGGTGCGCTGCAGCCGCTGGATCACCACCGCCGGACGATCCGCGAGCTGACCGGTCGCCGGTGTGCCGAGGGGAAGCGCCTGGGCGAAGGCGGCGGGCGCGGCGATGGCCATCAGAAGCATCGAGGCGTGGCGGTGGGCTTGCAGTCTCATCGCGAAATCCTTCCCGGGATTGGCCGGTTGCGGTGGGTGTTCGCACTTTCGGCGCTGGAGACGAGCAAGTCCTGAAGGGGCGATGAAAAGTCCTCCAATCTCCTGAGGGGGACCCCTCAGACGGTCGGAACCGTGCCGCCATCGATCACGTGCTCGGTGCCAGTGATCGAAGCCGCGCGCGGCGAGACCAGGAAGGCGATCAGGTCCGCCACCTCTCGCGGCTTGGCGGGACGGCCGAGCGGAATGCCACCGAGGCTGCTCATGATGATCTGCTTGCCGCCCTCATAGTCGGTGCCGGCCTGGGCTGCGAGACGCTGTGCCAGCGCGACTGCCGCTTCCGTTTCGACCCAGCCGGGAGAAACCCGCACGACGCGGATTCCCTTGGGCGTCACCTCCTTCGACAGGGCCTTGCTGTAGGTCGACAGTGCCGCCTTCGCTGCGGCATACGCAATCGTCGACTCGGGCAACGGCAGAACGCCCTGAATCGACGTCACATGGATGATGACGCCCGAGCGCTGCGAAATCATCGACGGCAGCAAGGCACGATCGAGGCGAACCGCCGGCATCAGGTTCTGGTCCAGTTCCTTCGACCACTCGGCGTCGTGGAGCGCCGCGAAACCACCACCCGGCGCACTGGAGCCGCCGAGCACGTTGACCAGGATGTCGACGCCACCCAACTCGTGCAGCATCGTGTCGGCGACCGCACGGGCCCCTTCCGCGGTCGAGAGATCGGCGGCGACGAAGCGCACGCCCTCGGGTGCCTGTACGGGCACGTGGCGCGCCGTGGCCATGACCTGCGCGCCGGCGCTCTGCAGCGCTTCCACGACGGCGGCCCCGACACCCTTCGTTCCGCCCGTGACCAGCGCGCGCCGGTGGGCGAGTTCGAGATCGAAAGTCATGGCGTGATCTCCAGGTGGTCAATCTTTCCGCGCTCGAGGCGGAAGACGAACTGCAAGTCCACCGGGCTGCCCGGGAAGTCCCCCGTCAACCGGGTCTTGACGATGGTCCGCCCCTCCTTCTGCTCGTGCGCGAGGGGCTCGCAGGTGTACGAGTACTTGCGGGACGCCGCGGCCTTCCACGCCTTGATGGCCGCGTGGCCAGAGTGACTGCGTCCCTCGTCCTCGACGATCGCCCGCTCGGTGAAGCAGCGGGCGACGGCCTCGCCGTCGCGTTGGTCGGCGTCGAAGTACGCGGTGATCGGTTCGGGGAGGTTCAACTGGCTCATGGTGGGTCTCCTGAGTCTGCGGTGAGGCCACGATGCCATCCGCCGACAAATTAGAGAATCACCTATGATCTGAGCAGGCTATGTAGCATCCAATACAGAATGCGGGGCTCTGACTTTGCCGAGTTGAAGGCCTTTGCGGCTGTCGTGGAGCGCGCAAGCTTCGCCCGTGCCGCCGAGCACCTGGGGCTGTCGCCTTCGGCGCTCAGCCAAACCATCCGGCAGCTCGAAACGCGGCTCGCCGCGCGGCTGCTCAATCGAACGACTCGCAGCGTGGCGCCGACGCCGGCGGGGTCGCGCCTGCACGAGCGCATCGCACCGATGTTCCTCGAGATGGACGCTGCCGTCGCCGAGGCGGTGGCAACCACCGGTCAAACCGCGGGAACGCTGCGCATCAACACGCTGGGCATCGCGGCGAAGAAGATCATCGCGCCGCGGCTCGGCCGGTTTCACCGGGCGCATCCCGACGTGACGCTCGACATCGTGATCGACGATGGCCTGAGCGACATCGTCGCAGGGCGGTTCGACGCTGGCATTCGCGTCGGCCAGCGCCTCGAGAAGGACATGATCGCCGTTCGCCTCACCCCGGACGTGAAGATGCTTGCCGTCGCTTCGCCCAGTTATCTTGCTCGGCACGGCCTGCCGAGCACGCCTGGTGATCTGCACCGGCATGCCTGCATCAATTGGCGCTTTCCCGGCAGCGGCAGGATCTATCGCTGGGAATTCGAGAAGAAGGGCAGGAAACTCGAGATTGCCGTGCAAGGGTCCCTCATCTCCAATCAACAGGATGTCGTTGTCGAAGCAGCCTTGCAAGGGCTCGGCATTCTGTATGCCTACGACGACGATCGCGTCGCAGAGGCGATCGCGCGCGGGCAGCTCACGCGTGTCCTCTCCGATTGGTCGGTGACGAGTCCGGGTCTGTATCTCTACTACGCGGACCGTCGACACCCGCGACCTGCGCTTCGCGCCTTCATCGAATGTCTGCTGGACCGGGATGAAGTCGCACCCAAGGGACGGAAGAAAGCGTGCGTAGATGCGCCGTGTGCGCAACGGGGGGCACCGTAGCGCACCCCCGGCCTCAGGCGCCGAGCGCCACGCGCATCGCATCGATCACCGCCTTGTAGTCCGCCTTCCCGAAGATCGCGCTGCCCGCCACGAAGGTATCGGCCCCCGCATCGGCCACCTGCCGGATGTTCTCTACCTTGATGCCGCCATCGACCTCCAGCCGGATGTCGCGCCCGCTCGCATCGATGAGCCGGCGCGCCTGCTCGACCTTCCTGAGCGCAGACGTGATGAAGCTCTGCCCGCCGAAGCCCGGGTTGACGCTCATGATCAGCACCAGGTCGACCTTGTCGATCACCCACTCGAGCACGTCCAGCGGCGTGGCCGGGTTGAACACCAGGCCCGCCTGGCAGCCTTCGCCGCGGATGAGCTGCAGGGTCCGATCGACGTGGGCGGACGCGTCGGGATGGAAGCTCACCAGGTCGGCGCCCGCCTTGCAGAAGGCCTGCGCCAGCGCGTCGACCGGCTGCACCATGAGGTGCACGTCGATCGGCACCTTGCGGCCCGCGCCGTCCACCGCGTGCTTGCGCAAGGCCTCGCACACCATCGGCCCGAAGGTGAGGTTGGGCACGTAGTGGTTGTCCATCACATCGAAGTGGATCCAGTCGGCGCCGGCGGCAATGACCTGCTTCACCTCGTCGCCCAGGCGTGCGAAGTCGGCCGAGAGGATGCTGGGGGCGATGCGGTAGGTGCGGCTCATGCGGCGATTTTAGGAGGCGGGCCGCCGGCGCCGGCACGCCACCTAGAATGGCTCGCATGGCCAAGCCCGAATTCAGCGTGAGTGTCGCCGTGCGGGCGCTTCCCGAGCAGTCCAATCCCGATGCGGGCCAATACGCCTTCGCCTACACGGTGACCATCGTGAACAGCGGCGACATCGCGGCGCAGCTCATCGCCCGGCACTGGGTCATCACCGACGCCAACGGCCACACCGAAGAGGTGCGCGGGCTGGCGGTGGTCGGCCACCAGCCGCTGCTCAAGCCCGAGGAAGAGTTCGAGTACACCAGCTGGACGCGCATCGCCACGCCCAACGGCACCATGCGCGGCACCTTCTTCTGCATGTCCGAGGACGCGCGGCCCTTCGACGTCCCGATCGCCGAGTTCGGCCTCACGCTCGCGTCCACGCTGCATTGACTCAGGGTTCGTCCGGCGGCCGCCGCTCCCCGCGCTTGCGCCCCGAGAACATCGTCCACCAGACGATGATCACCAGCAGCAGCATGGCCCCCAGGGCTTCCAGCAAAATCACCCACATGTCGATGTCGTTCCGTTTGGCCGGGCCGGCGATTCTAGGCATGGTCGTCGCCTGCTCGACGCCGCTGCCCCCGGCCCCGGCCCCGGCGCCGGTGCAGGACAAGACCCCGGCCACCACCACCGCCCCCTCGCCCGGCGTTCCCGATGCCGCGACGATCTCGCGCGCCCGCTCGCGCTGGATCGCCGTCGACTGGCTCGACCTGCCCGGCTGGTACGACGACCACACCCTGGAGCTGTGGCCCGCGCTGCTGCGCGGCTGCGACCGCCCTCCGCCCGAGTGGACGCGGCTGTGCGCCGACGCGCGCAAGGCCGTGCCGGCCACCGACGCGGCCGCCCGCGAGTGGCTGCAGCAGCGGCTGCAGCCCTACCGGGTCGAGGCGCTCGACAACGGCGCGGAAGGGCTCGTCACGGGCTACTTCGAGCCGCTGGTCGACGCCAGCCGCACGCCGCGCGCCGGCTTTCGCGTGCCGCTGCACCTGCCGCCGGCCGACCTCGCCAGCCGCAAGCCCTACTGGACGCGGCAGCAGCTCGACACCCAGCCCGCGGCGCAACGTGCGCTGCGCGGCCGCGAGCTGGCCTACGTCGCCGATCCGATGGATGCCCTGATCCTGCAGATCCAGGGCTCGGGCCGGCTGCAGCTCACCGAGCCCGACGGCAGCCGCAAGCTGGTGCGCATGGCCTTCGCCGCGCACAACGAGCAGCCGTACAAGTCGGTCGGTCGCTGGCTGATCGAGCAGGGCGAGCTCAAGAGCGACCAGGCGTCGTGGCCGGCGATCAAGAGCTGGGCGCAGAAGAACCCGCGCCGCGTCAACGAGCTGCTGTGGAGCAATCCGCGGGTGGTGTTCTTTCGCGAGGAGCCAATCGGCGATCCCGGCGTCGGCCCGCGCGGTGCGCAGGGCGCGCCGCTCACGCCGGGCCGCTCGATCGCCGTCGATCCGCTGAGCATTCCCTTCGGCACGCCGGTGTGGCTGGACACCACCGAGCCCTTGGGCAGCGCACCGCTGCGCCGGGTGGTGATGGCCCAGGACACCGGCGGCGCCATCACCGGGGGCGTGCGCGCCGACTTCTTCTGGGGCTGGGGCGAGCAGGCCGAGCAGCAGGCCGGCCGGATGAAGCAGCAACTGCGCATGTGGGCGCTGTGGCCTCGCACGACCTCGTAGCCCGGGTGCAACCCGGGACGCGGCCGCGGCCGGTTCCCGGGTTGCACCCGGGCTACGGATGCACCTCGCGTGCCGCGGCCTGGATCAGCTCGAGCACGACCGCCGGATCGGCCGGCTTCACCAGGTGCTGGACGAAGCCCGCCTGCGCCGAGCGCGCGCGGTCGATGTCCTGCCCCCATCCCGACAGCGCCACCAGCACCGTGTCCGACGTCGCGCTCGCTTCGCGCAGCCGCCTTGCGACGTCGTAGCCGCTCATGTCGGGCAGCCCGATGTCGATGATGGCCAGCGCGGGCGGCGTCGCCAGGGCCGCCGCGATGCCGGCCTGGCCGGTGTAGGCCTTGTCCACCACATGGCCGCAGGTGCGCAGCAGCAGTGACAGGGTGTCGGCGCTGTCGGCGTTGTCGTCGATGACCAGGATGCGCTGCGGCGGCACGTCGTGGCGTGCCAGGCCCGCCGACAGCGCGGCTGCGGGCGTGTCGCAATGCTCCACCACCGGCATGCGGATCACGAAGCTGCTGCCGCGGCCGAGTCCGCCGCTGCGAGCCTCGACACTGCCGCCGTGCATCTCGACGAAGCTCTTGACGATCGACAGCCCGATGCCCAGGCCGCCCTGCGATCCGCGTTGCGAGCGGTCGATCTGGCTGAAGATGCGGAACAGCCCGTGCATCGCGTCGGCGGCAATCCCCACGCCGTCGTCGGCGACCTCCAGGACGAGCTGCGAGCCCGCGCATGTCGCGGTCAGCACGATGTGCCCGCCTTCCGGGGTGTAGCGTGCGGCGTTGTTGAGCAGGTTCGAGATGCACTGCGCCAGCCGCACCGGGTCGGCATCGACCAGCACCGGCGCGTCGGGCAGGCGTGCGTCGAGCTGGTGGCGCATCGTCTCGATCCAGGGCGTGCTGATCTCGATCGCGTTGCGCACCACCTCGCGCACGTCGACGACGCGCCGCTGCAGCACGACCTTGCCCTGCGAGATGCGGGCGACGTCGAGCAGGTCGTCGATCAGCCGCGTCATCTGCCGCAGCTGGCGCTGCATGACATCGAGCGACCATTGGCGGACCTCGGCCTGGGCGTCGCCGCGGCGCAGCAGGTGCAGCGCGTTGGTCATCGGCGCCAGCGGGTTGCGCAGCTCGTGCGCCAGGGTGGCGAGGAACTCGTCCTTGCGCCGATCGGCGGTGCGTGCGAGGTACTGGCGCTCGCGCGTGCGCAGCGCCGTGCGCACCGCGCTCACCAGCGTGGCCATGGGCACCGGCCGCTCCAGCACCGTCACGTTGCCCAGCGCCGCCGTGGCCGTGAGCGCCAGACGCATCGCCGGTCCCGACTTGGTGAGCAGCAGCACCGGCAGGTCCGACCAGGCGGGCTGGTCTTCGATCAGCGCCTGCATGGCCTTCAGCGAGTCCTCGGTGACCAGCGCCTCCTCGGCGATCAGGATCGCGCCGGCGCCGCACCGGCCTTCGGACGCCGTCTCGGCGGCGGTCGCGCAGATGCGGCTGGCAATGCGGCCGCGGGCGAGCGCACCGGCGATCAGCATCGCGTCCTTGCCCGACGGCGCCGTGACCAGGCAGCGCAGTTCGAGCGACTCCACCATCTCGCCCCGCCTCTCAGCGCGTCGTGGGCAGGGTGTCGCCCACGTAGGTCGGCACGCCGGTCAGCACGCCCTGGAACTGCTCCAGCGGCGGGCCCACGCTCACGCCACCTTGGCGGATCTCGAACGCGCGGATCGTGCGCTCGTGCTCGCCGCTGCGCTTCTTGAGCACCGAGATGGCTCCGCACACCCTGCCGTGGTTCTCGAAGTAGCGCAGCAGGACCACGGTGTCGGCGAGGTAGCTGGCATCGACGACGGTATCGATCGACCCGCCGATGAGGCCGCGATGCACGCTCACCAGCAGCGTCGCCGTGCCGCACTGGCCCAGCCGGGTCAGCAGCTCGTGCAGCTGGACCTGCAGCATCCGGTCGCTGGGCATGGCATTGAGGTACCCGTTGAGGCTGTCGATGACGACGACGCTGGCCTGCTCCACGCTGCCGGCGCGAATGACGATGTGCGCGAACTCGCCCAGCGACAGCTCGCCGGGATCGATCTGCTGCAGCGTGAGCCGGCCCGAGCGGAGCAGGGGCTCCACTTCGATGCCCAGCCCCTGCAGGCGCTTGCGCAAGGTCGCGATGCTCTCGTCGAACAGGAACACCGCCGCACGCTCGCCGCGCTGGGCCGCGGCCACCGCGTACTGCAGCGCGATCGTCGACTTGCCGGTCCCGGGTGCACCCGACAGCAAGGTGCTGGTGCCGCGTTCGACGCCGCCGCCCAGCAGCGCGTCCAGCGCGGTCACCCCGCTGCTGAGCGGACCGCCGCGGGCGGTGCCGCGATGTCCGGCGGCCACCAGGCGCGGGAAGATGCGCAGCCCCCCGCGTTCGATGCGAAAGTCGTGCTGGCCGCCGACGAACTGCATGCCGCGGTACTTGACGACCCGCAGGCGCCGCTGCTCGGCGCCGTACAGCGGCGTCTCCTGGCGCAGCTCGATGATGCCGTGGGCGATGCTTTGCAGCTGCGGGTCGTCGTCGCTGCCGGTCAGGTCGTCGAGCACGAGGACCGTGCACCGACGCCCGGAGAAATACTGCTTCAGGCCCAGCATCTGGCGCCGGTAGCGCAAGGGCGTGCCGGCCAGCAGGCGCAGCTCCGACAGGGAGTCGAACACCGCACGCGCCGGCCGCCGCCGTTCGACCTCGGTGAGGATGAACTTGATGGTCTCGTCCAGCTCCACCTCGTCGGGCTGGAAGACGGTGTACTGCTCCTCGGCCGACAGGCTCGATTCCGACGGCACGATCTCCAGCACATGCACGCCGTCGAGCGACCAGCCGTGGGAACGCGCGATCGCGCGGATCTCCTCCTCGGTCTCCGACAGCGTGACGTAGAGCACCGACTCGCCTTGCTTCAGGCCCTCGAGCATGAACTGCAGGGCCAGGGTGGTCTTGCCGGATCCCGGCACGCCTTGCACCATGTAGAAGCGATTGGCGCTCAGGCCACCACCCAGGACCTCGTCGAGGGCCGGGTTGCCCACGGAGATCATGTTCGGGTCGGAACCGCCTTGCCGCTGTGTGCTCATGGATCCCTCCATCGAAAGCATGTCATGGGCGCGCCGCGAGGACGTCGTGCCCCATCAGCACCACGGCGGCCGCCATCACCGCCACCGCACCCCAGCCGAACCACCGTGTCTGGCGACGCACCACCAGCGGCCCCATCACCGCCGGGTTGCTCGACAGCATCATCATCGCCGCCATGATGGGAACCGACACCACGCCGTTGATCACCGCCGCCCAAACGAGCGCCTTGATCGGGTCGATGGCCGTGAAGCTGAGCGCCATGCCCACCAGGGTCGCGACCACGATGATGGCGTAGAAGCCGCGCGCTTCATACCAGTGCCGCCCCAGGCCCTCGCGCCAGCCGAAAGCCTCGGCCACCGCGTAGGCCGCCGACGACGCCAGCACCGGCACCGCCAGCATGCCGGTCGAGATGATGCCCAGCGCGAACAGCGCGAAGGCCAGCTCGCCGGCGAGCGGCCGCAGCGCCTCGGCCGCCTGGGCCGCGCTGGTCACCTCGGTCTGCCCCGCGGCATGCAGGGCGATCGCGCCCGTCAGCATCACGAAGAAGGCGATGGCATTGGAGAACACCATGCCGACGACGGTGTCCAGGCGCAGCCGCTTCAGCGCGCGATAGACGTGCTTGACCTTCTCGCGCCCCGGCTTGATGCCCGCCTGCTCCAGCTCTTCGACCTCCTGCGACGCCTGCCAGAAGAAGAGGTAGGGCGAGATGGTGGTGCCGAGGATGGCGACCACCGTCATCCAGAACGCCGAGCTCGACGACAGGCGCGGCACGACCATGTCGTGCAGGACCTTCTCCCAGGGAATGTGGAGGGTGAACGCCGCGCCCACGTAGACGAACAGGCTGAGCGTGAGCCACTTGAGGATGGGGGCGAGCCGGCGGTAGGGCACGAAGACCTGCAGCAGCACCGTCGCGACGCCGAACAGCAGCGCATGGAAGTGCTTGCCGCCGCCCACCACCAGCTGCAGCGCCGCGCCCATCGCGCCGATGTCGGCCGCGATGTTGATGGTGTTGGCCACCAGCAGCAGCGACACGATGGCCATGACGAACGGCCGCGGCGCCTGCGTCTTGAGGTTGGCGATGATGCCCTTGCCCGATTGCCGGCCGATGCGTCCGCTGACGAGCTGGATCGCGATCATGAACGGCGCGGTGAGGAACAGCGTCCACAGCACGCCGGTGCCGAACTGCGCGCCGGCCTGGGTGTAGGTCGCGATGCCGGACGGGTCGTCGTCGGCCGCGCCCGTGACGATGCCGGGGCCGACTTGGCGCAGGAAGGACGGCAGGCGCCGCTGGGGCGGGGCGCCGGCAAGGCTTTGTTGAGTCATCTAGGGCTTGAAAGGCTCGCTCCCCTCTTGGCAAGCCACGTGCCGTAGCCCGGGTGCAACCCGGGTTGCACCCGGGCTACTTGAGATGCCCGAGAGGCAGCGCCCCGCCGGCCTTCACCTCACCCAGCGAAAAGCTGGTGTGCAGGTCCTTGACGTTGGGCAGGTTCAAGAGGGTTTCCAGCGACAGCCGCGAGAAGGCATCCAGGTCGGTGGTCATCACCTGCAGCTCGAAGGTGCCCGAGCCGGAGATGTAGTGGCAGGAGATCACCTCGGGAATCTGGCGGATCGCGTCTTCGAGGGCGCGGGTGTCGGCGGCGGTGTTGCGCATGGCGTCGACGCGCACGAAAGCGAGCACGCCCAGGCCGATGCGCCGGCGGTCGATCTCGGCGCGGTAGCCGGTGATGTAGCGCTGCTCTTCCAGCCACTTGACCCGGCGCCAGGTGGGCGCCGCCGACAGCCCGATGCGCGAAGCCAGCTCGGTGTTCGACAGCCGCGCATCGCGCTGCAGCTCGCCCAGGATGGCGATGTCGTAGCGGTCCAGGGCGGCGCCGTGCGGCTCGGGCGAGTCGGCCGGCTCGGGGGTTTGTTTGGGCTTCATCTCTTCGTTTCTTCGCCTTGCACAGCAAGATTATTGCTCCACCATGGCTTGTTTGGGCACAGAAAGAAAAGACTTCTAGAGCGTCTCAACCTAAACTCATGGACCGCCCGATGCTGGAGCTCCCGCCGATGAACGCACCCCTTCCCGAGTCGATCCGCAAGGCGCTCGAGACCGTCACCCTGGACGACAAGTACAGCCTGGACAACGGCAGGGCGTTCATGAGCGGCGTGCAGGCCCTCGTGCGCCTGCCCATGCTCCAGCGCAAGCGCGACGCCTTCGCGGGCCTGAACACCGCGGGCTTCATCAGCGGCTACCGCGGCTCGCCGCTGGGCACCTACGACCAGGCGCTGTGGGCCGCCAAGAAGCACCTGGCGGCGCAGAACATCGTGTTCCAGCCCGGCGTGAACGAAGAGCTGGGCGCCACCGCCATCTGGGGCACGCAGCAGCTCGACCTGTACCCGCAGAGCAAGAAGTTCGACGGCGTGTTCGGCATCTGGTACGGCAAGGGCCCGGGCGTCGACCGCTGTTCCGACGTGTTCAAGCACGCCAACATGGCCGGCACCGCCAAGCACGGCGGCGTGATCGCCATCGCCGGCGACGACCACATCGCCAAGAGCTCGACCGCGGCCCACCAGAGCGACCACATCTTCAAGGCCTGCGGCCTGCCGGTGTTCTTCCCGTCGTCGGTGCAGGACATCCTCGACATGGGCCTGCACGCCTTCGCGCTGAGCCGCTTCGCGGGCGTGTGGTCGGGCATGAAGACCATCCAGGAGATCGTCGAGTCGGCGAGCAGCGTGTTCGTCGATCCGGACCGTGTCGACATCGTGCTGCCCGAGGACTTCCAGATGCCGCCCGGCGGCGTGCACATCCGCTGGCCCGATCCGCCGCTGGAGCAGGAGGCGCGCCTGTTCGACCACAAGTGGTATGCGGCGCTCGCCTACATCCGCGCCAACAAGCTCAACCACAACGTCATCGAAGGCCCGAACGACCGCTTCGGCCTGATCGCCAGCGGCAAGGCCTACAACGACACCCGCCAGGCACTGCACGACCTGGGCCTGGACGACGCGGCCTGCCGGCGCCTGGGCATCCGCCTGCACAAGGTCAACGTGGTGTGGCCGCTCGAAGCCACCATCACCCGCAATTTCGCGCAGGGCCTGCAGGAGATCCTGGTGGTCGAGGAGAAGCGCCAGGTCATCGAGTACCAGCTCAAGGAAGAGCTCTACAACTGGCGGCCCGACGTGCGCCCCACCGTGCTCGGCAAGTTCGACGAGACGGCGGGGGACAACTCCGGTGGCGAGTGGTCGCATGCGAATCCGAGCCAGCACTGGCTGCTGCGCGCCCAGGCCGACCTCACGCCAGCGCTCATCGCCAAGGCCATCGCCAAGCGGCTGAAGAAGCTGGGCGTCGACGCCGACACCGCCGCCCGCATGGACGCGCGGGTGGCCATCATCGAGGCCAAGGAGCGGAGCTGGCAGACGATCGAGGCCAAGGGCGCGGGCGACCGCACGCCCTGGTTCTGCAGCGGCTGCCCGCACAACACCAGCACGCGTGTCCCCGAAGGCTCGCGCGCCGTGGCCGGCATCGGCTGCCACTACATGGTGGTGTGGATGGACCGCTCCACCTCCACCTTCACGCAGATGGGCGGCGAAGGCGTGCCGTGGGTCGGCCAGGCGCCCTTCACCACCGACAGCCACATCTTCGCCAACCTGGGCGACGGCACCTACTTCCACAGCGGCCTGCTGGCGATCCGCCAGGCGATCGCCGCGGGCGTGAACATCACCTACAAGATCCTCTACAACGACGCGGTGGCGATGACCGGCGGCCAGCAGGTGGGCGAGCGGCCCGAGGGCCACTCGGTGCTCCAGATCATGCAAAGCCTCAAGGCCGAGGGCGTCACGAAGCTGTGCATCGTGACCGACGAGCCGCAGAAGTACCAGGGCGTGGACCTGCTGGCGGGCGTGACGGTGCACCACCGCGACGAGCTCGACCGCATCCAGCGCGAGTATCGCGAGGTCAAGGGCACCACCGCCATCATCTACGACCAGACCTGCGCCACCGAGAAGCGCCGCCGCCGCAAGCGCGGCACCATGGTCGAGCCGAGCAAGCGGGTGGTGATCAACGAGCTGGTGTGCGAAGGCTGCGGCGACTGCTCGGTCAAGAGCAACTGCCTGTCGGTCGAGCCGGTCGAGACCGAGTTCGGACGCAAGCGCCGCATCAACCAGAACAGCTGCAACAAGGACTATTCCTGCGTCAACGGCTTCTGCCCGAGCTTCGTGACCGTCGAGGGCGGGCAGCTCAAGAGCGCGAAGAAGGGCGAGAAGACGCGGCCGAGCCCGTTCACGCTGCCGGCGATTCCCGAGCCTTCGCTGCCGGTGGCCGAGAGCGCCTGGGGCATCGTGGTCGCGGGCGTGGGCGGCACCGGCGTCATCACCATCGGCCAGCTGCTGGGCATGGCGGCGCACATCGAGGGCAAGGGCGTCGTCACGCAAGACGCGGCCGGCCTGGCGCAAAAGGGCGGTGCGACCTGGAGCCACATCCAGATCGCCAACCGCATGGACGCCATCCACACCACCAAGGTCGGCACCGCCGAGGCCGACGTGGTGATCGGCTGCGATCCGATCGTCGCCGCGAACAAGGCGACGCTCGCGACCATGCGCGAGGGCAAGAGCTTCGTCGCGCTGAACAGCCACGGCTCGCCGACGGCCGCCTTCGTGGCCAACCCGAACTGGCAGTTTCCGGCCGGCAACTGCGAGAGCGCGATCGTCGCGGCCGCCGGCGCGGCGAATGTCGGCATGCTCGACGCCGACGCGATTGCGGTCGAGCTGGTCGGCGATTCGCTCTACGCCAACCCGCTGATGCTCGGCTATGCGTGGCAGAACGGGCGCATCCCGCTGAGCCATGCGGCGCTGATGCGGGCGATCGAGCTCAACGGCGTGCAGGTCGACAACAACAAGGCGGCCTTCGAATGGGGACGCCGCGCGGCACATGACCTGGCCGCGGTGCAGGCCTTGCTCAAGCCAGCGCAGGTGGTGCAGTTCGTGCGCAAGTCCGTCAACGTCGACGAGCTGGTCGCCAAGCGCGTCGAGTTCCTCACCGGCTACCAGGACGCGGCGTATGCGTCGCAGTACCGGGCCTTCGTCGAGCAGGTGCGTGCGGCCGAGAAGCCGCTCGGCTCGAGCAAGCTCACCGAGGCCGCGGCGCGCTACCTGTTCAAGCTGATGGCCTACAAGGACGAGTACGAGGTCGCGCGGCTGCACACCGACAAGAGCTTCCTCGACAAGGTGGCGTCGCAGTTCGAGGGCGACTACAAGCTCAACTACCACCTCGCGCCGCCCATGGTCGCGAAGAAGAACGACAAGGGCGAGCTGGTGAAGCAGCCGTACGGGCCGTGGATGCTGAAGGCCTTCGGCGTGCTGGCCAGGCTCAAGGGCTTGCGCGGGACGGCCTTCGATCCGTTCGGCCGGACCGAGGAGCGCAAGGTGGAGCGGGCGCTGATCGGCGAGTACCGGCAGTGCATCGAGGAGCTGCTGCGCGGGCTGAATGCGTCGAACCTGGCGCTGGCGGTCGAGATCGCGCGCATCCCGGAAGAGATCCGCGGCTACGGCCACGTGAAGGAGCGCCACCTCGCGGCGGCGCGTCCGAAGTGGCAGGCGTTGATGGGTCAGTGGCGCGGCGGCGCCAAGCAGGCTGCGTAGCTCGGGTGCAACCCGGGGTCGGCGTGTCCCGGGTTGCACCCGGGCTACGTGGTCACGCCACGGCGGCCGTCACCACGATCTCGATCTTCCACTCAGGCACCGCCAAGGCCGCCTGCACCGTTGCGCGCGCCGGCGTGTGACCCGCGGGAACCCAGCGGTCCCACTCGCTGTTCATGCCGGCGAAGTCGGCCATGTCGGCGAGAAAGATCTGCGCCATCAGGATGTGGCGCTTGTCGCTGCCCGCCTGCTCCAGCAGGCGGTCGATCATCGCCAGCACCTGGCGGGTCTGCCCGGCGATGTCCTGCGTCGGGTCTTCGTCGGCCACCTGGCCGGCGAGGTAGACCGTGCCGTTGTGCACCACCGCCTGCGACATGCGCTTGCCGGGCTCGAATCGCTGGACCATGGTCGTTTGCTCCTTCAGGGGGTGGCGGCGTCGTGGCCGTGGCGATCGATGCACAGCCGCGCGGCGGCGAGGTCTTCGACCGCCATGCCGACCGATTTGAAGACGGTGATGTCGGTGTCGGCGCGGCGCGCGCCTTCGCGGCACAAGCGCGCCAGGTCGCCGGCGATGCGCGATGCATCGAACGCGCCGGCGGCGATCGCCTGGATCACGTCGCCGGCCTCGGTGGTCGCGCCGTCGAGGGTGTCGCACCACACGCCGTTCGCGCGTGCGAACACGTGCTCGTCGGTCTCGCGCATGGCCGGCGTGAAGGCACCGACGAGGTCGAGGTGCGTGCCGGGACGCAGCCAGTCGCCGCGCACCAGCGGCTCGTTGGACAAGGTCGCGCAGCTGACGATGTCGGCCTGCGCGACGGCGTCTTGCAAGGACAAGGCGACATCGGCCTTCAAGCCATCGGTGCGCAGCGCGTTCGCCGTTTCTTCCGCTTTGGCGGGCGAGCGGCCCCACACCAGCACGCGATCGATCGTGCGGGTTTGCGCATGGGCCAGCGGCAGGTAGCGCGCCAGGCGCCCGGTGCCCACCATGAGCAGGCAGCGGCTGCCGGCGCGCGAGAGATGGCGGCTCGCCAGTGCCGATGCCGCCGCGGTGCGGCGGGCGGTCAGCTCGCCGCCGTCGAGCACCGCGAGCGGCCGGCCGGTGGCGGCGTCCATGAGCACGTACAGGCCGTGGATGGAGGGCAATCCCAGCCGCGGGTTGTGCGGATGGACGGTGACGAGCTTGGTGCCGACCCCCAGGCCGGCGCTCCAGGCCGGCATCACGAGCAGGACCGGCGCGGAGCCGCCCACCGGGTCGAGCTCGCAGTGCATGCGCGGCGGCGCGGTGACGTCGGCGGCGCGCAAGGCGCGCTGCAGCGCGTCGATCAGCGCCGGCCACGGCAGCGATCGGGCGACGGCGCGGGCGTCGAGGAACAGGCGGTGCGACTCAGCCATGGAGGGTGATTTTCGTAGCCCGGGTGAAACCCGGGACCCCGGGTTGCACCCGGGCTACAGACCCGCTTCGACCAAGGCCGTCGCGGCCGCGATGTCGGGCGCCATCAAGCGATCCTCGTGCAGGAACGACACGCGCTCGCGCAGCTTCGCCAGCAATCCTTCCAGCGCCGGCGACGACACCAGCGGCCGGTGGAACTCCAGCGCTTGCGAGGCCGCGAGCCACTCGATCGCGACGATGCCCGCGGTGTTGTCCAGCATGTTGTGCAGCCGGCGCGCCGCATAGGTCGCCATCGAGACGTGGTCCTCCTGGTTGGCCGAGGTGGGCAGCGAGTCGACGCTCGCCGGATGGGCCAGCGACTTGTTCTCCGACGCCAGCGCCGCCGCCGTCACCTGCGCGATCATGAAGCCGGAATTGAGCCCGCCGTGCT
This sequence comes from Piscinibacter sp., assembly GCA_036377015.1. GTDB lineage: Bacteria > Pseudomonadota > Gammaproteobacteria > Burkholderiales > Burkholderiaceae_C > Albitalea. The sequence continues at coordinate 52,499 of DASUZE010000043.1, read as the reverse complement.
CGATGAGGAAGGCCGGCAGGCCGGAGATCACCGGGTCCATCAGCATGGCGGTGCGCCGCTCCGACAAGGCGCCGATCTCGGCGATGGCGAGCGCCAGGTTGTCGGCGGCAAAGGCCACCGGCTCGGCGTGGAAGTTGCCGCCCGACAGGGCCTGCAGCTCGTCGGCGAACACCAGCGGGTTGTCGGACACGCCGTTCGCTTCGGTCAGCAGGATGCCGCCGGCGTGGCGCATCTGGTCCAGGCAGGCGCCCATCACCTGCGGCTGGCAGCGCAGGCAGTACGGGTCCTGGACCTTCTCGCAGTGCAGGTGCGATTGGCGCAGCGGGCTCGCATGCAGCCAGTCGCGGTAGCGCGCCGCGACCTCGCGCTGGCCCCGCTGGCCGCGCACCGCGTGGATGCGATCGTCGAAGGGCGTGTCGGACCCCTTGGCCGCGTCGACCGTCATCGCGCCGACGGCGACGGCCGCATCGAACACACGCTCCAGGCGTTGCAGCGCATGCAAGGCCAGTGCCGTCGAGCACTGGGTGCCGTTGAGCAGCGCCAGCCCCTCCTTGGGGCCAAGCTCGAAGGGCGCGAGGCCGGCCCGCTTCAGGCCCTGGACAGCGTCGATGCGCTGGCCGTCGACGCTCACCTCGCCGATGCCGATCAGCACGCCCGCCAGGTGCGCGAGCGGCGCCAGGTCGCCCGACGCGCCGACCGAGCCTTTCTCGGGGATCACCGGAAGCACGTCGGCGGCCAGCAGCGCGAGCAGCGCCTCGACGACCTCGGCGCGCACGCCCGACACGCCGTGCGCGAGGCTGGCGGCCTTGAGCAGCAGCATGAGCCGCACCACCGGCGCGGCCAGGGGCGCACCGACGCCCGCACTGTGCGAGAGCACCAGGTTCTTCTGCAGCTGAGCCAGCTCGTGGTCGGCGATGCGGGTTTGCGCGAGCTTGCCGAAGCCGGTGTTGATGCCGTACACCGCCTCGTGCCGCGACACCAGCTCGCGCACCGCGCGCACGCTGGCGGCCATGCGCTCGTGGGCGGTCGCGGCCAGCGTGAATCGCGCGCCGCCTTGCGCGGCTTGCTGCAGCAGTTCGGCGTCGAGTCGGCCCGGTTCGATGGTGTGCGGCATGGGGGCTTTCCCTGGCAAGTGGTCTAGACAACTTTAGCATGGCCTCCCCTAGAATGCCCGCGATGAACGCCCGCCGCAAACGCACCCTCTCCTACGAGACCGTCAAGACGTCGATCCAGCAGCGCATTGCCGACGGTGGATGGGAACCGGGCGTGCGGCTGCCCTCGGAGCGCGAGCTGGTGCAGGAGTTCGGCTGCGCGCGCATGACCGTGCACCGCGCGCTGCGCGAGCTCGAGGCGGCGGGGCTGATCGAGCGGCGCCAGGGCTCGGGCTCGTACGTGGCCGAGCTGCACCCCATCTCCAACCTGCTGCAAGTGCGCGACATCCACGACGAGATCGCCGAGCGCGGCCACCTGCACACCACGCAGGTGTGCAGCGTGTCGCGCGAGAAGGCCACCCCCGAGGTCGCGGCCGCGATGCGCCTGCGCAAGGGAGCGCCGGTGTTCCGCTGCCGCCTGGTGCACCTGGAGAACGGCGTGCCCATCCAGTACGAGGACCGGCACGTCAACCCGGCCCTCGCCCCCGGCCTGCTGGACCGCGACTTCACCGACGTCACGCCGTCGGCCGTGCTGTTCGAGCACGCGCCGCTGACCGAGGCCGAGCAGGTGGTCGAGGCGGTGCTGGCCACGCCGGAGCAGGCGCGCCTGCTCGAGGTGCCCGAGGGCAGCGCGCTGCTGATGGTGTCGCGGCGCACGGTGTCGCAAGGCGCCGTCGCGTCGGTGGCGCGGCTGTACCACCCCGGCACGCGCTATCGGCTCATCGGAAGCTTCTCGGTGCCGGCCGCATAGGACAATCGGCGTTTGGTCTTTGCCGAACGCCCCATGCCCGCGCCGCCCACCGTTTCAGTTTCCCGCGACCTCACCGACGCCGAGTTCGCCGAGCTCGACGACCTGCTCGCCGCCACGCCCGAGCCCCTGGAGCCCTGCGACGCCGTCATGCTCGACGGCTTCCTGTGCGGCGTGCTGGTGCAGCCGGTGCTGCTGGAGCCCGAGACCTGGCTGCCGCACGTCTTCGACTTCGAAGGCCAGCCCCTGCCCGACACGGCCGACGCCGCCTGGCTGGAGCGCACCCGCACCCTGATCCTGCGCCGGCATGCCGCGCTCAACCGCGCCATGGCCGAGGACGGCTGGTTCGATCCGCTCATCCTCGAGTTCGACGACGAGGCCGAGGCGCCCGAGGCGCTGGCCGGCGTGAGCCCGGTCTCGCAGGCCGTGATGCCATGGGTGGCCGGCTTCCAGCACGCCACGCTGTGCTTCCCCGACTTGGCCGAGATGCCCGACGACGCGGTCATGGCCGCGCTGGCCCGGCTGTTTCGCCACCTGCCGGCCGAGACCGACGAGGAGCGCGAGGTCGTCGCCACGCTGGACCGAGAGCAGCCGCTCGCCAGTCTCGACGAAGCCATCGAGGACCTGGTCGTCGCGGTGGCCGACCTGTCCGACCTGACGCGCGACCTGCGCTACAAGGTCGACACCGTCAAGCGCGACACGCCCAAGGTCGGCCGCAACGAGCCGTGTCCGTGCGGCAGCGGGAAGAAGTACAAGCATTGCCACGGCGCGTGATGTGCTGACGCGCCAGTCATGCGCCTGCAAGTCGTCTCCGACCTTCACCTCGAGACCGAGACCTGCGAAATCGCGCCGGCGCCGGGCGCCGAGCTGCTGGTGCTCGCCGGTGACATCGACAGCCGCTGGGACGGCCTGGCGCAGTTCGCCGCCTGGCCGGTCCCCGTGCTCTTCGTCGCCGGCAACCACGAGTTCGACAGCCGCGAGATGACCGACGCGTGGCCGGCCCTGCGCCAGCGCTGCGCCGCGCTCGGGCTGACGCTGCTGGAGCGCGAACGCCGGGTGCTGGCCGGTGCCGACGGGCGCCGCATCCGCTTCGTCGGCACGACACGCTGGTGCGACTTCAACCTCTTCGGCGACGCGATGAGCGAGCGCGTGCTGCGCGCCGCCTCGTACTTCATGCGGGTGCAGCGCTCGACCCTGCACGGCCTGCCTTTCGACGCGGCCGCGGTGCGCCTGGAGGCGCTCGCCTGCCGCGCATGGCTGGTCCACGAGCTGGCCCGCGCCGAGGGCGACTGGGACGCGACGGTGGTCGTCACTCATTTCGGGCCCAGCATCCTGAGCGCCGATCCGCGCTACGGCAGCCAGCCCGGCACGGCGAGCTTCTGCAATGCCGACGACGACCTGCTGCCGCTGGCCGACCTGTGGATCCACGGCCACCTGCACTGCCGGCACGACTACCGGCTGGCGCACGAGGGCGGGTCGACGCGGGTGCTTTGCAACGCCCGCGGACACGGGCGCAAGGGAGAAGCGGACGGCTTCGACGGTCAGCTGACCGTCGAGGTGTGAGCGCAGGTCGCGCTCAGCTTCTCAGATCACCGAGCGGCCGTTCAGGCGGTCGCGCCACGGCGCCGCCTCGGCGGCGCCCTCGCCCGCCGCCGGCTCGCCCCGCGACAGGCTCGCGTCGAGCCCGAAAGCGGTCCCCATGTCGGCGTAGTCGGTGTCGGCCACCGGCTCGCTGTCGGGAAGACCCATCGCCTGCCACCACGGAATGTTCGGAACCTTGTTCATCGCCAACCCCCCGCACCGTGCGTTCCATGATCCCAGTGTGGGACGGCCCGCATGTGGCTATTCGGCTGAATTGGGCCCCGGCTTGCGTGCAGTTCGTTACGAACGCGTCGAGCTCCCGTCACGCCGAGCCGGAAACCGGCATTCCTGCGCGGTTGCGCCCCGTTGCAATGCAACGGCGATGCGGTCCGTTTGACGATGGAAATCCGGCCGCCAGCCACCTATGGTTGGTCGACGCGATCGGCGCCCCGCCGGTCGCGCGGGAGTTACAAGAATGACCTTGACTTCACTCCAGGCGCTCACCTGGAGCACCGTGACCGGCGCCGTCGTGAGCGCCCTGCTGCTGGCCTCCGGCGAGTCCGGCCTGCCCGACGTGTCCCGCGTGAAGCGGGCGGGCACGGCAACGTCCAGTTCGGCGACCGATGCGACCAAGGGCCAGCGTGGCGCCACGCCAGCCGCCCTGGAGCGTCGGCGTTCCGCTAAGCCCGAGGCCGGCGAGCGCTGAGCGGCCTGGCGCGAGCCTCCCCCAGCGCGGCCTTCGCGCCGCTGGCCAGCGCGGCACCGATGCGATCGAGCATGGCCACCCGCGGCGACGGCGGCGCGCCATCGGGCCCCAGGCGCCACTGGTGCCAGAACAGCCGCACCGCCAGCGTGAGCTCGGGCCGCAGGTCGAGCAGCGCGCCGGCCTCGAGCAGGCCGCGCACCTGGATGTCGGGCGCCACGCCCACGCCCCAGCCCATCAGCGCCGCGCGCACATAGGCCTCCGACGAGGGCACGAAGCGCTCGGTGAGACGCGGCGCACGCACGCCGAAGGCGCGCGACACCCACTGCTGCTGCATGTCGTCCTTGCGGTTGAATACGAGGAAGGGCACGCGGCTGAAGCTGGCGCGATTCAGGCCACCGGGGTCCCCCTGCCATTCGCGGGCGACGAACTCCGGGCTCGCCACCGCGCGATAGCGCATGACGCCCAGCGCCTGGACGCGGCAGCCGCGCAGCGCCTCGCTCACGGTGCTGACGCAGCCGAGCACGGCACCCTCGCGCAACCAGTCGTGGGTGAAGTCCTGGTCGTCGACCACCAGCTCCAGCGACAGGCCCTCGCGCACCAGAGGGTCCAGCGCCGGCATGACCCAGGTGGCGAGGCTGTCGGCATTCACCGCGATCGGCAGCCGCTCGCCCGGCGACGCCTGCACGCCCAGCTCGCGCCCGACGTCGTCGCGCATGGCCTGCAGCTGCCGCGCGAAACGCAGCAGCACCTTGCCCGGCTCGGTCAGGCGCAACGGCCGCGAGCGCACCACCAACAGCTGGCCCACCTGCGCCTCGAGCGAGCGCAGGCGCTGCGACACCGCCGACTGGGTGATCGCCAGGTGCTGCGCGGCGCGCTCGAAGCTGGCGTGATCGGCCAGCGCGGCCAGGCAATCGAGGGCGGCAGCGTCGAGTGGCTTCATAAGTGCTTCTAATGTAAGCCGACAAACATGAATGCCGCTTCATGTTCGGCGCGCCGCTGGCCAGAATCGCGTCCAGCATGAACCCCCTTCCCGCTGCCTTCGCCCAGGGCTGGCTGATGACCGCCGGCCTGATCGTCGCCATCGGCGCGCAGAACGCGCTGGTGCTGCGCCAGGGCCTGGCGCGCGCCCACGTGGGACCGGTGGTGCTGCTGTGCACGCTGTCGGACTGGCTGCTCATCGCGCTGGGCGTGTTCGGCCTGGGCGCCTGGATCCAGTCCTCACCGCTGGCGCTGGAGCTGTTCCGGTTCGGTGGCGCGGCCTTCCTGCTGCTCTACGGCGTGCGCGCCGGCCTGCGTGCCTGTCGCACGCCTGCCGACACGATGGTCGCCGGCGTCGGGGCCGGCAGCCTGCCCGCCACCCTCGGCACGACGCTCGCACTGACCTACCTCAATCCGCACGTCTACCTGGACACCGTGGTGCTGCTCGGCAGCGTGGGCGCGCAACAGCCCGGCGCGGCGCGCAGCGCGTTCGCGCTGGGTGCCGGGCTGGCGTCGCTGATGTGGTTCGCCACCCTGGGCTACGGCGCGGCCGCGGCCTCGCGGCTGCTGCAGCGTCCCGCCGCCTGGCGCGCCATCGACGCCGGCGTGGCGGCGGTGATGTTCGCCGTCGCCCTGCAATTGCTCGTGAATCCCCTTTGAAGGACCCCGAATGAACGTCATCGTGATGGGCGCCGGCATCATCGGCATCAGCACCGCCTGGCACCTGCTCGACCAGGGCCACGACGTGACGGTGGTCGACCGCCAGGCCGACGCCGCGCTCGAGACCAGCTTCGCCAACGGCGCGCAGATCTCGGTCAGCTTCTGCGAGCCCTGGGCGAATGCGCAGGCGCCGTTCAAGGTCGCGAAGTGGCTGCTGCGCGACGACTCGCCGCTGCTGTTCCGGCCCCGCCTCGATCCGCACCAGTGGCGCTGGGCCCTGGGCTTTCTCGCGCAGTGCAACGACGCGGCCTTCGAGCGCAACGTCGCGCAGCTGGTGGCGCTCGGACGCTACAGCCATGCAGCGCTGAAGGACCTGGTCGCGCGCACCGGCATCGAGTACCACCGGCTGGAGCGCGGCATCCTGCACTTCTTCTCCAGCCAGCGCGACATGGACGCCGGCGCGGCCGGCGCCGAGCTCATGCGCCGCCATGGCGTCGATCGCCGGGTGCTGTCGCGCGACGAGGTGCTGAAGGTGGAGCCGTCGCTGCGCCATTTCGCCGATCGCATCGCCGGCGGCACCTACACCGCCAGCGACGAGTCCGGCGATGCCCGCGTCTTCACGCAAGAGCTGGCGAAGCGCTGCGCGCAACGCGGGGCGCGCTTCCTCTGGGAGCACGACATCGTCGGCTTCGAGACGCAAGGGCGTGGCGTCGCCTCGGTGCGCGTGCGTGACAAACAAGGCCTGCGCATGAGCTCGCTCGCGGCCGACGCCTACGTGGCCGCGCTGGGCAGCTTCACCGCGCCGCTGCTGCGTCCGCTGGGCCTGCGCCTGCCCATCTATCCGGCCAAGGGCTACTCGGCCACGCTGGCGCTGAAGCGTCCCGCCGATGCGAGCGTGGTCAGCATGATCGACGACACGCGAAAGATCGCGATCAGCCGGCTCGGCGACCACATCCGCATTGCCGGCACCGCCGAGATGGCGGGCTACGACACGGGCCTGGACAGCCGCACCGCGCAACGGCGCTGCGCCGCGCTGATCGAGCGCTACGAGGAGCTGTTCCCCGGCGTGGCCGACACGAGCGAGCCGCGCTTCTGGGCCGGGCTGCGTCCCAGCACGCCGAGCAACATCCCGCTGATCGGGCGCAGCCGCTTGCACAACCTGTGGGTCAATGCCGGCCACGGCACGCTGGGATGGACCCATGGCGCAGGCTCCGGCCGCGCGCTCGCGGAGCTCATGTGCGGGCGGCGGCCGGAGCTGGCCATGGGTTTCCACGGCGAGGCCAGGGCGGCGGCGTGGCCGCGACTGGCCCCGGCGTGATGCGTCACTGCTGGGCGACGTACTTGTTGCCGTTGTCCTTGTAGGCCTGCACCGCCTTCTTCAGGTCGGTGTACTCGTCGCAGGGCAGGCGGCAGGCCTTGTCGAGCCTGCCGAGGCGCTCCTCGGCCTTGGCGAGGTCGCCCTTCATCAGGTACAGCTCGCCCGAGTACTCCAGCGCGCCGCGGTGCTTGGGATCGATGCGCAGCGCCTCGTCGTAGAACTTCTCGGCGGCCTCGTAGTCGGGCGTCTTGGCCTTGCGCAGGCTGTAGCCCATCAGGTTGTTCCAGTCCGCACTGGCGGGATCGTTGATGCGCTTGAGCTCGTCGATCGCACCGCGCCATGACTTGGCCGCGATCTGCGCACGCGCCGGGGCGAGCTTGTCGGCGGTCGCGGGCGCCGGATCGGTGTCCGCCGCGTGGATGACTTGAACGCTCAGGGCCAGGACGCTGGCCGCCAGGATGCGGGAGAGAGAGAACATGGCTGGAACCTCCGGTGAGTGGCAGACATCGAGACGATTGCCGATGTCTTGCGGGGACTTACGGTGTGCCGCTGCTCGCGGACGCACGCGCCATCACCACAATTTCACGCAGTGCCCCACCAGCACCGGGTCGGTGGACGGCTTGTCGCCGACCTTGGCGGGCGCGGGCTCGAAGGTCACCGCCAGGCGCGGCACGTTGAAGAACAGCTTCTCCGAGGTGTCGGGCAGGCCCAGCGTGACCGAGCCCTTGGCCGGCAGGGTCGGCAAGGTGGCGACGGGGAACGGGTTGTCGCCCTTGGGCAAGGCCCACAGCTGGGCGACCTTGCCGGCCGGCACCTGGACCGGCTGCAGCACCTTCACCGTGAGCTGCTTGCCGTGCCGGCGTGAATTGGCCAGCAACGTGGGACGACCTTCCGAATCGAGCAGCAGACCGACGTAGCTGGCGGGCAGCGCCTCGGATGGGGTTTCGAGGCCCACCAGGCCGGGCTGAAGCCGCAGCACGACCACGCACAGGAAGACGCCCGCCAGCGCGCCGGCCAGGGTGCGCGCCGAGAGCAGCTTCCACAGCCACTGCAGCGGCCCGCCGGCCGGCTTGTCGGCCGCCGCCGGCGCGAACAGCCGCTGCTCCAGACCCCTCCAGACCTGGTCGCGCGGCTGCATCGGCGGCACGCCGGCGGCCAGCACGCTGAAGCGCTCCTGCCAGGCGCTCACCGCCAGCGTCGCCGCCGGTGTCTGGCGCAGGAGGCGCTCGAAGCGACGGCGCGCGCGGCCGGTGAGCGTGCCCAGCACGTACTCGCGGGCCAGGCGGTCCAGCCGCTCCGGCAGGAGATAGTTCATGCGGCCACCTCCCGGATGGCCGCATTTGCGCGAAGCGCCACGCGGTCGGTGGCCCGGCGGCATTGCGCTGGTCGATCCCCGTAAACGGGGCCCCTCGCCCTTCGCTTCATGCCGCCACTCCCGCCGCCTCGAGGCAGGACTTGAGCTTGTCGAGCCCTCGCCGCACCCAGGCCTTGGCGGTGCCCAGCGGCGCGTTCAGCGCCTCGGCGATGTCGGTGTGCACCATGCCGCGGTAGTAGGCGAGTGCGAGCGCCTGGCGCTGCGAGGCATTGAGCTCGCTCATGCAGCGGTCGATCTTGACCTTGACCAGGCTGTCGTCCAGCAGGTGCTGCGGCTGCTGCGAGTCGTCGGCGGCGACGTCCATGCCCTCGTCGTCCAGCGCGACGGTCGACGCGCGCTCGGTCTTGCCCGAGCGAACGGCGTCGATCGCCTTGTTGCGCACGATGTTGATGAGCCAGGTCATCGGGGTGGCGACCCCGGGGTTGTACCCGCCGGCACTGTTCCAGACGTTCATGAAAGCTTCCTGCAGCACCTCTTCGGCGCGGTCGCGGTTATTCAATATACGGAACGCGACGCCCAAAAGATGCGCACAGGTGGCCCGGTACAAACGCTCGAATGCGACGCGGTCGCGCAAGGCCACGCGCGACAGCAGTTGGGGGAGGTCTTCGGCGGGCATGAGGCGGTCCCCTGGCAGAAACGGCCGCGAGAGTATGCAGGCATCTCCCCGGCCGGCGCGATAGGAACCTACAATCGCGCCCCCTCGGAATTCCCTACCGGAGAACGGCGATGTACTGCGCGATCGACTTCGGCACCTCGAACTCGGCCATCGCCATCCCCGGCGCCGGCGGCATGCGCCTGGTCGAGCTCGAGCCGGGCCAGCAGACCATGCCGACGGCGGTGTTCTATTTCGTCGAGGGCCGCGAGACCCATGGCCCGCCGCGCGCCTTCGGACGCGCCGCCGTGGCGGCCTACGTCGATGGCGTGGACGGGCGGCTGATGCGCTCGATGAAGAGCATCCTGGGCTCCAGCCTGGTCGACCAGACCACCGACGTCGGCGGCGGGCGGGGCGTGAAGTACCTCGACGTCATCGCGGGCTACCTGCGTCACCTCAAGACCCTGGCCGAGGCCGAGGCGGGAGCGCCGATTCGCCGCGCCATCCTCGGCCGGCCGGTGTTCTTCGTCGACGACGACCCCGCGCGCGACGCGCAGGCGCAGGCGGCGCTGGCCAGCGCCGCGCGGTCCGTCGGCTTCGACGAGGTGCAGTTCCAGTACGAGCCCATTGCGGCGGCCTTCGACCACGAGCGCCACGTGCAGCGCGAGGAAATCGTGCTGGTGGCCGACATCGGCGGCGGCACCTCCGACTTCTCGATCGTGCGCGTCGGACCCGAGCGCGCGGCGCGGCCCGATCGCAAGGACGACATCCTCGCCAACCACGGCGTGCACATCGCCGGGACCGACTTCGACCGGCGCATCGAGCTCGCGAGCATCCTGCGTGAGTTCGGCTTCGGCGCGTACGGGCCGGCCGTCAACGACGCGCCTGCCCGCGAGGTTCCCAGCGGCGTGTACTTCGATCTCGCGACCTGGCACCTGATCAACACCGTGTACACGCCGCAGCGCACGGCCGAGCTGCGGCAGATGAAGGCCTTCTATGCCGAGCCGCTGCACCACCAGCGCCTGATGACGGTGGTCGACGAGCGCCTGGGCCACGAGCTCGCGGCGCGTGCCGAGCAGGCCAAGATCGACGTGGCCGAGGGCGGCGACACCGTGATCGACCTCGGGCACGTCGAGCGCGGGCTGCGGGTGCTGCTCACCGAGCAGGCCGCGGTGCAATCGATCGAGGCGGACCTCGAGCGCATCGTCGATGCGGCCCGTGCGACCGCGGCCCAGGCGGGCCTGCGGCCGGACACGATCGCCACGCTGTACTTCACCGGCGGCTCCACCGGCCTGCGCCTGCTGGCGCAGCGCATCGCGGCGGCCTTTCCGGCGGCGCGGGCGGTGCGCGGCGACCGTTTCGCGAGCGTGGCGACGGGGCTGGGGCTGCACGCCCAGCGTCACTTCGGCGCTCGCTGAAGCCGGCTATCGACGCGGCGAGCGCTGTCCCGCGGGGCGCCGGTGACGCGCCGACCGGGGTGCGGCGCGCGGCTCGACCGGCCGGCCGATGTCGGCCAGCAACAAGGTTGCGCGCACCAGGCCCTCGACCGCTTCGGTCAGGTCGGCCGGCGGCTCCAGCGAATCGATCTCGGCGAGCAGATCGTCGGCGTCTTCCAGGTCGTCGGGATCAAGGTGGCGATAGAGCAGGGCCAGCGGCTCGAGCAGCGCAGCGGCATCGGTCTGCATGAGCGCGGGGAACAGCTCCATCGCGGTGGCGAAGCCGGCCACCCAGGGGTAGACGGCGTCGATCGAAGGCGGGGCGTCGTCGTCGCCGGTCATCTCGAACACCCAGGGATCGAACCATTGCCGCGCGCCGATCGCCTGGTCGAGCTCGGCGTGGCGGCTGCGGGCCAGCGCATGCAGCCGCGTCGGGTCGAAGCGTGGCGGCAGCGGCCGGCCGTCGGCGTCGGTGACGTGCGGCAGCCAGCGAGTTTCCGGAACGCGCTGGGGCTGCACGAGCAGGCCGCAGAGAAATCCGTCGAGCATGCTGACATCCAGCGGCTCCAAGGGGGACGGAACGGCATCGAGAAGCGCTTGCAATTCGTCGATGTCGCGTTCGACGAGGGGCGTGACCGCGGGAGGAGTGGCCTTGGGCATCGGGCGATTGTCAGGCCATCGAAAGGCTTCATCCGCTTGCCACATTTGGTTGCGAGCCGTCTCCCTCACCTTGGGGATGGCCGCGCCCCAGGGCGGCACCTAAAGTCCGCCCATCGCTGTCACACGAGGTTTTTAGCGAAACCTACGCGTCAAGGTCCGTAACGCCGCAAGACAAGAACAGCAACAACCAGGCGCACGAACCGGCAACCGTCCCAACGACGTCCTTTATTTGAGGACTTGACACAGCCCACCTGCCCAAGCGGGTGGGCTTTTTTTTGACCTGATCACACCAGGATCATCTGCGTACAGCGAAAAAGAGCGATCTTGCGGCCCTGCGCGTTGAACACCGTGGCGGCCCACACCTGCGTGGTGCGTCCCAGGTGATCGGCCACCGCCTCGCAGCGCATCAGCCCCTCCTTCGCCGTCCCCAGGAAGTTGCTCTTGAGCTCGATGGTGGTGAAGTTGCGCGCGCCCTCGGGCAGGTGCGCCACCGTGGCATAGCCGGCGCAGGTGTCGGCCAGCAGGATCACGCTGGCGGCGTGCAGATAGCCGTTGGGTGCGTGCATCCAGGGCTGCAACTCGAGCTCGCCGCTGAGCCGTCCCTCGGCGATCTCGGTGATCCGCACGCCGTAGCGAGCGGGCAGGCTCTCGGCCTGCAAGTCATGGAAGAACGAGGGCGTGCGATCGGGTCGGAGCATGTTCGGGCCTCATCCGTGAAAACCTGGCCAGGATAGCGCTTGCCCCTGCGGGTTGCCGCGCCTTGCCGCCCGCGCCGATGCGGCCGGACAATGGCGCACGATGAAGCGGCTGCTCCTTGCCTGTGTACTCGGCGCGTTGCTGGCGCCGCCTGCTTCCGCGGCCACCACGGCCGTGCACGCCTGTGGTGGCGCCAACGAATGGCCGCCCTCGTCGTACTACCAGCGCCGCGACGACAAGGTCACGCACGAGGTCGCCGGCTTCTCGCCCGACGTGCTCGGCGCCGCGCTGCAGGGCAGCGGCTTCGAGCCGCACGTCGCCCTGCTGCCCTTCGCGCGCTGCCTGGCCGATGCGCGCCAGGGCACCGACATGCAGATCGTGATGGCCGCCTTCCACAACGAGAAGCGCGCCGAGTCCTTCCTGTACAGCGATCCCTACCTGGCCTTGGTGCCGCGCGCTTACTTCATCGCCGGCCAGTGGCCCAAGGGCCTGGGGCTGACCACCTTGAGCGACCTCGCATCCCTGCGACTGTGCGGGCTGAACGGCATCAGCTACGCCCACCTGGGACCAGCCGCCGACAAGGTCTACACCGGCGCGGCCGACTACTCGGCCCTGGTGCGCATGCTGCAGGCGGGCCGCTGCGACGCCTTCGTCGAGAGCCAGGAAGTGATCAACGGCTTTCGGCTGCTGGGCGTGCCGGAGCTGTCCGGCACGCTGCTCGCGAGCGCTGCCGTGCCGGGAGTCCCGCCGCTGAAGGCGCACTTCATCGTGTCGCGCCAGTACCCACAGGCCAAGCCGCTCCTCGACGCCATCAACGGCGGACTGAGGCGCTTGCAGCGCGAGCAGCGGCTGGCACCGATGCTGCAGCGCCATCAGGCGCACTAGAAGCCGGCCGACAACGCCTCGCGCAGGTGCTCGACCAGCACCTGCACCGCGCGCGGCGCGGTCGGGCTCCACGGACGGATCGCGTGGATGGCGTCGCCGAAGAAGCCGACCGGCCGCCAACCCGGCAGCACCTCGCGCAGGCGACCCGCGCGCAGGGCCGCGGCGGCGCTGAAATCGGGCACCTGCGCGATGCCCAGGCCGGCCAGCACTGCATCGCGCAGCAGCTCGGAGTTGTTCGCGCGCAGCGGCCCCTGCACCGCCACGCCGACCCGCTCGGGCTCGCGCGCGCCGCGCGCCCGCTCGCGCTGCTCGAAGCGCCAGGTGGCCGGGCCGGTGCGCAGATAGGCCAGGCAGTCGTGCGCCGTCAGCTCCGACGGATGCTGCGGCACGCCGCGGCGGCGCAGGTAGCCGGCCGTTGCCACGAGCAGGGTGCGCGAGTCGCAGAGCTTCCATGCGACATGGTTGTCGGGCGGCGCGCTGGTGTGGCGCACCGCCAGGTCGAAGCCTTCCTGCGCCAGGTTGACCAGCCGGTCCGACAGCTCCAGGTCGACCCGCACCTGCGGATGGCGGCGGAAGAAGGCCTCCAGCGTGGGCGCCACCTGCTGGCGGCCCAGCGCCACCGGCGCGGTGAGCCGCACCAGCCCGCGCGGCTGCCCGGCCAGGTCGCGCACGCCGGTGAGGCTGTGGGCGATGCGCGCGAAGGCCTCGGCGCTCTCGTCGACCAGGCGCTGGCCGGCGTCCGACAGGCGCACCGAGCGCGTGGTGCGCTGGACCAGGGTGAGCCCGACCGCCCGCTCGAGCTCGGCCACACGCTGGCTGACCGCCGCCTTGCTCAGCTGCAGCCGCTGCGCCGCCTGGGTGAAGCTGCCCGTCTGCGCGATCACGGTCAGCAGGTGGATGTGAGGCCACAGGGCATGAAGATGTCGTTCGGCCGTCATGGGCATCGATTGTTCGCATGGGTGAACAATGAAATCAGTGTAGGCGCATTGGCAGGCGGCGTCGCGCGGCCTAGACTGCATCGAGCATCTGCAGGAGACATGCCATGGGCGCACCCGAGTCCTTCACCGCCACCACCGAGGTCGGCCACTACATCGGCGGCCGCGTCGTCGCCAGCATCAGCGGACGCCGCCAGGCGGTCTACAACCCGGCGCTCGGCACGGCGGCGCGCCAGGTTGCCCTGGGCAGCACCGACGAAGTGGCAGCCGCCGTCGCCGCCGCCAAGGCGGCCTTTCCCGCCTGGGCCGACACGCCGCCGATCCGCCGCGCGCGCGTGCTCAACAACTTCCTGGCCCTGCTCAACCAGCACAAGGACACGCTCGCGGCCATGATCACCGCCGAGCACGGCAAGGTGTTCACCGACGCCCAGGGCGAGGTCTCGCGCGGGATCGACATCGTCGAGTTCGCCTGCGGCATCCCGCAGCTGCTCAAGGGCGACTACACCGACCAGGTGTCCACCGGCATCGACAACTGGTCCATGCGCCAGCCGCTGGGCGTGGTCGCCGGCATCACGCCCTTCAACTTCCCGTGCATGGTGCCGTGCTGGATGTTCCCCGTGGCGCTGGCCTGCGGCAACAGCTTCATCCTCAAGCCCAGCGAGCGCGACCCCTCGGCCTCGCTGTTCATGGCCGACCTGCTGCAGCAGGCAGGCCTGCCCGACGGCGTGTTCAACGTGATCCAGGGCGACAAGATCGTGGTCGACGCGCTGCTCACCCACCCGGACGTGAAGGCGCTCAGCTTCGTCGGCTCGACCCCGATCGCGCAGTACATCTACGAGACCGGCGCCCACCACGGCAAGCGGGTGCAGGCCTTGGGCGGGGCCAAGAACCACATGGTGGTGATGCCCGACGCCGACCTCGACCAGGCGGTCGACGCCCTCATCGGCGCGGCCTACGGCTCGGCCGGCGAGCGCTGCATGGCGATCAGCGTCGCGGTGCTGGTGGGCGACGTCGGCGACAAGATCGTGCCGAAGCTGGCCGAGCGCGCCAAGGCGCTCAAGATCAAGAACGGCATGGCGCTGGACGCCGAGATGGGCCCGATCGTCACGAAGCAGGCGCTGGAGCGAATCGAAGGCTACATCGGCGTGGGCGTCGAGGAGGGCGCGACGCTGGTGGTCGACGGTCGCGGCCACCGGGTGGCGGGGCATGAAGAGGGCTTCTTCACCGGCGGCACGCTGTTCGACCATGTCACGCCGGCCATGCGCATCTACAAGGAAGAGATCTTCGGCCCGGTGCTGTCGTGCGTGCGCGCGAAAGACTTCGCCGAGGCGGTGCAGCTCGTCAACGACCACGAGTACGGCAACGGCGTGGCCTGCTACACCCGCGACGGCCACATCGCGCGCGAGTTCGCGCGGCGCATCCAGGTCGGCATGGTGGGCATCAACGTGCCCATTCCGGTGCCCATGGCCTGGCACGGCTTCGGCGGCTGGAAGCGCAGCCTGTTCGGCGACATGCACGCCTACGGCGAAGAGGGCGTGCGCTTCTACACGAAGCAGAAATCCATCATGCAGCGCTGGCCCGAAAGCACCGCCAAGGGCGCGGAGTTCGTGATGCCGACGGCGAAGTAGCGCATCATCCGGGGCGGTTCAGCCCGCGCCCGCGCCGCCACTTCCATCCATGCTGACTCGCCCGTCGCCTGCCGTCGCCGACTCGCTCGCCGATCTGCTTCAGCGCGCCCGCGCGGCGCGCGACGCTTCCTCGCTCACCGAGGGCCGTGACCTCGCCGAGCGCGCGTGGGCGCTGGCCCAGCAGTCGGGCAGCGACGACGAGCGTGCCGAGGCCGGGCACCTGCTGTGCCTCTTCAACTACCGCCTGGGTTCGCTCGCCACGCTGCTCGCGGTCGGCGACCAGGTGCTCCCCGTCCTCACCGCGCCCGAGCGGCGCAGCATCCGCATCGACCTGCTGCGCTGGATGACGCTGGCCGGCTGCGAGACCGGCCGTTTCGACGGCGCGCTCAACCATGCCAACGAGGCCTGCGCCTTGGCGCAGGACAGCGGCGACCAGCGCCAGCTGGCGCTGTCGCTGACCGCGCTGGGCGCCTGCTTCGAGCGCATGGGCGACCCGTGGCAGGCCGAGCGCCTGATGGACGACGCGCTGCGCGTGGCACGCGAGGTCGGCGATCCCTTCGCCCAGCTGGTCACCCTGAACAACCTGTGCGCGGTGTGCGTCGGCGCGTTCTACGTGCTGCGCGGCGGCGACGAGCCCGCCGAGGCCACGGCCGCCCTGCGTCGCGCCCTCGTGCATGCGCGCGAGGCGCATTCGCTGGTGGCGCAGTTCGACGACCCGTTCTTCTCCGTCTTCGTCGAGGGCAACCTGGGCGAGGTCCTGCTGCACCTGGGCAAGGAGCACGAGGCGCGGCGGCTGCTCGACGCGGCCTTGCAGCGCGGCCTGGAGCACGGCTTCCAGGCCCAGATCTGGCGCATCCGCTGCTCGATCTGCGAGCTGCTGCTGAGCCAGGGCCAGGCGCAGCAGGCGCACGCCGCCCTCAAGGACCTGCTGCGCGACATGGCGGGCGCCGATCCGCGCTCCACGCTGATCCGGGTGCACCATGCGCTGTACCGCGCCAGCCGCGACCTCGGCCGGGTCGGCGAGGCGCTGGCCCACTTCGAGCAGCACGACAAGCTCGAGCGGCGCCGCGCGACCAACCAGCTCAAGGCGCAGTCGGAGCTGTTCGTGACCCGCGTCGAGGCCGAGTACGTGCGCCAGCAGGCCGAGCGCGCGCGCCGCGAGGCCCAGCTCGAGCGCTCGCGCGCCGCCGGCTTCCAGGCCGACGCGCAGCGCGACCAGCTCACCGGGCTCGGCAACCGGCGCCACCTCGACCACCGCCTGCCGCTGCTGCTCGACCGCGCCCGGTCGCAGGGCCTGCCGCTGACGGTGGCGCTGATCGACCTCGATCACTTCAAGCAGATCAACGACCGCTTCGGCCATGCCACCGGCGACAAGGTGCTGATCGAGATGGCGCAGGAGCTGCGCGAGAACACCCGCAGCAGCGACGTGCTCGCGCGCATCGGCGGCGAGGAGTTCCTGATCGTGTTCGCCGACATGCCGGGCCCGCAGGCGGTCGAGGTCTGCGAACGGCTGCGCCGGCGCGTGGCCGAGCAGGACTGGGACGCGGTGGCCTCGGGCCTGCACGTCACGCTGAGCGTGGGGCTGGCGCACGCGCCGCCCTACGACATGGCGACGCTGTTCGATGCCGCCGACCGCGCGATGTACCGGGCGAAGCAGGGCGGGCGCAACCGGATCGCTGTCGCGTGATCCCCGGGTTGCACCCGGGATCGTGGGTCCGTTCAATACTCCCAGAACATCCGCTGCAGCTCCGCCGTGCTGTTCGTCTTCGTCAGCGCCAGCGCCGCCAGGATCTTCGCCTTCTGCGGATTCAGGTCGTGCGCCACCACCCAGTCGTACTTGTCGTCCGGCTGCTCGGAGTTGCGGATGACGAAGCCGTCGGCGATGCGCGAGGAGCGGATCACGTGCACGCCGCCGGCGCGGATGCGCTTGAGCGTCTCGACCGCGTAGTCGGGCACCGAGCCGTTGCCGGTGCCGGCGTGGATGATGGCCTTGGCGCCGGCCTTGGCCGCCGCGTCGTACATCGCCGGCGACATGTTCCCCGAGCCGTAGACGATCTGCACCTCGGGCAGGCTGGTCAGCGTGTCGATGTCGAACTCCGACTTCATGGTGTGGCGCTTGACCGGCGCGCGGAACCAGTAGGCCTGGTTCTCCACCACCATGCCCAGCGCGCCCCACTGGCTGCCGAAGGCCCCGGTCTTGATGTTGATGCGCTTGGCGGCGTCGCGGCCGGACAGGATGTCGTCGTTCATCGACACGAGCACGCCCTTGCCGCGGGCGCTGGGCGAGGCGGCGAGCACGACGGCGTCGTACAGGTTGAGCATGCCGTCGGCCGACATGGCCGTGCCCGGCCGCATCGAGCCGACCACCACGATGGGCTTGTCGCTGTGCACCGTCAGGTTGAGGAAGAAGGAGGTCTCTTCCAGCGTGTCGGTGCCATGGGTGACCACCACGCCGTCGACGCCGGGCTCCTTGAGCAGCGCCGAGACCCGCTTGCCCAGCTGCAGCAGCTTCTCGTTGGTGAAGCTCTCCGACGCGATCTGGAAGGCCTGCTCGCCGCGCACGTTGGCGACGTTATTCAACTCAGGAATACCCGCGATCAGCTTGTCGACCGGGACCTTGGCGGCCTGGTAGGTGGCGCTGTTGGCCGAGGTGGCGCCCGCGCCGGCGATGGTGCCGCCGGTGGCGACGATGACCACGGTCGGCTTGGCCGGCGTCACCGGCGTCACAGGCGTCTGGGCGCAGGCGGCCGTCATGGCGACGAACGCCGCTGCGGTGCCGCGCACGAGGTGCTGCATCAAGGCTCTCAAGGTCTCTCTCCTGGTCGGTTGTGAGGGGTGCTGAATGCTAGGCAGCGATGGCAGGAAGCGGAAATGAGTCTTGTCGATGATCCCATTCCTCAAACTCATACACTGACGACCATGCGCTTGCGCCACATCGAGGTGTTCCAGGCCGTCATGGAGACCGGCAGCATGAGCGCGGCCGCACGCCTCATCCACCTCACGCAGTCGGCCGTGAGCCGCTCGGTGGCCGGCGCCGAGCTGCAGCTGGGCTACCCGCTGTTCCACCGGGTCGGCGGGCGGCTGGTGCCGACCACCGAGGGGTTGGCGCTGTTCGAGGAGAGCTCGGCCATCTTCGAGAAGCTCGAGTCGCTCAAGCGCACGGCGCACAACCTGAAGAGCGGCGAGCAGGGCGTGCTGCGCATCGCGGCCATCCCGGCGGTGTGCCACAAGCTGCTGCCGGACGCGCTGGCGCGCTTTCACCCGGCCCATCCGCAAGTGACGGTGGAGGTGCACACGGTGCACAAGCGCCAGATCGCGGCCGAACTGCTGACCCGCAGCGTCGACCTGGGCCTCGACTACTACACCATCAGCCATCCGGGCGTCCAGGCGCGCTCGCTGGGGGTCGGCCCGCTCTACGCGATGCTGCCGGGCCGCCATGCGCGCGCGCTGCCGGGGCTGTCGTCCAAGGCGCTGGTCGAGCTGCTGGCGCGCCTGCCGGTGGTGGCGCTCACCGACGACGACCCGCTCTACATGGCCTTCCTGCGCTGGTGCGAACACCAGGCCTTCCGGCCCGCCGGGCGGGTGCTGGTGCAGACCTCGCAGCTCGCCGAGGAGCTGGTGGCGCGCGACCTGGGCTGGACGGTGGTCGATTTCCGGACCGCGGCGATGCGGCGCAAGGACGTGGTGGTGGCGCCCTTGCAGCCCTATGTCGAGTGCAGCATGAATGCGTTCTTCGCGAAGAACCACTCGCCCACCTTGCTGGCGCGGCGCATGGCCGACACGGTCAAGGCGGTGTTGAGGGAGACGGCCTGACGGACCCCGGGTTGCACCCGGGCTACAGCTTCTCGGTCTCGGCGGCTTGCGGTCGCCACTTCATGAGGCGCTTCTCGGCCATGCCGACCATGCCGTCCAGCACCAGGGCGAAGGCCGTCAGCACCAGGATCCCGGCCATCACCGTGTTGATGTCGAAGCTGCCCTCGGCCTGCAGGATGAGGTAGCCCACGCCCTGCGCCGAGCCCAGGTACTCCGCCACCACCGCGCCCACGAAGGCGAGGCCGACGGAGGTGTGCAGCGAGCTGAACACCCAGCTGGTCGCGCTGGGCAGGTACACATGGCGCAGCAGCTGGCGCGGGCTCGCACCCAGCATGCGCGCGTTGGCCAGCACGACCGGGCTCACCTCCTTGACGCCCTGGTAGACGTTGAAGAAGACGATGAAGAACACCAGCGTCACGCCCAGCGCGACCTTGCTCGCCACGCCCAGCCCGAACCACACCGCGAAGATCGGCGCGAGGATCACACGCGGCATCGAGTTCAGCGCCTTGATGTAGGGGTCGAAGATGGCGGCGGCGAGCGGGCTGAGCGCGAGCCAGAGCCCGCAGGCCAGCCCCAGCAGCGTGCCGATGGCAAAGGCGAGCACGGTCTCGACCAGAGTGACCCACAGGTGCTTGTAGATGTCGGCGCTGGCGATGAACCAGCTCCAGATGCGCCCGAAGATCTTCAGCGGCTCGCCGAAGAAGAAGGCCGCCTGGCGGTCGTCGGCGAACAGGAAGGGCGGGACGAGGCCGGGGGTGGTGAGCAGGTGCCACACCACGAACACCGCCAGCAGCACGAGGAGCTGCCAGGCACGCAGGTTGCGCGGGTTGGGTTTGATGGCTCGCCACATCATGCGGCCAGCTGCTGCCGGTAGCCCTCGAGGACTTCCTCGCGCAGCACGTCCCAGATCGCCCTGTGCAGCTCGACGAAGCGCGGCGCGGTGCGCACCTCGGCGACGTCGCGCGGACGCTCCAGGTCGACCGCGAACTCGCCGATCGGGTGCGACGCGGGACCCGCCGACAGCACCACCACGCGGTCGCTCATCGCGATCGCCTCGTCGAGGTCGTGGGTGATGAACAGCACCGCCTTGCGCTTGCTCGACCACAGCGCCAGCACCTCGTTCTCCATGAGCTGCCGGGTCTGGATGTCGAGCGCGGAAAACGGCTCGTCCATCAGGATGACGTCGGGGTCGAGCGCCAGCGTCTGGGCCAGGCTCGTGCGCTTGCGCATGCCGCCCGACAGCTGGTGCGGGTAGCGGTCGCCGAAGCCGCCGAGTCCGACGCGGCGCAGCCATTCCTCGGCCAGCGCGCGGGCGTTCGCGATGCCGCGGAACTCGAGCCCGGCCATCACGTTCTGTGCCGCCGTGCGCCAGGGCATCAGGCTGTCGGCCTGGAACATGTAGCCGGCGCGCGCATTGATGCCGGCGAGCGGCCGGCCGAACACGCGCAGCTCGCCGCTGCTGGGCGCGAGCAGCCCCGCGGCCATGTTGAGCAGCGTGCTCTTGCCGCAGCCGGTGGGGCCCACCACCGACACGAACTCCCCGGCGCCCACGGTGAGCGTGACGTCGCGCACGGCGGTGTAGCGCCGGTTGGGATCGTCGCGCGAGACGAAGGTGGCGCTGACACCGTCCAGCGCCAGCGCCGGCGCCGCAAGAATTGCGCTCACGCCTTCGGATACTTCTGGTTCGCGCGCTTGACGAAGTCGTTGGTCCAGGCCGCGGCCAGGTCGAACTTCACGTCCTTGAGCGACTCGTCGATGCTCTGCAGCGCGCGCACCGCCGTCGCGGCGCCCGCCTCGGGGAAGCTGCCGTCGGGCGAGAGCGCGCCCTTGCATGCGAGGAAGGCGTCGATGTAGACCGCCCGGTCGCCCAGCAGGTAGCTCTCGGGCACCGCCTTGATGATCTCGCCGGGGCCCGCCGCCTGGATCCACTTGTCGGCGCGCACCATGGCATGGGCCAGCGCCTGCACCGTGGCGGGGTTCTTGTCGATGAAGGCCTGCGGTGCGTACAGGCAGCCGGCCGGCATGGGGCCGCCGAACACCTTCTCGGCCTCGGCGACGATGCGCGTGTCGGAGACGATCCTCAGGTCGCCGCTTCGCTGCAGCAGCGTGATCACCGGATCGAGGTTGCTGATGGCATCGATCTGGCCCGCGCGCATCGCGGCCACCGCGCCGTTGGCGGCACCCACGCCGATGATGGACACGTCGGAAGGCTTCAGGCCCGCCTTGGCGAGCACGAAGTTCGCCATCACGTTGGTCGACGACCCCGGCGCCGTCACCCCGATCTTCTTGCCCTTCAGGTCGGCCACCGTCCTGAAGTTCGGCAGGGTCTTGGGATTCACGCCCAGCACGATCTGCGGCGCTCGGCCCTGCAGCACGAAGGCGCGCAGGCGCTGTCCCTTGGCCTGCATGTTCAGGGTGTGCTCGAAGGCGCCCGAGACCAGATCGGCGCTGCCGCCGATCACCGCCTGAAGCGCGCGCGAGCCGCCGGCGAAGTCGACGATGGTCGGCTCCAGCCCCTCGGCCTTGAAGTAGCCCAGGCTTTCCGCGATGGTCAGCGGCAGGTAGTACAGCAGGTTCTTGCCGCCCACCGCAATGCTGAGCTTGGGCTTCTCGACCGTCTGCGCGCGCACGAAGGCGGGCGCGGCCAGCGCGGCGGCAGCAGCCAGGACAAGGCGTCGTCGTTGCATCGAAACGCTCTCCGAAAGGGATGAACCGACTGTACCCAAGCGCTTTTCGACACCCGATGGGGCAAGCCCGCAGGCCGTGCGGCCTTCGGGCGCAGCCCCGCCCGTAGAATCGGCCGCGATGAGACCGCTTCGTTTGCTGGCGTTCGCCATGATGGTCATCGCGGCACCCCACGTCGGTGCCGCCGCCGAGGCGAGTGCGCCGGCCGAGGCCGCGAGCGCGCCTGTCGTGTCGCTGTCGGCGCGAAAGGTGTACGAGCAGGCCCGCTCGCAGCTGCTGCAGATCCGCACCGTGCTCAAGGGCCGCGCCAGCCAGACCTCGGTGGGCTCGGGCTTCATCGTCTCGCGCGAGGGCCACATCGTCACCAACTTCCACGTGGTGAGCGAGGTGGCGCTGGAGCCGGCCACGCACGACCTGGTCTACGTCACCGCCGACGGGCGCGAGGCGCCGCTGCAGATCCTCATGCTCGACGTGCTGCACGACCTGGCCCTGCTGAAGATCGCGCCGGCCAAGGACACCGCCGCGGCCCACGACGCCCTCGCCTTCCGGCCGCCCAAGCAGGTGCTCGCCCAGGGCGAGCGCATGTATTCGCTGGGCAACCCGCTGGACGTGGGCTTTGCGGTGATCGAGGGCAACTACAACGGCCTGGTCGAGCGCAGCTTCTATCCGCAGATCTTCTTCTCGGGCTCG
The DNA here is from genome assembly GCA_036377015.1 of Piscinibacter sp. Taxonomy (GTDB): domain Bacteria; phylum Pseudomonadota; class Gammaproteobacteria; order Burkholderiales; family Burkholderiaceae_C; genus Albitalea. The sequence goes on along the minus strand of DASUZE010000043.1, from coordinate 29,962 downwards.
CTGTCGGCCGGCATGAGCGGCGGTCCCGCGCTCGACCAGGAGGGGCGCGTCATCGGCGTCAACGTGGCGCGCCGCGTCGACGGCGAGCAGGTGAGCTTTCTCGTGCCGGCCGCCTTCGCCGCCGATCTGCTCGAGCGCGGCCGAAACGCGCCGCCGATGAAAGGCCCCGCGCACGCCGAGATCACGCGCCAGCTCATGGAGCACCAGGCGGCGCTCACCCAGCGCTTCGTCGAGCAAGGCTGGAAGAGCGCGACCCACACCCGCTACAAGGTGCCGGTGCCGCCCGACCGCTTCATGCGCTGCTGGGGCACGACCGAGCAGTCGCGCACCGGCGGCCTCGACTTCGAGCGCTCCGACTGCGTCATGGACACGCGCATCTTCGTCGGCCAGTTCACCACCGGCGCGATCGCCGTGCGCCACGAGAGCTACGACGGCAGCAAGCTGGGCACGCTGCGCTTCGCGGCGCGCCATTCGCAGAGCTTTCGCAACGAGGGCTTCACCCGGCTGCGCGGCGACCAGATGACCAAGCCGCAATGCCACGAAGACTTCGTGCAGCGCGAGGGCCTGCCCATGCGCGCCGTCGTGTGCATGCGCGCCTACAAGAAGCTGCCGCAGCTGTACGACCTGTCGGTGCTGGTGGCCACGCTCGACCAGAACCAGTCGGCCGTGCAGGGACGCTTCGATGTCCAGGGGGTGAGCTTCGCGAACGCGATGAAGCTGAGCCAGCACTATCTCGACGCGTACGGGTTGGTCAAATGATCGGATTGCTGGAGGTCCTCGACCGCGACGAGCACGTGCGTCACTACCTGCCGATCGCGTCGTGGCCGGTGCGTGCCGGCCGCGCGATCGACAACGACCTGGTGATCGACGATCCGCACATCGCGCCGCACCACTTCCAGGTCGATGCCGACGAGTCCGGCGTGTTCGTGCTGGTGGGCGACACGGTCAACGGCCTGCGCGTGGGCGGCAAGCGCTTCGATGCCGGCCAGCGCATCGCCGTGGGCGACACGCCGCTGCGCCTGGCGGTCGGCGAATCGCACCTGTGCCTGCGCCTGGCCAGCCACCCGGTGCAGGCGGAGCTGCCGCTGCACACGCCGCACAGCCTCTGGCATGCAGCCTGGCCCACGCTGGCCGCCTTCGTGCTGGTGCTGGCCGCCCTGCTGTTCTCCACCTGGCTGGACACCGACCCCGACGAATGGACCCGCGCCCTGGGCAGCACGCTGGTGGCCGCGCTCACCGCCGGCCTGGCGTGGTGCGCCGGCTGGTCGCTGCTGTCCAAGATCTTCACCCGCCGCAGCCATTTCTGGTGGCATGTGCGCGTGCTGCTGCTGGGCGTGCTCGCGATCGACGTCGCCGGCGCCGCGACGCGGCTGATCGCCTTCTCGCTGTCGCTGCCCGTGGTGAGCGACTTCTCCTTCGTGCTGAGCTACGCGATCGCCGCGGCGATGCTGTACTTCCATGTGCTGGGCGTCGAGCCGCGCCATCCGGCGCGCATGCGGGCGGTGGCGGTCGGCATCTTCCTCGCGGGCACCGCGCTCAGCCTGTGGTTCAACCTGCAGAACCGCGACCAGCTCGGCGAGGAGCTGTACATGAACCACCTGTTCCCGCCGGCGCTGCGCCTGGCCCGGCCGGTCGACAGCGACCGCTTCGTGCGCGGGCTGGCGCCGCTGCAGTCGCGGCTGGACGAGAAGGCCAAGAAGCGCGACGCGGGCGGCGACGGCCCGGGCGGAGATGAAGACTGATCCGTCGCGCGGCAGCGTGCTCGTCACCGGCGGCGGGCGCGGCATCGGCGCGGCGACGGCATGGCTGTGCGCCGGCGAGGGCTACGCGGTGGCGGTCAACTACGCGCGCGACGCGACGGCGGCGAATGCGCTGGCCGAGCGCATCCGCAGCGCCGGCGGCACCGCGATCGCGGTGGCCGCCGACGTGGCCGACGAAGCGCAGGTGATGGCGATGTTCGCGCGCGTCGATGCGCAGCTGCCGCGGCTGGCGGGGCTGGTGAACAACGCGGGCATCGTCGACGCCGCCGCCCGGGTCGAGGCGATGAGCGCGGCCCGGCTGCAGCGCATGTTCGCCGTCAACGTCGTCGGCAGCTTCCTGTGCGCGCGCGAGGCGGTCATGCGGATGTCCACACGCCATGGCGGAAGCGGCGGCGCGATCGTGAACCTGAGCTCGGCCGCATCGCGCCTCGGATCGCCGGGCCAATACGTGGACTACGCGGCCAGCAAGGGCGCGATCGACACGTTCACGCTGGGCTTGGCGAGGGAAGTCGCGGCCGAAGGCATCCGCGTCAACGCGGTGCGGCCGGGAATCATCGAGACCGAGATCCATGCGAGCGGCGGGCAGCCGGATCGCGCGGCGGAGCTCGGGCCGACGGTGCCGATGCAGCGGGCGGGGAGTGCGGAGGAGGTGGCGCGGGCGATCGTGTGGCTGCTGTCGGACGCCGCCTCGTACACGACGGGCAGCCTGATCGACGTCAGCGGCGGCCGCTAGCGCCGCTCGACCACCACCGGCACCAGGTTCAGCGCCTCGCGCACCCGCCTGGCCACGCCCTGCGCCTCGTCGCGGCTGGCATAGGGCCCCGCCTGCAGCCGATACGACGTGGGCTCGGCGAACACCGCCAACAGCGGGCCGAGCCATTCGAGGTCGGCCGCCACGCGGCGATAGAAGCCGTCGGCGCCTTCGCGCTGGCGGAACACGCCCAGCTGCACCCAGAAGCCGCGCGCCGGTGCGACCGACGCCGCCGCGTTGTCGGGCGCTTGCGATGCTTCGCCGGCCGGCGCGGGCGCGGCGACGGCGATCACCGGTGGCGGTGCGGGAAGCGGCGGCTCGATCGGGGCCTCGCTCGCGGCCGGCTTGGCGACCGATGCCAGCACGGTCTCCGCCGGCGCGCCCTTGCGCCAGGTGCCGGCGCGGATCTCGTCGAAGGTGATGCGCGTCAGCTCCACCGGCGCGACGCCCTTGAGCACGCCGAGCTTGTAGGCGGCCGTGTAGCTCAGGTCGATGATGCGGCCCGGATGGAAGGGCCCGCGATCGTTGATGCGCACCACCACCTCGCGCTGGTTGGCCGGATTGAGCACGCGCACATAGCTGGGGATGGGCAGCGTCGGGTGCGCCGCGGTCATCGCGTACATGTTGTAGGTCTCGCCGCTGGCCGTGCGCCGGCCGTGGAACTTCTTGCCGTACCACGAGGCCAGGCCCTTCTCGGTGAAGGCGCGGTCCGAGGTGATCGGCACGTAGTCGCGGCCCAGCGTTTCGTACGGCCGGTTCGGACCGCCGTTGCGGATGGGCTCGATGCGCGGCTCGGCATCGGGAACGTTGGACAGGTCGGCGGGCGGACGCGCGTCGGGACCGTCGCGTTCGGCGCTCGGTGCCGGCCCGGGTCGCGGCGTGACGGGCGGGATGCCGGTGGTGCCGGACGGTCGGGGCGGCGCCGAGCCGCATCCGACGAGCATCGCGAGCAGCAGCCCGCTCAGAAGGGCCTGCCAGCACCCGTGTCGCCTGCGAATTGCCAGGAGCATCGTGGAGGACCCGATGGCCGCCGGCGACGGCGGCCGATCCGGTGGGGCCGTGGAGTTCGGCGAATGATACGCACCCCGGTCCGCACCTTGCCCTTATGATTTCCCGACAAACGGGGCGAACCCGTGACGGGGTGGGCATGGCGGGCGCACGGGTACCGGCAAGCGGACAGATCGTCAATGCGCAAGGCGTGATTCGCCCGTCGCCGGCCGGCAAGTTCCTGTACGTCAACAAGGTGGGCAGCGACGGCTGGCTGCAGGCCCGCCAGGCCGATCCCGACGCGCTGCTGCCGCTGTGCAAGTACACCCAGGTCACGCTGATCGAGACCAGGAACGGCCGGACCTCCTTCAAGGTCGGCGACGGCGCCGCCAAGGGACGCACCCTCAGCCTGTCCGATGCGAATGCCGCCGAGTACCTCGGGCCGAAGCCGCCCGCGCCGACGCCCGCCAGCATCGTCGTGACCTACGGCAAGTACGTCGAAGGCTGGGTCTCGCAAGCGCGCAACGGGCAGCGACTCGACCAGCAGATGGCGACGCTGCAGGTGGCCGACATCACCGTGCAGGTGTCGATGAACTCGGTGTGGGGCCAGGGCTTCACGCCGCTGCCGGCGGGCGAGTATGTCGTGCTGCTGCCCGACGCGCCGCACCAGCGCGACATGACGCGCTTCTACCGGCGCGTCGCGCCGACCTTGCAGTACGACCAGGTGTGGTTCCCGATCCGGCACGGCGACAACAGCCGCTATGTGCACGTCGGCAATCTGTCCGACGGCTGCACGACGGTGCTCGACCTCGCGCGCTGGCCGGACATCCACGAGGCGCTGATCAGCCACCGCAGTCCCGACGGCAAGAGCGTCGCGACGTTGCTGATCAAGGGAACGCCGGAAAGGGAGAAGTGATGGGCCTGCCTGTCTGGCTGCCGCGCATCGCCGCCTGCACGCTCGTCGCCAGCCTGCTGCAGGGCGTCCACGCCTTCGATGTGTCCGTCGCGCCGGTGTCGCCCGACACCGCGCGGATCCTCGAGGCGATCGACAAGAGCCGAAGCGAACGCACGCCGGCAGACCGCCAGGCCGCACGCCGGCTCAATGCCCAGGGCGACCGCGCCTATCGCAAGCGCGACTACCGCGCCGCGTTCACGGCCTACGCCAATTCATACCCGAACCAACCCGGCGCCTACGCCTACATCATGGCCGGCGATGCGCACTGGCGCGCGGTGGTGCAGGCGCAGCACGCGACGCCGGCATGCGCGCTCGACAACAGCCACTTCGCCAAGGACCTCTCGACCGACCTGGCGCAGCATCACGAAGTCGGCCTCGCGCTGGCGGCGCGCGAGAACGACCGCAGCTTCATGCGGTCTGCGGTGTACCGGCGGGCACGCGAGTCCAGCGTCTGCCTGCAAGCCCTGGCGCAGCACTACCAGGCCGAGTCGCCGCAGGCGTGTGTCGACGTGGCGCGACTGCGCCGTTGCCTGGGGGCGCCGCTGATCAAGTGATGGCCACCCCCTCCGGAAACAGCCGCTGGTGCGCGAGGCCGTCGGCCCCGAAGACGTAGACCGCCTCGACGCTCGCGTGCAGGCTCACCCGGTCGCCCGGGCGGATGCGCGTGTGGCCGCTGCCGCGGGCGACCAGCTCGGCATCGCCCGAGCTGCGCAGGTAGACGAGGTGCGACTCGCCGAGCTGCTCGACCAGCGTCACCTCACCGCTGAAGCGCGCGCCGGCATCGGCCGCGGCGGTGCCCAGCGTCAGGTGCTCGGGCCGGATGCCGATCTCCACCGGCTGCTGCGCTGCGAGTCCCGACGCATCGACGGCGGCGCACACGATCGAGCCGTCGGCCAGCTGCATGCGCACCGGGCCGGCGGTATCGAGCACCGTCGCGGGCAGCAGGTTGATGCCGGGCGAGCCGAGGAAGGTCGCGACGAACCGGTTGGCCGGCCGCTGGTACAGGTCCACCGGCGTGCCCGCCTGCTGGACGCGCCCTTCGTGCATCACCACGATCTTGTCGCCCAGCGTCATCGCCTCGACCTGGTCGTGCGTCACGTAGACCATGGTCGCCTTCAGCTCGCGATGCAGGCGCGCCAGCTCGACGCGCGTCTTCACCCGCAGCGACGCATCGAGGTTGGACAGCGGCTCGTCGAAGAGGAACAGCTTGGGATCGCGCACGATGGCGCGTCCGATCGCGACACGCTGGCGCTGCCCGCCCGAGAGCTCGCGCGGCAGCCGCGTGAGCAGGTGGTCGATGTGCAAGGCCTTGGCCGCCGCCGTCACGCGCCGCGTGCGCTCGGCGCGATCGGCGCCGTGCAGCTTCAAGCCGAATGCCATGTTGTCGAACACGCTCATGTGCGGGTACAGCGCGTAGCTCTGGAACACCATCGCGATGCGCCGCTTGGCCGGCGGCAGGTGATTGACGACCTCGTCGTCGATGGACAGCTCGCCGCCGCTGATGGCCTCCAGTCCGCACATCATGCGCAGCAGCGTGGTCTTGCCGCAGCCGCTCGGACCCACGAGGACGGCGAACTCGCCGTCGTCGATCTGCAGGTCCACGCCGTGCAGCACCGGCGTGTCGCCGTAGGTCTTCGAGACGTTGCTCAGCTTGACGCGGGTCATGTCTTGGGTCTGGGCAGGATCACTTGACGGCGCCGGCGGTGATGCCGCGGATGAGCTGGCGCGAGAGCAAGGCGTAGAGGACCAGGACGGGCAGCACCGCCAGCGAGAGTGCGGACAGCACGGCATTCCAGTCGGTGGCGAACTGGCCGATGAACTGCTGCACGCCCAGCGTGATGGTCTGCGTGGCCTCCGATGGCGCGAGGATCAGCGGGAACCACAGGTCGTTCCAGATCGGGACCATGGTGAACACCGCCACCGTCGCCACCGCCGGGCGGATCAGCGGCAGCACGATGCGAAAGAAGATGGTGAACTCGCCGACGCCGTCGCAGCGGGCGGCGTCCTTCAGCTCGCCGGGCACCTGCTGGATGAACTCCGACAGGATGAGCACGGCCAGCGGCAGGCCCTGGGCCACGTAGACCAGCACCAGCGCGGTCAGGGTGTTGACCAAGTCGAGGCTCACGATCGTCTGCAGGATCGACACCGAGCCGAGCCGGATCGGCACCATGATCCCGAAGGCGAGGAACAGCGCCAGCAGCCGATTGCCGCGAAAGCCGTATTCGGTCAGCGCCCACGCCGCCATCGCACCGAACAACAAGATCAGCACCAGCGACAGCCCGGTCACGACGGCGCTGTTGAAGAACATGCTGGTGATGGCCGAGTTGCTCAGCACCTTCGTGTAGCCGACGAGGCTGAGCGTCGCGGCGGTGGGCAAGGCCAGGGGATCCTCGAAGATCGCGCGCCGCGACTTGAGCGAGTTGACCAGCACCAGCACGATCGGGCACAGCACCAGCAGCGAGTAGCCCGCCAGCACCAGGTGGACCAGCGCGGACCGGCTCAAGGCGCCGGGGCTCACAGCGCGAAGCGCCGCAGCCGGCGCTGGACGAAGAACAGGTAGACGCCCACGCCCGCGAGGATCACCAGGAACATCAGCGTCGCCAGGGCCGCGCCCATGGTGGCGCTGCCCACCTGCGACTGGTAGCCGAAGAAGGTCCGATAGAACAGCGTGCCCAGCAGGTCGGTGCTGTAGTTCGGACCGGCGAGCGCGCCCTTGACCGAATAGACCAGGTCGAAGGCGTTGAAGTTGCCGACGAAGGTGAGGATGTTCACCAGCCCGAGGGTCGGCAGGATCAGCGGCAGGCGGATGGCCCAGAAGATGCGCCACGGGCCCGCACCTTCGACGGTGGCCGCTTCGATGATGTCGTCGGGAATGGCGATCAAGGCGGCGTAGATCAGCATCATCGGGATGCCGACGAACTGCCACACCGAGATCAGCGCCAGCGTGGGCAGGGCCGAGCCCTCCATGCCCAGCCAGGGCGCGAACCAGTCCTGCAGGCCGACGAGCGACAACAGCTTCTCGGTCACGCCCCACAGCGGCGACAGGATCAGCTGCCAGCTGAACCCGATGATCACCACCGACAGCAGGGTCGGCAGGAACAGCACCGTGCGGTAGGCGCTGCTGCCGCGAACCCCGCGCAGCGACAGCAACGCGGCCAGCACCAGCGCGACCGGGTTCTGCACCAGCGTGTGGATGGCGAAGAACTCGACGTTGTTGAGCATCGCGTTGCGGAAGCTGTCGAACCACTGCGGCTCGAACAGCAGCCTGCGGAAGTTGTCGAGGCCCGCGAAGCCGACGCGGCCCGCCTCGTCGGTGCTGTACAGGCCCAGCCGCAGGGTGTCGGCCAGCGGCCAGGCGCTGAACGCCGTGTAGACCAGCACGGCCGGTGCGAGGAACACCGGCACGTGCCAGCCCCAGGGCTGCCGGGTCATTTCGACGGGGCGTACCACTTCGAGAAGCCGGCCTGGATGCGCTGCGCCGCATCCTTGGGAGCGAGCTTGCCGTTGAGCACCTGCGAGTTGACGGTCCACAGCTCGTTTTCCATGCTGGGCTCGCCGCGGCTCAGGATCTGCGCGTTCAGCCGCACGGTCGACTTGCACTGCGCGCGCCAGCCGATCATCTGGCGGGCCACCGGGTCCTTCACCTCCACCGCATGCTTGGACAACGAGAAGAAGCCGGTCGCCTTGTTGGTGTACATCTCGGCGAACTCCTTCGATGCGAGCCAGTCGAGGAAGACCTTGGCGTCCGCCTTGTTGCGGCCCTTGCTGTTGATGCCCATGCCGATGTCGGTGTGGTCCGAGATGTAGCAGGTGTCGCCCGCCTTGCGCACGGGCGGGGCGAAGGCACCGAACTCGAGCGTCGGGTCCTTCTGGTAGAAGGCGATGTCCCAGGAGCCGGTCGGGACCACGGCGGCGCGTCCGGTGGCGAACAGGTTCTGCGAGTCGCCGTAGGTCTGCGCCTGGTAGCCCTTGGGCAGGTAGGCCGACCACTTCGCCATCGTCGTCCACACGTCCACGAATTCGGGGTCGGTGAACTTCTTCTTGCCGGCGATCAGCCCGCGGCGGCCCTCTTCGCCCTTCCAGTAGTTGGGGCCGATGCCGGTGAAGACGATCTGGTTGGTCTCCCACTGGTCGGCCGTGCCCAGCGCCAGCGGCGCGACCTTGCCGGCGGCCTTGACCTTGTCGAGCAGCGCGAAGAACTCGGCCTCGGTGGCCGGCGGCGCGAGGCCCAGCTCGCTGAAGATCTTCTTGTTGTAGAAGAAGCCGTGGATGACCGAGGCCATCGGCATGCAGTAGGTGGCCTGGCCGTCGTCGGTCTGCCAGGCCACCTTGGCCGAGTCGGGGAAGTTGGCCAGGCCCGGGGCGCCGTCGAGCTTGTCCAGGCGGCCCTTCTTGTACAGGTCGAGCGAGACGTCGAACGGTCGGCAGGTGATGAGGTCGCCCGCGCTGCCCGCGGCCAGGCGCGCGTTGAGCACCGAGTTGTATTCGGGCGGCGAGGTCGGCGCGAACTTCACCGTGATGCCCGGATGCGACTTGGTGAACGCCGGCAGCAGCACCTCTTCCCACAACGCCTTGTCGTCGGTGCGCCAGCTTTCGATGACGAGCGAGCCGGCGCTCGCCGTGCCGACCCATGCGGCCCCCGCTGCACAAACGATGGCCCTGCGGATGTGTTCTCTCATGTCCAGTCTCCTCGTGTCGGTGGGTCTTGCACGCGGGGCGCAAGGTACCATCGCCAACCATGTGACACGAGGGGCCCCGCTGCTTCGCAAGAGAAGGGTTCAAGTGCTTGTCCGCACTGGGATTTGTGCCATGGGGCGAGATGCCGCGATCACGCTTTATTACGCGCGTCCGAACGCTCGCACAGTCAGTGGCTGCGGGCCGGGGTGGCCGCTCGCCTTACACAACATTGCACTTCCCAAGCATTTGAAAGAGCGCGCCCAACGCGTTGCGCGGGGCCTCGCTCTTATGCTGCTTGCCGCAATGGCAGCGGCAGCACATGGCCAGACACTGGACGTCCTGCATTGGTGGACGTCCGCCGGCGAGCGGCGGGCCGTCGATCGGCTCGTGCAGCAGCTCGAGCGGCAAGGCGTCGCCTGGAACGACGCGGCCATTCCGGGCGGCGCGGGCGTCGCGGCGATGAAGGTCCTGAAGAGCCGCGTGCTGGCCGGCGATCCGCGCGACGTCGCGCAGGTGATCGGCCGCACGCTCACCGACTGGGCCGACCTCGGGCTGGTCCTGCCGCTGGACGACGTGGCGCAGCGCGGACGCTGGAAGCAGGCGATGTTCCCCGTCGTGCTGCAGGTGGTGAGCCACCGCCATCACGTCATCGCGGCGCCGCTGGGCGTGCACCGCATCAACACCTTGCTCTACCACCAGGCGCTGTGGGCACGGCTGAAGCTCGGCGCGCCGCGGACCTGGGACGACGTCGAGCAGGCGGCCACCGCGCTTCGCAAGGCCGGCCTGACGCCGCTGGCCTGGAGCGACGAGCCGTGGCAGGTGGCCACCGTGTTCGAGACGCTGCTGCTCGGCGAAGGCGGGCCGACGCTGTACGCCGAGCTGGCATCGGCGCAGCGCTGGCAGGCCTGGCAGAACCCGGGGGTGCTGAAGGCACTCGTGCGCTTGCGCTGGCTGCGCGGCCTGAACGGCGACGCGGCGGTCGAGCAGCCCTGGACCCACTCGGCGCGCCAGCTCTACCAGGGCCAGGCCGGCATGTTCATCATGGGCGACTGGGCCAGCGGCGAGCTGAAGGCGTGGGGCGCGCAGCCGGGCACCGACTTCGGCTGCGCGGCGGTGCCCGGCACCGCCGGCATGCATCTGTACAGCATCGACACCCTCGCGATGCTGGTCGGCAAGAAGCGGCGCGACGCCGACCAGGACCGCCTGGCCGAGCTGCTCGGACAGCCGGCGATGCAGCTCGCCTACAACCAGGCCAAGGGCTCGGTGCCGGTGCGCACCGACATCGACCCGGCGCAGCTCGACGAGTGCGCGCGCGACTCGTGGCAGACGCTCGCGCGGCCCGGCAGCTCGCAGCTGCCCAGCATCGCCCATCGCATGTCGGCCGACGAGTCCACCAAGGACGCGCTGGCCGCGGCGCTGCACCGCTTCATCAAGAACCGCGAGCTGACACCGGAACAGACGCAGGCGCGCCTGGTCACCATCATCCGCGGAGCTGCGCGAATTCAATGAACATCGCCCGCAAACGAACCATCCTGGCGGTCGACGACGACCAGAAGACGCGACAGCTGCTCAAGCTCTATCTCGAGAAGCACCAGTACGTCGTGCTGCTCGCGCACGATGGCGCCAGCTTTCGCAGCGAGTTCGAGCGCCACCGCGACGATCTCACGCTGGTGATCCTCGACGTGATGCTGCCCGACACCGACGGCTTCACGCTGTGCCAGCTGGTGCGCCAGCGCGCGCCGATGCTGCCCATCATCATGCTGACCGCCAGCTCCGACGACACCGAGCGCATCGTCGGGCTCGAGCTGGGCGCCGACGACTACATCGGCAAGCCCTACAACCCGCGCGAGCTGCTGGCGCGCATCAAGGCCATCCATCGGCGCTCGGGGCTGGCTGACGCCGGCTCGGCGCCGCGCTACCTGCGCTTCGCGGGCTTCTGCCTCGACCGCGTCGAACGGACCCTGACCGCCGCCGACGGCGCCCGCGTGACCTTGACCGCGATGGACTTCGACCTGCTGCGCATCTTCGCCGAGCACGCGGGCCAGGTGCTGGACCGCTCGCGCCTCATGGAGCAGACGCGCGGCCGCGACCTCGGTCCCACGGACCGGTCGCTCGACGTGCAGGTCAGCCGCCTGCGCCAGCGCCTGGGCGACGACGGCAAGCAGCCGGCGCTGATCAAGACCGTGCGCAGCAGCGGCTACGTGTTCTCCGTCGAGGTCAGTGCGAGCCATGCCTGAGGGCAGCGCCGGCGCGGCGTGGGTCGACCGCCTGCTGCCCGGCAGCCTGCGCGGCCGCATCATGCTGATGATGGTGGCGGGCGTGCTGCTCAGCCAGCTCCTGGGCTCCGCCATCTGGGCCTGGCAGCTGCGCGACTCGGCGCGTCGCGATGCCAAGGATGCCGCCCGGCAGACGGCCATCAGCGCGGCGGGCGCGATCCGCTTCTTTCGCGACCTGCCGGCACAGTATCGGCCCATCCTGATCGAGCAGCTGCGCACCATGGGCGGCACGCGCTTCTTCGTCGGCGTCAACCGTGCACGCGTGCCGGTGACGCCGATCGAGCCGTCGCCGCTCACCGACATCGTGACGGTGGCCGTGCGCGACCAGCTGCACGCCGAGCTGGGCGGCCCGGTCAGCGCCGAGGTCGTGTTCTCATGGCCCGATGCGCTGGTCGTCACCGACGACGGCCGGCAGCTGCGCGACCTGCCCGAGAGCTGGGTGGAGGCGCTGATGCTGCTGCGCCCGCGACCCGCGCCGGTGCTCGTCATCCAGGCCGAGTTCGAGCCCAGCGGCTGGCTGCTGCTCGCGACCACGATGCCCGATCCGTACTTCCTCGACAACGCCAATCCGCTGACCAGCGACCGCCTCCTGCTGCAGGGCGCGACCTTGCTGACGGTGCTGCTGCTGGTGCTGCTGCTGGCGCGCGGGCTCACGCGGCCGCTGCAGCGCCTGGCCCAGGCGGCCAGCGCCTTCGGCAGCGTCATGCATTCGAACCAGGTGCCCGAGACCGGCACTGTCGAGCTGCGGCGCACGGCGCGCGCGTTCAACGAGATGCAGTCGCGCATCCAGCGCTTCGTCGAGGACCGCGAGCGCCTGTTCAGCAGCATCTCGCACGACCTCAAGACACCCATCATGCGGCTCAAGCTGCGCACCGAGCTGCTCGACGACGACGCCGTGCGCGCCGACTTCCACGAGGACCTGGACGAGCTCGACATCATGGTGAAGGGCGCGCTGCAAAGCGTGAAGGACACCGACATCCACGAGAACGTGTCCGACGTGCGCATCGACCGCCTGATGGAGCGGCTGACCTCCGCCGCGACCGCATCGGGGGCCGACATCGCGCTGTCGGTCCCGCCGCTGGTCGTCCCGGGCAAGCCGCTGGCGCTCAAGCGGGCCTTCGGGAACCTGGTCGACAACGGGCTGCGCTATGGCGGAGGGGTGGAGGTCGCGGCGGTCGAGGAGGCGGGGGTGGTGGCCGTCACGATCCGCGACCACGGGCCGGGGCTGCCGGAGGACTCGCTCGAGGAGATCTTCGAGCCTTACGTCCGCCTGGAGCATGGGCGCGAGATGCACCGCGAAGGCTCGGGACTCGGGCTGGGCATCGCGCGGCGCATCGTGCGCGACCATGGCGGGGAGGTGCGGCTGGGCAACCACGCGGAGGGCGGGTTGGTGGTGACGGTGACGCTGCCGGGGGGGCGGCAGGCTTAGGGTATCGGGGTGGCGCGCCCGGCTGGGATCGAAGCAGCAACGCCTGCCTTCGGAGGGGAGGATTAGCGTTCAAGAAGTTCCAGCGAGTTCAGAAATCTCCTCTCATACTTGCCGACACGAGCATGCTGGTCGAATACTGAGCGAAGCGCGGGGGCCGCCTGTCACCACCAGATTGAGAAGACCTTCGTCCCGCGATCGAACTGGAAACTGCCCATGAACAGAATGTTCCTGCCGATGATTCCTTTGTGTGGCTCCTTCGCGAAGTGACCTGGCAAGGCAGCCACCTTCACAATGCCGCGCGGCCAGCCATTGCCGGCGTTGGTATGGAGCCTTAGGGAAAGGTCATGCCACCAACCTTGACCAGTCTGTGCGCCCGTTTGCATTGCCACGGGATTCACTTTGCGGAGCGGCCAAGTCGCGATGAAGTCGCCGTCGACGACGCAGTACGGCGATCCCGTGTCCAGAAGGAAGGGCAGGGTGACCGACGGGATGTTGTGCGGGATGTTGGCCGCCAGCACACTCTGGTATGGAAGACTCGGTTTGACCTCAACGTCGATAAGAGGCCCGTCTCCACCAACAGTGAAAGTCAGCTGGCCCGGCATGCCAAGTGGATGTCCACCCGCTCCGGTATGGGCGCGATCTCCTGAAGGAGGTAGTGCTGGTCCTCAGAGGGAAACGTCTGGTACCCGAAGATCACGGCGTCCTCGTACGTCGGACAGATCTCGACCAGTTTGCCATCCGCGAAAATCACGTACTGGCCAGCGTGCTCGGCAAGCAACGAGGGCAGACGCTTTCTGTATGCCTCAATGTTGCGCTGTAGCGCGACTTGTTCATCACTCATCAAGGACCTCCGGATGTACCGCAGGGTGCGGCGATGGCGCTTGGCGCTATTGTGTGGCGATGGCAAGTTGCGGGGCAACCGTTTGAACCCCTGGTTCAAGAGGAAGTGCGGACTGCACCCATTGACACGTCGTCAGCGAGCAACAGGCGTGCCCGGCTGCGACTTCAGGCGCGGCCAGCTAGCGCACTTCGTCTGCGGCCTTCGATGGCGATGCAGTCGAGGCCCATGATCAGGAGCGCCACCGGGGCCAGCGGCTCTTCATTGCCAACGAGGCGCTGCCATTCGTTCTCTACTTCAACGGCGCTCAGAATGCCTGTCGTGAAGGCGTTTGTGTGCACGGCGCCTGTGTGTTCGTCACGTAGCCCGCGGATCTCCGCCAAGGGCAAGTGCCCGAAATACCTTCGTCCCATTACGTCGAGGCTCACGGTCATCTCAACGGGCGTTCGATCAGCCGTGTCCGCCGGACTGTAGAGCCCAATGTTTGCCCGGCGCGCCACCTTCCGCGCCGACTTGGTGAACCCGCGTGGACACACCATGGAGCCCTGGTGAGCGCGGACATCTCTCACCAAGCCAGCGAACTCCTCCACGCCTTTCACGTCGACCGGGTGGCCGTAGTCCTTGCAGTCGATCACGATCTGCATGTTGAACTGCCCGATGGACTGTTCGACCAGAACATCAACCTGCCGCAGCGTCTCGCTATCGTGGCCTGCTAGTTTGACGTTGTGAGTCACCCGTGCCCCAGCGCTAGTTGCCGCTGAATATCGGCCACAAGCAACTCCAACGCTTGCCAGTCGGGACGGTTGGTTGGTTCGCTCAATCTGCTCGCCCTTGCGGCAATGTCCGAGCTAGCACAGTTCAGTACGAGTTCCGTATGCGCGGCGCCAGTTGGCAGTGACCGCTACGGCTGTGAGCCAGCAGACTTGGCGCGCCCGGCTGGGATCGAACCAGCAACCCCTGCCTTCGGAGGGCAGTACTCTATCCATTGAGCTACGGGCGCGAGACGCGGATTATCGCATCGCCGCCCGGCGGGTCGCCCCGGCGTCAGGTTCGACCGGGGTCGGCCCTTTATAATCGACGGGTTTTGCGTAGCCCCACCCCCTCGGGGCTTGCTTTTTCTTCACGCACCACGCCCAGCACGCGACGAGGACTCCATGAGCGAAGTCACCCCACACCATGACGCCGGCCACGCAGGCCCCATCAAGACGCCCAAGCAACTCGTCGTCGCGGTGCTGTTCGCCTTCGTGGTGCCGATCATCGCGATCATCCTGCTGGTGAGCTATGTCGCGGCCGACAAGCAGCCGGCCGCCGGCAGCGACGCGATGAGCGCCAAGGCGACCGTCGAGCGCATCCGCCCGGTCGGCGTGGTCGAGGTGAAGGACGTGTCCGACCCGTCCGCGCTGAAGAACGGCGAGCAGGTCTATGGCGCGGTCTGCGTCGCCTGCCATGGCACCGGCACGCTGAACGCGCCCAAGCTCGGCGACGCCGCCGCCTGGGGCCCGCGCCTGCCGCAAGGCTTCGAGACGCTGCTCACCCACGCGCTGAAGGGCAAGGGCGCCATGCCGGCCCAAGGCGGCGGCGACTACGCCGACCTGGAGATCGGCCGTGCCGTGGTCTACATGGCCAACAAGGCCGGCGGGAAGTTGGAGGAGCCCAAGGCGAGCGCGGTGCAAACCGCCGCCGCGGCTCCCGCCGCCGCGACGACCCCCGCCCCTGCGGCCGCCGCGAGCGCTGCCGCGCCCGCCCCCACCAGCGCGGCTGCGCCGCAAGCGGCAGCCGCCACCGGCGGCGTTCCCGCGCTGTACGCCCAGGCCTGCTCGGCCTGCCACATCGCCGGTGTCGCCGGCGCGCCCAAGCTGGGCGACAAGGCCGCCTGGGCGCCGCGCCTCGGCCAGGGCGTGGACGGGCTCACCGCCAGCGTCATCAAGGGCAAGGGCGCGATGCCGCCCAAGGGTGGCACGACGGCGAGCGAAGCCGAGATCAAGACCGTCGTGACCTACATGGTGAGCCAGGCCAAGTAAGCCGGCCACCGCCACGATCGCCGAGCCGACCCGCGGGTCGGCTTTTTTTCGCTTGCATCCGATGCGGGCGATGCTGCGTATCCCGCTGCATGGGGCCTGCGCAACAACCTTCCTACTGCGCTCGCGAATGTGCCGCCGCCTGCGGACTGAGGCGGTAGCCGTGGCGTTGCGGCAGATCGTCGAAGCGCGCCTCGACCGGCTCCCAGGCGCCGCGCTCGACCATGCGCGACGCCAGCTCCATGTCCTGCGTGTGCACGATGCCGAAGCCGAAGTCGGTGTCGAGGAAGAGGCGCCCGCGATCGTCGACGCAGGCGCTGTCGACCACCGCGCGGTGGCCGGTGTGGCTGCGCACGACGACTTCCTCGCCGTCGGGCTGCGACAGGCGCCACACCCAGGGCGCCGCCTCGAGCTCCACGTACACGCGCTGCGGCCCGTTCTGGAAGAACCAGCTGCCCGCTTCGTCGCTCGCGTAGTTGCGCTGGATGAACTCGCGCAGCTTGTCGTGCAGGATGCGGCTGCCCTTGATTTGCGGGAAGCTGCCCGCGGCCTGGGTCGGCTCGTCGCGCAGGTACCAGTCGCCGCGCGCGTCGAGGCCCAGCCAGCCGTAGACGTGCGGCACGTTGGGCCACTTCTTCAGCGCCGCCTTGACGATGTCGTCCATGCGGCGATGTTGCTACAGGCGGTCGGCCATCCAGCCCATCACCCCTTGCGGCAGCGCAAGTACATGACCGGGGAAGCGCCCCGCCGGAAAGCCGACGTGCCCGCCATGGGGCGGCTGCCACAGGGTGACGTGCGCGCCCACCTCGTGCGGGGCGGGCAGGCAGCTCGCGGGGATGAAGGGATCGTTGCGCGCATTGAGCACCAGCGCCGGGATGCGGATGCGGTGCAGGTGCGGCTTGGCCGAGCCGCGCGCCCAGTAGTCGTCGGCGCCGGCGAAGCCGTGCAGCGGCGCGGTGAACACGTCGTCGAACTCGTAGAGGTCGCGCGCGGCCAGCAGCCGATCGCGGTCGAACAGGCCCGGATGCTGGGCCAGCTTGCGCAAGGCCTTGGGCACCATGGTGCGCAGGAACATGCGGGTGTAGACGAGCCGGTTGAAGCCGCGGCCGATCGCGTGCCCGCCGGCGGCCAGGTCGATGGGCGAGCACACCGCGGCGACCGCGCCGACCGTGCGCGACGCCGTCTCACCCGCCTCTTGCGCCCAGCGCAGCAGCGCGTTGCCGCCGAGCGAGACGCCCACCGCCGCCATCTTGCCGCGATGCCGCTCGCGCACGCCGCGCAGCATCCAGCCGATCTCCTCGTGGTCGCCGGAGTGGTAGGCGCGCGGGGCCAGGTTGATCTCGCCGGAGCAGCCGCGGAAGTGCGGCACGACGAAGCCCCAGTCGTGGCGCCGCGCCCAGTCGGCAAACGCCTGGGCGTAGTGGCTCTGCGACGAGCCTTCGAGGCCGTGGAACAGCACCAGCAGCGGAGCTTCCGATGAGGTCGACTCGAGCCAGTCGGCATCGACGAAATCGCCGTCCGGCGTGGTCCAGCGCTCGCGCCGGAAGCGCGGCGCGGCGCCCTCGAAGCGCCGCGCGAACAGCGCCGGCCAGATGGTCTGCACGTTGCCGCCGGGAAGCCACGGCGGAGCCCGATAGCCGTCCATCAGTGCAAGGTGGTCGCGGCCTCGACGATCTCCTGCACCTCGCGCGGGGTGCCGGGACTCGCATGGTGGCAGACCAGGCGCCAGCCCTGCGCGCCCTTGAGGTAGACGTTGGTGGCGATGACCCACGCCGCCTGCGGACCGTCGGCGCCCATCACCTGGATGCGCTCGAGCACGTTGTGCACCGCGCTCGAATGGCTCATCACGCGGCGCACCTTCTCGGGCCGCGCGTCGATGGCGCCGTTGGCGAAGATCGCCTCGAAGCCGGCGCGGATGGCGGCCGCACCGATCAGGCGCGGGCCGCCCGGGTGCACGCAGACGATGTCCTCGTCGTCGGACCACACCGTCATCAGGCGATCGAGGTCGGCGCCTTGCAGCGCCTCGTAGAACTGGTTCTCGATGTCGTCGGGGCTGCCGAGCACGGCAGGGGGCGGCTTCATGCGCGGCATCGTCGTCGGTCCTCAGGCGAACACCACGGTCTTGTGGCCGTTCATCAGCACACGGTGCTCGACGTGCCAGCGCACGGCGCGCGCGAGCACCACGCTTTCGACGTCGCGCCCGACCGCGGTGATCTCGTCGGGGCCCAGCGCATGGTCGACGCGCTCGACGTCCTGTTCGATGATGGGCCCTTCGTCGAGGTCGGCGGTCACGTAGTGCGCCGTCGCGCCGATGAGCTTCACGCCGCGGTCGTGCGCCTGGTGGTACGGCCTGGCGCCCTTGAAGCTGGGCAGGAAGCTGTGGTGGATGTTGATCGCGCGGCCCGCGAGGAACCGGCAGAGCTCGGGGCTGAGGATCTGCATGTAGCGCGCCAGCACCACCAGGTCGATCTTCGCGTCGTCGATCAGCGCCTCGACCTGGCGCTCCTGGGCCCGCTTGGCCTCGGCCGTGGCGTTGGGTTCGAGCGGCAGGTGGTGGAAGGGAATGCGGTAGCTCGCGGCGAGCTCGGCGAAGTCGGGGTGGTTGGAGACGATGGCGCCGATGTCCACGTCGAGCTGCCCCGAGTGCGCGCGGAACAGCAGGTCGTTCAGGCAGTGACCGTGCTTGCTCACCATGAGCAGCAGGCGCGGCCGGCGCGCCAGCGAATGAAAGGCGGCCTGCATGCCGAACTGCTCGCGCACATGCGTGAACAGCTGCTCCAGCGTGCCGGCGCCGGCCAGATGGGCCGGCGCCTCGAAGTGCACCCGCATGAAGAACAGCCCCGTGCCGCCCTCGCTTTGCACGTCGCCGAACTGCTGCGAGTCGACGATGTTGCAGCCCGCCTGGTACAGCAGGCCCGACACCGCATACACGATGCCCTTGGTGTCGGGACAGGAGAGTGTGAGGACGAACTCGTCGGGCGAAGCCATGGGTGCGGATTGTACGAAGCCGTCTCATAATCGCGGCCCATCAGAACAAGCGCGCCGAGTCATGCCCCCGCCACCGTCGCAGGACTGGTCCGAACGCAGCCGAGATCTGTCGCAGCTGCTCGCGCGCGCCGGCATGGGCGATCGTGCGGCATTTGCCGCGCTCTACGACAAGAGCAGCTCGCATCTGTTCGCGGTGGTGCTGCGTATCTGTCGTGACCGGGCACAGGCCGAGGACATTCTCCAGGAGGTGTATGTCAACGTCTGGCGTGCGGCGAGTGGATTCGATGCGGCGCAGAGCCAACCCCTGACCTGGTTGACCAGCATTGCGCGCAATCGCGCCATCGACAGCCTGCGCCGCGCCCAGACCCAACCGCAACTGCAGACGACCACCGGCTCCGACGACGAGGACAGCGACGTGTACGACGAAACGGCCGATCACAACCCGGGCCCGCTCGAGCTGCTGAGCCGGGCCTCGGATGCACGCGCCTTGTCGCACTGCATGAAGGACCTCACCGCGCCGCAGCGGCAAAGCGTGGCGCTGGCTTTCTACGACGGTCTCAGCCACGCGGAAGTCGCCGAGAAGATGGGGCAGCCGCTGGGCACGGTGAAGAGCTGGGTGCGTCGGGCGCTGCTGTCGCTGAAGGCGTGTCTGGAGCGGGCGTCGGAAGGCGACGTCGTGTCGACCAGCAAAGGGGCCTGAGATGGACTACAGCCACCCCGAGCTCGCCGATCGCCTCGCCGCCGATTACGTCGCCGGCACCTTGCGCGGACCCGCGCGGCGGCGCTTCGAGGCGCTGCTGCCGGCGCACCCGCTGCTGCGCACTGCCGTGCGCGACTGGCAGACGCGGCTCGTTCCGCTCACCGTGAGCGTGCAGCCCGAGAAGCCGCCGGCGCGGGTGTGGGAGCGCATCGAGGCGCGCATCGGCGGCGCGAAGCCGGCGCCGGTCGAGAAGGCGGGCTGGTGGGGCCGCCTCGCGCTGTGGCGCAGCCTGGCCGCGGTGGCCAGCGTGGCCACGCTGAGCCTCGCGGTGCTGCTCGCCAGTCCCGGGCCGGCGCAGCCGCCGATCGTGGTGGTGCTGAACTCCACCGGCGAAACGGCCGGCGGCGCGATCGTGCCCGCCACCTTCGTCGCCAGCATCAGCGGCGATGGACGTGCGGTGGTGACCAAGCCGCTGGTCGACGTGAGCCTGCAGGCCGATCGTGCGCTGGAGCTGTGGGCCGTGCCGCCGCAGGGCGCGCCGCGGTCGCTGGGGTTGATCTCGGCGCAGGGGACGACGATCGTGAAGAAGGGCAAGGTGCTGGAGAACACCTCGGCGCTGGCGGTGAGTCTGGAGCCGCCGGGTGGGTCGCCGACGGGGGCGCCGACGGGGCCTGTTTTGTGGGCCGGCAAGTTGCAGATTTGAAGTGAAGGACGACCCGGGTTGCACCCGGGCTACATGGCCGGGGTCAACGCAACGAGTCCTCCAAGGCCGATTCAACCCTCGCGGGCGCCACATCGACCAGACACCGGTAGTGCCCATACCGGCACGTCCGCTCGAAGCACGGCATGCAGTCCAGCCCCAGCTCGTCCTTCAGCCACAGCACCCGGGCCTTCGGATTCAACGGCGGCGTGTGCTCGGGGCTCGTCGAGCCGAACACCGCCACCTGCGGCACCTCGAACGCCGCGGCGACGTGCATGAGCCCCGAGTCGTTGCTGACCATCCCCCGCGAGGCCGCGATCAGCGCCATCGCCTCTTCCAGGGAACTCCCCGCCACGACGCGGCAGGGCGCGATCGCGGCGATTTCCTCGCACAGCGCCGCCTCCTTGCGCGAACCCAGCAGCAGCACCGGTAGGCCATGCCTCGCTTGCAGCGAGCGCGCAAGCTCGGCGTAGTGGGTGGCCGGCCAGCGCTTGGACGGGCCGTATTCGGCGCCGGGCGCAAACACGAAGTAGCGCCCCCGCTCGACGCCGGCCGACGAGGTGGCGCCGGCCAGCGTCGCTTCGTCGAACGACAGGCGCGGCCGCTCGCCGGTGGGCGCCGGCCCCGCCAGCGCGCTGTAGAACGCCACCATCGGCGGCCGACCCGGCGGGTTGGGCAGCCGCTCGTTGAGCAGCCCGATGCGCCCCTCGCCGCGATACCCCACCCGCCGCGCAATGCGCGCCAGGAACGGAATCAGCGCCGACTTGAGCGAGTTGGGCAGCACATAGGCCACGTCGAAGCGACCTCGCCACTCGGCGGCCACGCGACGGCGTCCGGCCCAATCGAGCCGACCGTGCGCGAACGGCAGCTCGATCACCTCGGCCACCTGCGGCATCGCCCGGTACACCGGCGCCACCCAGGGCAGCGCCGCCACGCTGATCGCCTCGCCGCGCGCGGCCAGCCGCGCAAGCAGCGGCTCGCTCATCACCGCGTCGCCGATCCACTGCGGCGCGACGACGACGGCGCGGGTCATTTCAATGCGAGGCGCCCAGCACCTCGCCGGCCTTCAGGCGGTACAAGGTGCCGCAGTACGGACACCTGCCCTCGCCGGTGGTGGCCACGTCGATGAAGACGCGCGGATGCCCGCTCCACAGCGACATCCTGGGATTCGGGCAGAAGACCACGCCGTGGCCCTGCAGGTCCTTGGCGGTCACCTCGACCGCCGCTTGGGGTTCGCTCATGTCGATCAGACCTTGGTGAGCCACTCGGCGTACTTCGGATTGCGGCCGTTGACGATGTCGAAGAACGCGTTCTGGACCTTCTCGGTGATCGGTCCGCGCGAGCCCTTGCCCAGCTCGATGCGGTCGAGCTCGCGGATGGGCGTGACTTCGGCGGCCGTGCCGGTGAAGAAGGCCTCGTCGCAGATGTAGACCTCGTCGCGGGTGATGCGCTTCTCGACCAGCTTGAGGCCCAGGTCGCTGCAGATCGCGAACACCGTGTTGCGGGTGATGCCGTTGAGCGCGCCGGCCGACAGGTCGGGCGTGTAGACCACGCCGCCCTTGATGACGAAGAGGTTCTCGCCCGCGCCTTCGCTCACGAAGCCGGCCGAGTCGAGCAGCAGGGCCTCGTCGTAGCCGTCGTCGGTGGCCTCCATGTTGGCGAGGATGGAGTTGCTGTAGTTGCTGACCGCCTTGGCCTGCGTCATGGTGATGTTGACGTGGTGGCGGGTGTAGCTGGAAGTCTTGACGCGGATGCCGCGCTTCAGGCCTTCTTCGCCCAGGTAGGCGCCCCAGGCCCAGGCGGCGATCATGAGGTGGATGCGGTTGCCCTTGGGGCTCACGCCCAGCTTCTCGTCGCCGATCCAGGTGAGCGGGCGCAGGTAGCAGCTCTCGAGCTTGTTCTCGCGCACCACCTGGCGCTGGGCCTCGACGACCTGGTCGAACGAATACGGGATCTTCATGCGCAGGATCTTGGCGCTGTTGAAGAGCCGCTCGGTGTGCTCGCGCAGCCGGAAGATCGCCGTGCCGTTGACGGTGTTGTAGGCCCGCACGCCCTCGAAGGCACCACATCCGTAGTGCAGCGTGTGGGTGAGGACATGGATCCTGGCGTCGCGCCAGTCGACGAGCTCGCCGTCCATCCAGATCTTGCCGTCGCGGTCGGCCATTGACATGGCATGCCTCTCTCAGTGATGCGAAAGGCCCGATTTTACGGCCCGGGGGTGGGCGGCTCCTCGCTCGGGCGCTGCAGGACCCAGGACTGCAGCCGCCCCTTGTCGAACACCAGCGTGACGGTGGAGTCGGCATCGGACCAGGCCCAGGTCTCGGGCGTGTCCGAGACCTTGCGGCCCAGGCTCTTGGTGAGGGTGACCACCTGCATCATCGGCATGCCGGGCTTGAGCTTGGCGTTGAACATGACTGCGCTGTCGACGTGGCCCACCGGCGCATCGGCCGCGTTCTTCATGGCCCGCACCGCGCGATTGAACTGCAGCAGCAGCCAGAACACGATCGCGCTGGCCGCGAACAGCACGCCCTGCCAGCCGTATTGCTGCCAGGCCGCGGCGACGAAGAGGGCGGCCAGCGCCCAGCCGAGGACGGGGTTCATGGCGGGGATGCTAAGAGCGCGGAAGCGTCGGGCGAGTACGGGGTTCCCGTAGCCCGGGTGCAACCCGGGGTGCGATGGTGAACGGAGGGACCCCGGGTTGCACCCGGGCTACGAGACAAATCCGGTGCGCAGCGCGACCGCCCAATCAGGACGATGGCCCTCTTCCGCACGCCTCGCCGCCGCCTCGCTGTCGTAGGGCACGCTGCGCAACTCCACCCGCCAGCCGTCGTCGCTGCGCTCCAGCAGCGCATAACGCGCATGCGGCGACCCGTTCTCGATGTGGTGCGGATGCGGATGCACGTCGTCGTAGGCCTGCAGCCCGACGCTGCCCGGATTCACCACCAGCCTGCCGTCGGACAGGCGCATGACACGCGGCACGTGGGTGTGGCCGCACAGGATCACCGAGTTGGGCATGCCGTGCTGCGCGCGTCCGGCACGCTCGTCGGCCTCGGCACGCGTGGCCACGCGCCAGCCGTCGGGCGCGACCGTCTCGAGGAAGTACACCAGGTCGTTGTCGGGCGTGCCGTGGCAGCACAGGACCTCGTCCGACAGCCGCAGCGTGCGCGGCAGCCAGGCCAGCCAGGCGCGCCGGCGGGCATCGAGCGCGCCGGCCGCGGCGGCGTCGGACGCGCCCATGCGCTCGGGCGGCACGGTGAGCAGCTGGCGCTCGTGGTTGCCGGCCAGGGTCGGCAGCTCCAGCGCCATCAGCCGGTCGGCCGTCTCGGCCGCCCACAGCGGGCCCGACAGCAGGTCGCCGAGGTTCACCGTGGCATCGACCCCGGCCGCCGCAATGTCGGCCAGCACCGCCTCCAGCGCCGGCAGGTTGCCGTGGATGTCGGAGATGGCGGCGATGCGCATCAGAGGCTCCGCGCCAGGTCGATGGCCTCTTCGATGCGCTCGACCACGTGCAGCGTCAGGCCCTCGATCGGCTTCTTGGGCGCGTTGGCCTTGGGCACCACGGCCACGCTGAAGCCCAGCTTGGCGGCCTCCTTCAGCCGCTCCTGGCCGCGCGGCGCCGGCCGCACCTCGCCGGCCAGGCCCACTTCGCCGAAAGCGATGAAGCCGCGCGGCAAGGCCCGGGCGCGCAGGCTGCTCTGGATGGCGAGCATCACCGCCAGGTCGGCGGCCGGCTCGCTGATGCGCACGCCGCCCACCGCGTTGACGAACACGTCCTGGTCGAAGCTGGCGATGCCCGCATGGCGGTGCAGCACCGCAAGCATCATGGCGAGCCGGTCGCGCTCCAGGCCCACGCTGAGGCGGCGCGGACTGGGCCCGCCGCCGTCGACCAGGGCCTGCACCTCCACCAGCATCGGGCGCGTGCCCTCCAGCGTGACCAGCACGCAGGAGCCGGCCACCGGATCGCCATGCGTCGACAGGAAGATTGCGCTCGGATTGGCCACCCCCTTCAACCCCTTCTCGGTCATCGCGAACACGCCGATCTCGTTGACCGCGCCGAAGCGGTTCTTGATGGCGCGCACCAGGCGGAAGCTGGAATGGGTGTCGCCCTCGAAGTACAGCACCGTGTCGACGATGTGCTCGAGCACGCGCGGCCCGGCCAGCGCGCCCTCCTTGGTCACGTGGCCGACGAAGACGATGCTGGTGCCGCTGCTCTTGGCGATGCGGGTGAGCTGCGCCGCGCATTCGCGCACCTGCGCCACCGAGCCCGGGGCCGACGTGAGCTGCTCGCTGTACACCGTCTGGATGGAGTCGATCACGCACACCGCCGGCTGCTCGGCCGCGAGGGTGGCGACGATCTTCTCGAGGTTGATCTCGGCCAGCACGCGCACCCGCGAGCCGTCCAGCCCCAGCCGGCGCGAGCGCAGCGCCACCTGGGCGCCCGACTCCTCGCCCGTCACGTACAGCGCCGGCAGGGTGCGCGACAGCGCGTCGAGGGCCTGCAGCAGCAAGGTCGACTTGCCGATCCCCGGATCGCCGCCGATCAGCACCACGCCGCCGGCCACGATGCCGCCGCCCAGCACGCGGTCGAGCTCCTCGATGCCGGTGGGCTGGCGATCGACCTCCGAGGCTTCGATCTCCGAGAGCGTGGCCACCGGCTGGCTCTTGGCGAGCGACTGGTAGCGGTTGCGCGAGGGCGCCTCGGCCACCGACTCGACCAGCGTGTTCCAGGCGCTGCAGGAAGGGCAGCGGCCCAGCCACTTGGGCGAGGTGCCGCCGCATTCGCTGCAGGTGAAGATCGACTTGTCCTTGGCCATGGGGCCATTGTCACCGCGGCCGGCGCTCGTCCCCGGGTTGTACCCGGGCTACCCGGTGACCTTCGAGCGGCCGGCCTTCACCTGGCTGCGCTGGCTCTTGCCTTCCAGCCTTCGCTGCTTCGACGCATAGGTCGGCTTGGTCGCCCGACGCGGGCGCGGCGGCACCGCCACGCTGTCGACCAGCTCCTGCAGCCGCTGCAGCGCCTCGGCCCGGTTCTTCTCCTGGCTGCGGTGGGTCTGCGCCTTGATCACCACCACGCCATCGGCGGTGATGCGCTGGTCGCCCAGCGCGCGCAGCCGCTCCTTCACGGCCTGCGGCAGGGACGACGCCGCGATGTCGAAGCGCAAGTGCACCGCGCTCGACACCTTGTTGACGTTCTGCCCGCCCGCGCCCTGGGCGCGGATGGCCGTCCATTCGACTTCGTCGGGATCCAGGACGACACGCGGCGGCAGGCTCATGGAACAGGGGCGGTGCGGAAGACGAAGCCCATTGTGCTGCGGCGCAGCCGGTCGAGCCGGCCCGGGACGGGCATGACCATCACCTGGGCGTCGCCTTCGGCGCCGACGACGGCCTGCGCGCTGGGCGCGATGCGCATGGCCTGGCCGGCCGCGAGGAAGTGGTCGTCCGGATCGTCGGCCTGCGTGACCCACACCCGCCCGTGCACCACGGTCAGCCAGACCTCGTGCGCGTCGGGGCAGCGAACGAGCTGGCCGTCGCGCAGGTGGAGAAGGGCGCTGGTGTCGGACATGGGGCTCTCCTGCAGTGGGAACCCAGTGTCGGCAGCGGCGCCTCGCGGCGACAGACCCAGCACCGGCCAAACTGCGGCAGCACAGTGCGGCCGCGGCGGGCGTCTGTATCGGCTGGCAAAGGGCACTTCTGTGCCGGTACAGCCGCGGCCGTTCTGTCCACAATAGGCCGATGGACGCCTCCGCCGATTCGCGATCGCCTCTGTACCAGCGCATCGCGAATCAGATCGAACGGGCCATCGGCAGCGGCGCCTTGCGCGCCGGCGCGCGGTTGCCATCGGTACGCCAGCTCAGCCACCAGCACGGCGTCAGCATGACGACCGCCATGCAGGCCTATCGCAGCCTCGAGAACCGCGGCGTGGTGCAGGCCCGGCCCAAGTCGGGCTACTTCGTCGCGCCGCGCGCGCCCGCCCTGCCCGAGCCGCAGTTCGACCTGCGCGTCGACGCCGCCAGCTTCGTCAGCATGGACCAGGTGCTGCACGAGTTCCTGCTGATGATCGAGGACCCGCTGGCCGCGCCCTCGTTCCATGCCGGCCCGGCGCGCTCGCTGCTGCCCGAGGCCAAGCTGCAGCACATCCTGGCCGGCGTGAACCGGCGCCATCCCGAATACGCCACCCAGTACCACATGGCCGGCAGCCTGCCGCTGCGCCAGCAGATCGCGCGCCGCGCCGTCGGCTCGGGCGTGCAGCTGCGCCCCGACGAGATCGTGATCACCACCGGCGGAATGGAAGCGATGTACCTCGCGCTCAAGTCGGTGGCCGGGCCGGGCGACACCATCGCGCTCGAATCGCCGACCTACTTCCACCTGCTGCAGACGATCGAGAGCCTGGGCATGCGCGCGCTCGAGATCCCCAGCCATCCGCGCGTGGGCATCTCGCTCGAAGCACTGGACTTCGCCACCCAGACCCCGGGCGCGGTGCGCGCCTGCGTGCTGCTGCCGCACTTCCCCAACCCGGGCGGCAGCATGATGCCGGTGGAGCACAAGCGCCAGCTGGTCGAGCTGATGGCCGAGCGCGGCATCACGCTCATCGAGAGCGACATCTACGGCGAGCTGTATTTCGGCGACCAGCGCCCGCCGGTGCTCAAGAGCTTCGACACCCGCAACGACGTCATCCTGTGCTCGGCCTTCACCAAGACGGTGGCGCCGGGCTACCGCATCGGCTGGGTCGCGCCGGGCCGGCACTTCATGAAGACGCAGGCGCTCAAGATCCGCACCTCGCTGGCCTGCCCCATGCTGCAGCAGGAAGTGCTGGCCGAGTTCATGCGCGACGGCGGCTACGACCACCACCTGCGCAAGCTGCGCGCGGCGCTCAAGACCCAGGCCCACCAGATGGTCGATGCGGTCGCGCGCTACTTCCCCATCGGCTGCCGGCTCAGCCTGCCGCAAGGCGGGCTGATGCTGTGGATCGAGCTGCCGCGCCATGTCGATTCGCGCGAGGTGTTCGCGCTGGCGCGGCTGGAGCACATCGGCGTGGCGCCGGGCGCGGCGTTCAGCATCAGCCGGCGCTTCGATCACTTCATCCGCTTGCAGTACGGCGACCCGTGGTCCGACCGCATGGACGCGGCGCTGCGCAAGCTGGGGCAGATCGTGATGCGGCTGGCGGAGAAGCCGGCGGTGCGGACGCAGGAGCTGGAGACCTTGTAGGGTGGGCTTCAGCCCACGCTGCGACGTCCGCGTGGGCTGAAGCCCACCCTACGAAGTCGGCACCCGCGGCGCCAGCGCGCACATCAACTCGTAGCCCACCGTCCCGGCCGCGTGCGCGACCTCGTCGATCGGCAGCACGCTGCCGTTCGGCCCGCGCCCCCACAGCGTCGCCTCGCTGCCCACGCGCGCCTGCGGCACCGGCGTGAGATCGACCGTGATCATGTCCATCGACACCCGCCCGACCAGCCGCGTTCGCACGCCGTCGACCAGCACCGGCGTGCCGGTGGGCGCGAGCCGCGGATACCCGTCGGCGTAGCCGCAGGCGACCACCCCGATGCGCATCGCCGACCCGGCGGTGAAGGCACTGCCGTAGCCGACGGTGCCGCCGGGCGCGAGCTCCTGCGTGGCGATGAGGCGTGAGCGCAGCGTCATGGTGGGCTGCAGGTCCCAGTGCGCGATGTCGTGCGCGGGGAAGTCGGGCGAGGAGCCGTAGACCATGATCCCCGGGCGGATCCAGTCGCCGCGCACCGTCGGGCGATCGGGCGCGAAGCGCAGCGTGGCCGCGCTGTTGGACAGGGAGCGCTCGCCGGGCAGGTCGCGGGTGGCCTCGTCGAAGGCGACGAGGGCGTCGTCCACGCCGAGCGGACCGTCGGCATCGGAGAAATGCGTCATCAGCGCGATGGCGTCGACTTGGGTCAGCCCCGACAGGCGCCGCCAAGCGGCCCGGAACGCGGACGGCGTGAAGCCCAGCCGGTTCATGCCGCTGTTGAGCTTGAGGAACACCTGGTGCGGCCGCTGGGTCTTGTGCGCGGCCAGCCAGTCGATCTGCGCCTCGTGGTGCACGGTGTGCCACAGGTCCAGCCGCGAGCACAGCTCGAGGTCGCGTGGGTCGAAGCAGCCCTCGAGCAACAGGATGGGGCCGCGCCAGCCGAGTGCGCGCACACGCTCGGCCTCGGCCAGGTCGAGCAAGGCGAAGCCGTCGGCGCCTTTCAGGCCGGCATAGGCACGCTCGATGCCGTGGCCGTAGGCGTTGGCCTTGACGATGGCCCAGACCTTGGCGTCGGGAGCGGCTCGACGGGCTCGCGACAGGTTGTGGGCCAGGGCATCGGTGTGGATGAGCGCGTCGATCGGGCGGGGCATGGTCTTGCTGATTTTGCCGCAGTGCACAGCCCCTCACTGCGCATAAGTCCGGCCCCGCATCCCGGGGCCGCACCGGGCGAACCGCCATGACCCGCATGCTATAAACCGCGCCGAGCGGGGGACAACCCAACAAGATTCCGGGGAAAGAGGCGCAGCGCTTCGGCCGAATGAAAAAAGGCTTTTACACCATCATGTCGGCGCAGTTCTTCAGCTCGCTCGCCGACAACGCGCTGTTCGTGGCCGCCGTCGAACTGCTCAAGACATCGGGCCAAGGCGAGTGGCAGCGCGCTGCGCTCGTGCCGATGTTCGCACTGTTCTACGTGATCCTCGCCCCCTTCGTCGGCGCCTTCGCCGACGCCGTGCCCAAGGGCAAGGTGATGTTCTTCTCGAACCTCGTCAAGGTGGTGGGCTGCCTGATGATGCTGTTCGGCACCCACCCGCTGCTGTCGTACGCCATCGTCGGGCTGGGCGCCGCGGCGTACTCGCCGGCCAAGTACGGCATCCTCACCGAGCTGCTGCCCAACTCGCAGCTGGTCAAGGCCAACGGCTGGATCGAGGGCCTCACCATCGGGTCCATCATCCTGGGCGTGCTGCTGGGCGGGCAGCTGGTCGGGCATGCGATCGCGCCGCGCCTGCTGTCGCTGGACCTGCCCATGGTCGAGACCGGCATCGACACACCGCCCGAGGCGGCGATCGCTTCCATCATCCTGCTGTACGTGCTGGCGGCGCTGTTCAACCTCAAGATCCCGCGCACCGAGGCGCCGCTGCAGCCGCTGGCGCACAGCATGAGCGCGCTGGTGCGCGACTTCTCCAACTGCAACGCGCGGCTGTGGAACGACAAGCTGGGCCAGATCTCGCTGGCCACGACCACGCTGTTCTGGGGCGTGTCGGGCAATCTGCGCTACATCGTGCTGGCCTGGGCTGCGGCGGCGCTGGGCTACACCACCACGCAGGCGTCGTCGCTGGTGGGCGTGGTGGCGGTGGGAACGGCCGTGGGGGCGATCGTCGCGTCGATGCGCATGCGCCTGGACCAGGCCACCCGCGTCATCCCGCTGGGCATCGCGATGGGGGTGCTGGTCATCGCGATGAACTTCATCCACAACGTGTGGGCGGCGGCGCCCTTCCTCGTGGTGCTGGGCGCGATCGGCGGCTACCTGGTGGTGCCGATGAATGCGCTGCTGCAGCACCGCGGCCACAACCTGATGGGCGCCGGCCGCTCGATCGCGGTGCAGAACTTCAACGAGCAGGCCTGCATCCTCGGCCTGGGCGCCTTCTACACCGGCATGACCAAGCTGGGCATGTCGGCCTTCGGCGCGATCACCATCTTCGGCCTGGCGGTGGCGGCCATCATGTGGCTGATCCAGCGCTGGCACCAGAACAACGTGACGCGGCACCCGGATGAAGTGGCGCACCTGATCGCGCTGGCGCGCAGCGACCGGCACTGATCAGGCCGGCTGCGTCTCCGTGACGACCTGCGGCACCACCGGCGCCGGCTCGCCGGTCAGCTCCTGCTCGATGGCCGCCCCCCAGGCCGCGC
>DASUZE010000042.1:0-17244 GCA_036377015.1 Piscinibacter sp. | reverse complement strand
ACCCGGCATCCAGCGGCCTTCTGGACCAGGAGGCCGCCCGCTGAGCGATCGAGCGAAGCGCCGTCTTCGCATCGCTGCGGCGCTGTTGCGCCATCAGGGCCTGACCGAAGCGAAGCTGGGCCCCGGCTTCTTCGAGGCGGTGCTCGGCGTGGTCGACAAGTTGAGCCCGGACCAGCGAGACAAGCTTCGCTCGCATGTCGACTGGGTCGAAGCCTACGAGAGCGCGGAACTTGAGGCCGGAAGGTTCGGACAGCCGCGTGTGAATCAGGCAGAAATCCAACGGTTGCCGAAGCGGCGCTAGCCCTCAACATCATCGAGCCGCCGGCCCGTGCCGGCCGGCGCAACCGATGAGAACCTTGGTCGTGGCCAACCACAAGGGAGGCGTCGGCAAGACAGCCGTCGCCTCCCTGATCACGCACCACCTGGTGGCGACTGGCCGACGCGTGCTGGCCATCGACCTCGACCACCAGGGCAACTTCACCAAGCCGCTGCGGCTCTGTGGCCTTGCCATCCTGGCCGACGTGACTGCGGACCGCCTGCTTGCAGGCCGTGCGCAGGTCCCGCAGGGCAACTTGGTCGTTGTCGGAGCGAGTAGCGACCTCTTGGGGCTCGAGAGCCGGCCGGAGCGACACAACAGCTTCGCGACCCACTTCCGGGATTTCCTGCACGAGCAGAGCGCGAAATTCGATGTCTGCGTGGTCGACACCAACCCGAACCCGGACATCCGCCTGATCAGCGCGCTGGTCTCGTGCGACCTGGTGGTCATGCCCATCCAACTGAACCAGGAAGCGATCGACGGCATCGGAGCGTTGCTCGACCATCCGCGCGTGGGCGTGAAGAAGGTCAAGGCGGTGTTGAATCCGAAGCTGCAGCTGATCGGCATCCTGCCCAACATGGTCGAGCCGACGCCGTTCCAGCGCGACAACTTCAAGCAGATCGTGGAGCACCACGCGTCTTTGCTGATCCCACTGGATCCGGCCCGACGCCAGTTCGCGTGCATCCCGAAGCGATCGGCCATTGCCGAGGCGCAAAGCGCCGGTTCCCTGCTGTGGCAGATGAAAAAGACAGCGGCGCGTGATGCGTGGCGAGAGATCGAGCCGACCATCGCCGGAATCGCGAACATCGTGACCGAGTCCACCGCCCCCCATGGCGCTTGACCTGTCAGCGCTGAGCGCCGCCGAAGCGGAAGCGGCAAAGGCGGGTGAGCCGTTGCTGTTGCCACTGGACCTCCTCGACGAGGATCCCGACAACCCCAGGAAGGAGTTCCCGCCGACCGAATTGGCCGAACTGGCGGACGACATCCGGTTGCGCGGCGTTCTGCAGCCGATCGTCGTCGCGCCGCCGACGCCCGCTGGACGCTACCTCATTCGCTTCGGCGCGAAGCGCTTTCGCGCGTCGCGACTCGCCGGCAAGACCGAGGTGCCGGTAGTGATCTCGCGCGAAGAACGCTTCGACGGTTATGCGCAGGTGGCGGAGAACATGAAGCGGCATGGGCTGTCGGCACTCGACCTGGCGAGGTTCATGCGCAGCCGGGTGGAAGCGGGCGAATCCAACGCGACCATCGCGAAGGGCCTGCTCATCGATCAGACGACCGTAGCTCATCACCTGGCCTTGCTTGAGCTCCCGCCCGTTCTCGAGCGTGCGCTGTCGTCCGGACGGTGCTCTGCGCCGCGAACCCTCTACGAGCTGGCGAAGCTCCACGAGAAGAACCCGGACGCCGTCGCCCAGCTTGTCACCGGCGACGCCGAAATCACGCGCGCAGTCGTCTCTAGATTGCGCGCAAGTGCCGCCCTGCCAAGTGGGAGGGCAGCCGATGTCCAGGCGCTGCCAGAGGTCGAGGCACTGCTCGAACGTGCCACCGAGATATGGCCGCAACTGGAAGATCTGATCGATCAGCTGAAGCAGGCGGCCGGGACTTCTGGTGCGGCACAGGAAACCTTGCTCTTGGTGCGGCGCAGGCTGCATGCGCTCGCCAGGCGCTGACCTGCACGCGATTCACATAGGGTGAGCTGCACAAGGCGGCCCTTCCCGTGGCGGTGGGCCGCCGGTTCACCCAGCCCACCCCGGCTCGACCGACGCGACAGTCGCTGCGCCTGATGGCACGTCGGCCGCGGAGCCGCCGGGCCGGGCGACATCTCGGGCGTCTTCGCTGCGCTGCGACCCCCGAATGCAAGGGGCAGCCTGCCGCGCACTGCCTCGTCAAGCCGGCTGGCCAGATCGACCTGCAAGCGATTGTCGACGAGAAGGCGAACATCGACCGCATCGTCGCGACGCTGGGCCTGAAGGAGATGATGCAGGGCACGCTGGTGCGCAAGCTGTGCACCTACGAGGCCGACCCGACGCGCCGGGCGATCTTCGAGTACGACCGGCTGGTGCGCAGCATCTATACGCTGCGCTACCTGCGCGACCCGCAGTTGCGGCGCCACGTGCACCGCTCGCAGAATCGCATCGAGTCGTATCACCAGCTGCGCTCGGCGATCGCGCAGGTCGGCGGCAAGAAGGAACTCACAGGGCGAACCGACCTGGAGATCGAGATCAGCAACCAGTGCGCACGGCTGGTCGCCAACGCGATCGTGTTCTACAACTCCGCGATCCTGTCGCGGCTGTTGGTCAGGTGCCAGGTCAGCGGGAACGAGAGCGCGCTGGCGCTGGTGACCTCGATGTCGCCGGTGGCCTGGCGGCACGTGCATCTCGGCGGGCGCTATGCGTTCCGCGATGGCGGGCAGGCGATCGACCTAGACGCCGTAGTTCAGGCACTGAAGCTGGAGTAAGCGACGGGCGTCGATGGAACTGTTCGCGCCATCAAGCCACAGAGGGCGCGGAGAGAAAGACCGGTAGGACAGCGCTGGCCACCGCATTCCGCCCGTTTGGGCAGCAGCTTCGCACGCGTACCGGCGTCAGGCGAGAATGTGAAGGAGAGGATCGTGCCGCAACTCGACGGTGTATCAAGCAGCAGCCAACTCGCACGGACGGAACTGCAGACCCGGTCCACAGGTTCTACAGGCGGTGGCCGCACCGCGACGCATGCTCCGGGCTGCCTGGCGGTGATCCGCGAGATCCCCGTTGTCGCACGGGATCTGGTTTTCAGTGTCTTCGGATGGCCTACCGGCAACACTGCGTACACACCGGTCAACCGGACGCCCTCGATCGAGGACTCGCCTGCCAACACTGAGGCGCTCGCCAGGAAGGAGGTCTTCCAAGACGATCCGTGGTGGTTCGTCTCTGATGGAGTCGATCCCGCCAACCGCATCTACGAACGCGCGGACAACCCGCAGGCCTTGCGCAAGCACAACGAGCAGTTCATTGCCACGCACACGGTTCGCGTGCCGGTGACGGGTGATGATCACTACAAGGACCTCGACGCCTTGTACCTTCCGCCGAAGGTTCCCGGCGGACCGGTGATCATCTTCTCCGGCGGCCAGGGCTCACATCTTGAGAACCGCATCGCGTTCATGGAAGCCTGGCACGACAAGGGCTTTGGCGTGATGACGTACCGGCCCATGGGCTGTGAGTCCCAATCCGGCGAGCATCGCACCGAGGAGCGCTTGCACGCGTCGATCGAGGCGGCCGCTGACTACGTGACACAGCAGGGCGTGTCCATCGAGAACCAGATCGTCTGGGGCGTTTCGTGGGGCAGCCCGTCGGCCATCTACCTGGCCAGCCTGCGCCAGGAGCAATGCAAGTCCCTCATCATCCAGGCCGGCACGCCGGGGCTCGCGCTTGAATTTGCAGCCAAGGCTGCGGACCCGCGGGCGCGCGAAGCGGCCCTGGGCAAGTACGCGGGCATCTTCGACGCGAGCACGAAGCCGGTGGCCGCGCAAGCGCTAGTGCTGCACGGCAACGACGATCGATGGATCCCAGCGTCACTCACCGAGCATTTCGAGCGGATGTACCAGGGCCACGTCACGGTGAACCGGTTCGACGGCGAAGGCCATGGCATCGGCTACCAGCGCTACACGCCAGTGGTCGAGGCCTTCCTTGCCAAGACGCATCCGAAAGCCTACGAGACACCCGGCTACGATCTCTTCGGCCTCGAAACCCGGGGGTTGCTGCATCTGCCCAGCGACGTCCACGGCGACGACACCACGCGCGTCCACCTGCGCAGCGGAGCCCACCTCCACGATGCCCATCCGCTGTCGAAGCTGCTTGCTCAGTACGAGTCGCTCGAAGCGCCGGACCGGGCGCTGAAGATGTCCGCAGCCCTGCTCGCCGTGCCGATCGAAAGAAAACGTGGCCCCGCCGAAGCGCTGACGCAGGACGTGGGCGTGGAATGGAACCTCGAGGCCTCCGATCGCTTCATGGATCGGCTCCATGAAGACATGACGAAGTTGAAGACAGAACGCCCCGACATGTTCGAGAGGGCTGCTTGCAACTTGCTGCAGGCATGGCCGCTATTGCGCAACGAAACTTTGGCCGGCAGCATGAGCGAGCATGCAGCGTTCGCTCTGGCGGCCGAATGCCTAGAACAACAGCCTGACAAATGGCTCGGCGAAATGCTGCAGCGCGAGCCGCAATGGCTCGAACACGCCGCGGAACTGGCGGCCGACAGCGTCGGCCCCCACGCAGTCGAGATGCCCGTGTCGTCCCGGGTCGCTGCTGTTCTCTCCGGGGAAGCACTGTCCGTCCCGAGGCGGTTGCAGGCACACACGGCCATGGCGATCGCCATGGCCGAGGCCTGCTTGGCATGTGTGCCGAATGACGCCGCCCATGACACGGCGCTGGAGCGCGCGCGAGCGCTGACAAAGAAGGCCATCGCTGGCGCCTACGGCCACGTGCCTACCCAGCGTTGGCGCGAGCTGTCCCGGTTGTGGGCGACCTTGATTCGGTACGTGGGCGATCCTGCCGTGCTCCGAGAGTTCAGCGCGTCGCCCGCCGACTGGTCCACAAAGTGTTTGCGGCCGCTGAATGTCGAGATGCGGCGGTTCGCCCAGTCGGCGCTCGCGACGAAGGAACCCGTCGTTGCCTTGGAGGTTGCGACCGCCTGCCTGGAGGCGCTGCGGCCGACGCCACACAAGCTGCTCGCAGGACCTGCCCAGTTGGCGCTGTTGCGGATCGCCGAGGAGTGTGTGGCAATGGCCGACACCTGGTACAGCGATACCAAGGCCCTCCCGCCCCAGCCTCTCGTGGCCCTCGGCAGTTGTGCTGAGGCGCTGAGCTTCGAGCCCGGATCCTCGCGCGCGAAGACGCTCGGCGAGGTGACCAGACACCTCGGTCGCCTGGCATGCTGGCTGTTGCTGCGCGCAGAGGATCAGTCGGATTGGGCGACCATCGATCTCTTGAAGGCGCATGGCTTCGACCTGCATGACCAGACTACGAGCCTCATTGGACATCACCTGCGACGCGCCGTGATGGACGATCGGGTCGATGCGGTACGTAAGCTCTTGGATCTGGGAGTCGACGTCAATAAGGACTCGTTCGGCAAGAGAAGCCTGCACAAAGCGCGCAGCGTGCAAATGGTCGACTTGTTGGTTGAACGGGGCGCTAATGTGCTGGTGCGCAATTCCGACAACAAGCTTCCCAGCGAAGTTGCCGCGAACGAGGACGTTCGCGCTAGGCTGATCGAGCTCGAACAGGCAGCATCAGGCTGACACCAAGGCTCCGGGACCGTCCCCCTCCTTCGCAGTCGGAGACGGAGGGGGTCATAGCTTGCAGTGGACGGAAAATTTCGGCGGTTTGCGCTTACGCCCCCGATCTGACACAGCAGGACCTGTTGGCCTACCGGCAATGGCTCGCACAGCCGGCGGCTGATGCCGCAGGCGGCGGGGCCGCGAAGCTGTCCGCTCGCTCGCAGGCGCGCGCGCTGGCTGTCGCCGCGAGCCTGTTCCGCTACTGGCATGACACGGGTTACCTGCTCGGCAACGCGGTGGCGGGCTTGGGCGGCGGCGCGCGAGCGAGCGCGGGGTTCGCGCCGAAGCGCTTCGTGCCGCCAGCGCTGCTGCAGGCCTGCGACGCGTGGGTGAGGCGCAGCGTCGCGGCAGCGTCGTCGCCGACGGAGCTGCGATGCCGGCGTCGCGCGGCGGTCTGGAGCGTCTACCGCTGCGCCGGCGTGCGGCTGTCGGAGCTCGCGTGGACCGCTGGCGCCGCGCTGCTGCGGCTGGAGGTGGACGAGCGCGGCGACTGGACGCTGCTGGTGCTCGGCAAGGGCGAGAAGGAACGGGCGATTCCATTGCCGCGCGTTTGCGCCGAGGTGCTGCGCAGCTACCGGCTCGCTCGCGGTCTGCCCGCGCTGCCGAACATGCTCGAGCGCGTGCCGCTGATCCACGGCGAGAAGGGCTCGTCGCTCGGAGCGCGCGGGCTGTACGACGAGGTCAAGGCGGTGCTCGTTGCGGTGGCCGACGAAGTCCAGTCCATGGACACGGCCGGCGCGCTGCTGCTGCGCGCGGTGTCGCCGCACTGGCTGCGTCATGCCCACGCACGCACGCTGGTGGTCGACCGGCAGGTGCCCTTGCCGGCCGCGCAGGCGCTGCTCGGACACGC
Source organism: Piscinibacter sp. (assembly GCA_036377015.1). Classification (GTDB taxonomy): domain Bacteria; phylum Pseudomonadota; class Gammaproteobacteria; order Burkholderiales; family Burkholderiaceae_C; genus Albitalea. The sequence continues at coordinate 10,767 of DASUZE010000042.1, read as the reverse complement.
GTCGGTGCAGACCACGGCCGAGTATGCGAAGACGGACCTCACCCAACTGCGCGAGTTCGTCGAGACGGGCTTCGGCGGCGAAGCTATCGGAAGACCCGGCGGCCGGAAAGGCGTGCTTGAACATGCGGTGAAGTAGGGAGCGGGTCAGGCCGCTACCCCCAGCGAGGGGCAAGCCATCCGCCACCACGTCGGTGGCCGGAGAGCATGCCCCGGCCCCTTGGCGCGGTCATTGGAGGCCTGATCGGCGCCGCGCACCCTCCTCGTGGAGAACACTCTCGATCCTCCGAAGCTCTGGCCATGGAACCATCCCGGCCGGTCCCACCACTCAACCGTACGCCCAGAGGCGCGGCACAACGACCGCCCCGGCGTACAACGATCAGGGAGTCGGCAATGTCGTTCGCATCCCGTTGAGGAGGCCCTCAGCATGGCCTCCACCACCGCGCTTCAATCGCACAGGGTTTCGTCGGCCATCCCCGGCACGCCCGGTTCATCCCAGCCCCCGAAGCACCGCATCGCCCCTGCCACCATCGACCGATCCCCGGTCCTCCCGGGCACGTTCCCGTACGTGCATGTGGGCGACGAACTGTTCATCCCGAAGGGCGTGAACGCTGCCGTGCAGCGACCCATCTACCAGTCGAAGGACGGCCGCCACTACGCCGTCCTCCACGCCGGAGATGATGACGTGGCGCCGGTGAAGATCCTCGTCGATGTCATCGGCGGGCGCCGCGTCTTCGGGCTCAACGAGTGGCACGACCGCGGCAGCAGGGATGGCAGCTTCACGCTGACGCGCGACGGCGGCGGCCCGAGCAAGCGCGAGATGGAGGCCATGGCCCTGACGCAGCCGCAACGCATTGCGGGGCGAGCAGGCGCGCGCACACCGGTGGAGATGGTCGACGACTGGGTCGCCGACAACCCAGAGGAAGGCGAGCGGCGCGACCTGGCGGCGCAGAAGCTCAAGGAGTACCTGCAGTGGGAAGACGACCCTTCGCACGGCCCCTACAACGCCTACCTCAGCAACCTGGGCCTGAAGTTGCAGCCACCTGCCCAAGTGCTCGATCGCCTGACCAAGTGCGAGGAGCTGACCTTCAACAACAACGAACTGCCGGCGCTGCAGATCAACAACCCGAACATCCGGCGCCTGTTCGTGCGCAACAACCAACTTCAGGGACGGGACGGCCTGGTCCTCGGGCCGCAGATGACGCGGCTCAAGTTCGTCGACGCAGCGAACAACCGCCTGACAGAGATCCCCGCGTGCCTGGACACGCTGTCGTCGAACCAATGCGAGGTGCTCCTGCGCGACAACGCGATAGCGCGCAACGAGATTGAGGGCTATGGATCCCGGTCCACTTCGTCCGGCGCCACCAGCACCGTCTCGAACGTGCGCGTCACCGTCGCAATTGCGAGCCAGACGACGCAGGATCTCAAGGCCCTGTCGCGACAAGAAACCGCCGATGCGTTCGCCGCGCTGCACGACGAGAACGACTGGTGCCCTTTCCTGCAAAACCTGACCCACGCCCAGCGCGCATGGCTGATGCGAGACAGTGCTCATGCGGAGGACTTGCAGCGCTGGCTGCGCATCGACGACACGCCCTCGAGCCCGAGCGCCTCCAAGAGAAAGGAAAAGCCCGATGCGCCGGGCGCGGCAGTGGTGCTCTTCCTCACGGCGATGTGCAAGCCCGGCACGGCCGAACACACCCTGCGCGACCGCGCCATGCATGCCCTGGACCAGCAGCTGAATTACCTGGCCCTCGCCGACCCCGGCGATCGGGCGCTGATGTTCGACATGCAGCTCACCATGGCGCGTGAATGCAGTGCGTTGAGCGAACCGGAGCATCCTCACGACATGCTCAAAATGATGTTCGCTCCGGTGCGCATGAGCGCGCTGGAAGCGACTCAGGTCCAGGAACTGACAGAAGAGCTGAAGCGGGTCGTGACTCCGCGCAACGAGCCCGTTCGCAAGGAGCTGTTGCGGATCATCGAAAGCCCCTACGCCGCACCCAGCACCCTTGGCATCTCGATCATGGGAGCGGGTGCGACAAAGAGACCCGGCAGCACCACCGACACGGACCGCACGACGCACAGCACGCTGCTGCTGACGTTCCGCCGCGGCGTGGAGCTCACGAAGCAGACGAAGCGCCTCGAGGCCGAGATGAACGACATCCGTGCACAGGGCGATGCGGTGATCTGGTTCCACCAGCACGTCAAGGCCGCGCTGCTGGGGTTGATCGAAGGCTCAATCGTGATCAATGGGGACAAGCGGATCAGCGTATCGATTCCCACCTTTGGCGGGTCGGCCACGGACGTGGCCGAGGCGGGCACCACCGCAGTCAACATCGTGACGGCGGGGCTGCAGGTCGGCGGCGGACTCCTGGGCCTGGTGCCCGGCGCTGACCTGATCACGAAGGGCGTCAAGAAGGTCCTGAGCGCGCACGCTCAATCCAAGGCCAAGGTGCACGCCGGGCGCGTGAGCCAGATGCTGGACCCCTCGCGCTACACCGAGCGCGAGTTCTGCGACACGCTCTCGCGTGCGCTGGCCAAGTTGCGCGCCGACGAGATGAAGGCGCTCGTGGTGAAAAAGGAAGTGAAGATCAACCGCGAGTCGACTTCCACGAGGCTCGCCAAGAAGGGGCAGCACAAGTACAAGGGCGCGCTGATGGGCGAGGACGAAGAGAAGTCGCGCCAGGAGAAGACCGTGCTCAAGCGCGCGGTCGAGTATGCGAGCACCATCGTGTGGGCGCTGGCCAACGACAAGATCAGGGACCACCAGCCGGGCGATTACGGCAAGGATGACCAGCTCATCGAGCCGATCCTGAAGTGGCACGTGGCGCACCTGAAGGCCTGTTTGGGCGAAGACAACATGCCAGCCGGCGTGACCGACCAGCGCGCCATCGAGGTGGCGCGCAAGACGCGGTGGGGAGCGCTGGAGGGGATGTCGATCGAGTACCTGCGCCAAAGCGCGGTCGGGAAATCGGTGCCTGGCGAGACGCTGATCCACGAGCTCAGCACGCACCTGGAGGAGACGGCCGAAACATTGTGGGAGGACAATGTTGGAACACTGCGCGAAGAGAACGAAAGGCTGCAAGAGAGGAACACAACCCTGGAGCAGCAGAGAGCCGATCTGGAGCAGCAGAAGGCCGACCTGGAGCGGAAGAATGAGCAGCTCACTGAAGAGCTCGAGAACTTTGCCCAGGAGGCAAGCAACGAGCCAGACCCCGCAGTGGCCGAGGAGCTTGCAAAGCTGCGGCGGGACGTCGAGGCAATTGCACAACTGCGACAAGACGTCGACGCCAACGTCGAGGCCATCGACACCAACTTCGACGCCATCCAGACCAACATCGTGTCGATTCAGGCACACGACGCGCAGATCAATGCCCTGCGTCGCGATCAGCATGACACGGTGGCGCGTCTGACCACCCGCATCGGCAACAACACGGCGGCCGTGGGCAACAACAACGTGCAGATCGTCGCCAACACCGCGGCCATCAACGCCGTTGGCCGCCGGGGTGCGCAGGAGGCCGACCGCCTCGGCCGTAACATCAACACGCTGGGCACCAACGCGGCGAATGCCGCGATGCTGCTGGGCACCCAGAACCACTACCTCTTGCGGCAGAACCAGGCCATGCAGCGCGAGCTGGACGCACAGCGGCGCAGCATCGCGCAGATGGAGTTCCTCAACGACCGCCGTGTGCTCGGCCCGAACGAGACGCTGAGGATGCTGCGGGAGTACTTCCGCGTGCTGCCTCCGCCCACGGGCGCGGCGGTCCTGCAGCGGCTGGTGCTGGATCCGCAGGGCCGCGTCACGGGCTTCCGCATCGGCTGGGGCTTGTCGTCGGTGGACCTCGACACGCTGCTGCAGCGTGACTATCCGCGCGGCTGCACCTGGACGGAGCTGAACCAGCTGCTGAAGGACTACGGGATTGCCCCAGTGCCGGAGCGTCTGCGCGATCTGTCGTTCGAGGCGTTGGGCATCGCTTGATGGCTAAGGGCGGTACGCCCAAACGCGTGCCTCCCGGCGAGCCGTGCGCCGGCCGCGCCTGCGATTCGGCGCGCTGCGGCGGCTGCGGCGACGGTTCGGGCCGCTACGGCGTGCCGCCGTCGGAGTCGAGCCGAGATCGCTGCTGCTTCCTCGCTTGGAGCCGAAGGCGGATCTGTCGGGCCCGGTCTAGGACCTCATTGCTTCTGGCAAGTGCTTTATCGGTCCGCTTGATGCTTTCGTCGGTCCGCTTGATGCTTTCGTCGCTCTTGCTGATGGTCTCGCGGATGCTCGCGATTTCCGCATCAAACTTGGCCTGGATTGGTTGCCAGGCCTTCATGATCGCCTCATCGAGATGGGGCTTGATCGCCTCAAACAACTCGCTCCCCGAGGCTTTCTCGGTCTCGTGATGGCTGTCTGTTCCGATTTCGAGCCGTGATCGGTGCTTCAGCAGTGCACTGGTCGAATTGAGATGGCTGGCGTCCTCCTCCGGCTCGTCGATCTCGTATTCCTTTGTGGTCGTCGCACCGAACGTGACCGTCCTGCGAGTCGATGTTTCGGAGCGCTCGGGCCCGTCGGTCAACTTCTGGGCTTCGAGCGCCACCACGATGTGGTCGACCTCCGCGCTGCTCAACGGACCGGACTGGCCATGCGATACCTCGCCCTTGCTGGCGCCCGGCGGCGGCGGCGTGGATTCGGGCGGTGTCGCCGCGCCGGTATTGGTGATGCTGGTCATCGAGCCTCCGAGGATGCACCGGACAGGCCGGTCTTCATACTGGGTGGCGTGGAGTGGCCGCCGGTTCCCTTGTCACCTCGGGCCTCGGTGGCAGTTCAGCGTCCTGCGGTTCGTCGCTCGATGCCGCGGGGCGCCAAGGCTGAGGGAGACAAGTCGAGAATGGCGCGCGTTGCTTCGCCGGCGCAGCGCGCGATGGGCATCGCGGTCGGGATGGGCTCGGGCACCCGGCTTCACACGCGTTCGCATCGAGGATCTGCCATCAGCATCTCGCTCAGCGCGCGTCGGCTGCGGCCGCTGGGCGTGGTGGCACTGAACCGGCAGCGGAACTCGGCAGGATGCGCAGCGCGTACTTCTCCACCGGGAAGTCGAACGTCCCGCGCAGATCGATCCCCTCCATGTTGGTCGGCGCGACTCGCCGCAGATCCTCGGTCCGCGGCTGTTCGCCCGCCGCGAGGATTCGATCGAGCGCCGCCTGCATGCCTGCGGTGTTCCAGGCGATCACGATGTTGCTGAGCAGGCTCAACGCCGACGAGACGCCGGCCAGCGCCTCGTCGTGCACCGTGGACTGCTTCAGTGGCGGCATCGACAACCACGTCTGCATCGGCGTGCGGTCGTCGCGGGTGCTCGTGAGCGCCTGTTCCCACTCAGTGAGGCGCTCGACGCCGTAGGCCTTCAGCACGGCGTCGAGCAGCTGCGCCTCGCGGTCGCGCGCGGCCTCGGCGATGAAGCGCTTGAGCTCCCGGTCGGCGATCAGCAGGATGCGGTGCTCGTAGAACCAGCGCTTGAGCTCGGGCAGCAGGCCGCTGGTGTTGGCACGGCCGGCCAAGGTCTCACGCAGCCAGCGCACGACGTAGCGGCGCTGGTGCTCGGTCATCTGTTGGAAGCCCAGCGCCTCTTACGCGAGTTGCTGGTGATCGGCCAGCGTACGCTGTCGCTTGGCGTACGGCGAGCGCAGCGTGGCGATCTCCGGCGGCTCCACGCCGACCTGTCCGGCGATGTGTGTCCACAGGCGCTTGGGAATCCGCTCGAATGCGTCGAGCGTTCGCCCGGTCATCCGGATGAAGCCGATCTGCAGCGCCATCGCCAGCTGGTGCAGTGGCTGATGCCGCTTGGAGATGCGGCGGCGCTCGTCGTCGAGCGCCAGGCCCGCGAGGACCAGGCGCTACATCGCGCATAGACCGTGTTCGGAAATCCAGGCGGAAGACCAGGCAGTGCGTGAGATGAAGGGGCGTCGGTGGCTGCCGGCGCCGCTGAGGTTGCACGTCGACAAGGAGTAGCCGCTTTGTTTGGGGGGTCGGACTGTCCGACCCCCTTCTGTCTTCGCACTGCACTGCCTTGAGGTTGAAGCGTCGTTGACCGCAAGAAGCGAAGCCGGGCCTGCCGCCCCTTTCGTTGAATTCCAACTCGAATCCAACGGTGGGAGGAATTCTGTTTACTGCAGGATAGGCGCAGTGGCGCCGATGTACGACACGCTTCGCAATGGACACGTCCTCCACTTCGCCGAGCCCCCGCCAGTTGCTGACGATCGATCTGTGTGGCCTCAAGCCGGCACTGATCGAGATGGCACGCTCGCGGGGCGTGTCGCCTTCGGCTGTAGTTCGCCATGCCTTGACGCGAGTGCTGCGCCCCGACGAAGACTGCTCGCGGTGGCCAAGTCGCGCATGCCTGGCCGTAGCCGGGAGGCGGACCAGGCTCTCCATGCGCCTTCTGGCCACCGACGCCGCTGACCTGCTGGCGCGGGCCCATGCGGCCGGCATGCCTGTCGGACGCTATGTCGTCGCACTAATGGCAGGGCCGGGCGAGCCTGCGAACGCCGTCGAGCGCGCTCAGCGCGTGGCCGCGCTCACTGGGTCGAATTTCGTGCTGTCTTCTCTCAGTCGCGACATCGCCCATCTCACGGCGTTGCTGCGTCAGGGATCCGTTCTTGCGGCGCAGAAGTACCGCGAGACCCTGGATGCCCTGGACGGTGATGTCCGTGCCCATCTCGCGCTCGTCGCGGAGGTGCTTTCCGACGGCGCAAATCGCCCGCGACGTCCTCAACGGTGCAATGGGGCGACCGGTTGTTCTACCCGGGGAACCGCACCGTGCGTGATCGACCGGAGCCCAACTTGCGAACGCTTTCGACGCGCCGTCGTGCCGCCGTCATTCGCAAGAGAATCGCGGCTACGATCGTGCGGCGCACACCTCAGGTGATGGTCAAAGTGACAGGCGGTGGCCGCGGCATCAAGGCCATCGCGGCGCACTTCCGCTACATCGCCAAGAACGGCCGTCTCGATATTGAGGACGACCGAGGGGTGGTATCCCGAGGCAAGGAGTCGCTGCGCGAGCTGGTCGACGAATGGCGCTTCGGCGGGTCGTTGATTCCCGACGAAAGCAGCCGGCGCGAAGCCTTCAACATCATCCTGTCGATGCCTCGTGGAACGGACCCGCTGATCGTGCAGCGGGCGGCACGCGAGTTCGCGCAGGCCGAGTTCGCCGATCACAAGTACGTGATGGTCCTGCACGACCACCAAGCCAATCCGCACGTCCACCTCAGCGTGCGGGCCGAGTCGAAGCAGGGTAGGCGCCTGAACCCCAGGAAAGCAGACTTGCATCGCTGGCGCGAAGTCTTCGCGGAGAAATTGCGGGGTTGGGGCATCGACGCCGAGGCGACGCGGCAGCCGACCCGAGGCACATCGAGGAGCTACTCAGCGCTGTGGCAGATCAAGGCGGCAGCGGATGGTCGGCTGTCGCGGCCAAGACCGCAGCGACCGCTTGGCGCAGCGGCCTCTCACACTCGGGATGAGGCGCTTTCGGCCTGGTCGCACATCGGGCAAGCCTTGTCGAGATCGAACGAGCCGAACGACAGAGCGCTGGCTGATTCGATCGCCCGGTTTGTTCGTCAGGCAGGTATCGAGCACGGCACACGCGAGCAGGGCGCGAGCCGTCCCGTCACAGCCAACGCAGAAGGGCGTTCACCCAATCGGGCAGGGGTCGATTGGGGCGGTAGGTCTGGCGGTGGTGCAGTCTAGACATCAGGCCTCCTTCAATACTGTACGAATAAACAGTATGGTTTCTAGTGGCCCGGCTGGCAAGGCTTCATGCCCTGACGACTGCAATTTCGTCCCACCGCGTCGTGTATCGCGGCGTGCGTCGCTCCTGCTTCACCGACCAGCTGCGCACCTCGCCACCGTTGCTGACCACCGCGGCGCTGCCAATGCGCACCGAGTCGCGGCCGAAGCGGTGATTCAGGCCGTCCATGGCTTGCATGAGTGCGCTTCGGTCGCGTGCCCTCGCCGCTGGCTCGTCCCCGGCGGCCTGGCTGAAGAGGTCGAGCTCAGCTTGCCGGTTGGCGTCCTTGGCGTCTTGCAAGTCCATCAACATGGCACCCGCCTTCGCGTAGTTGAAGCCGGGACGAAAGTGCCGTCGCACGCCATTCACGGCGGCTGCAACCAACAGGCGACTGTCTGCCGTGTGCTGGGGCAATGGGACGACGAAGTTGAGGCTGTGCTGGCGGTCGTGCTCGCGAAACGGGCTCGTCGTGAAAAACACGTTGACTGCACCGGCCACCGAGGCTTGGGCGCGCAGGCGCTCGGCCGCACGTGACGCAAACTCGCTTACCGCCTCCACGATGCCCTCGAGCGTCGTCACGGATTTGCCGAAGGAGCGCGACACCAGGATCTGTTGCCGCGACGCGGGCGCATCGTCAATGTCGAGGCAGGATGTGCCGCGCAGCTCGAGGAGTGTCTTTTCAAGCACGACGCTGAACTGGCGTCGGATGCTCGCCGTGTCGGCGCGCACGAAGTCGAGCACTGTCTTCACGCCGCCGGTCACCAGGCGCTCGCGAATCCGGCGGCCCACGCCCCAAATGTTGCCGACGTCGGTTGCGGCGAAGATGGTTTGCAGCTCCACCTCGCTCAGGCGACCGAGGTGACAGAATTGGGCCAGATGCCTGGGGTAAGACCCCGGCTTGCGCTCGGCGGACTTCGCGACGTGGTTGGCCAGCTTCGCCAAGGTCTTGGTCCACGCGAGTCCGACGCAGCACGGAAGTCCGGTTTCCTGGATGACGGTGGCCCGCATCTCGCGCGCCGTGGCGATCAGGTCGCCGCGCACTCCCTCCCAGTGCAGGAACGACTCGTCGATGGAGTAGACCTCCTGGCGCGGCGCATAGCGGCCCAGGATGGCCATCACGCGGCTGGACATGTCGGCGTAGAGCTCGAAGTTCGCGGACAGCGCAACGAGCCCTGCCGTTCTCTCGAGGTGGCGAACCTCGAACCAGGGCTGGGCCATCTCGATGCCCAGGGCCTTGGCCTCGTCGCTGCGGGCGATGCAGGCGCCGTCGTTCGAACTGAGGACGACCAGCGGCCGGCCGAGAAGTCGCGGGTTCATGACGCGCTCGCAGCTCGCGTACATGTTGTTCACGTCCACGAGGGCGTACATCGGCGTCAAGCCTGCAGCTGCTTGATGACGGTCGTCACCACACCAAAGACTTCCAAGGGTGTCTCATCGTCGATGAGGAGCTCGGGTCGGCCCTCGGACGCCTGGAGCTTCACGATGCCGTCGCGGTGAAACAGGCGCCGGCACACATGCTCCTCATCGACGATGGCCACCAGGACGTGGCCATCCACGGGAGCGATGGCGCGGTCGACCAGCAGGACGTCGCCATCGTCGATGCCGAAATCGCGCATCGCGTCGCCCCAGGCGCGCATGAAGAACGTGGCCTCTGGGTGGCGAATCAGGACCTCGTTGAGGTCGATGCGATGGACTGTCGAGTCGCTGCCCGGGTTGCCGAACCCGGCAGACGCAGTTGGAGCGGCCGGCGCAGTTTGCGCGGCGGCATTGCGACCGATGCGACCGCCGTCATGGGAGAAGCCGCTACTGGACATTCATACAGTATAGCGGGGCGAGGGCGGCATTGACGATATCGGACTCGACGACTTCTATTCAAGTCGCCGCGACAACCCCATTCGACCTTGGCGCATTTGGCACGATGCGCTGAATCTCGGCGAGGACTCCTCTTGCCAATTGCGCGCCTTCTTCACTGCAGGACGAAGTGATCGGCACTTCATTTTGCTTTGTAGACACACCCGGCAGATTGATATGGCTACATAGTCGCTGCGCCCACGCTAGCAATGCAGCTATGCTGGCCTTCCTGGGGTAATAGACGAGGATTCACATGAAGCGGTACGCCCACATCAAGGCGGAGATGGCGAGGCTCGAGAGGGAAGCGCAAGAAGTAGAAGGGGTCATCGGCCGAATCAAGGAGGCCATTGCTCACTATGGCTTCACGGCCGAGGACCTTGGATTCAAGACAAGCCAAGGGGTGTCCGGCACAAAAAAGAACTCGAAGAAGGCGTCCAATGCCACGTCGACCACGACGGTGGGGCTGGCGAAGTACCGAGATCCCGCCACGGGCGAGACGTGGACCGGAAGGGGCCGGCCGCCCAACTGGATCGTGTCCGCGAAGAACCGGGATGAATTCCTCATTCGCGACGATACGTCCAAGGCTTCGAGCGCACCCGCCGCACGCAAGTCCTCTGCGACCGTCAAGGTGAGACGACGCTCCGTCCGCGCGGCCAAGCGAGGAGCAGTCGCACCAACGCGGTCGCCATCGGTGGAAATCGAGTCGAGCGGCGCGGCCCAGTAGCCAATCCAAGGACAAGGGGGCGACGAGCGTGGATCCCATCAGCGATACGTGTCGAGCACACGCCGTTTCTCTTCTCGGCGCGATGATGTTCTTGGGCGCCGGCTGCGCCACCACGGGCGTCGTGCAGACCGGCGCCGGCACGTACTCGTTGAACGCGCATGACGTACTCGGAGAGAGCATCGTCGGCTGGGCGCACGCCAGTGAACAGAAGGCGAGAATCTTTGTAAGCGACCGGCCATCCCATCTTGAATCGCCGATAGGCGCATAGGAGCCTCGTGTCCACCTCAACTCTGAACTGACCCCCGAAACCTGGACAGAACCAGGGGATCGGAATGGGGAAGTACACGGACAAGCAGAAGCTCGACGCCGTCGAAGCCTATAGAAGGGGAACCGGCGGCTTGCTCGCGACCGCCCAAGCGCACGGGGTTGGCT
>DASUZE010000041.1:0-3583 GCA_036377015.1 Piscinibacter sp. | reverse complement strand
GTCCCGGGTTGCACCCCGGCTACAAACGTGTAGCCCGGGTGCAACCCGGGGTCGCTCACACCGTCACACGGCCGGGCCGCCGGCCTCGCAACACCGCCAGCGCCAACGCGATCCCCACCACCGGCACCACGCTCCCGATGTTCAGCCAGCTCCACCCCTGCGTCGTGATCAGCGCCCCCGAGCCCAGCGAGGTCAGCGCCAGCGTGGTGTAGATGCAGAAGTCCATCGCCGCCTGCGCCGTGGTCTTCTCCTCCGGCCGGTACGCTTCGGTGAACAAGGTCGTCCCGCCGACGAACAGGAAGTTCCACCCCACGCCCAGCGTGAACAGCGCGACGAGGAACTGCATCAGCTCCACACCCGACAGCGCCACCGCGATGCACGCGCCGCACAGCAGCACGCCGGTGGCCATGACCGGGATCACGCCGAAGCGCCTGATCAGCGAGCCGGTGAAGAAGCTGGGCGCGAACATGCCCAGCACGTGCCATTCGAGCACCAGCGCCGTGCTCTTGAACGGATGGCTGCACTGCGCCATGGCGATGGGCGTGGCCGCCATCAGCAGGTTCATCACGCCGTAGCCCAGGGCGCAAGCGAGCACCGCGACCACGAACACCGGCTGGCGGGCGATCTCCGACAGCGGCCGGTGCGGTCGTTCGGCGCTGGGCAGGGGCAGCGGCGGAAAGTGGATGAAGGACACGATGGCCAGCGCGAGCAGCGCCACCGCGACCAGCGCCGCATAGGCGCCGGCAAACGGCACCGGCAGGATGTCCTTGCTGAGCGTCGCGAGGTTCGGTCCGGCGACGGCGCCGAGGATGCCGCCCGCCAGCACCCACGAGATCGCGCGCTCCTTGAACTCGGGCCGCACGAGCTCGGTGGCGGCGAAGCGGTAGAGACCGGCGTTGGCGTTGTAGTAGCCGGCCACGACGGTGGCGGCCACCAGCCACCAGAAGTGCCCGGTCAGCGCGGCCCAGGCGCAGGCGGCCGTCGACGCCATGGCCACCACCAGCCCGGCCTGGAAGGCGCGGCGGCGGCCCCAGGCCCGCTGGTGCCGCGCGACCAGCGGCGCGAACAGCGCGCCGCCGACCACGTAGCCCATCACCGGCAAGGTCGCCATCCAGGGGCGCGGCGCGAGGCTCAGGCCCACCAGCCCGTTGATGGCGATGAAGGTGACGTTGTTGGTGAGGAGCAGTCCCTGGCAGACCGTGAGGAGCAGCAGCGCGAGGTTCATGCGGCGATTGTGTTCGGATTCAAGCTCGGCTGCGGCAGAGGCGGCGCGGTGCGGCATGCGGTCGCACGCGCGTGGTCGAAGGCGCGCAGCAAGTTCGGCACGCTCGCCTGTGGATCGTCCCCCAGCGCGCGCACCACGCACACGCCGTCGACGCCGCAGCGCGCTGCCGCCTCGACCTGCGAGGCTTCGAGAATGCCGCCGATCGCCACCACCGGCGCGCCGGCCATGTGACGCCACCAGCGCAGGTTGTCCAGGCCTTGCGCCCGCCACGGCATGGCCTTGGTGAGCGTCGGCCACACCGGGCCGCAGGCGATGTAGCGCGGCGCGAGGCTGCGCGCGCGGCACAGCTCCCACAGGCTGTGCGAGCTCACGCCCAACGCCATCCCGCTCGCCTGCAAGGCGTGGCGTTCGCAGTCGCTCAGGGCCAGCAGGTCTTCCTGGCCCAGGTGGACGCCGCCCGCGCCGAGCTCGTGCGCCAGCGTCCAGTGGTCGTTGACGAACAGCTCGGCACCGGCGTCGCGGCAGGCCGCGATGGCGCGTCGCACTGGGTCACGCAGGTCGGCATGCGCCTTGATGCGCAACTGCACCGTGCGCACGCCGGCCGCGAGCACCTGCTGCACGCGCTCGGCGCTGTCGACGATGGCGTACAGCCCCAGAGGGCGAGCGCTGTCGCTGCGCGGGATCGCGATGGCCGGCGCATCGCCGAAGGACAGCGTGGGCAGCAGGGTGGAATCCGCGGCGAAGCCCGGCCGCGCGAGCACCGGCCCGGCGCCTTGTCCGGCCGCACGGCCGTGGCGCAGCGCATGGGTGGTGGCCATCTTGGCCAGCACCACCGCGTCGGCCGGCACGAAGCCGCATGCCAGCGCCGACGCCGCCGCGCTCGCGAAGCTGCAGCCGGTGCCGTGGTGGTGCGGCGTGTCGATCCGCGGCGACGCGAGCCAGCCGCGGGCGTGCGTGCTGTCCAGCCAGTCGAGTGCCTGGTGCTCGTTCGCATCGTCGCCGCCGGTCACGCACACCGCGCCGGCGCCGATGCGGCGCAGGGCCGCCGCGAGCGCCGGAACGGCGGCCTCGCCGTCCACGAGCAGGCGCGCTTCGCGCCGGTTGGGCGTGACCAGCGTCGCCCGCGGCAGCAGCTCGTCGCGCAGCGCGTGGCGGGTGGAGCGATCCGCAAAGTCCGCGCCGGTGCTGGCCGCGAGCACCGGGTCGATCACCAGCGCGACCGGTCCGTCGGCACGCAGTCGATCGACCCAGCGCGCCACGGTGCGCACCTGCTCGACCCCGCCGAGCAGGCCGGTCTTGATGACCGCGGGCCGCATGTCGTCGGCAAGCGCGTGCAGCTGCGCGTCGATCAGTGCCGGCGGGAGCGGCTCGATCCGCGTCACGGCCTGCGAGCTTTGGGCGGTGATGGCCGCGACGACCGGGCACAGGTGGACCTCGAAGGCGTCGGCCGCGCGCTGGTCGGCACTGAGGCCGGCGCCGCCGCCGCTGTCGGTGCCGGCGATGCTCCAGACGATGGGCGCAGCGCTGCTCATCCGATGCCTCCGAGCAGGACGGGCTCGCCGCCGACCGGCGTGCTGGCCACCGCGAAGTCCTGCGGCGCCATCACGCCGGCGCGCCAGGCACCCCGGCCGGCCTCGATGGCCAGCGCGAAGGCCCGCGCCATCGCGACCGGGTCGCGCGCGTGCGCCACGGCCGAGTTGAGCAGCACCGCATCGAAGCCCATCTCCATCGCCTGCGCGGCATGCGACGGCGCGCCGATGCCGGCGTCGATGATGAGCGTGGCATCGGGCAGGCGCTCGCGCAGGGTGCGCAGCGCGAAGGGATCGAGCAGGCCCTGGCCCGAGCCGATGGGTGCGCCCCAGGGCATGAGCAGCGGACAGCCGGCGTCGAGCAGGCGGCGGCAGGTCACCAGGTCGTCGGTGCAGTACGGGAACACGACGAAGCCGTCGCGCGCCAGCTGTGTCGCCGCGGCGACCAGCTCGAAGGGATCGGGCTGCAGGGTGTGCTCGTCGCCCACCACCTCGAGCTTGATCCACGGCGTGTCGTAGAGCTCGCGGGCGAGGTGGGCGAGTTGCACGGCCTCGCGGGCGCTGCGGCAGCCGGCGGTGTTGGGGAGCAGCCGGGCGCCCTGCTGCTTCAGCGCGTCGCGAACGATGGCCACGAAGCCGTTGTCGCCGGCCGCGGCGAGCGTGCGCTTGAGGCCGACGGTGACGACCTGGGTGTCCGAGGCGGCGATGGCGTCGTGGAGGACTTGCGGCGAGGGGTAGCCGGCGGTGCCGAGGAGGAAGCGGCTGGTGAGGGGGATGCCGTCGATGACCCAGCGGTCCTGCGCGTCCCGGGTTGCACCCGGGCTACGGG
>DASUZE010000040.1:0-12761 GCA_036377015.1 Piscinibacter sp. | reverse complement strand
TCGACCTCGCGCTGGATGAAGCGCCGCAGCGGGCGGGCGCCGTAGACGGGGTCGTATCCCTCGCGCGCGATCAGCGAGCAGGCGCCCGCGGTGAGGTCGAGTGTCAGCCGCCGGTCGGCCAGGCGCGCGCGGATTCCGGCGAACTGGAGGTGGACGATCTGCTCGATCTCCTCCAGCGTGAGCGGCTTGAACAGCACGATGTCGTCGACGCGGTTGAGGAACTCGGGGCGGAAGTGGCCCCGCAGGTCGGCCATCACCTGGCCACGGACGTCCTCGGGGATCTCGCCGCTGGACGTGATGCCCTCCAGCAGGTACACCGAGCCGATGTTCGACGTCATGATGACGACCGTGTTGCGGAAGTCGACCGTGCGACCCTGCGCGTCGGTCAGGCGGCCGTCGTCGAGGAGCTGCAGGAGGGTGTTGAAGACGTCGGGGTGCGCCTTCTCGATCTCGTCGAGGAGCAGCACCGCATGCGGCTTCTTGGTGATCGCCTCGGTCAACAGACCGCCCTGGTCGAAGCCGACATAGCCGGGAGGCGCGCCGATCAAGCGGCTCACGGCGTGACGCTCCATGTACTCCGACATGTCGAAGCGGATCAGCTCGATGCCGAGGATGTACGCGAGCTGCCGCGCGACCTCCGTCTTGCCGACGCCGGTCGGGCCGGAGAAGAGGAAGGAGCCGATGGGCTTGTCGGGTTTGCCGAGGCCCGAACGCGCCATCTTGATGGCTGAAGCCAGCGCCTCGATCGCAGGCTCCTGTCCGAAGACCACGCTGTTCAGGTCGCGGTCCAGGCTCTTGAGCTTGGAGCGATCGTCGCTGGACACGCTGGCCGGCGGGATGCGCGCGATCTTGGCGACGATCTCTTCGACCTCGCTGCGGGTGATGGTCTTCTTCTGCTTGTTCTTGGGCAGGATGCGTTGCGCCGCACCGGCCTCGTCGATCACGTCGATCGCCTTGTCGGGCAGGTGACGGTCGTTGATGAACTTGGCGGACAGCTCGGCAGCCGCCTGAAGCGCGCCGAGCGCGTACTTGACGCTGTGGTGCTCCTCGAAGCGCGACTTCAAGCCCTTGAGGATCTCCACGGTCTGTTCGACCGACGGCTCGACCACGTCGATCTTCTGGAAGCGCCGCGACAAGGCCGCGTCCTTCTCGAAGATGCCGCGGTACTCGCTGAAGGTGGTGGCGCCGATGCACTTCATCGTGCCGGAGCTCAGCGCGGGCTTGAGCAGGTTGCTCGCGTCCAGCGTGCCACCCGACGCCGCGCCGGCGCCGATGAGGGTGTGGATCTCGTCGATGAAGAGCACCGAGTTGGGCTGGTCCTTGAGGTGCTTGAGCACGCCCTTCAGGCGCTGCTCGAAGTCGCCGCGGTACTTGGTGCCGGCGAGCAAGGCACCCATGTCGAGCGCATACACCGTCGCATTGGCCAGCACCTCGGGCACGTCGCCCTGCGTGATGCGCCACGCCAGGCCCTCGGCGATGGCAGTCTTGCCGACGCCAGCCTCGCCGACCAGCAGCGGGTTGTTCTTGCGCCGGCGGCACAGGATCTGGATGACGCGCTCGACCTCGAGCTCGCGACCGATGAGCGGATCGATCTTGCCGTCGCGCGCCATCTGGTTGAGGTTCTGCGTGAACTGGTCCAGCGGCGAGCCCTTGCCCTCGCCCTCTTCCTTCTCGCCTTCGGCGCCCGCGCCGTCTTGCGACTTCGCCGGTTCCGGCGGATCCGACTTCTTGATGCCGTGGGCGATGAAGTTGACCACGTCGAGGCGCGTCACGCCTTGCTGGTGCAGGTAGTAGACGGCGTGCGAGTCCTTCTCGCCGAAGATCGCGACCAGCACGTTCGCGCCGGTGACCTCCTTCTTGCCGCTGCCGGTGGACTGCACATGCATGATCGCGCGCTGGATCACCCGCTGGAAGCCCAGCGTCGGCTGCGTGTCCACCTCGTCCGAACCGCCGACGGTGGGCGTGTTCTCCTTGATGAACTGCAGCAGGCTCTTGCGCAGGTCGTCGATGTTCGCGGAGCAGGCCCGAAGCACCTCCGCCGCCGAGGGGTTGTCGAGCAGCGCCATCAGCAGGTGCTCGACGGTGATGAATTCGTGTCGCTGCTGGCGAGCCTCGACGAACGCCATGTGCAAGCTGACTTCTAGCTCTTGCGCAATCATGCGGCCTCCATAATGCATTGCAACGGGTGACCACCGCGCCGCGCGGCAGCCAGCACCAGCTCGACCTTGGTGGCGGCGACATCTTTTGAATAGACGCCGCACACACCCCGACCCTCATGATGAATCTTCAGCATGATCTGGGTCGCGGTTTCGAGGTCGCGTTTGAAATACTCCTGCAGGACCATCACGACGAACTCCATCGGCGTGTAGTCGTCGTTGAGCATGACCACCTGGTACATGGGTGGCGGGAGCGTCTTGGCCGTCTGTCGTTCGACGACGACAGACCCCTGCCCGTCGTCGGGACGAGGTGCAACCCGCGGTGGGTTGACAGGTGGGGCAGGCGGCTCCGCTGGCATGGATTCATTCTATCGAGTTGAGGGTCCGCAGTCGCATGCTCGGCATATTGCGACCATGGTCCGAACCACAAGGGCGGAAATGCGTCACGTGGGTCGTTCTATTCCGGTTCCGCGACGCGGCTTCGAGTATCCCGACCGGGCCTGCGTTCCCCCTCTGCCGGCTGTCCAGCGGCGTATTGACAGTGCCCGGCGCGGCCGCCCAGAATTGCGCGCTGAAAACAACAGGAGGTGGGGTATGGCCCTCGGGACAGTCAAGTGGTTCAACGACGCCAAAGGCTTCGGGTTCATTGAACCGGAGGGGGGTGGCGAAGACGTGTTCGCCCATTTTTCGGCCATCCAGATGGATGGCTTTCGCACGCTCAAGCAGGGCGGCAAGGTGAGTTACGACCTGGTACAGGGCCCGAAGGGCCAGCTGGCGCAGAACATCTGCCCGGTCGAATCGGGCGCCGCGCGTCCGGCGCAGCAGGCGTCTCCGGTGCTGGGCGCACAGGCCCTCGCCGGCTGAGCCGTCGCTTCGGCGTTCCGGTTCCTGCAAACGCAAAGCCCGCCTGATGGCGGGCTTTTTGCGCTGGCGCTGCCAAGCGGCAGCGCACGGGATCACATGTTGTCGATCATGACCTGGCCGAAGCCGGAGCACGACACCTGCGTCGCGCCGTCCATCAGGCGGGCGAAGTCGTAGGTGACCTTCTTCGAGAGGATCGCCTTCTCCATCGAGCTGATGACGAGATCGGCCGCCTGGGTCCAGCCCATGTGGCGCAGCATCATTTCGGCGGACAGGATCTCGGAGCCGGGATTGACGTAGTCCTTGCCGGCGTACTTCGGTGCGGTGCCGTGCGTCGCCTCGAACATCGCGACCGAGTCGCTGAGGTTGGCTCCGGGCGCGATGCCGATGCCACCGACCTGCGCTGCCAGCGCGTCGGACACATAGTCGCCGTTGAGGTTGAGCGTGGCGATCACTGAATACTCCGCCGGGCGCAACAGGATCTGCTGCAGGAAGGCGTCGGCGATTGAGTCCTTGACGACGATGTCCCGGCCGGTCTTCGGGTTGCGGAACTTGACCCACGGCCCGCCGTCGATCGGCTCGGCGCCGAATTCCTTCTGCGCGAGCGCGTAGCCCCAATCACGGAAGCCCCCTTCGGTGAACTTCATGATGTTGCCCTTGTGGACCAGGGTCACGGAGGGCTTGTCGTTGTCGACGGCGTACTGGATGGCCTTGCGCACCAGGCGCTCGGTGCCTTCCTTGGACACCGGCTTCACGCCGATGGCCGAGGTGGCGGGGAAGCGGATCTTCTTGACGGCGAACTCGTCCTGCAGGATCTTGATCAGCTTCTTGGCCTTGTCGCTCTGGGCCTCGAATTCGATCCCGGCGTAGATGTCTTCCGAGTTCTCGCGGAAGATGACCATGTTGGTCTTCTCCGGCTCCTTCACCGGCGAGGGCACGCCCTGGAAGTACTGGATCGGCCGCAGGCAGACGTACAGGTCGAGCTCCTGACGCAGCGCCACATTGAGCGAGCGGATGCCGCCGCCGACGGGCGTGGTGAGCGGACCCTTGATGGAGACGACGTACTCCTTGAGCACCTGCAGCGTCTCCTCGGGCAACCAGACGTCGGGACCATAGACCTTGGTCGACTTCTCGCCCGCATACACCTCCATCCAATGGATCTTCTTCTTGCCGCGGTACGCCTTCTCGACCGCCGCATCGACGACCTTGATCATCACCGGCGTGATGTCGAAGCCGGTGCCGTCGCCTTCGATGTACGGAATGATCGGCTGATCGGGGACGTTGAGCGAGAAGTCGGCGTTGACACTGATCTTCTGCCCGCCTTGGGGCACCTTGATGTGCTGGTACATGGGGTGATGCTCCGCGGATGAACCGCTGTGGGTCTCTGTGGTCTGGCTAGCGGGGGAATCGGTACTAAACCTGAGATTCTATGCCAGTCGACTTGTCAACCGAGCCTTCGAACAGGCCGTTGTGGGCCGGTCTCCCATGAAGGGGGGCGGATTCAACTTTCGAAAGGTAAATCAAATGAACAAACTTCTGGCTGCACTGATCGCCACTCTTTTCGCCGCCGGCGCTTTCGCCGCTGACGCCGCCAAGCCGGCCGCCTCCGCCGCCGCCAAGGCCGAAGCCAAGACCGAAGCGAAGGCCGAAGCCAAGGCTGAGAAGAAGGAAGCCAAGGCCGAGAAGAAGGCCGAGGAAGCCAAGCCGGCCGCTTCGGCCGCCAAGGCCAAGAAGGCCGAGAAGAAGGCTGAAGAGAAGAAGGCCTGATCAGGCTTTCCAGCCCGCCGGCCGTTTCGGCCAGCGACACGAAACGCCCGGCTCGTCCGGGCGTTTTCGCTGATGACCGCGTGCCAGGCGATCCTCCCGGCCCATTCGATAATCCGTCGATGAATCCCACCGTGCTTCGAATCCTCCGCGCCCTGCCCTTCCTGATGGCCTCGCTGGCGTGCGGCGCCCAGACCGGCCCGCAGAAGCTGCCTGCCATCGTGCTGCATGCCGGCATGCACAACATCCAAGCCGAGGTGGCCCGCACGCCCGACCAGCGCGCCACCGGCCTGATGTTCCGCGAGACCATGCCCGCGAACGACGGCATGCTGTTTGCGTTCGAGGACGCCAACACCCAGTGCTTCTGGATGAAGAACACCTTCGTGCCGCTGTCGGCCGCGTTCATCGGCGACGACGGCAGCATCGTCAACATCGTCGACATGCGGCCGCAGGCCCTCGACTCGCACTGCTCGGCCAAGCCGGTGCGCTATGTGCTCGAGATGAACCAGGGATGGTTTGCCAAGCGCGGCATCAAGGCGGGCTTCCGCCTCACGGGCGAGCCGTTCCAGCGCTGAGCACGCGCCAATAAAAAGGCCGGTCAGCAGACCGGCCCTGAGGATGCGCAAGCGCGATCAGCCGAAGTTCTGGGCCGCAAAATCCCAGTTCACCAGCGAGCTGAGGAAGGTCTCGACGAATTTCGGGCGCAGGTTGCGATAGTCGATGTAGTACGCGTGCTCCCACACGTCGATGGTGAGCAGCGCCTTGTCGCCGGTGGTCAGCGGCGTGCCCGCTGCGCCCATGTTGACGATGTCCACCGATCCGTCGGACTTCTTCACCAGCCAGGTCCAGCCGCTGCCGAAGTTGCCCACCGCGCTCTTCGTGAAGGCCTCCTTGAAGGCGGCATAGCTGCCCCACTTCGCGTTGATGGCGGCGCCCAGCGCACCCTTGGGCTCGCCCCCGCCTTGCGGCTTCATGCAGCTCCAGAAGAAGGTGTGGTTCCACACCTGCGCGGCGTTGTTGTAGATGCCGCCCGAGGATTTCTTGACGATCTCCTCCAGGCCCATGCTCTCGAATTCGGTGCCCTTCTGCAGATTGTTCAGGTTCACGACATAGGCGTTGTGGTGCTTGTCGTGGTGGTACTCCAGCGTCTCGCGGCTCATGTGCGGCGCGAGCGCGTCGTGCGGGTACGGCAGCGGCGGCAGAGTGTGTTCCATGGTCGTCCTTTCGGTGGTTTGTTGTCGGGTGGAGCAGCAGGGAAGCGGATTGTAGGCAGATGGCAAGGCCACAGTCGGCTCATCACTGCGCTCGCCGCGCAGCCGCTTCAGCGTGGATCGGCCGGCGTGATGCCCGTCACCTGCACGCTCGCCGAACCGTCGGCCAGCACGGCCTGCAGAGACTGGCCGAGCGCCAACCGTCCGACCGACTGCACGGGCTCGCCGCTCTCGTCGGCGAGCCAGGCATAGCCACGGCGCAGCACCTGCTGCGGATCGAGCGAACGCAGGCGCGCGTCGAGTGACACCAAGCGCTGCGCATGGCGCGACAAGGCCGTGGTCGCGGCCCGTTCCATCGCGCCGTGGTGTCGCTCGAGGCGGGCATTGCGCAGCGGCACGGCCTGCTCGACCGCCGCCGACAGCCGTCGGTGCAGCATGGCCAGCGTTGCGGCCTGGCGATGCAGCGCAAGCGTGGGCCGCGCCAGACGCAAGCCCGCCGCATCCAGCCGCTGCTGCTGCCAGTCGAGCAGATGCCGCACACGACGGACCAGGCGCGACTGCACGCCCTGCAGCGCCGCGGCGACGTCGGCCTGCGCGGGCGTGGCAAGCTCGGCCGCTGCGGTGGGCGTGGGCGCGCGCAGGTCGGCGGCGAAGTCCGCCAGCGTCACGTCGGTCTCGTGTCCGACGCCGCACACCAGCGGGATCGGCGATGCCGCCACCGCCCGCACGACGCGCTCGTCGTTGAACGCCCACAGGTCTTCGAGCGATCCGCCGCCGCGGCACAGGATCAACGTGTCGACTTCCGCGCGCCGCGCCGCGAGACCGAGGGCGCGCACCAGCGCCTCGGGCGCATCGGCACCTTGGACCGGGCAGGGATAGATGATCACTGCCACGTGCGGGGCACGGCGAGCCAGCGAGCTCAGCACGTCGTGCAAGGCAGCGGCCGCCAGCGAGGTGACCACGCCCACCCGCCGCGGATGGGACGGCAGCTCCCGCTTGCCAGCGGCCTCGAACAGACCTTCGGATTCCAGCTTGGACTTGAGCCGCAGGAATTGCTCGTAGAGGGTTCCAGCGCCGGCGCGTTGCATGGACTCGACGATGAACTGCAGCTCGCCGCGCGGCTCGTACAACGCAAGCCGTCCCCGCAGCTCGACCAGCTGGCCGTCGGCCGGCGCGAAGTCCAGCATGCCGGCGGTGCGCCGGAACATCGCGCAGCGGATCAGCGCCGCTTGCCCGTCGGCATCCTTCAGGCAGAAGTAGCAATGGCCGCTGGCAGCGCGCGAGAAGGACGACAGCTCGCCGCGCACGGTGCACACCGAGAAGCGGCTGGCGAGGGCATCGGACACCGCATGCACGAGCGCGGCGACGGTCCAGACCAGACGCGCAGAGGGGGTCGCAACAGGCTCAACCACGTGCAAAGCGAGGATCGGCGCGGTCCCAGAACTCCACAACCGCGCCAGACAAGGGCTGGCGGCCCATCATGCGTGTCACCGGGCTTTCACAATCACGCAAGTGGTTGATTTTCAACGCTTTCTTCCTGCTTAAGTTTTGAGCAATCCGTTGCGAGCCGTGAGTTTTCGCGCCTCGGCGTCGGTCGCGCGCCGGTTGCCCACAAAGTTATCCACATATCCGGTGGATTGCGAAGCACGGGCTGTCGTTTCGCCGACAGCGGGGGTCGCACGGACCTCGCCCGGCTGTCGCGTCGGGGCCATAATCGCGCGTCCAAAAAAGCGCTCCCACCGAAAGGACCCGTTTGTTTTCGATCATACAAGCCGCTGGCTGGCCCATTTGGCCGCTGCTCCTGTGCTCCATCGCCGCGATGGCGCTGGTCATCGAAAGGCTGTCCAGCTTGCGCGCCCAGAAGGTCGCGCCGCCGACCCTCGTGGATGAAGTGATCTCCGTGACGCGCTCCAGCTTGCCCAGCGCCGACGTGGTCAACAAGCTCGAGCGCAACTCGGTGCTCGGCTCGGTGCTCGCACGCGGACTGCGCGCAGTGATTGCCGAGCCGCGCATCACCGAAGAGGCCTTGCGGGAAGCCTTCGAGGCCGCCGGGCGCGCCGCCGTGCACCGGCTGGAGCGCTACCTCAACACGCTGGGCACCATCGCCTCGGCGGCGCCGCTGCTGGGCCTGCTGGGCACGGTGATCGGCATGATCGAGATCTTCGGCTCGCAGGCACCCACCGGCGGCAGCAACCCGGTGCTGCTCGCACATGGCATCTCGGTCGCGCTGTACAACACCGCCTTCGGCCTGATCATCGCCATCCCGTCGCTCATGTTCTACCGCTACTTCCGCGGCCTGGTCGACGCCTACACGCTCGAGCTCGAACAGGCGGCGCATCGCCTGGCGCCGCACCTCATGCGTTTCGCCGTGCCCCGTGCGGCGGCCTGATCGGGCGTCGCGATGAATTTCCGCAAGCCGCGCCCCGAGGAGCCGGAGATCAACCTGATCCCCTTCATCGACGTGCTGTTGGTGATCCTGATCTTCCTCATGCTGTCGACCACGTACTCGAAGTTCACCGAGCTGCAAGTCACGCTGCCGGTGGCCGATGCGGAAAAGGCGCGCGACCGGCCTCGCGAGATCATCGTGTCGGTCTCGGCCGATGGGCGCTTCGCGGTCAACCGCAAGCCGGTCGACGGCCGCAGCGTCGAAGTGCTGACCGCCGAGCTGGCGTCGGCTTCGACCGGGATCGAAGACCCCATCGTCATCGTCTCCGCCGACGCCACCTCGGCCCATCAGTCGGTGATCAACGTGATGGATGCGGCGCGCCGCGCCGGTCTCGCCAGGCTCACCTTCGCCGCGCAAACGACGCAGGGCGAGGGACGCTGACCACGGCGCCGCGATGGCGCAGGCGAACGCCTCCCAGCGCCTGCAGGCCGCGTGGACGTCGCGCGGTCCGCTGGCCTGGCTCCTCGCGCCCTTGGCGCTGATTCACGGCGTACTGGTGAGGTTGCGGCAGACGCTCTACCGCATCGGCGTCTGGCGCATCCAGCGGCTGCCGGTGCCGGTCATCGTGGTGGGCAACCTGATTGCCGGCGGTGCGGGCAAGACACCCACCGTGATCGCGGTGACGACGCTCTTGCGCCAGCACGGCTGGCGACCCGGCATCGTCTCCCGCGGCTACGGACGCCGCGACCGCGGCGTCGTCGAGGTCGACGCACACACGGCGGCGGCGGATTGCGGTGACGAACCCCGGCTGCTGCACACGCGCACCGCGGCGCCGGTGGTCGTCGCACACGACCGTGTGGCCGCCGCACGAGCGCTGCTGCAAGCGCATCCCGAGGTCGACGTCATCGTGAGCGACGACGGACTGCAGCACCTGCGCCTGGGGCGCCGCGTCCAGGTCGTGGTCTTCGACGATCGTGGCGCAGGCAACGGCTGGCTGCTTCCCGCCGGGCCGCTGCGCGAGCCCGTCCCGCGGCGGGTGCCGCCGAACACCTTGGTGTTGTACAACGCCAGGTCGCCCTCCACCGCGCTGCCGGGCTGGACGGCACGACGTTCGCTGCGCGGACTCTTGCCGCTGCGCGACTGGTGGGCCGGCGCTGCGGCCGTTCCCCAGGCCTTGCAGCGCTTCGCGGGCGAGCCCGTGCTGGCGGCGGCCGGCACCGCGCAACCGCAACGCTTTTTCGACATGCTGGGCGCCGCCGGCGTGCGAGTGCGTCCCCTGCCCTTGGCCGACCACCATGACTTCGCAACGCTTCCGTGGCCCGCCGAGACATCCGACGTGATCGTGACCGAGAAGGACGCCATCAAGCTCGATCCGGCACGCATGGGGTCGACGCGGGTGTGGGTTGCCCCGCTAGACTTCGAGCCCGACCCTGCCTTCAATGCGGAACTGCTGAAGCTCCTTCCGCCCCCACCTCCAAGGACACACGATGGACACGCGACTGCTTGAACTGCTGGTGTGCCCGATCTGCAAGGGGCCGCTCGAGTACCAGCGGCCGCCGCAGCACGAGCGCCCCGAGCTCGTGTGCATGGCCGATCGCCTGGCCTTTCCGGTGCGCGACGGCATCCCGGTCATGCTCGAGAGCGAGGCCCGCTCGTTCGACGACAACGCCGCCATCGACTCGCCGAAATGAGCTTCACCGTCCTCATCCCGGCACGCCTGGCGTCGACGCGCCTGCCGCGCAAGCCGCTGCTCGACATCGGCGGCGCTCCGATGGTGGTGCGCGTGGCGCAGCGCGCCGCGCTGTCGGGTGCGCGGCAGGTGGTGGTTGCCGCCGATGACGCCGAGATCGTGGCCGCCTGCAACGCACACGGCGTGAGTGCGCTGCTCACTCGCAACGACCATCCCACCGGCAGCGACCGGCTCGCCGAGGCCTGCGCCCTGCTGGGCATGGGCGACGCCGACATCGCCGTCAACGTGCAAGGCGACGAGCCGCTGATCGATCCTTCGCTGATCGACGCCTGCGCCACCCTGCTGGCGAAAAGCCCCGACTGCGTCATGAGCACACCGGCCCACGCCATCGACCAGGTGTCCGAGCTCAGGAATCCGAACGTGGTCAAGGTGGTGTGCGACGCCGCGGGCCGTGCCCTCTACTTCTCGCGCGCGCCCATCCCCTGGTGGCGCGACGGCTACGCCTCGGGCATCGAGGCCTTGGGCACGCCGCCGCCGCTGCGCCACATCGGCCTCTATGCGTATCGGGTGGGCTTCCTGAAGCGCTTTCCGACGCTGGCGCAGAGTCCGCTGGAGCTGACGGAGTCGCTGGAGCAGCTGCGCGTGCTGTGGCATGGCGAGCGCATCGCGGTGCATGTCAGCGACACCCGGCCGGGCCCCGGCGTCGATACCCCCGAAGACCTGGCGCGCGTGCGTGCGCTGTGGCCGCCGCAAGGACGCTGAACGCGTCAGTTTCGCGCAGGGGGTGCGTGCTATTCTGGGCAAAAGCGCCGTGCTGGCAGCGCACCGTCACGTGCACGAGACGATCAAAAACGAGGACGATCGATGAGACTGATTCTGTTGGGCGCACCCGGCGCCGGCAAAGGCACCCAGGCGGCGTTCATCTGCCAGAAGTTCGGCATTCCCCAGATCTCCACGGGCGACATGCTGCGCGCGGCGGTCAAGGCCGGCACTCCGCTCGGCGTCGCGGCCAAGAAAGTCATGGATGCGGGCGGCCTGGTCAGCGACGACATCATCATCGGCCTGGTCAAGGAGCGCATCGCGCAGCCTGATTGCACCAACGGCTTTCTCTTCGACGGCTTTCCTCGCACCATCCCGCAGGCCGATGCGATGAAGAACGCCGGGGTCAAGATCGACGTGGTCCTCGAGATCGACGTGCCCGACGAGGCCATCATCGAGCGCATGAGCGGGCGTCGCTCGCACGTCGCCTCCGGCCGCACCTACCACGTCAAGTTCAACCCGCCCAAGGTCGCGGGCCGCGACGACGTGACCGGCGAAGAGCTGGTCCAGCGCGAGGACGACAAGGAAGAGACGGTGCGCAAGCGCCTGGCCGTCTACCAGAGCCAGACCCGGCCGCTGGTCAAGTACTACGCCGACTGGGCTGCCACCGGCGACTCGAACGCCCCGCGCTATCGCAAGATCAGCGGCACCGGCAGCGTCGACGAGATCACGGCGCGCGCGCTGGCCGCGCTGGACTGAGCTGGACACACCATCCGCATGCCGCCCGCCGGGCGGCATTTTTTGCGGCGACAATTGACGTATACGTCAATCATCCCTCTGGAGATCTCTCATGGACATTGCAGGCAAGGTATTCATCGTCACCGGCGGCGCCTCGGGCCTCGGCGAAGGGACGGTACGGATGCTGGCGGCCCACGGCGGCAAGGTGGTCATCGCCGACCTGCAGGCCGACAAGGGCGAAGCGCTGGCTGCCGAGCTGGGCAGCTCCAACGCCGTGTTCGTCAAGTGCGATGTCAGCCAGGAGGCCGACGGCCAGGCCGCGGTGGCGCGCGCCACTGCCATGGGCAAGCTGATGGGCCTGGTGAACTGTGCAGGCATCGCGCCGGCGGCCAAGACCGTCGGCAAGGACGGCGCCCATTCGCTGGCGGTGTTCGCCAAGGTCGTGACGGTCAACCTGATCGGCAGCTTCAACATGATTCGCCTCGCCGCCGAGGCCATGGCGAAGAATGACCCGGAAGCCACCGGCGAACGCGGCGTGCTGATCTCGACGGCCAGCGTGGCCGCCTACGACGGGCAGATCGGGCAGGCCGCCTACTCGGCCTCGAAGGGCGGCGTGGTGGGCATGACGCTGCCGATCGCGCGCGACCTGGCACGCAACGGCATCCGCAACATGACGATCGCGCCGGGCATCTTCGGCACGCCCATGCTGTTCGCCATGCCCAAGGAAGTCCAGGACGCCCTGGCGGCCGGCGTGCCGTTCCCGAGCCGTCTGGGCACGCCGGCCGACTATGCCAAGCTGGTCCACCAGATCATCACCAACGACATGCTCAACGGCGAAGTGATCCGGCTCGACGGCGCCATCCGCCTGGCCCCGAAGTGATCGCAAGGGCATGAAAAAAGGGCCAGCGTCGGCTGGCCCTTCGTCTTGGCATGAGCGCGCTCAGCGGCGCTTGGCGTACAGCGTCCACAAGCGCGCCAGGTCGGCGGTGCCGTCGTTGCCGCTGACCGCGCGCAGCGTGGCCTGCGCCTTGGCGTGCTCGCCGGCCACCAGCTGCGCCACCGCCAGGTGCAGCCGCGCGTCGTCGGCGCGCTTGAGGTTGCCCTTGGCGATGCCTTGCTGCATCAGCTGCAGCCCCTGCTGCTTGTCGCCGGCGAACACCAGGTTCATGCCCGCGTTGACCAGCGCCGTGCCGTCC
>DASUZE010000039.1:0-36882 GCA_036377015.1 Piscinibacter sp. | reverse complement strand
CGCGTCTTCCTTCATGCGCATCGCCCGCGTCTCGCCGGTGTCGGGGTTGAACAGCACGGTGGCCTGCTGGACCTGCCCGCCTTCTTCGATCAGGTCGATCTGCCACTGGATCTCGAAGTCGATCGCCTGCTGCAGGAACTTGAAGCTGTTGAGGTTCTTGATCTCGCGCCGGGTGCCGAAAGGCGCACCGGGCTTGCGCACCGACACGTTGGCATCGCAGCGGAACGATCCTTCCTGCATGTTGCCGTCGCAGATGCCCAGCCACACGACCAGCGCGTGCAAGGCCTTGGCGTACGCGACCGCCTCGGCGCTGCTGCGCATGTCGGGCTCGGACACGATCTCCAGCAGCGGCGTGCCGGCGCGGTTCAGGTCGATGCCGGTCTGCCCGGCGTAGTCTTCGTGCAGCGACTTTCCGGCGTCTTCCTCGAGGTGGGCGCGGGTGAGATGCACCTTCCGACTTTCCGATTGCCCTGAGCCTGTCGAATGGGCCACGAAGAACTCGACCGTGCCGCCTTGCACCACCGGCGTCTCGTACTGGCTGATCTGGTAGCCCTTGGGCAGGTCGGGGTAGAAGTAGTTCTTGCGCGCGAAGATGGAATGCGGCGCGACCTTGGCGCCCACGGCGAGGCCGAAGCGGATGGCCCGCTCGACCGCGCCGCGGTTCATCACCGGCAGGGTGCCCGGCAGCGCCAGGTCGACCGGCGAGGCCTGGGTGTTGGGCGCGGCGCCGAAGGCGGTCGGCGAGCCGCTGAAGATCTTCGACTGCGTGGACAGCTGGGCGTGGGTCTCGAGGCCGATCACGACCTCGTAGCCGCGGATGAGAGGGGAGGACGTGGCCATGTCAGATCCCTGCCGGCGCGTGCGTGTGCCAGTCGGTCGCCTGCTGGAAGGCATGCGCCGCCTGCAGCAGCGTGGCTTCGTCGAAGTAGTTGCCGATGAGCTGCAGGCCCACCGGCATGCCGCCCTCGCCGAAGCCGGCGGGCAGGCTCATGCCGGGCAGGCCGGCCAGGCTGGCGGGCAGCGTGAAGATGTCGGCGAGGTAGGTCGCGACCGGGTCGTCGCCCTTGCCGCCGATCTTCCAGGCGACGGTGGGCGCGACCGGGCCGGCAATCACGTCGCAGCTCAGGAAGCAGCGCTGGAAGTCGTCGGCAATCATGCGACGCAGCTTCTGCGCCTGCAGGTAGTAGGCGTCGTAGTAGCCGTGGCTGAGCACGTAGGTGCCGATCATGATGCGGCGCTTGACCTCGGGGCCGAAGCCCTCGGCACGCGTCTTCTTGTACATGTCGAGCAGGTCGCCGTGGCGCTTGGCGCGGTGGCCGAAGCGCACGCCGTCGAAGCGGCTCAGGTTGGACGACGCCTCGGCCGGCGCGATGATGTAGTAGACCGGGATCGACAGCTCGGTGCGCGGCAGGCTCACGTCGACCAATGTCGCGCCGAGCTTCTCGAGCTCGCGCAGCGACGCGCGCACGGCGCTGTCGACGTCGGAAGCCAGCGCCGCGGGGAAGAACTCGCGCGGCAGCCCGATGCGCAGGCCCTCGAGCGGACGCGCCGCGCTCGCGCCCTCGCGCGGGCGACGCATCGCGGCATGGAAGTCTTGTGGCGGGCGGTTGGCGCTGGTCGAGTCGCGCTCGTCGAAGCCGCTCATCGCCGACAGCAGGATGGCGCAGTCCTCGGCGCTGCGCGCCAGCGGGCCGGCCTGGTCGAGGCTGGAGGCGAAAGCGATCATCCCGTAGCGCGAGCACACGCCGTAGGTCGGCTTGATGCCGGTGATGCCGGAGAAGCTGGCCGGCTGGCGGATCGAGCCGCCGGTGTCGGTGCCGGTGGTGGCCGGCACCAGGCGCGCCGCCACCGAGGCCGCCGATCCGCCCGAGGAGCCGCCGGGCACGCGGCTCGGGTCCCAGGGGTTCCTGACCGGGCCGAAGGCGGAGTTCTCGTTGCTCGAGCCCATGGCGAACTCGTCGCAGTTGAGCTTGCCCAGCGTGACGGTGCCGGCGTCGGCCAGCTTGCGCACGACGGTGGCGTCGAAGGGGCTCATGTAGCCCTCGAGCATCTTCGAGCCGGCGGTGGTCGGCAGCACGCTGGTGACGAAGATGTCCTTGTGCGCCAGCGGCACGCCCAGCAAGGGGCCGGACGCGCCGGCGGCGCGGCGCTGGTCGGCCGCCTGCGCCTGGGCGATCGCGTTGTCGCCATCGACCGACAACCATGCGCCCAAATGTTGATGACTCGCAACCCGCGCGAGCAGATGTTTCGTGACTTCGGCGCTGGACACCTCCCGCGAGCCCAGTGCGCGGCCCAATTCGGCCACGCCCATCTCGTGCAGCGCCTTCATTCGATGACCTTGGGCACGAGGTACAGGCCGTCTTCCACCAGGGGCGCGCTGCGCTGGTTGAGCGCGTGCTGGTCGGCCTCGGTGACCATGTCCTCGCGCAGGCGCAGCGCGACATCGGTCACGGCCGACAGAGGCGTGTACAGCGGCTCGACGCCGCTGGTGTCGACGGCGCTCATCTGCTCGACGATGGAGAAGAAGCCGTTGATCTGGGCCAGCATCGCGGCCTGCTCGGCCGGCTGCAGTTCGAGCCGCGCCAGATGGGCGATGCGGCTCACGTCGTCGGAGGTTAATGCCATGGGAAATGCGGTCTTTTGGACCGATGCAGAGGGTCGGAAACCATGGGGGATCGGGTATTATCTTCTGTTATCCACAGCCTGCTGGTGAGTGCACACAGGCAGGTCCACAAGAACACTTTTTCCGCTTGTTTCGCGCTGCTTGGCCGACCCCTTCGACCAGGCGCACCCTTGCTGTCGCCCGACCATCGAAGGACCGTCGAAAACGCGCGCCAGCCTGTTGCCCACCGCTGCTGAACGCACCAACAAACACACCATGTTCGGATCTTTTCGTCGCTATTTCTCGACGGACCTCGCGATCGACCTCGGTACCGCCAACACCCTGATCTACGTGCGCGGCAAGGGCATCGTGCTCGACGAACCGTCGGTCGTCGCCATCCGCCACGAGGGCGGCCCCAACGGCAAGAAGACCATCCAGGCGGTCGGCGCCGAAGCCAAGGCGATGCTGGGCAAGGTGCCCGGCAACATCGAGGCCATCCGCCCGATGAAAGACGGCGTCATCGCCGACTTCACCGTCACCGAGCAGATGCTCAAGCAGTTCATCAAGATGGTTCATCCGCGCTCGGTGCTCAAGCCCAGCCCCCGGATCATCATCTGCGTGCCCTGCGGCTCGACCCAGGTCGAGCGCCGCGCCATCCGCGAATCGGCGCTGGGCGCCGGCGCCTCCGAGGTCTACCTGATCGAAGAGCCCATGGCGGCGGCCATCGGCGCGGGGCTGCCGGTGTCCGAGGCCAGCGGCTCGATGGTGGTCGACATCGGCGGCGGCACCACCGAGGTGGGCGTCATCTCGCTGGGCGGCATGGTCTACAAGGGCAGCGTGCGGGTGGGCGGCGACAAGTTCGACGAAGCCATCATCAACTACATCCGCCGCAACTACGGCATGCTCATCGGCGAGCCGACCGCCGAGGGCATCAAGAAGAGCATCGGCAGCGCCTTCCCCGGCTCCGAGGTCAAGGAGATGGAGGTCAAGGGCCGCAACCTCTCCGAAGGCGTGCCGCGCAGCTTCACCATCTCGAGCAACGAGATCCTGGAAGCGCTCACCGATCCGCTCAACCAGATCGTCTCCAGCGTGAAGAACGCCCTGGAACAGACCCCGCCCGAACTGGGCGCCGACATCGCCGAGCGCGGCATGATGCTCACCGGCGGCGGCGCGCTGCTGCGCGACCTGGACCGCCTGCTCGCCGAGGAAACCGGCCTTCCGGTGCTGGTCGCCGAAGACCCGCTGACCTGCGTGGTGCGCGGTTGCGGCATGGCGCTGGAGCGCATGGAACGGCTGGGCGCGATCTTCACATCAGAGTAAATTGCATGACCCGTGAAGGCCGGCACGTTGATCACGTGGCCGGCCTTTTCGCTTCAAACGTTCGCTAAAACATGGCCACGCCGCTCGGCACCCTCGACCGGACCCCGCCGCCGTTCTTTCGGCAGGGCCCGTCGGCGCTGACCAAGCTCACCTTCTGCTCGGCCTTGGCCATCTTCCTGATGGTGGCCGACACCCGCCTCAAGCTGACCCATCCGGTGCGCACCATGATCGCCACCGTGCTGCACCCGGTCGAGCGCGTGCTGCGCGTGCCGATCGATGCCTGGAACGCGGTCGGCGACTACGCCATGGGCCTGCAGAACGCGATGAGCAACGAAGCGGCGGCGCGCGCCGCGCTCGCACGCCAGGCCGAGCGGGCCGCGCGCGTCGAGGCGCTGGCCCAGGAGAACAACCGGCTGCGTGCGCTCCTGGGCCTGCGCTCGGCGCTCACGGTGCGCTCGCAGCCGGCCGAGGTGCTCTACGAGGCCTCCGATCCCTACTCCCGCAAGGTCGTCATCGACCGCGGCACGACCCAGGGCGTCGCATTGGCCTCGCCGGTCATCAACGAGGCCGGGGTGCTGGGCCAGGTGACGCGCGTCTATCCGCTGTCCTCCGAAGTGACCCTGCTGACCGACAAGGACGCCGCCATCCCGGTGCTCAACGTGCGCAACCAGCTGCGCAGCGCCGCCTTCGGCACCGCCGGCACCGGCATGGAGCTGCGCTTCATGGCCGGCAATGCCGACGTGCAGGTCGGCGACCAGCTCCAGACCTCGGGCGTCGACGGCATCTACCCGTCGGGCCTGGCGGTGGCCAAGGTGACGGCCGTCGATCGCAAGGTCGATACCGGGTTTGCGCGCGTGGCGCTGGTTCCGATGGCCTCGCCCGACGGCGTGCGCCACGTGCTGGTGCTCGAGCCCCTGAACGTGCAGCTGCCGCCGCGTCCGGAGCCCCAGCCGGATGACAAGCCCGCCAAGGCGGCCAAGAAGGGGGCCAGGAAGTGATCCTGCCGCGCGGCTCCGATCAGCTGCTGCTGCCGGTGAACCCGCTGTTCATCTGGTTCACCCTGCTCATCGCCTTCGCGATCAACCTGGTGCCGCTGGGCCGCCATCCCGCCATGCCCGACGTCGTCGCGCTGGTGCTGGTGTTCTGGAACGTGCACCAGCCGCGGCGGGTGGGCGTGGGCCTGGCGTTCCTGTTCGGCGTGATGATGGACGTGCACGACGGCGCCATCCTCGGCCAGCACGCGCTCGCCTACACGCTGCTCAGCTTCTTCGCGATCACCATCCACCGGCGCCTGCGCTGGTTCACGGTGCCGTCGCAGGCGGTCCAGATCCTGCCGCTGTTCGGCGCGGCGCACGCGGTTTCGTTCATTGTTCGCATCATCTTCGGTGGCATGCTGCCGGGCTGGGAACTGCTGGTGGCGCCGGTGTTCGAAGCGCTGCTGTGGCCGCCGGTCACCTGGTTGCTGTTGGCGCCGCAGCGCCGTGCCCCCGATCCGGACGAGAACCGGCCGCTGTAGAGAGCCGTCATGACCGAGCTGAAGAACATCGAGCAGGAGCTGAGCCGCTTCCGCACGCGCTTGCTTGCGGCCGCGGCGTTCGTGCTGTTCGCCTTCGGCCTGCTCACGGCGCGGCTCGTCTACCTGCAGGTCTACCGCCATGCCGAGCTGGCGACGCAGGCCGAGAACAACCGCATCACGGTCGTCCCCATCGTCCCGAATCGCGGCCTGATCGTCGACCGCAACGGCATCGTGCTGGCCAACAACTACTCGGCCTACACGCTGGAGATCACGCCCTCCAAGGTCGCCGACCTCGACGCCACCATCGACCAGATCGCCCAGGTGATCGAGGTGCAGCCGCGCGACCGCAAGCGCTTCAAGCGGCTGATGGAGGAAAGCAAGAACTTCGAGTCGCTGCCCATCCGCACCAAGCTGAGCGACGAGGAAGTCGCGCGCTTCACTGCGCAGCGCTTTCGCTTCACCGGCGTCGACATCCGCGCCCGGCTGTTCCGCAACTACCCCATGGGCGAGACGGCCAGCCACCTCATCGGCTACATCGGGCGCATCAACACCGCCGAGAAGGAAAAGATCGACGAGTCGGAGGACGAGGCCAACTACCGCGGCACCGAGTACATCGGCAAGCTTGGCGTCGAGCAGAGCTACGAGAGCGATCTGCACGGCGCGACCGGCTTCGAGGAGGTCGAGACCAGCGCCGGCGGCCGTGCAGTGCGCCGCCTCAAGAGCAATGCGGCCACTCCGGGCAACACGGTGGTGCTGTCGGTCGACATCAAGCTGCAGGCGATGGTCGAGCAGCTGTTCGGCGACCGCCGCGGCGCGCTGGTGGCCATCGATCCGCGCAACGGCGACGTGCTGGCCTTCGTCAGCAAGCCCAACTTCGACCCCAACCTGTTCGTCGACGGCATCGACGCCGAGAACTGGAAGGCGCTCAACGAATCGCCCGACAAGCCGCTGCTCAACCGGGCGCTGCGCGGCGCGTATCCGCCGGGGTCGACCTACAAGCCCCTCATGGCGCTGGCCGCGCTGACCCTGGGCAAGCGCACGCCGCAGCAGGCGATCAGCGACCCCGGCTACTTCTGGTTCGGCAACCACAAGTTCCGCGACGACAAGGAGGGCGGCCACGGCGCGGTCGACATGTACAAGTCCATCGTGCAGTCGTGCGACACCTACTACTACATCCTGGCCAACGACCTGGGCGTGGACGCCATCCACGACTTCATGGCGCCGCTGGGCCTGGGCCAGATCACCGGCATCGACATGCACGGCGAGCTGCGCGGCATCCTGCCGTCGACCGAATGGAAGCGCACCTCCTACCGCAAGAAGGAGATGCAGAAGTGGTACGCCGGCGAGACCATCTCGCTGGGCATCGGGCAGGGCTACAACGCGTTCACCATGCTGCAGCTCGCGCAGGCCACCGCCACCGTGGCCGCCGGCGGCCAGCGCTACAAGCCGCACCTGGTGCGCGCGGTCGAGAACGTCGAGACGCGGGCGCAGCGCAAGCTCTCGGGCGAGGCGCTGCCGCCGCTGGCGCTCAAGCCGGAGCACATCGCGGTCATCCACCAGGCGCTGTTCGGCGTCACCCAGGAGGGCACGTCGGCCCGCTCCTTCCTCAACGCGCCGTACAAGACCGGCGGCAAGACGGGCACGGCGCAGGTGGTCGGCATCAAGGCCAACGAGAAGTACGACGCCAGCAAGGTCGACGAGCGCCACCGCGATCACGCCCTGTACACCGCGTTCGCGCCGCTGGAGCAGCCGCAGATCGCCATCGCCATGGTGGTCGAGAACGCCGGCTTCGGCGCCGGCGCCGCCGCGCCCATCGCACGGCGGGTGTTCGACTACATGCTGCAGGGCCTGTACCCGAGCGACGAGGACATCGCCGCCACCCAGCAGGCGCAGTCCACCGCGCCGATCGGCAAGCCGCGGCCCGCCGCCGAGGTGCCGCTGCCGGGTGCGCCCGGGCCGCTGCCGGGCGGGCCGATGGCGGTCCCCGCGTCGGCGTCGGCGCCGCCGCTGCCGCCACAGAAGACGACCGCCGCCGCATCGCCGCAGCAGGTCGCCGCAGCCGTGCCGGGGTCGCCGCGATGAGCGCCGTCTTCGACAAGCCCTCGCTGTGGCAGCGCGTGCGCCCGGTGTTCACCGGCTTCGACGGGCCGCTCATCATCGCCATGGTGTGGCTGGGCGCGTTCGGCCTGGTGACCATGTACTCCGCGGGCTACGACCACGGCACGCGCTTCGTCGATCATGGCCGCAACATGCTGCTCGCCCTGGGCATCCTGTTCGTGGTGGCGCAGATCCCGCCGCAGCGCTTGATGGCGCTGGCAGTGCCGCTGTACACCGTCGGCGTGGCGCTGCTGATCGCCACCGCGGTGATCGGCATCACCAAGAAGGGCGCGACGCGCTGGCTCAACGTGGGGGTGGTCATCCAGCCCAGCGAGATCCTCAAGATCGCGATGCCGCTGATGCTCGCCTGGTGGTTCCAGCGCCGCGAAGGCCACATGCGCGCGCCCGATTTCGCGGTCGCGCTGCTGCTGCTGGCGGTGCCGGTGGGGCTGATCGTCAAGCAGCCCGACCTGGGCACCGCGATCCTGGTGTTCTCGGCCGGGCTGTACGTCATCTTCTTCGCCGGCCTGTCGTGGCGCCTGATCGTGCCGGTGCTGGTGGTCGCGGCCATTGCGATCACCGCGATCGCGTTGTCGGGCGACCGTATCTGCGAGCCCGACGTCAAGTGGCCGCTGCTGCGCGACTACCAGAAGCACCGCGTGTGCACCCTGCTGGATCCCACCACCGACCCGCTGGGCAAGGGCTTCCACATCATCCAGGGGATGATCGCCATCGGCTCCGGCGGCATCGAGGGCAAGGGCTTCATGAAGGGCACGCAGACCCACCTCGAGTTCATCCCCGAACGCACCACCGACTTCATCTTCGCGGCCTTCGCCGAGGAGTTCGGCCTGATGGGCGTGGCGGGGCTGCTGATCGGGTTCGTCTTCCTGATCCTGCGCGGCCTGATGATCGCGGCCGAGGCGCCGAGCGTGTTCTCGCGGCTGCTCGCCGGTGCGATCACGCTGAGCTTCTTCACCTACGCCTTCGTCAACATGGGCATGGTGAGCGGCATCCTGCCGGTCGTGGGCATCCCGCTGCCCTTCATCAGCTACGGCGGCACCGCGATGGTGACGCTGGGGCTGGGGCTCGGGATCCTGATGTCGATCGCGAAGAATCGACGTCTGGTCCAGACGTAGCCCGGGTGCAACCCGGGAGCGACCGGGGAGGGTGCCCCCGGGTTGCACCCGGGCTACTCAGTCGCCGCGGCGGCGGAACAGGAACAAGCCGATCACGGCCAGCCCCAATGCCATGAGCACGTACGTGCGCGGCTCCGGAATCGCCGGCGTGACGGCGCCCAAGGTGAAGTCGTCCATGGTGAAGAAGTTCTGCCCGCCGGCCGTCACGACGACCGTGTCGACGGCGCCGGCGTAGCCGCTGGACAGAAACGTCGGCACGTCGCTGGGCGTGAGCGAGGCCGATGTCGCGACCAGTGCACCACCGAGGAACAACTCGAAGTGCAGGTCGACGAGGTCGAAGCCGGAGAACCACGCACCCTGGAAGGGCGTCGGCGTCGGGAAGCGGATCGCGGCGGCGGCATCCGGTGCGCCGAACTCCGCGAATGCACGAAAGCTGCCCGAGTGCGGCGTGTACGGTGCCTGCGGCGTGTCGAAGATCTGCCATGCACCGCCCGACCAGTCGAGGCCGCCGTAGTTGACCGGCACGGGGCCGCTGGCGCCGATGTCGTCGAAGGTCAAGACCTGCGCCATGGCGAGCGGCGCGAGCAGGGCCAGCGCCACGGCGGCCGACGTCCTGCGGACGAAGCGGTTCATGAATCCTCCTGAATTGCGTTCGTGGTCCGTGCGACAGCCGCGTGTCGGTAGAAGGGTTGGAAGCCCGTACCCGAACCGGCAAAAAACGCCGGTCGCGCGACACCGCCCGGAACGGTCAGAGCGACGCGGCAATCGATATGCCCGCGCGCTCAGGACAGCGCGTCGTGGGCCGCCGGACTCGTGACGGCGGGAAAGCGCACCGTGAAGCGCGCCCCCGGCCCGAAGGGCGGGCCGGCCTGCTCGCTCAGGCCGGGGCGATGGCGCAGGTTGGCGTCTTCCAGCGCGATCTCCGCGCCGTGCTGCTGCGCGATCTCGCGCACGATCGCGAGGCCGAGGCCCGAGCCGTCCACGTCGGTGCCCAGCGCGCGGTAGAAGGGCTGGAACACCTGCGCGCGCTCGGCCGCCGGAATGCCCGGGCCGGAATCCTCGACCTGCAGCACGACGACCTGGCCGAAGGGATCGTCCATCACCCGCACCGTGACGGTGCCGCCGGCGGGCGTGTACTGCAGGGCGTTGTCGACCAGGTTGCGGATCAGCTCGCGCAGCAGCAGCGCGTGGCCCTTGACCGGCAGCGCATGGCCCGACTCCGGGCCCTCGTAGCCGAGGTCGAGGCGCTTTTCCATGGCGCGCGGCACGAAGTCGCGCACCGTCTCGGTGGCCAGGCGCGCGAGGTTCACGTGCTGCTGGTTGGCCGCGTGCTCCTTGTCCTCGGCGCGCGCCATGGCCAGCAGCTGGTTGACCATGTGCGCCGCGCGCTGGCTCGACAGCGCGATCTGCTGCAGCGAGCGCTTCACCGCCTTGGGGTCGCTCTCGCCGGCGTCGATCTCGCGCTGCGCCAGCTCGGCCTGCGTGCGCAGGCCCGCCAGCGGCGTCTTCAGCTGGTGCGCGGCGTCGGCGAGGAAGTGCTTCTGCGCCGACAGCGACTGGTCCAGCCGCGCCAGCAGGTCGTTGATCGCGCGCACCAGCGGCGAGACCTCTTCCGGCGCCTCGCGCTCGTCGATCGGGCTCAGGTCGCTGCTCTCGCGCTTGCGGATGCGCTGCTGCAGCTCGTTGAGCGGCGCGATGCCGCGCGCCAGCGCCAGCCACACCAGCAGCACCGCCAGCGGCAGGATCACGAACTGCGGCAGGATCACGCCCTTGATGATCTCGGTGGCCAGGCGCGAGCGCTTGCCCAGCGTCTCGGCCACCTGCACCAGCGGCGCGGCATTGGGCGGCAGGCCGGGCACGTCGATCCACATGAAGGCCACGCGCACGCTGTCGTTGTTCAGCGTGTCGTCGCGAAAGCGCAGCTCGCCGGGCGGCGCGCGCTCCTCCTCGGACGGCACCGGCAGCTGGCGGTCGCCGCTCAGGTGCTCGCCGCGCAGCCCCAGCACCTGGTAGTAGATGTCGTCCGACTCGTCGGTGTGAAGGATCTCGGAGGCGCCCGCCGGCAGCCGGAACTGCGCCACCGGCGTGCCGCCCGCGGTCTGCACCGCGACTTGCTTGGACAGCACCCGCACCATCTCGCCGAGCTGGCGGTCGTAGGGCTTGTTGGCGATGCCCTGCGCGACCAGCCAGGTGAGCACGACGCTCATCGGCCACAGCAGCAACAGCGGGGCGAGCATCCAGTCGAGGATCTCGCCGAAGAGGGAGCGCTGTTCGCGTCGGGGGGCGGGCATGGGCTCCCGGAGAATAACGTCGCTCGCCCGCGGTGCCGAGTAGGGCCTGTTAACGCTATGGGAGGCCTCGCGTGAGCCAGCAAAGCGGCGCCTGCAAGGCGCAAAGCGCAGACGTAGTGGTGCTACGGCGAGCATTTGCAACGCGGCAGGCGCCGCTTTGCTGGCTCACCCGAAGGGCCGGTGCCTGGCGGGGCCCAGGGGCGCGCCGGCCGCTCGTTGTGTGCCGAAGGCACACGGCCTCACGGTCCGACGCGCCCCTGGGCCCCGCCAGGCACCGGCGCGAGGCCTCCCATAGCGTTAACAGGCCCTAACGTCCTCGGCCTGCAAGGAGGCTTCGTCCCATGCATTCACGGACCCGGTTGGACCTGGCCAACCTCGATCTCGACGACCGCGAGAGGCTGCGGCTGGCGCTCGAGGCGCTGCGCGACAGCGAGGCGCGCCTGCGCGACATGGCGCGCCTGTCGGCCGAGCGCTATTGGGAGCAGGACGAGTCCTTTCGTTTCGTGGCCTATCCCGGCCGCGCGTCGGACGCGGCGGACCACGAGCTGGGCAAGACCTTGTGGGAGCTGCCGGTGTCCGGCGTCACGCGCGCGCAGTGGCAGGCGCATCGCGATGCGTTGGCGGCGCACCGTCCGTTTCGCGACTTCGTCTACCAGCGCCGCGACCTTGCGGGCGAGCCGCGCACCGTGAGTGCGTCGGGCGTGCCCGTGTTCGACGAGAGCGGCCGGTTCTGCGGCTACCGAGGCATCGCGCGCGACGTCACGGCGCGCCAGCGCGACGAAAGCCTGGTGCGCCTGGAGCACATCGTGGCCCGCCGCCTGGCCGCCGCCGACGACATGCCCTCGGCGCTCGCGTCGGTGATCCAGGCGCTGTGCGAGACCGAGCACTGGGAGTTCGGCCGCTGCTGGCGTGTCGACGAGGCGGCCGGCGTGCTGCGATTCGCTGCCGCATGGCACGACCCCGCCAGCGAGATCGCGCCCTACCTCGCGTCGGCCGAGAACCGTGTCTTCCGTCCCGGCGAAGGCCTGGTGGGCCAGGTCTGGAAGTCGGGCGAGCCGCTGTGGGTGACCGATCTTGCGCAGAGCGAGGCGGTGCGTCGCACGATCCTGGCCCCCGGGATGGAGATGCATGGCGCCTGCGTGTTCCCGGTCGTCTCGCGCGACACGATCAGCGGCGTGATGGCCTTCGTGAGCCGCGAGGTGCGCAAGCCCGACGAGCGTTTGCTCGAGGCCTTCGGCGTGATCGGCAGCCAGGTCGGACAGTTCATGCAGCGCAAGCACGCCGAGCGGGTGACCATCGAGAGCGAGGCGCGCTTTCGCAGCCTCACCGAGCTGTCGTCCGACTTCTACTGGGAGACCGATGCCGAGCACCGCATGGTCGACACCACCCACGGGCCCGACTACCAGCCGGTGGTGGGCGGCCGCCAGGCCGGCCGCACGCGCTGGGAGATGCCCTCGACCCGCCCCGACGCCGCCGGCTGGGCGGCCCACCGGGCGGTGCTCGACGCCCACGAGCCGTTTCGCGACTTCGAGTTCGCGCGGCTCGACCAGGAGGGGAACGAGCGCCACCTGTCGATCAACGGCAAGCCGATGTTCGACGAGGCGGGTGCCTTCATGGGCTATCGCGGCACCGGGCGCGACGTCACCGCCGGCAAGCGCGCCGGGCAGGCCATCCAGCGCCATGCCTTGCAGCAAAGCCTGATCGCGGCCTTCGGCCAGCGGGCGCTCGCCAACAGCCGGCTCGACGACCTGATGCGCGAGGCCACCGAGGTCGTCGTGCGCGGTCTCGATGTCGAGCGCTGCCTGGTGCTGCAAGGCGGATCGGCGCCGCCGCCGCACGCGAGCGCCGCCGAGGTGGCCATCGCCGGCTCCAGCGGCACGTTCGGCATGCTGGGTGCGTATGCCGGCCGGCCGCGCTCCTTCTCGCCCGAGAACATCGACTTCCTGCAGAGCGTGGCCAACACGCTGGCCACCGCCATCGACCGCCGCAATGCCGAGGAGCGGATGGCCTTCCTCGCCCAGTTCGACGCGCTGACCGGCCTGGCCAACCGCACGCTGCTGCTCGATCGCTTCGTTCTCACGCTGGCGCAGGCGCGGCGGCACGGCTGGCTCGCCGGCGTGCTGTTCGTCGATCTCGACCGGTTCAAGGTGGTCAACGACACCCTCGGCCATGCGGCGGGCGATGCGCTGCTCGGCGAGGTCGCCGCGCGGCTCAAGGATTGCGTTCGTGCCAGCGACACCGTGGGGCGCCTGGGCGGCGACGAGTTCGCCTGCGTGCTGTCCGAGCTGAGCCGGCCCGCCGATGCGGCGCTGGTCGCCGAGAAGGTGGTGCGCGCGCTGTCGCAGCCGTTCATGCTAGACAGCGAAGAGGTGTGCGTGTCGGCCAGCGTGGGCATCGGCCTGTACCCCACCGACGGCGACGATGCCGACACCTTGCTGCGCCATGCCGACACGGCCATGTACCGCGCGAAGGAAGAGGGCCGCAACGGCTTCCAGTTCTACCTGCCGCAGATGAACGACCAGGCACTGGAGCGGCTGCAGCTGCAGGCGCAGCTGCGCAACGCGCTGGAGCGGCGCGAGTTCGTGCTGCACTACCAGCCCAAGGCCAGCCTCGCGAGCGGCGAGATCAGCGGCTTCGAGGCGCTGCTGCGCTGGCAGCACCCGG
Organism: Piscinibacter sp.; assembly: GCA_036377015.1. Classification (GTDB taxonomy): domain Bacteria; phylum Pseudomonadota; class Gammaproteobacteria; order Burkholderiales; family Burkholderiaceae_C; genus Albitalea. Next base: position 23,256 of record DASUZE010000039.1, on the reverse strand, counting down.
TGCGCGGGTTGGTGCCGCCCACGCAGTTCATCGCCATCCTCGAGGACACCGGCCTCATCGTGCCGGTGGGCGATTGGGTGGTGCGCACCGTGTGCGAGCAACTGGTGCAATGGCGCGCGCAAGGGCTGGCAGTGCGTCCGGTCGCGGTCAACCTGTCGGCGCGCCAGTTCCAGCAGCGCAACCTCGACGCCTCGATCGCGACCATTCTCGAGAACACCGGCGTCGACGGCGCCTTGCTGGAGCTGGAGCTGACCGAGTCCATGCTGATGACCGACCCCGACGCGGCGGTGCGCATGCTCGCCAACGTGCGCGCCTGCGGCGTGCGCCTGTCGGTCGACGACTTCGGCACCGGCTACTCCAGCCTGAGTCACCTCAAGCGCTTCCCGCTCGACGCGCTGAAGATCGATCGGGCCTTCATCCGCGACGTGATCACCGACCCCGACGACGCGGCCATCACGGTGGCCATCATCGGCCTGGCCCGCAGCCTCGGGCTGAAGGTCGTGGCCGAGGGCGTCGAGACCGAGGCGCAGCTGGAGTTCCTGCGCACGCACGGCTGCGACGAGATCCAGGGCTATCTCTTCGCGCGGCCCATGCCGGTCGGCGATTGCACGCAAGCGCTCATGGAGGGCCGGCGGCTGCTGTCGTAGCCCGGGTGCAACCCGGGACATCCCCACCCCACGTTCGCCGAGACCGCCCCTGCTCCCCGGGTTGCACCCGGGTTACACGCGAGCGACATGCATCGACTGCCTCGCTTCGCGGCAATGCGGCGAGCCGCCCATGCGGGCGCGCACTTGCGCGAGCGATCCACAAGGTATCCACACGTTTTCGCACCGCACCTGTGGATACATGGACGAACCGCTCGTCGCGATCGAGGGTTTACGTTCACCATTTTTCATTCGACATCCCCACCTCGGCCACTAGACTTGCCGCTCGCTCGACCTGGAGGACACCGTGACCACGCTGGCTCAATCGATCTATCTCGATTCGCAATTCGGCGTCGAATGCGACCTGCCTCGTGCGGGCTCGACGATGGAGAACCCTTTCGTCTACGACGCGGTCGCGCGCGAGCTGAAGGACATGGCCGAGCGGGGCCTCATCGAGATCGTCGATGAGCGCCGCCACCACGGTGCCGACGAAACCCTCATCGACCGCCTGAGCTTCAAGCGCGTCGGCTGAGCGCCCCGTCAGCGGGGCGCCGGCTTGAGCTCCACCATGATCACCTGCGTGGGCGTCGCGCCGACGTTCTCGCCGATGTGGATCTCTCCGCCCGAATAGAGCACGTCGCCCGACTTGAATTCGCGCACGAGCGTCCGGCCATCCCGCAGCGTCCGGTCCGCGTGCTCGGTCCGCGATCATCACCGGGTAGTCAAGCGCCGGCGAGCCGTCCCAGCGCTTCGCGCAGGGTCATGCGCACCCGCTCCGTCCCGCTGCCGCTGGGCAGCCAGTCGAGCACCGGCGCGTCCTGGCGCGACGCCAGCCCCATCGGGGCCGGCTCGACTTGCATGCCGGCGCCGCGCGCGGCGTCCTCGAAGTGGCGGCGCGCCCGCGCCATGTGCCAGCCGTGGGTCACGAGCAGGATGTGCGTCACGCCGGAGCGCTTGAGCAGCGGCACGCTGTGCATCGCGTTCTCGCGGGTGTCGCGCGACGCCGCTTCGGTCCAGCGCAGCGGCCGGTTGAAGTCCTGGGCAGCGATGCGCGCCGCGGCCTCGGCCTCGGCAGCGCCGGTCCCGCGCGCGGCCCACCCCAGTCCGCCCGAGTAGGCCAGCGGCACGCCGGTCTCGCGGCTCAGCCACACGCCGTAGCGCAGGCGCTCCACCGACACCGGCGCGAGATTGCTCACGCCGTATTCGGGTGCCAGCGGCTCCAGCCCGCCGCCCAGCACGACGATGGCCCAGCTGCCGCGCGTGCGTGCGTCGGCCTTGATGGCGTCGATGCGATCGGGCCGCAGCGCCGGCGGTGGCTGCAGCAGGACCTGCTCGAGCCAGCGGCCCACCGCCATGGTCGAGCCGAACCACAGGCCCAGCACGCTCAGCACGATCACGCCCCAGCCCCAGCCGCGTCGCGGCAGGATGAGGCGGGCGCCGACGAGGATCGCGATGAGGAAGGGCACGGGCGGCAGCAGCAGGGCGGCAAGGACCGGCTTCCAGGATTCGATGCCGAGAAAGACGAACAGGCTGTTCACGAAGGGGCGGGTGGGCTGGCGATGGGTCGCGATTGTGCCTGCGAGGGCAGCAAGGGCTTGCGCTGCAGCGGGGCGCTCGCCACGGCATGATGGCGCAGGCTTCGAGGAGAGACCGGCCATGGTGGACAAGATCGGCGAGCTTCGCGACAAGCTCATCCGCAACTACAAGGACATCGGGCGCGTGCGCGAGCAGCGCGAGCCGCTGTACGACACGATGTGCGCCCGCCTGGCGCAGGGCACCGCGGCGACCAAGCTGGGCATCAGCGTCGACACGCTCGCGCCCGGGATGCGCGGCTGTCCGTACCACTTCCATTACGCGCAGGAAGAGGCCTTCGTCATCCTGCGCGGCGAGGGCACCTTGCGCGTGGCCGGCGAGATGGTGCCGGTGCATGCCGGCGACACCATCTTCATCCCGCCGGGCCGCGAGTATCCGCACCAGATCATCAACACCTCCGACGCACCGCTCGAGTACCTGTCGATCAGCACCCAGGACGATCCCGACATCTGCGAGTACCCCGACTCCGGCAAGTACCTCGCGTACCGGCGCGGCGCCGAGGGGTCCAAGCCCTTTCGCGCCATGCACCGCGAGAAAGACGACCTGGACTACTGGGACGGCGAGCCGTGAGCCGCGCGCGCGCCGGCGTGCTGCTGTGCGCGTGGGCCGCGGCCACGGCGGCTTCTTCCGCGCCGACGGTGCTGCTCGACCCGGTCATCGTGAGCGCGCAGCGCAGCGAGCAGAACGCCTTCGAGGCGCCGGCCGCCATCACCGCGGTGACGCGCGACGCCATCGAGAGCGGCGGCCTGCAGGTCAACCTGTCCGAGTCACTGAACCGGGTGCCCGGCATCAGCGTGCTCAACCGGCAGAACTACGCCCAGGACCTGCAGCTGTCGATCCGCGGCTTCGGCGCGCGCTCGACCTTCGGCATCCGCGGCGTGCGCGTCATCGTCGACGGCATCCCGGCCACCATGCCCGACGGCCAGGGCCAGGCATCGACCATCGCGCTCGGCTCGGCCGGTCGCATCGAGGTGCTGCGCGGCCCGCTGGCGCAGCTGTACGGCAACGCCGCCGGCGGCGTGGTGCAGGTGTTCACCGAGGACGATGCGGCCCTGCCCACGCTCACGCTGACCGGCGGCGCCGGCAGCTTCGGACAGGCCAAGGTGGGCGCGAAGTTCAGCACCACCACGAGCGGCGGGCAAGGCCTGACCGTGGACGCGTCGCACTTTCGCACCGACGGCTACCGTGAGCACGGCGACGCGGTGCGCGGCCAGCTCAACGCGCGCTGGCGCAGCACCGTCGGCCCCGCGACGACGCTGGCCGTCGTGCTCAACGCCATCGACCAGCCCACCTCGCACGACCCGTTGGGGCTCACCCGCGCGCAATGGGAGGCCGATCCGCGCCAGGCGGTGCCGCTGGCCATCACGCAGGACGCGCGCAAGACGGTGCGGCAGCAGCAGCTGGGCGGCGTGATGGAGCACAAGCTCTCCGACGCGACCACGCTCAGTGCGCGGCTGTACGGCGGCACGCGCAACCTGGACAACGCGCTCGCCATCCCGCTGGCGGCGCCGGCCCAGAGCGCGCCGACCGGCAGCGGCGGCATCGTCCAGTTCGAGCGGCTGTACACGGGCGCGTCGGCGCAGCTCGCGCATCGCATCCGGCTGGACGAGCAGCGCACGCTGCTGATCACGGGCGGGGTCGAGCTCGACCGCATGCGCGAGGACCGCCAGGGCTATCTCAACGACGCCGGCCAGCAGGGTGCGCTCAAGCGCGACGAGCTCAACACCGTCGACGACCGCGACGTGTTCGCGCAAGCGGCCTGGGACCTGGCACCGCGCTGGACGCTCACGGCGGGGCTGCGCGCGAGCCAGGTGCGCTTTCGGTCGCAGGACCGCTTCGTCACTGCCGACAACCCCGACGACAGCGGCGGCGTGAGCTACCGCGCGACCAACCCGGTGCTGGGCCTGGCATGGCGGGCGTCGCCCGAGCTCAACCTCTACGCCAACGCGGGGCGCGGCTTCGAGACGCCGACCTTCACCGAGCTGGCCTACCGTGCCACCGGCAGCGGGCTCAACACCGACCTGCGCGCCTCGCGCAGCCGGCATGCGGAGATCGGCGCCAAGTGGAAGGCGGGCGATGCGCATCGGCTGGACGTCGCGCTGTTCGACATCGCGACCCGCGACGAGATCGTCGTCGACACCAACAACGCGGGCCGCGCGACCTTCAAGAACGCCGGGCGCACCTCGCGGCGCGGGGCCGAGCTGGGCTACACCGGCATGCTGGCCAGCGAATGGCGCACGAGCTGGAGCCTCACGGCCTTGCGAGCGCGCTTCGACGATGCGTTCGTGAGCGGCAGCGGCCCGACGGCGGTCAATGTGCCGGCGGGAAATCGGCTGCCGGGCGCGCCCTCGCGGCGCGTCTTCGGCGAGCTGGTCTGGACGCCGGCGGGGTGGCCGGGGCTGCAGGCCGGGATCGAAGTCCTGCACACCGGCCCGCTGCCCGTCAACGACGCCAACGAGGACGCCGCTCCCGCATCGACGGTGCTGAACCTGCGCGCCGGCGTGTCGCAGGCTTTCGGCGGCTGGACGCTGTCGGAGCTGGTTCGGGTGGACAACGTCGCCGACCGCCGCTATGCCGGCTCGGTCATCGTCAACGAAGCGAACAAGCGTTTCTTCGAGCCGGCGCCGGGGCGCAACTGGACCTTGGCGCTCACGGCGAAGTACGCGTTCCGTTGAGCGTGTTCCCGGGTTGCACCCGGGCTACGTAACCCGGGGTCCACATCACATCAATTGAACGCCTGGATCCCGGTCTGCGCCCGACCGAGGATGAGCGCATGCACGTCATGCGTCCCTTCGTACGTGTTCACCGTCTCCAGGTTGATCATGTGCCGGATGACATGGAACTCGTCGTGGATGCCGTTGCCGCCGTGCATGTCGCGCGCCATGCGGGCGATCTCCAGCGACTTGCCGCAGCTGTTGCGCTTGATGAGCGACACCATCTCGGGCGCCGCCTTGCCTTCGTCGAGCAGCCGCCCGACGCGCAGGCAGCCTTGCAGGCCCAGCGTGATCTCGGTCTGCATGTCGGCCAGCTTCTTCTGGATGAGCTGGTTGGCGGCCAGCGGGCGGCCGAACTGCTGGCGGTCGAGCGTGTACTGGCGCGCCGCATGCCAGCAGAACTCCGCCGCGCCCAGCGCACCCCAGGCGATGCCGTAGCGCGCCTTGTTGAGGCAGCCGAAGGGTCCCTTCAGGCCGCTGACGTTCGGCAGCAGGTTCTCGGCCGGCACGAACACGTCGTCCATCACGACCTCGCCGGTGACCGAGGCGCGCAGGCTCATCTTGCCCTCGATCTTCGGGGCGGACAGGCCCTTCATGCCTTTCTCGAGGATGAAGCCGCGGATCGCTTCCTGGCCGCCCACGCTGCCGTCGGCGCTTTCGAGCTTGGCCCAGACGACGAAGACGTCGGCGATGGGCGAGTTGGTGATCCACATCTTGCTGCCCTTCAGCCGATGGCCGCCGTCGACCGGCTTGGCGCGGCTGAGCATGCTGCCCGGGTCGCTGCCGTGGTTGGGCTCGGTGAGGCCGAAGCAGCCCACCCACTCGCCGCTGGCCAGGCGCGGCAGGTACTTCTGCCGCTGCGCCTCGTTGCCATAGGCGTGGATGGGGTGCATGACCAGCGAGCTCTGCACGCTCATGGCGCTGCGGTAGCCGCTGTCCACGCGTTCGACCTCGCGCGCCACCAGCCCGTAGCTGACGTGGTTGACGCCCGGGCAGCCGTAGCCGTCGATGGTCGAGCCCAGCATGCCCAGCGCGCCCATCTCGCTCATGATCTCGCGGTCGAATTTCTCGTGGCGATTGGCCATCAGCACGCGCGGCTGCAGGCGCTCCTGGCAGTACTGGTGCGCCGCGTCGCGCACCGCGCGCTCGTCGTCGCCGAGCTGGTCGTCGAGGTGGAAGGCGTCGTCCCAGCGGAATGCGGTCTTCATGGTGTAAGCCCCGGGGTCCTGGTGCGACTCATGATAGGCGCGTGGGGCCTTGGCCGGCGCACCGAAAATCCCTCTTGAAATCGACCCTGAACGGAGAGTTGCGATGAGCGCGAAGATCGACACCATCACCCTTGGCGGCGGCTGCTTCTGGTGCCTGGAAGCGGTGTACGAAAAGGTCGACGGCGTGACCGCGGTCGAGTCCGGCTACGCCAACGGCCACGCGAAGAACCCGAGCTACGAGCAGGTCTGCCGCGGCGACACCGGCCATGCCGAGGTGGTGCGGGTGGCCTTCGACACCGAGAGGATCTCCCTGCGCGAGATCCTCGAGATCTTCTTCACCATCCACGACCCGACCACGCTCAACCGCCAGGGCAACGACGTGGGCACGCAATACCGCTCCGGCATCTACTTCCACGACGCCGGCCAGGAGCGTGTCGCGCGCGAGGTGCTGGCCGAGGTCGACGCGCACCACGGCGGCAAGGCGGTCACCGAGCTCGCGCCCGTGGCCAACTACAGCCGCGCCGAGGACTATCACCAGCACTACTTCGCCAACCACCCGGAGCAGGGCTACTGCGCCTTCGTGGTGGCGCCCAAGGTCGAGAAGTTCCGCAAGACCTTCGCGCACCGCCTGAAAGCCGGCTGACAAGGGCGAAGACGGGGATACGCCTGAGTTTCTGACCCCCACAGGCGTCGATACACTGGTCCCGCCGCCCGACCACCAGGTCGGGCGCGAGGGGCTGACATGACCGAGGGGAAGGTCCGCTGGCTGGCCGAGATGCTCCATCTGGCGCAGGAGTTCGGCCGGATGGCGGTGTTCGAGCGCAACCTGCGTACCGGCGAGGCGCACTGGTCGCCGCAGATGTTTCGCCTGTTCGGCTTCGAGCCCGGCGAGCAGCCGCCTTCGAGCGAAGAGGCGATCGCACGCGTCCACCCGGACGACCGCGAGCGCGCCGTGCACCTCGCGGCCCGGTTCTCGAAGGTCCCCGGACTGCACGAGCACCGCTACCGGCTGGTGGACGCGCAGGGCGGGATTCGCGAAATCCACAGCCTGGTCGACGTGCGCGCCGGCGCCGACGGCCAGCCCGAGCTGATGCTGGGCGTCAACATCGACGACACCGACGTGATCCGCAGCATGCGCGCGCAGGAGCAGCGCATCGACATGATCACCCGGGCTGCCGGCGTCGGCGTGTGGACCATCGACATCGAGTCCGACAGGGCGGAGTGGAACGACGAGATGTTCCGCATCTACGGCCTGCCGCAGGACACGCCGCTCGTGGCCAATGCCTTGCTCGAGCGCGTGGTCCACCCCGACGACCGCGCGAGGGTCCGGGGGCAACGCGAGCTCGCCGCCAAGGCCGGCAAGGAAGGTGTCCAGTTCGACTTCCGCATCGTCCGGCCCGACGGCCAGGTGCGATGGGTGTCGAACTGGTCGCGCCGGGAGCAATCGCCCGACGGCCGCCTGACCGCCTATGGCGTCACCATGGACGTGACCGAGCGCCTGGAGGCCCTGGCGCGGGTGCGCGCGCTGAACGAGCGCGCCATGCTGGTGGCCGATTCGGCCGGCATCGGCGTCTGGGAGCGTGACCTGTCCACCCGCACCAGCGTCTGGAACGGCCAGATGTACCGGCTGCGCGGCGTGTCGCCCGATTCCGGCATGACGCTGGAAGAGGTTCGGCGCGCCACCCACCACCCCGAGGACGCGCCGGAGCTGGACCGCAAGTTCGTCGACGCGGAGCTGCACGGCATCGACTACGACCACGAGTTCCGCGTCGTCTGGCCCGATGGCTCGCTGCACTGGCTGGCCTCGCGCGGCGTGGCGCGGCGCGACGACAGCGGGCGCATCGTCGCCTTGAGCGGGGTCAACTGGGACATCACCGAGCACAAGCGCGCCGAGCAGGCCTTGCGCGAGAAGGCCAGCGCCGAGCAGGCGAACCGGGCCAAGTCGGAATTCCTGTCGCGCATGAGCCACGAACTGCGCACGCCCTTGAACGCGGTGCTCGGCTTCGCCCAGATGGTGCTGCGCGACGACGCAGCGCCGCTGGCGGGGCCGCAGCTCGAACGCGTGCGCCACATCGAGGCGGCGGGGCTGCACCTGATGTCGCTCATCGACGACGTGCTCGACCTGGCCTCGGTGGAATCGAACCGGCTCAAGCTCGACGTCCAGGCGGTCGACCTGCAGGCGGTGGTCGACGACGTGCTGCGCTGGACTCAGCAGCAGGCCCAGGCCGCCGGTGTGACCGTGCAGGTCGAGCGCATCCGCGCCTGGGTGCAGGCCGACCCGGGCCGGCTGCGCCAGATCGTCGCCAACCTGGTCACCAACGCCATCAAGTTCAACCGCCCGCAAGGCGGCCAGGTCTGGATCGGCGCCCAGCCCTATCCGGTGCAGGATGCCGACGGCTGGCAGCTGCGGGTGCGCGACAACGGTCGCGGCATCTCCGAGGCCCATCGGCAGCACCTGTTCGAGCCCTTCAACCGCCTCGGTGCCGATCGCGACGGGATCGCCGGCACCGGGATCGGGCTGGCGATCGTGCGCCATCTGGTCGAGCGCATGGCGGGGACGATCGAGGTGCGCAGCACGGAAGGCGCGGGCAGCGAGTTCAGGGTGGGCCTGCCGGCCGCCGCTGCGCCGGTCCGGCCCGATCCGACGCCCGCGGCAGCGCTCGCGCCGGCCGGCGCGGCGCCGCTGCTGGTGCTCTACATCGAAGACAACGCGGTCAACGCACTGCTCGTGTCGCAGCTCATGGCCCTGCGGCCGCAGATGCGCCTGCTGAGCGCCGGCGACGGCGCCTCGGGCGTGGCGACGGCGATCGAGCAGCGTCCCGATGTGGTGCTGGTCGACATGCAACTGCCCGATTTCGACGGCTACGAAGTCCTGCGCCGCCTGCGTGACGAGCCCGGGCTCGCCGACTGCGCCTTCATCGCGCTGTCGGCCAGCGCGATGCCCGACGACATCCAGCGGGCGCTGTCGGCGGGGTTCAGCGACTACTGGACCAAGCCGATCGACTTCGAGCGGTTTCTGGAGGGCCTGGACGCGCTGGCAGTGCGGCGCTCGTAGCCCGGGTGCAACCCGGGGTGGGCATCGGATCGACGAACCCGGGGTGCACCCGGGCTACGGGGCGAGTCGTTCGCGCACCCAGCTCGCGCCATCGAGCCGGTAGCGCAGCCGGTCATGCAGCCGCGACTTGCGGCCCTGCCAGAACTCCCACGCATCCGGCACCAGCCGAAAGCCGCCCCAGTGCGGCGGGCGCGGCGGGTTGAGCAGGTACAGCGCGCTGTACTTCGCGGCGCTGGCCACCAGCACGGCGCGCGAGGGGATGACCTCGCTTTGCGGCGAGGCCCAGGCGCCGATGCGTGAATCGAGCGGCCGGGTGCGGAAGTAGGCGTCGGATTCTTCCTCCGACACCTTCTCGACACGCCCCTCGATGCGCACCACCCGCTCCAGCTCGACCCAGTGGAACTGCAGGGCGGCGAACGCATTCCCGGCCAGCTCGCGTCCCTTGCGGCTGTCATAGTTGGTGTACCAGACGATGCCGCGCGCGTCGTAGCCCTTGATGAGCACCACGCGCGTCGAGGGCCGCCCGTTGGTGCCGACGGTGGCGAGCGTCATCGCGTTGGGCTCGGGCAGCTGGCCCTCCAGCGCCTGCTGGAACCACAGGTCGAACTGCCGCAGCGGGTTGGCGTCGGATGCGCGCTCGTCGAGCTCGGCGCGTTCGTAGCTCTTGCGAAGGTCGGCGATGTGGGTCATGACCCCAGTATAGAAACCCCGTCGGCCCGGGGAACACCGGATCGCGACAAGCAGGAAAGGCCAAACAGGCGTATACCGGCGGCTTCTTTTTTTCGCCGTCTCCGGAGAGATTCGAATGACCACGCTGAACGTCAACGGCAAGACGGTGAACGTCGACGCCGATCCATCGACCCCGGTGCTGTGGGCCTTGCGCGACCACCTCCAGCTCACCGGCACCAAGTTCGGCTGCGGCGCCGCCCTGTGCGGCGCGTGCACCGTGCACATGAACGGCCAGGCCATCCGCAGCTGCATCACGCCCATCTCGGCTGCGGCGGGACAGAAGATCACCACCATCGAGGCGATGTCCGCCGACAAGGTCGGGAAGGCCGTGGAGGCGGCCTGGGTGCGGCACGACGTCGCGCAGTGCGGCTACTGCCAGAGCGGCCAGATCATGAGCGCGACGGCCTTGCTGCGCGCCAACAAGAAGCCCACCGACGCCGACATCGACGGCGCCATGGCGGGCAACATCTGCCGCTGCGGCACCTACGCACGCATCCGCGCCGCCATCAAGGACGCGGCGCGCTCGCTGGCCTGAGGAGGACGACATGCACTACGACCAACTGATGCGCCGCGCCGGCACACGGCCCGCTGCCTGCGCCGGGCTCGATCGGCGCAGCTTCCTCAAGCTCGGTGCCGGCTCCGGCTTCGCGCTGGGCGTGTTCGCCGCGCCCGGCGATGCGGCCGCGCAAGCGTCGCTGGGCGACAGCGCGCTCAAGCCGCACCAGCTGCCCTCGGCCTTCGTGCGCATCGACGGGCAGGGCATCGTCACGGTGATGGTCAACCGCCTGGACTTCGGCCAGGGCGTGATCACCGGCCTGCCGATGCTGGTGGCCGAGGAGATGGACGCCGACTGGTCCCGGGTGCGCGGCGAGCTGGCGCCGGCCGGCGAGGCCTACAAGGATCCGGCCTTCGGCATCCAGATGACCGGCGGCTCCAGCGCGACCCACAACTCCTGGCAGCAGTACCGCGAGCTCGGCGCGCGCACGCGCGCGATGCTGGTCGGCGCGGCGGCCAAGCGCTTCGGAGTCGCGCCCGAGGCCTGCAAGGTGGTCAACGGCGTGGTCACGGCGGGCGTCAAGCGCGCCAGCTTCGGCGAGCTCGCCGAAGACGCGATGAAGCAGCCGGTGCCCGAGAAGGTGACGCTCAAGAGCGCCAAGGAGTTCAAGCGCATCGGCAAGCCCACCGGCCGCCTCGATGCGGCGGCCAAGTCCAGCGGCCGGCAAAGCTTCGGCATCGACGTGCGCGCCGACGGCATGAAGACGGTGCTGGTGCTGCACCCGCCGGTGTTCGGCGCCAAGGTGGCGAGCTTCGATGCGGCCAAGGCGAAAGACATTCGCGGCGTGATCGACGTGATGCAGGTCGACCTCGACCGCGGCGCGACCGGCCTGGCCGTGGTCGCCGACAGCTTCTGGCCCGCCAAGACCGGCCGCGATGCGCTGCAGGTGCAATGGAACACCGAAGGCGTCGAGAAGGTCGACAGCGACCGCCTGCTCGCGAGCTACCGCGAGCTCGCGACCCAGCCCGGCAAGCGGGCGCGCGAGGCCGACATCTCCAAGCTGGCCGATGCGCCGAAGAAGCTCACCGCCGAGTTCGTCTTCCCCTACCTCGCGCACGCGCCCATGGAGCCGCTCAACTGCCTGATCGACTACGACGGCAGCACCTGCAAGCTGTGGGCGGGCTCGCAGTTCCAGACCATCGACCAGGCGTCGGTCGCCGCCACGCTGGGCCTCAAGCCGGAGCAGGTGACGCTCGTCACGATGATGGCGGGCGGCGGCTTCGGACGGCGTGCCGTGCCCACCAGCGACTATCTCGTCGAGGCGGCGCACATCGCCAAGGCCTGGAAGGCCTCGGGCCGCTCCGGCCCGCTCAAGCTCGTCTGGACCCGCGAGGACGACATCCACGGCGGCTACTACCGGCCGATGCACGTGCATCGCGCCGAGATCGGCTACGACGAGAAGGGCAAGGTGCTCGGCTGGAAACACACCATCGTCGGCCAGTCCATCCTCATGGACACGCCTTTCGAGCAGTTCATGGTGAAGGACGGCGTCGACTCGGTGAGCGTCGAGGGCGTGGCCGACACGCCCTACGACCTTCCGCTGGCGCTCGACATCCACCATCCCAAGGTCAACGTGCCGGTGCTGTGGTGGCGTTCGGTGGGCCACACGCACACCGCGTTCGTGATGGAAACCCTGGTCGACGAGATCGCGCGCAGCACGGGACAGGACCCGGTGGCGTATCGGCGCGGGCTGCTCTCGCCCAAGCACCAGCGTCACCTGGCGGCGCTGGACCTCGCGGTGGCGAAGTCCGGTTACGGCAAGAAGACACTGCCCAAGGGGCGCGCCTGGGGTGTGGCCGTGCACGAGTCGTTCAGCAGCGTCGTGGCCTACGTGGTCGAGGCCTCGCTGAAGGACGGCCAGCCGGTGCTGCACAAGGTGACGGCCGGCGTGCACTGCAACCAGGTGGTCAATCCGCTCGCTGTCGAGGCGCAGGTGCAAGGCGCCGCGCTCATGGCGCTGGGCACGACCTTGCCCGGTGCAGCGATCACGCTGAAGGACGGCGTGGTCCAGCAGAACAACTTCGGCGAGTACACCGTGGCGCGCATGCCGCAGATGCCGCAGATCGAGGTGCACACCGTGCCGAGCAGCGAGCCGCCCACGGGCATGGGAGAGCCGGGTCTGCCGCCGCTGGCGCCGGCCTTCGCGAATGCCATTGCGCGCCTCACCGGCAAGCCTTTGCGCGAGCTGCCGTTCAAGATCGCATGAGGCAATTCGAGGTCACTCGTTTGTAATGAATTCGTGAAACTCCCACCCCCAATAACGCTTACGTGAAAGGCCCTAAGTAAACGCCCTCTTTCCGAAACGGGGTTCACCTTCCATTCTTGGGAAGCCGTTTCGGCAGGGGTCCACCGGGGTCGTTGGTTCGCGCAGAGGTCGTTGGAGGGATGATGAAGTCGAGGCCGGCACTGATCGTGTTGGCAGCCGGGACCGGGTCACGTTTCGGTGCCGCCGGTCACAAGCTCACTCAGCGTCTGGGTGCATCGAGCGTGCTCGGCACGACCTTGCGCCATGCGATTGCAAGCCACTTGCCGGTCATCGTCGTCACCACCGACGCGCTCGCCGAAGCGGCCTGCCGCCACGTCGCGTCGCGCGATTGCGTCGTCGTGCCTGCCGTGGGCACGCCCAGCCCGCATGCGCTGGGCATGGGCTACTCCATCGCGGCCGGCGTCGCGGCACGCCCCGACGCCAGCGGCTGGCTGGTGCTGCCCGGCGACATGCCCATGGTCCAGACGGCCACCATGCTCGCCGTCGCCTCGGCGCTCGAGCACCATCCCGTCGCGTATGCCCAGCATCGCGGACGGCGCGGCCATCCGGTGGGTTTTGCGGCCGAGCTGTATTCGGAGCTGGTGCTGCTGTCGGGCGACGAGGGCGCGCGGCGCCTGGTGGCGCGGTATCCGGCGCATGGCGTCGAGGTCGATGACGCGGGCGTGCTCATCGATGTGGACACCGAGGCCGATCTGGAGAAGCTGCGCGTCGCGCACGCGGCGCGGGCTTGAATCGACGCCGTAGCCCGGGTGCAACCCGGGACGCCGCAACCGTGGCGAGTATCAAGCGGTCAGGCCGTTCTCCCCTGCCAGTGCCACCAGGCGCTCGATCTCCCGATCCCGGATGCCGCAGCCACGCAGCGACGCCGCCGTCCCCAGCAGGTAATCCAGCGTCGTGCCGTAGCGCCCGCAGGCATGGCGAAAGATGTCGACCATGCGCGCGTCGGGCAACGGACCCAGGTAGCTCGGGCTTTGCCGGCTCAGCGTGAAGGCCAGCGCCGGCACGGTGCCGTGCGCCGTGCGGCACGCCAGCCAGCGCGGGTCGTACACGCCGGTGGGCATTTCGCGCAGCCACAGGCGGTCGAGCTCGGCGTGGGCGCGTGCCTGCGGGATGCGATAGGCCATGCCGCGGCACGAGCCGCCGGGAACCAGCGCGAAGACGAGGCCCGGGCATTCGGGCGTGCCGCGGTTGACGTTCGACAGCATCTCCAGGGCGCGGTGCCAGCCGTACACCGTGGCCGGCCGCTGCTCCTCGGCGTCGAACTCCGGCCGCCAGATCAGCGACGCATAGCCGAAGACCCACAGGTCGCTGTCGCCGCCCCAGTCGGCGCGGATGCGCGCGAGCTGGTTGACCGGGTGGCGAGGATGCGACGGGTGCTCCATCGCGCAACTCTAGAGTGAAATTCCTGCCATCGTAGGAAGACGCCCACATCGCCGCCGCGCTTCGGCCGATTTCGCCGTCGCAAGCCCATGCCGACGATGGGCTGCCTGTCCGGGCGTACGCTTGTCGGCCTCCATGAACATCGCTCGCCCTCCTGCATCGCGGCCGCATCGCCGTTGGCCGTGGGTGGCGGCGTCGACGGTCGTCATCGCCGCTGCGCTGGTGGCGGCCTGCGAAGCCTGGGGCTGGCCCTTCCTCGTGGAACCGATGCAGCGCTGGCTCACATCGGCGCTCGATCGTCGCGTCGACATGGCGATCGACGGCCACACGCCCGCGTCGGCACGCCTGCGCCTGATCGGTGGGCTGCAGCTCGAAGCGCCCTCCATCGAGATCGGTGCCGCGCGCGCCAGCGCCGGCGCGGACACGCTGCGTGCGCGCGATGCGGTGATGGTGCTGCGCTATGCCGACCTGTGGCGTGCGCATCGCGGCGCGCCGCTGCGCATCGAGTGGTTGCAGGCCGCGGACTTCGATGGTGCGATCGAGCGCCTGGCCGCCGCGCCGGCGGCCTGTGACCTGGGACGCGCCGTGGCCGTGGCCGACGAGCTGCCGGGCGCGGTCAACGCGAGCGGCACCGGCGCCGCACCGGCCCATTCCGACGATCGCCTGCAGCGCGTGGACTGCTCCGACCTGGCCAGCGCGAGCGCCTCACCTTGATTTGACGATGTAACCAAGTTACATCACAATCAATCCACAAGTTACATCGCGCCCTCATCGGCGCCACAACGCTCATGAACCCCATCGTCCAAGCCGTCACCCGCCGCATTCGAGAGCGCAGCGCCGCCACCCGCGAGGCCTACCTGGCGCGGGTGGAGAAGGCCATCAACCGGCCGCGCGGCAGCGACCGCATGGGCTGCGCCAACGTCGCCCACGCGTTCGCCGCGCTGCCCGGCGACGACAAGCTGCGCATCGTCGCCGACCGCGCCCCGCACATCGGCATCGTCACCGCCTACAACGACATGCTGTCGGCGCATCAGCCGTACGAGGGCTTCCCGGCGATCATCCGCGACGAGGCGCACCGGCAAGGCGCCACCGCGCAGGTCGCCGGCGGCGTGCCGGCCATGTGCGACGGCGTCACCCAGGGCCTGCCGGGCATGGAGATGAGCCTGTTCTCGCGCGACACCATCGCCATGGGCACGGCGGTCGCGCTGACCCACGACGTGTTCGACGCGGCCTTGCTGCTGGGCATCTGCGACAAGATCGTGCCCGGCCTGCTGATCGGCGCACTGCACTTCGGCCACCTGCCGTGCGTGTTCGTGCCGGCCGGTCCGATGAGCAGCGGCCTGTCCAACAACGAGAAGTCGAAGGTGCGCGAGCAGTTCGCGCAGGGGCTGGTCGGGCGCGACAAGCTGCTCGAAGCCGAGTCGGCGGCCTACCACGGCCCCGGCACCTGCACCTTCTACGGCACCGCCAACAGCAACCAGATGCTGCTCGAGGCAATGGGCCTGCACGTGCCCGGCGCGGCCTTCATCCATCCGCACGACGACATGCGCCAGATGCTCACCCGCGAGGCGGTGCGCACGGTGCTGGGCATCGCGAAGAACAAGCGCTTCACGCCCATCGGCCGCATGGTCGACGAGCGCGTGATCGTGAACGCGATGGTGGCGCTGCTGGCCACCGGCGGCTCGACCAATCACCTCATCCACTGGGTGGCAGTGGCGCGCTCGGCCGGGATCCTCATCGACTGGACCGATTTCTCCGAGCTGTCGCATGTCACGCCGCTGCTGTCGCGCGTGTACCCCAACGGCGGTGCCGACGTGAACCAGTTCCAGGACGCGGGCGGCCCGGGCTTCGTCATCCGCGAGCTGCTCGCCGCCGGCGTGATGCACGGTGACGTGACGGCCGTCGCCGCCGAGGGCATCGCCGCCTACGGGCGCCTGCCGCGGCGCGAGGGCGACCAGCTGCGCTGGGCCGACGCGCCGGCGCAAAGCGGCGATGCGGCGGTGGTGCGCACGGCCGCCGATCCGTTCAGCCCCAGCGGCGGGCTCAAGCTCTTGACCGGCAACCTCGGCCGCTCGGTCATCAAGGTGTCGGCGGTGCCGGCCGACCGCCATGTGGTGGAGGCGCCGGCCATCGTGTTCGACACCCAGGAGGCGCTCCTGGCGGCCTTCAAGGCCGGCGAGCTGGAGCGCGACTTCATCGCCGTGGTGCGCTTCCAGGGACCGCGGTCCAACGGCATGCCGGAGCTGCACAAGCTCACGCCGCCGCTGGCGGTGCTGCAGGGCCGCGGCTTCCGGGTCGCGCTGGTCACCGACGGGCGCATGAGCGGCGCCTCGGGCAAGGTGCCGGCGGCCATCCACGTCAGCCCCGAGGTGCTCGCCGGCGGCCCGCTGGGCAAGGTGCGCACGGGGGATTTGATCCGCCTCGATGCGGTCGCCGGTACGCTCGATGCGCGCGTCGACGCCGCCGAATGGGCGGCGCGTGCGGCGGTCGAGCTGGGCGAGTCGCAGATCGACATCAACGGCCACGGCCTGGGCCGCGAGCTCTTCGGCGGCATGCGCCGCAACGTCCGCAGCGCCGAGGAAGGCGCCATCACCTGGCTCTGACCACCACCACCTCCACGACCAACAACATGAACACCCTCGAACTCGCCACCCACGGTCCCGTCATCCCCGTCATCGTCCTGCAGCGCCAGGAAGACGCCGTTCCGCTCGCCCAGGCCCTGGTCGACGGCGGCGTGCGTGTGCTCGAAGTGACCCTGCGCACGCCGGTCGCACTGCGCTGCATGGAGGCGATCGCCAGGGCCGTGCCCGAGGCCATCGTGGGCGCCGGCACGGTGCGCAACGCGGCCGACGCGCAGGCCGCCAAGGACGCCGGCTGCCGCTTCGCCGTCAGCCCCGGCTACGTGAGCGAGGTGGGCCAGGCCTGCGTCGGCATCGACCTGCCCTTGCTGCCGGGCGTGGCCAGCGCCAGCGAGGTGATGCAGGCCAACCTCGACGGCTTCCAGTTCCTGAAGTTCTTCCCGGCCACCGCGGCGGGCGGCATTCCGATGCTGAAGGCGCTGGCGGGGCCGTTCCCGGACGTGGTGTTCTGCCCCACGGGCGGCATCACCCCGGAGACCGCGGCCCAGTTCCTGGCCCTGCCCAACGTGCGGGTGTGCGGCGGGTCGTGGCTCACGCCGCAGGACGCCGTCGATGCCAAGGACTGGGCACGCATCACCCGGCTCGCCCGCGACACCGGGCGGCTGCGCTCGTCCTGAGGCGGCGACTGTTGCGGAAAGACCCCATTCCCCCATCGAGGGGGTGCGTGCGAACCCCGCGCGTCCGACAATGGCGGCCACAGCGGGTGGACTGGGGGCCGCGGGGCAGGGAGATAACAAGGAATCAGGGGCGCCAATCGGCGCCCCTGATGCATTTCAGCGCTGCTCTATGAGTTCGATCTTGTAGCCGTCCGGGTCGGTGATGAACGCGATCACGGTCGTCCCGCCTTTCACCGGCCCGGGTTCCCGGGTGATCGCCGCCCCGAAGGCCGCCGCCTTGGCGCGCACCGCCTCGCACGTGGCCGCGACGTCGGGCACCCCGATGGCGATGTGGCCGTAGGCGCTGCCCAGGTCGTAGCGCTCGACGCCGTAGTTGTAGGTCAGCTCCAGCTCCGCATGCTCCGGATTGCGGCCATAGCCGATGAAGGCCAGGTCGTACTTCTGCTCCGGCCGCTGGGTGGTGCGCAGCAGCTGCATGCCCATGACCTGGGTGTAGAAGTCGATCGAGCGCTGCAGGTTGCCGACGCGCAGCATGGTGTGGAGCAATCTCATGGCGGGGGTGGCTATCGTGCGTCGAGCACGATGCAGGTCGTGGTGGCGTGGGCGAAGAGTGTGCCATCGGGACCGACCAGCCGCCCCTGCGAGGTGCCGATGCGCCCACCGCTGTAGATGATTTCGCCGATGGCGCGCACCAGCGGCACGCCGTCGGTCAGGGCCTTCACGTAGTTCACCTTGAGCTCCAGCGTGGTGTAGGTCTTGCCGGCCGGCAGCAGCGTGTGCACCGCGCAGGCGACCGCCGAGTCGAGCAGGGTGGCGATCCAGCCGCCGTGTACGCTGCCCAGCGGGTTGTAGTGGTTGAACCGCGGACGGCCCTGGAACTGGACCCGGCCCGGCTCGGCTTCCACCAAGCTGAAGTCCAGCGTCTCGCTGATCGGCGGCACGGGGATCTCGCCGCGCAGCATGGCCTCGAAGATCTGCATGCCGGTGCGGCCGGCAAATTGCTCCGGCCGGCCCAGGCCGGCGCGCTGGCGCAGCGGCCGCAGCTCGTCTTCGCGGGCCTGCCAGGCGGCGAGCGTGTCGGCGACGACGGGGCGATGGGTCTGGGGAAGGGCGCTCATCGGGGTCTCCACTCAAAGCTTGCAGGTACAACGATTGTAGCTACAATGAACCCATGCATGCGCACGGCACCGCCAAGTCCGGCTCTCAGGCCGCCACGCCGCGCGGCTGCACCAACCTCAAGCTGCGCCAGCTCAGCCGCGCCGTCACGCGCCACTACGACGCGTACGTCGCACCCACCGGGCTGAAGAACACCCAGTACTCGCTGCTCTCGCACGTCGTCCTGCTCGGGCCGATCAAGCCCTCGGAGCTGGCCGCGCGCATGCGGCTGGACGCTTCCACGCTCACGCGCAACGTGCAGCCGTTGCTCGCGCAAGGCTGGCTGGTGCAAGGCCCGGGCGAAGACGCCCGCAGCCGACTGATCGAGGCCACCGTCGCCGGCCGCGAGAAGCGCGCCGAGGGCCAGCGCGCCTGGAAGCAGGCCCAGCTCGCGCTCAACGAGCGGCTGGGTCCCGCGCGGGTGGTCGCGCTGCACGCAATGATCGACGACTGCCTGGCCGTGCTCGACGCGGCCGATGAGAACGAGGAGGCTTCATGAGCGCCCAGGTGCCCCAATGACCCCTGCCAAGATCCGCCCGCTCGCCTGGGTGCTGCTCGCCGCGGCGGGCACGTTCGCGCTGACCATGGGCGCCCGCCAGTCCATGGGCCTGTACCTGAGCGCGCTCAACACCCACACCGGCCTGGGGATCGCCAGCATCAGCCTGGCCTTTGCTTTCGGCCAGCTGTGGTGGGGCCTGACCCAGCCGCTCGCCGGCATCGTGGCCGACCGCGTTGGCGCCGGACGGGTGCTGTTCGCCGGCGTGCTGCTGGTGGCGCTGGGCACGGCGCTGGTGCCATTCATGCACAGCACGGGCGGGCTGATCCTGGCCATCGGCGTGCTGGCGGCGGGCGGTGCCGGCATGGCCGGGCCGTCGGTGCTGATGGCGGCGACCACGCGGCTGGTGCCGGCGCAGCTTCGCGGCCTCGCCACCGGCATCGTCAACGCCGGCGGGTCCTTCGGCCAGTTCGTGTTCGCGCCCATCGCCCAGGGCGTGACGGCCGCCGCCGGCTGGATCGTGTCGTTGCAGACGCTGGCGGCGCTCTCGCTGCTGGCCCTGCCGGCGGCCTGGGTGCTGCGCGGCTCGTCCAACGCCGCCGGCACGGCGCCCGCCGAGGGCACGCGTGCCGCCATCGCCCGCGCCCTGCGCGACCCCAGCTACCGCATGCTGTGCGCCGGCTTCTTCGTCTGCGGCTTCCACGTCGCCTTCATCGCGACCCACCTCCCGGGCGTCGTGGCGGCCTGCCAGCTGCCGCCCGAGATCGGCGCCTGGTCGATCGCCGTCATCGGCCTGTTCAACATCGTGGGCAGCTTCGGAATGGGCTGGGCGGTGGGGCGCTGGCGGATGAAGTCGCTGCTGTCGCTGGTGTATGCGGCACGCGCCGTCGCGGTGCTGGCGTTCATGCTGGCGCCCAAGACGCCGGCGGTGATGCTGGCCTTCGCGGCGGTCATCGGCCTCACCTTCCTGTCGACCGTGCCGCCCACCGCGGGCCTGGTCGCCAAGTTCTTCGGCCCGGCCCACATGGCCACGCTGTTCGGCATCGTGATGCTGGCCCACCAGCTGGGCGGCTTCCTGGGCGCCTACTTCGGCGGCAAAGCCTTCGAGTGGACCGGCAGCTACGACTGGATGTGGTACGCGGACATCGTGCTGGCGGTGGGCGCGTCGCTGGTGCACCTGCCCATTCGCGAGGAGCGGCTGGCGCCGCGGGCGGCTGCCGCGTAGCCCGGGTGCCACCCGGGGGGGAAGCGCCCACCGCGGTCCCGGGTTGCACCCGGGCTACACGGTGTAGTTCAGGGTCAGCCTGCCCCCATCGACGTACACGATCTCGCCTGTCATGTAGCTCGACGCGCTGCTCAGCAGGAACGCCGTGACATCGGCAATCTCCGAGGGCTCGCCCAGCCGCCTCATCGGCGTGCGGCTCATGATGCGCGCCTTGGCCTCTTCGCTGCCCAGCACCGCGTTCTGCGCCAGCTCGGTGGCGATGGTGCCCGGCGCGACCGCGTTGACGCGGATCTTCTTGTCGGCCAGCGCCAGCGCCATTACGCGCGTCAGCTGGTTCACGCCGCCCTTGCTCGCGTTGTAGCTGGCGATGCTCGCAATGGCCATGATGCCGTTGACCGAGCTCATGTTGACGATGGCGCCGCCGCCCGCCTTGGCCATCTCGCGCGCCACCGCCTGGCCGACCAGGAAGGCGCCCTTGAGGTTGACGCCGATCACCGCGTCCCAGTCGGCCTCGGTGATGTCGAGGAAATCGGCGGCCTTGAAGATGCCGGCGTTGTTGACCAACGCATCGATGCGGCCGAAGGCGGCGAGGGTGGTGGCCAGCGCCGCATCGACCTCGCGCTTGTCGGCCACGTTGCAATGCACGTAGACCGCGCGCGCGCCGTCCTCGGTGAGCTGGTGGGCCAGGGCCTGGCCGCGCGCGTCGTCCACGTCCCACAGCGCCACCGCCGCACCGTCGCCGGCCAGGCGCTGCGCGCAGGCGGCGCCGATGCCCTGGCTCGCGCCGGTGATCACGGCCACCTGGCCCTGCAGGCCGAAATGCACGGTTCCCATTCGCCTCTCCTTCAATGTCGTTTCGGGCGGTCCAGCCACACGCCCAGGCCCTGGGCGTTGAGCTCGATGTCCATGGCGAGCAGGTCGAGCGCCTGCTGATCGCTCATTGCGAGGCCGCGCTCGCGCACTTCGCCGAGGTAGATGTCGGACAGGCCTTCCTTCAGCGCGGCGTGCCGGTCGGTGGCCCCTTCCACGGCGCGCCCGAGCGCGACGATGGCGTCGAGCTGGCGCAGGAAGTGCGCGCCCAGTCGCGGCACGTCGCCGACCGGCCCGTAGTGCGTGAGGTACATGCGCTGCGGCTCGCCGGCCAGCAGGCGCTGAACCGACTCGCGCAGGGCTTCGGGCTCGAACTGCACCGGCGTCGTGGTCGGCAGCACCCAGGCGCCGCGCGGGCCGTCGAACTCGCGGTACGACAGGCCGAAGGTGTCGCCGGTGAAGAAGCCGCGGCTGCGATCGTCCCAGATGCAGTGGTGATGGCGCGCATGCCCCGGGGTGTCGAGAAAGCGCAGCGTGCGCGCGCCCCAGGCGAGCGTCATGCCGTCGTGCGTGGTGACCACGCGCTCGCGCGGCACGCCCAGCACCTGGCCGTAAGCGCGCTCCATCTCGGCCTCGCCATACACGGCGCGGGCACCGGCCACCAGCTGGCACGGATCGACCAGGTGACGCTCGCCGCGCGGATGCACGACCAGCCGCGCCCGCGGCAGCTGGCGCATCAGCAGGCCGACGCCGCCGGCGTGGTCGAGGTGGACATGGGTGGCGATCACCCAGTCGACGTGCTCGGGCCGCAGTCCCACGTGCTCGAGCGCGGCGAGCAGGCGCGGTACCGAGTGGTTGGTGCCGGTGTCGACGAAGGCGGCGCGGCCCGACTCGACGACGAGGTAGCTGGCGTCGAAGCGCGGCCGGTGAAAGCCCGTGTCGATGACGTGGATGCCGTCGCGATGAGGCTGAATGAACGGGTGGTCAGCAGGCATGATGGCGGCCATTCTAGGAACTGATGCCCCACGCGACCCTTCGCGGAAACTTTCGGGGCCGCGACCGATCGCAAAAGAGATGTCCACTCGTCAGCAGTACATGCGAGTCCTTCCCTTCTTCGCCGCGGCGGTCGCGGGCCTGACCGGCTGTGCGACCGGCTACGGCCCGCAGTCCCTGAAGCCCGGCGCTTCGGTCGCCGATGTCACGGCCGTTCTGGGCGCGCCCAGCGGCCGCTACCCGATGGCCACGGGAGAGCGTATCGAATATGCACGCGGACCGCTGGGCAAGCACACCTACATGCTCGACTTCGACGCCCGGGGCCGGCTCGCCAGCTGGCGCCAGGTGCTGGCGGAGCCCGAGTTCGACGCCATCCGCAACGGCATGACGCGCGACGAAGTGCTGCAAAGCCTGGGTCATCCGTCGGAGTCGCGTCCGCTCAACTGGCAGCGTCGCACGCTGTGGTCCTACCGGTACGATGCCCCGTTCTGCAAGTGGTTCCAGGTGGGCCTCGACGAGCGCGGGCAGGTGGTCGACACCGGCTACGGCCCCGATCCTCTGTGCGACGCCCTCCAAGTCACCAGCCCCCCATGACGGTTCCCATCCTCTACGGCATCACCAACTGCGACACGGTCAAGCGTGCCCGCGCCTGGCTCGAAGACCGCGGCATCGAGCACAGCTTTCACGACTTCAAGAAGGCTGGCGTGCCGGCCGAGCGCATGGACCGGTGGATCGCCGCGCTCGGCTGGGAGGCGCTGCTCAATCGGCAGGGCACGACCTGGCGCAAGCTCGATGAAGACATCAAGGCGGGCGTCATCGACGCGCAATCGGCGCGCGAGGCGATGGCAGGGCACTCCAGCCTGATCCGGCGCCCGATCGTCGAATGGCCGTCGGGCGAGATCACCGTGGGGTTCACCCACGAGTCATTCAAGCAGCACACGCGGGAGGAGTTCTCCTAGGCGCATGCCTAGGAGAACTCCTCCCGCGGGCGGGAGCATGCACAGCTCCCCCGAGCCCCCTCCGGGAGGGGGCTCCAGCATGGCCCAGGGCTCCCTCCAGCCTCCCTCCGAGAGGGAGGCTCCAACGTGTTTGACAAGCGGCCTGACGGCCGCGGAGCGACGTGCATGACTAGCACACCATGCGCCAGCTCGGCCGCAGGCCGCTGTCCGTCAAGCT
>DASUZE010000038.1:0-62573 GCA_036377015.1 Piscinibacter sp. | reverse complement strand
CCGGGTTGCACCCGGGCTACACGACCCGTAGCCCGGGTGCAACCCGGGGTCGCGGCGCTTACCGGCCGTATTTCGAAGTGAAGGTGGCCGACCCCAGCTTGTTGGCATTGATCATGAAACCCGCCAGCGCCGCCGTCCCGTCGGGCGGCACTTCGAGCTTGTCGGTCTTCAAGGCATACACCGTGAAGATGTAGCGGTGCGGCTTGTCGCCCTTGGGCGGACAGGCGCCGCCGAACCCGGCCGTGCCGAAGTCGGTGTGGACCTGCATCGCGCCCGCGGGCAGGCCCTTGCCGTCGGTGCTGCCGGCGCCTTCGGGCAGCTCGGTGGCGGTGGCGGGCAGGTTGACCACGACCCAGTGCCACCAGCCCGAGCCGGTGGGCGCGTCGGGGTCGTACACGGTGAGCGCGAAGCCCTTGGTGCCCTTGGGCGCGCCGCTCCACTTGAGCGCCGGCGAGATGTTCTTGCCGCTGCAGCCGAAGCCGTTGAAGACATGCGTGTCGGGCAGCTTGGCGTTGGGCTTGGCAGTCGGGCTGGAGAGGGTGAAGCCGGCGGCGTGGGCGAGGCTGGTGGCGAGGGCGAGGGCCAGGGCACAGGCGATGCGGGGCATGGCGATCCTTTTTCTGCGGCGATGGCCGGTACTCTGCGCCACCCGTAGCCCGGGTGCAACCCGGGTTCGCCGGGCAAGCGTTGTCCCGGTTTGCACCCGGGCTACAAGACCAATCGCATCTGGAGCTGGTGGAGCGGCAAGACCGCGAAGCCGGCGTCGCGCAACGCCTGCGCCGCGACATCGTCGCGCATGAGCTGCGGCACGCGGATCGTGTGGCCCGGGAAGGCCGCGACCAATGCGTGAAGCAACTGCGCGGCATCGCGCTGGCCCCCATCCGCATCGACCAGCGCCGGCATCGAGATGCCCGGCTCGGCCGTCTCGTTGAACACCATCAGCGCCCGCCCCCACTGCCAGGCCTGCGCGGCGGTGATGTGGCGCAGCGACGATGCGCTGACCTGGTACGGCAGGTCGGCCGGACCGTTCGACGCGAGCCAGTCGGCGGCCTCGACGAGGCTCAGCGGCCGCGGCGTCACCGACGTGCCGGCGATCGGCCCCGGCTCGCGCACGAAGCCCCACAGCGGCGCGCCCTCGACGAAGCCCATCGAGCGGTACAGCCGCAGCGCCGGCGTGTTCTGCGCGAAGACCTCGAGCTCGAGCGCCTGCGATCCCGCCTGCCGCGCCTCGTCGATCACGCATTGCAGCAGCGCCCGCGACGCACCGGTGCCGCGCAGCTCCGGGCGCAATCCCATCACCCCGACCCGCCGGACACGCCCGTGCACGCCGACGAACACAAAGCCCATCGGCTCGCCGTCCTCACGCACGAGCACGCGGCTGGGCGGCAGGTCCGCGCCCCAGCGCGCGAGCCGCAGCGGCAGGTCGGCCGCTTCCATCGTGAACGAGCCCGCGAGGTAGCCCTTGAAGGCCGCCGTGAAGCACGCGGCCAGCGCCTCCAGGCGGAAGGCTGTCGCGGGCTCAATGCGCAAGCTCACGCGATCTGTTCAGCCAGGTGGCACGCGACCACGCCGATCGTCTTGCCGTCCGACGGCTGTCGCAACAGCGGCACCTCGACCTTGCAGCGTTCCACCGCATGCGGGCAGCGCTTGTGGAAGGCACAGCCCGGGGGCGGATTCAAGGGCGAGGGCAGCTCGCCCGACAGCACCTGCCGCGTCTGGCGCGCCGCCTTGTCGATGCGCGGCGTGCTGGCCAAGAGCGCCCGGGTGTACGGATGGCGCGGCAGGGCGAACAGCTCGCGCTTGCCGGCGCGCTCGACCACCTTGCCGAGGTACATCACCAGCACCTCGTCGGCGATCAGCTCGACCACCGCGAGGTTGTGCGAGATGAACACGTAGGCGACCTGGGTCTCCTCCTGCAGGTCCATCAGCAGGTTGAGCACCTGGGCCTGGATGGACACGTCGAGCGCCGACACCGGCTCGTCGGCGACGACGATGCGCGGGTGCAGCATCAGCGCCCGCGCGATGGCGATGCGCTGGCGCTGGCCGCCGGAGAACATGTGCGGATAGCGCTGGTAGTGCTCGGGACGCAGGCCGACGCGGGCCATCATCGCGCGCGCCCGCTCCTCTCGCTCGGCCTTGCTCAGCGTGGTGTTGATGACCAGCGGCTCCTCCAGCGCCTGGCCGATCTTCTTGCGCGGATTGAGGCTGGCGAAGGGGTTCTGGAACACCATCTGCACCTGCTGGCGCAGGCGCTTCTTCGTCGCCGTGTCGGCAGCGGCCACATCGACGCCGGCGAGGTGCAGCTGGCCGGCCGTGGGCGTCTCGATCATGGTGATCTGGCGCGCCAGGGTGCTCTTGCCGCAGCCCGACTCGCCGACGACGGCCAGCGTCTTGCCCATCTGCAGCGTGAAGGACACGCCGTCGAGCGCGCGGGCGACGGCCTTGGGCTTCATGAAACCTTGCGAGACCGGGTAGTGCTTGGCCAAGCCTTGGGCGTCGAGCACCACGTCGGCCTGGTCTTCGTAGCCCGGGTGCAACCCGGGTTTCACCCGGGCGACCAATTCATCCATGGGTCACCTCTGCGCCCACGCCCTTGCGCAGCGGAAAGAAACAACGCGCCTGTGCACCTTCCACGCCGTACAGCTGCGGCCGCTCGGCCCGGCAGCGATCCTGCACGTACGGACAGCGCGGCGACAACAGGCAGCCGCCCGGCCGGTCGAAGGCGCCCGGCACCACGCCGGGCATCGAGCGCAGCCGCCGCTGCCCGATGTTGTGCTCGGGCAGCGCCGACAACAGCGCCTCGGTGTACGGATGGTGCGGCGACTCGAAGATGTCGGGCACGCGCGAGGTCTCGACCACCTGCCCCGCGTACATCACCATGACCCGCTGCGCGACCTCGGCCACCACGCCCAGGTCGTGGGTGATGAGCATCAGGCCCATGCCGCGCTCGCGCTGCAGCTTGAGCAGCAGGGCCAGCATCTGCGCCTGGATGGTCACGTCGAGCGCGGTGGTGGGCTCGTCGGCGATCAGCAGGCGCGGGTTGCAGGCGATGGCCATGGCCACCATCACGCGCTGGCTCATGCCGCCGGAGAGCTGGTGCGGATAGGCATCCAGCCGCCGCTCGGCGTCGGGGATCTCGACCGCGCGCAACAGCTCGAGCGCACGCGCGCGCAGCGCCTTGCGCGAGCCGCCTTCGTGGATGCGCAGGGTCTCGGCCAGCTGGTACTCCACCGTGAAGCACGGGTTCAGGCTGGTGATCGGGTCCTGGAAGATCATCGCGATGTCGCGGCCCAGCATGGCGCGCCGCTCCTTCTCGGACAGCGCGAGCACGTCGCGGCCGTCGAAGGCCAGGCGATCGGCCTTGACGCGGCCGGGGGCGTCGATGAGGCCCATCATCGCGAGCGCGGTGACGCTCTTGCCCGAGCCCGATTCGCCGACGATGCCGACCACCTCGCCCGCGTCGATCGACATGCTCACGCCGTCGACCGCCTTGAACGGCGCGGCCTCGGGGCCGAATTCGACCGTGAGGTTCTGGACTTCGAGCAATGGCATGGCGCTAGCGTTTCAATTTGGGATCGAGCGCGTCGCGCAATCCGTCGCCCATCAGGTTGAACGCCAGCACCGCGACGAGGATCGCCAGGCCCGGGAAGGTCACGACCCACCAGGCGCTCTGCAGGAACTCGGTCGCGCTGGCGAGCATCGAGCCCCATTCGGGCGTCGGCGGCTGCGCCCCCAGGCCGAGGAAGCCCAGCGCCGCGGCGTCGAGGATGGCGGCGGACAGGCCCAGCGTGCCCTGCACGATCAGGGGCGCCGCGCAATTGGGCAGCACCGTGTCGAACATCAGCCGCGCGGTGCCGGCGCCGGCGATGCGCGAGGCATTGACGTAGTCCTTGGCGAGCTCGCCGATCACCGTCGCGCGGGTCAGGCGCACGAAGTGCGGCAGCATGACGATGGCGATGGCGTACATGGCGTTCATGAGCCCCGGCCCGAGGATGGCCACCACCGCCACCGCGAGCAGCAGGCTGGGCAGCGCCAGCATGATGTCCATCAGCCGCATGATGGTGAACTCGACGCCGCCGCGGAAGAAGCCCGCCAGCAGCCCCAGCACCACGCCGAAGCTCAGCGACAGGCCCACCGACACCAGGCCGATGAGCAGCGACAGGCGCGTGCCGTGGATCAGGCGCGACAGCACGTCGCGGCCGACCGGGTCGGTGCCGAGCAGGAACACGTGGCCGTTGACGGGCTGCGTCGACGGCGCGTAGAGGATCGCGTCGCGGTACTGCTCGCTGGGCGAGAACGGCGCGATGAGGTCGGCGAGCAGTGCGCACAGCACGAGTGCCGCCACCACCGCGAGCCCGATCACCGCACCGCGGTTGCGCCGGAACTCGCGCCACAGCTCGCCCCACGGGCCCGGAGGCGCCTGCACCGCCACGCCGGTGTTGTCGACCACTGCGCTCATTGGTGACGAATCCTCGGATTGATCACGCCGTAGAGCAGGTCGACGACGAGGTTCACGACGATGATGACGGTGGCCGACATCAGGATGCCGCCTTGCACCGCGGGATAGTCGCGGCGGTGGATCGCATCGACGAGCCACTTGCCGATGCCCGGCCACGAGAAGGTGGTCTCGGTGAGGATGGCGCCCGCGAGCAGGGTGCCCACTTGCAGGCCGATGGTGGTGACGACCGGGATCAGCGCGTTGCGCAGCGCATGGATGCCGACCACCCGCAGGCTGGACGCGCCCTTCGCGCGCGCCGTGCGCACGTAGTCCTCGCGCAGCACCTCGAGCATCGACGAGCGCGTCATGCGCGCGATCACCGCGAGCGGGATGGTGCCCAGGACGATGGCGGGCAGCACCAGGTGCGACAGCGCGCTCTTGAACGCGCCGGCGTCGGAGGACAGCAGGGAGTCGATCAGCATGAAGCCGGTGACGGGCGGGATGTCGTACTGGATCGCGATGCGACCGGACACCGGCGTCCAGCCGAGGTTGACCGAGAAGAACAGGATCAGCAGCAGGCCCCACCAGAAGATCGGCATCGAGTAGCCGGTGAGGGAGGCGCCCATCACGGTGTAGTCGACCGGCGTGTTGCGCTTGAGCGCGGCGAGCATGCCCGCCGGCAGGCCGATGACCAGGGCAAAAAGGATCGCGAGCAGCGACAGCTCGATGGTGGCCGGAAAGCGCGCCAGGAACTCGCTCAGCACGGGCTCGTGCGAAATCATCGACAGCCCGAGGTCGCCGTGCACGGCGCGCCAGAGGTAGTCGCCGTACTGCGCGATCAAGGGCCGGTCGAGGCCGAATTCATGCATGAGGCGGGCATAGCGCTCGGGCGTCATGCCGCGCTCGCCGGACATCGCTTCGACCGGGTCGCCCGGGAGCAGTCGGATCAGCGAGAACACCAGGATGGTGATGCCGAGAAAGGTCGGCACCACCAGCCCGAGGCGCTTGAAGATGAAGGAGAACATGGGGATTGGGTAGGGTGGGCTTCAGCCCACGCGGGGGTGGCTATGGCAAGACCGCGTGGGCTGAAGCCCACCCTACGCAAAATCGATGCCTTACTTGGCGGGAGCCAAGTCGACCTTGTGGAAGAAGTGGTGCGCGGTGGCATCCATCTTGTAGCCGATCACTTCCTTGCGCACCGGGTCGAAGCGCACCGAGTGGGCAATCGGGATCCAGGGCGCTTCTTCGTGGGCGACCTCCTGGGCCTTCTGGTAGAGCGCCGCGCGGTCGGCCTGCTTGGTGACCAGCTTGGCCTTGAGCACCAGGTCTTCGAACTCCTTGTTGCACCAGCGCGAGACGTTGCCGCCGCCCTTGACGGCGCTGCAGCCCAGCAAGGGCACGAAGAAGTTGTCGGGGTCGCCGTTGTCGCCCGACCAGCCGAACATCATCGCGTGCTGCTCGCCGGTCTTGCTGCGCTTGCGGTACTCGCCCCACTCGAAGGTGATCAGCTTGGTCTTGACGCCGATCTTTTCCCAGTCGGCCTGGATCAGCTCGGCCATGCGCTTGCCGTCCGGGTTGTACGGCCGCGTGACCGGCAGGTACCACAGCTCGACTTCGGTGCCGTTGGGAAAGCCCGCCTTGGCCAGCGTTTCCTTCGCCTGGGCCGGGTCGTAGCCGTAGTCCTTGACCTTGTCGTTGTACGACCAGAGCGTCGGCGGGATCGGGTTCTTGGCCGGCTGGCCGGCACCCTGGAACACCGTGTCGAGGATGGCCTTCTTGTTGACGGCCATGTTCAGCGCCTGGCGCACCAGCTTGTTGTCGAAGGGCTTCTTCTCGACGTTGAACGCGATGTAGCCGACGTTCAGGCCGTTCTGCTGGACCAGGTTGATGTTGGGGTCGTTCTTCATCAGCGCCACGTCGGCCGGCTTGGGGAAGGCCATCACGTGGCATTCACCGGTCTTGAGCTTGGCGAAGCGCACCGAGGCGTCGGTGGTGATGGCGTAGACCAGGTTGTCGATCTTCGGCCGGCCGCCCCAGAAGCTGTCGTTGGCCTTGTAGCGGATGACCGCGTCCTTCTGGTAGGACACGAACTGGAACGGGCCGGTGCCGATGGGCTCGCGGTCGAACACCTCGGTGTTGCCCGCGGCCTTCATCTTCTCGGCGTACTCGGCCGACAGGATGGACGCGAAGTCCATGGCCATGTTGGCGAGGAAGGGCGCCTCGGGCTTCTTGAGGGTGAACTTGACCGTCATCGGGTCGAGCTTCTCGACCTTCTCGACGATGTCCTTCATGCCCATGTCCTCGAAGTAGGCGTAGGTCTGGCCCTGCGAGGTCTTGGCGAACGGATGGCTCGGATCGGCCATGCGGTTGTACGAGAACAGCACGTCGTCGGCGTTGAACTCGCGCGTCGGCTTGTACTTGTCGTTGCTGTGGAACTTGACGCCCTTGCGCAGCTTGAAGGTGTAGCTCAGGCCATCGGGCGTGGACGTCCAGCTTTCGGCGAGGCCGGGCACGATGTTGGTGCTGCCGAGCTCGAACTCGACCAGGCGGTTGAACATCGGGACCGACGCGGCATCGGCGGTGGTGCCGGTGGTGTAGTACTGCGGATTGAAGCCCTCGGGGCTGCCCTCGGAGCAGTACACCAAGGTCTTGGCCGCGAAGCTGGAGCCGGCGGTGGCGATCAGCGCGCAGGCGGCCAGCGCCTGGAGAGTGGAGCCGCGTTTGTTCATCGGGGTGGTCCTGGAAGGTTGCAGGGACAGCGAGAGTGCGGACGGCCTTGTGGGCCGCGAGGGCGGGATGATATCGCCCTGACCGTGAGATTTTCCTCAGGGGAAACGGCCGATTTCGGTGAGTTTCGCAAGTGGTCTAGGTCACCTGGGTGACATGGGTGACAGCCAGAAACTCAACACCGCCAGCCACAAGGGTGCCGTCAGGACAAACGCGAAGGTCGAGAACACGATGGCGGCGGTGGTTTCGGCCTCCATGGCTTCGTAGCGCTGCGAGAAGATGAGCGCGTTGGAGCCCACCGGCATCGCCGCGGCCATCACGATCACCGCCAGTGGCAGCCCGCCCAGGCCCATGCCCCAGTGGCCGACCAGCAGCACCACCGCCGGCAGCGCCAGCAGCTTGAGCACCGACAACACCACCGCGCCCTTGGCCGCGCCCTTCACGCCGTAGTAGGCGAGCGCCATCCCGATCAGCACCAGGCACAGCGGCACCACCGCCTGCGACAGCATGAGCAGGATCTCGTCGGCGATGGCCGGGATGGGCGGCAGCAGCACGTTCCACAGCAGCCCGGCCAGCACCGGCAGCACCACCGGGTGGATGATGGTGTTGCGCGCGGTCTTGCCGACGGTGGCGAGCAGGTGGGTGTCGGGATGCCCGCCTTCGCGCCGCTCGCGCGCCAGGTCGATCTCGACCAGCGCGGTCAGCACCGACAGCAGCGTGAGCGCATGCAGGCTGATGATCGCGATGTGGATGGTCAGCCCGGCCTCGCCCCACAGCGCCGTCACCATGGGCACGCCGATCTGCACGGTGTTGCCGAAGCTCGCGGTGATGGCGCGCACGCTGGGGGCCGCCGCCGGCAGGCGCCGCTCGCGGTTGCCGCGCCGCTGCCACGCGTAGATCGCCAGCATCATCAGCATCACCGGCACGAAGAAGGCCGCCAGGGTGCCGAAGGGCAAGGTGCGGAAGTCGATGCGGGCCGTGGTCCGGAACAGCAGCGCGGGGATGAAGATGTAGAAGGCCGCGCTCGACAGGGTGCGGGCCGGGTCGTTCTCGCCCAGCCAGCGCAGCCGGCCGGCGACCCAGCCCAGGGCGACGATGGCGAACAGCGCGAGCAGCTTGAGGAAGACGACGGTGGTCATCCCCGCGCACCACCGTAGATCAGGAACATCGCTTGCTGCCCTCCGGGTGAACCCTCGCTTCCGAAGCGGGCAAGGATAGCTTTTGCGTCGTCGACCGGCCCCGCTGTGGGGCCGGGCCAAAACATCACAAAAGCGTACAGATGCTCACCACGCCCTTCGATAAGCTGGATTTGCAGTACCCCCAAGGTCTCATGCCATGAACCCCCTCTCGCGGACCGACCGTCCGGCCTCTCGCCCTACCGTCGTCAAGCTTCACCCGGATGCCCCGCCCGCCTCCGTGCCGCGCGACGACACGCTCGCCGCCGGCACCCGCGTAGGTGAGTTCGTGATCGAGCGGGTGATCGGCAGCAGCCCGTTCGGCATCGTCTACCTCGCCACCGACCAGACCCTCAAGCGGCGCGTGGCCATCAAGGAATATTTGCCGGACACGCTGGCCGTGCGCAGCGATGACGGCCCGCAGGTGTGCCTGCGGGCCGACACCCACGCCGAGGCCTTCGAGCGCGGGCGCCGCGCCTTCGTCGAGGAGTCGCAAGTGC
The DNA here is from genome assembly GCA_036377015.1 of Piscinibacter sp. Taxonomy (GTDB): domain Bacteria; phylum Pseudomonadota; class Gammaproteobacteria; order Burkholderiales; family Burkholderiaceae_C; genus Albitalea. The sequence goes on along the minus strand of DASUZE010000038.1, from coordinate 53,733 downwards.
TGGCGCGCTGCGACCATCCGTCGCTGCTGCACGTGTCGCGGCTGTGGGAGGACAACGGCACGGTCTACCGCGCGACGCCCTACTACGTCGGCACGCCCCTGCTCAAGCTGCGCCAGGACATGGACGCGCCGCCCGACGAGGCCTCGCTGCGCGCGCTGATCGACGGCCTGCTCGAGCCGCTGGCGATGCTGCACGAGGCCGGCTGCATCCACCGCGAGATCACGCCCTCCAACATCCTGCTGCTGCCCGACGACCGGCCGGTGCTGATGGACTACAGCGCAGCCCGCCGCGCCATCGTGGGCGACCAGGCGCGCGCGCTGATGACCTTGCTCGCGCCGTCGTTCGCGCCGCCCGAGCAGACGGCGCCCGCACCCACCCGCCCGCTGGGGCCGTGGACCGACCTCTATGCCCTGGCGTCGGTGGTGCGCTACTGCCTCAGCGGGCAGCTGCCGCCCCCCGCGGCGCTGCGCAGCATGCCGGCCGACGAGCCGGTGCGCAAGCTGGTGCAGCGACTGGCGCAGGCCGACGCCTCGCGCCACTACAGCGCGTCGTTCATCGCGGCCATCGACGCTGCGCTCGCGCCGCGCCCGGAAGACCGGCCGCAAGACATCGCCGAGTTCCGCGCCCTGCTCGACAACCACCCGGCGGCCAAGGAAGAGCGGATCGAGGTCGAGGGTGAACGCAGTCCCGACACCGGCTGGGGCCGCATCACCGGCGACGACGAGCCGCCGCCCGAGGTCGCCGACGAGGACACCGTGGCGATCGCGCCGGTGCAGGCGCCGGCAGCGCCCCCGATCGAGCAGCCGCAGCCCCGCCCCGAGCCCGAGCCCATGGTGGCAGCGGCCAAGGCGCCGCCGGAGCCCGAGGCGCCGCGTCGCGCCCCCGACGCGCAGCCCTTCATCGCCCGCTATGGCGCGATGGCCCCTGACGCGACCATCCCGTTCGACGAGCCCCTGGCCGCCCGACCCGGCGACTACCGCCCGACGGCCGGCGGTCCGGGCTTCCGGGAGCTGTCGCAGCGCCGCCGCCGGCGCGTCGCCTGGTCAGCGCTCACGTTGGCGGTGCTGGCGGTGGCCGGCGGCGCCTGGTGGCTGGACCAGCAACGGGCCCAGGTGGAGGCCCAGTCGGCCCTGGCGCGCGTCGCGCGGCAGGACGCGCTGACACGGCCCGCGGCGCCCGTGACACGCCCGCCCGAGACGCCGGCCCCCGCCCCGGTGGCCGCCGCGCCGGCCCCGATGCCGGCAATGCCCAGCGCCTCGGCAGCCGCGGCGCCCGTCGCGCCCGCGCCCGCACCCGCACCCGCACCCGCGCCAGCACCCGCGCCAGCACCCGCACCCGAGGTCGTCGCCGCCGTCCCTGCGCCGGTCGCACCGGCACCCGCTGCCGCGACGCCCCCACCCGTCGAAGCCCCCGCAGCGACACCCTCGGCAGCCGCCGAGGCCACTGCCGACGAGGCAGCGGAATCCGCCGCGACGACCCGCGCCGCACGCAAGCCGGCGCGCGCCGGCAATGCCGTGTCCGGGTCGGGCACGCGGGCCGCGAAGGTGACGACCGCGCAGGCGCGCGTCGCCTCGGTGGGCCCGCGCGAAGCCTGCGGCAGCCGCACGCAGTTCTCGCTGTACCGCTGCATGCAGACGCAGTGCGCGCAGGCGCGCTACTACAGCCACCCGAGCTGCAAGCGCTTGCGCTTGCGCGACGAGGTGGATTGACGCCCGCGCTACCGGGACCCGAACATCATCTGGCGCGCCAGCGCCGACTTGACCGGTCGCAGCTTCTGCAGCGCGACCATTCCCAATCCCCGCGCCGCACCGGCGCCCGGCACCTGCCAGGTGAAGCTGCGCGCCAGGAAATCGGTCGCCGCGATCATCGCCCAGCGGTCCGGCCCGCGCTTCCACTCGAGGCGCCGCAGCACCGCATCCACATCCTGTGAGCTGCCGAGCGCGCGCACCAGCTCGAAGGCGTCGCGCAGCCCGAGGTTGAGTCCCTGCCCCGCCACCGGATGCAAAGTCTGCGCCGCGTTGCCGATGCGCACCGCGCGGCCGTCGGTCAGGCTGCGCTCGGCGTTGAGGCCCAGCGCGAAGCGCTTGAGCGGCGACAGCGCCGTCAACGCGCCCACCTCGGCATGGAACACGGTGTTGAGCACCGCCAGGCGCTGGGGCTCGGTCAGCTCGGCCACCGGATCGTCGTCGCTGGGCACGCACCAGACCAGGCCGGCGCGGCCGTCCTTCAGCGGCAGCAGCGCGGCCGGACCGTGGCGGGTGAAGCGCTCGTAGGCCACGCCGGGGCGGGGATTCGCGAGCTGCACGGTGCCGACCCAGGCGGTCTGCCGATAGTCGTGCGACACGCCCTTGCGCAGCTGGTCGGAGAACACCCCGCCCTCGGCCACCACCGCCAGGTCGAAGCGCTCGGCGATGCCGGCATCGATCTCGACCCCGCCGGCGACCGGCTTCATCGCCGCCACCGGCGTGCCGAAGCGCGTGGCCAGGCGCTGCGGCTCGCGCGCGGCGGCCGCCAGCCACACACGCTGCAGCGGCGCGACGATGGCGCCGTAGCTCAGCACCGCGCCCAGCATGGGCACGGCCTCGTCGATGGCGCGGATGCGCACCTCGGGCTCGGGCATCCAGGCGCCCAGCAGCGCCGGCAGCGAAGGCGGCTGCTGCGACACGTGGACCTCGAGGATGCGCTGTGCCGCCTCGGCGTTCCAGGCATCCAGGCGCTGCAGCAGCTGCACGCTGCCCAGCGACAGCGCCAGCGTGCGCGGGTCGCCCGACACGTCCTTGTCGGCGGGGCGCGCGTCGAACAGGCTGACCCTGGCGCCGGGCAAGGCCTGCGCGGCCTGCAGCGCGAGCGTCAGGCCGACCGGCCCGGCGCCGATCACCGCCAGGTTCAGGCCGGCCGGCTCGGTCGCTGGGGGAAGGTTGTTTCGAAGCATGCGTCGTATTATTCCGCCGCACCCGGTTGTCGGGGGTCACTGCAAAGGACACGCGCCATGGCATTGATGGATTTCATCAAGAAACAGTTCATCGACATCCTCGAGTGGACCGAGACCGGCGACGGCACCCTCGCCTGGCGCTACCCGATGGCGGGCAACGAGATCCAGTACGGCGGCTCGCTCACCGTGCGCGAGTCGCAGATGGCGGTGTTTGTCAACGAGGGCAAGGTGGCCGACGTGTTCGGCCCGGGCCGCTACACGCTGACCACCAACACGCTGCCCATCCTCACCTACCTGCAGAACTGGGACAAGCTGTTCCAGAGCCCGTTCAAGAGCGACGTCTACTTCTTCAGCACGCGCCAGCAGATCGACCAGCGCTGGGGCACGACCCAGCCGGTCACCATCCGCGACAAGGACTTCGGCGCGGTGCGCCTGCGCGCCTTCGGCAACTACAGCTACCGCATCGCCGACCCCAAGCTGTTCTACCAGCAGATCTCGGGCACGCGCGACCTCTACACCGTGGCCGACCTCGACGGCCAGCTGCGCGCGCTGATGCTGCAGCACATCTCCGACGCGGTCGCGGGCAGCGGCCTGGCCTTCCTCGACCTGGCGGCCAACCAGGTCGAGTTCGCCAACCAGCTGCGCCTGGCCACCGCGGCGGCCTTCGAGGCGATCGGCCTCAAGCTGGAGATGGTCACGCTGCAGAACATCTCGCTGCCCGAGGAGCTGCAGAAGATCCTCGACCAGAAGATCGGCATGGGCATGGTCGGCGACATGGGCAAGTTCATGCAGTACCAGACCGCGCAGAGCATGCCCAAGTTCGCCGAGGGCGCGGGCCAGGGCGGCGTGGTGGGCGACGCCATGGGGCTGGGCGCCGGCGTGGCGTTGGGGCAGGTGATGGCCAACCAGCTCAACCAGGGCCTGAAGGGCGCACAGCCCGCGGCCGAGGCCGCCGCGCCGGTGGGCGTGAAGCCCGACGAGGTGATGGCGACGATCGAGAAGCTGGCCGACCTGAAGTCCAAGGGCATCCTCACGCAGGAAGAGTTCGATGCCAAGAAGGCGGAGCTGTTGAAGAAGCTGGTCTGAGCTTCGCGGGGGCGGCCGCGTCCCGCCCCATCACAACAACAACGCCTCTTTGGCCACCGAGTCCACCCCCCAGCGCGCCTACCGCGCCGCGTGCCCCAACTGCGGCGCGCCGGTCGACTTCCGCTCGCCCGCATCGGCATTCGCGGTCTGCAGCTTCTGTCGCAGCACCATCGTCCGCGACGGCGACGCGCTGCGCAAGATCGGCCAGAGCGCCGAGCTCTTCGACGACCACTCTCCCTTGCAGCTCGGCGCCGCCGGCAGCTGGCAGGGCGCGACCTTCACCCTCGTCGGCCGCCTGCAATACCGCTACAAGGACGGCACCTGGAACGAATGGCATGCGCTGTTCGACAGCGGCAAGAGCGGCTGGCTGAGCGAGGACAACGGCCGCTACGTGATGGCCTTCGATGCGCCCCTCACGGGCGCGGTGCCGACGGCCGCGAGCCTGCAGCCGGGCCAGCAGCAGGTGATCGAGGGACAGGGCTTCGCGGTCGGCTCGGTGACGGTCGCCAGGCTGATCGCCGCCCAGGGCGAGCTGCCCTTCGCACCCAACACCGAGCGCGGCTTCGTCGTGGCCGACCTGCGCAGCACGCGCGGCGAGGTCGGCACGCTGGACTACGCCGATCCGGCCGCGCCCAAGTGGTCGATCGGCCGCTCGGTCGCGATCAGCGAACTGGCGATGACCGGCCTGGCCGAGAGCGCCGAGAAGACGCTGTCGGCGCGCGGCGTCGAGTGCCCGAGCTGCGGCGCGGCGCTGGAGGTCAAGCTCAGCACCACCCAGTCCATCGTCTGCCACCAATGCCATGCGGTGGTCGACGTGTCGCAGGGCGTCGGCGCCGACCTCGCGCACTTCGCGCAGGACAACGGCATGGAGCCGCAGATCCCGCTCGGGCGCATCGGCACGCTCGCGCTGGGCAACAAGCCGCTCGCCTGGCAGGTGGTGGGCTATGTCGAGCGCTGCGAGATCGCGCAGGACGCGGACGACGAGCAGTCGTTGTGGCGCGAGTACCTGCTGTACCACCGCACCGAGGGCTTCGCCTTCCTGGTCGATGCCGAAGACGGCTGGAGCTGGACGGCGCCGCTGACCGGCGTGCCGCAAGCCTCCGGGGACGGCGTGCGCCACGAGGGCGCGCTGTACCGCAAGCTCTACGACTACACCGGCGAGGTGACGTATGTGCTGGGCGAGTTCTACTGGCGCCTGTCGCGCCACGAGCGCACCGCCAACACCGATTACGTCGGCACCGGCAACGCGAGCAAGAAGCGTCTGAACCGCGAGGTGACCGGCAGCGGCGACACGCGCGAGATCGTCTGGTCGGGCGGCGAGACCCTGGCGGCCAGCGACGTCGCCAAGGCCTTCAAGATCGCACCGGACCAGCAGGCCGCGTTGCAGCGCGACGCCCTGCCCACGTCGTTCGACCGCAAGATGATCGGCAAGATCATCCTCTGGGGCGTGATCATCGTCGTGCTGCTGATCCTGTTCCGCTGCGGCGACGGCGGCGGCGCGGCCGACTGCAGCGCGCTGCGCAGCACCTACGGCGAGGCGTCGACCGAATACCAGAACTGCCTGGCCAGCCAGCGCAGCGGCTCGCGCACCAGCGGCGGCTCGTTCGGCGGATTTTCCAGCGGCGGCGGCCACAAGTAAGGCCGACATTCATTCACGAGGAGCATCGCCATGATGGGCATCGAATGGTTGAAACCCAGCGTCTTCTTCGGCTCGGTGCTGTACGCGCTGATCGGCGTGTTCGTGTTCTGGGTGTGCTTTCTGATCGTCGACAAGGTGACGCCCTACGACCTGTGGGCCGAGATCGTCGAGAGGAAGAACACCGCGCTGGCCATCGTCGTCGGCGCGATGGCGATCGCGATCGGGCTGATCGTGGCTGCGGCCATTCACTGAGCGGGCCCGGGTTGCACCCGGGCTACAGTCGGTCATGACACAGGCCGTGCCGCATGACCGCGCGATCGAGCCCATCCGCCCGGGCGAGGTCGCGCTGCTGGCCTCGGTGTTCGTGGTCGCGGCCTGCGGCCTGGTGTACGAGCTGGCCGCGGGCGCCCTCGCCAGCTACCTGCTGGGCGACTCGATCCTGCAGTTCTCCACCGTCATCGGCGCCTACCTGTTCGCGATGGGCGTCGGCTCGTACCTGTCGCGCTTCTTCGAGCGCCAGCTGGTCGCGCACTTCCTGCGCATCGAGCTGATGGTGGGCCTGATCGGCGGGCTGATGCCGGGCGCGCTGTTCGCGCTGCACACGGCCGCCGCGCCGTCGTTCCGCTTCTCGCTGTATGTGCTGGTGCTGGCGGTGGGTACGCTGGTGGGGCTGGAGATCCCGCTGGTGATGCGCATCCTCAAGCGCCACTTCCGCGCCCGCTACGCCTTGTCGCACCTGGTGTCGCAGGTGCTCACCTTCGACTACCTCGGCGCACTGGCCGTCTCGGTGGCCTTTCCGCTGCTGCTGGTGCCGCAGCTCGGGCTGATCCGCACGGGCGTGTTCTTCGGCCTGCTCAACGCGGGCGTCGCGGTCTGGACGCTGTGGCTGTTCCGCGCCGAGCTGCGGCGGCTCGCCTGGCACGTGGCGGCCTGCGTGGTCACGGTCGCGGCGCTGCTGGCCGCCTTCGGCGGCGCCGATCGCGTGACCAGCTGGGCCGAGGACCGCTTCTACGGCGACCACATCGTCTACAGCGAAAGCAGCGCCTACCAGCGGGTGGTGGTCACCGCGAGCAACGCCGGCGTGCGCCTCTTCCTCAACGGCAACCTGCAGTTCCACTCGCGCGACGAATACCGCTACCACGAGGCGCTGGTGCATCCGGCGATGGCCGCGCAGGGCGCGCCCCGGCGCGTGCTGGTGCTGGGCGGCGGCGACGGCATGGCCGTGCGCGAGGTGCTGCGCCATCCCGGCGTCGAGCAGGTGACGCTGGTGGAGCTCGATGCGCACGTGAGCACGCTGTTCGCCGAGCAGCCGCTGCTGCGCCGGCTCAACGGCGATTCGCTGCATTCGCCCAAGGTCGCCATCGTCAACGCCGACGCCTTCTCGTGGCTCGACACGCACGAGGCGATGTTCGACGTGATCGTGGTCGACTTCCCCGACCCGACCAACTTCTCCATCGGCAAGCTCTACACCACCAGCTTCTACAAGCTGATCGACGAGCACCTGGCCGCGGGCGGCTTCGCGGTGGTGCAGACCACCTCGCCGCTGATCGCCCGCAAGAGCTTCTGGACCGTGGCCGCGACCATCGAGGCCGTCGGCCTGACCGCCACGCCCTACCACGCCCATGTGCCGAGCTTCGGCGAATGGGGCTTCATCCTGGCCAGCCGGCGGCCCTGGCGCCCGCCGGCCGCCCTGCCGGCGGGCTTGCGCTTCCTCGATCTCGCGGGCCTGCCGGCGCTGTTCGCGTTCCCGCCCGACATGGCGCGCGTGCCGGCCGAGCCCAACCGGCTGTCGAACCAGGTGCTGGTGCAGACCTTCGAGCAAGAGTGGGGCAAGGTGCATTGATGCCGTCGCGGCGAGGCTGGCTTCGCGCCGTGGCGGCGGCGCCGCTCGTGTCGCTCGCCGGCTGCGAGCGCACCCCCGAGCTGCGCTTCGACGGCGGCTGGGTCGGCGCCGATGTCGAGCGCGGCCACCGCTTGCGCGACCCGGCTTCGCTGCCCGCACCGGCCGTCCAGCGCCGCGCCGGCGTGCTGGTGGTGGGCGCCGGCGTCGCCGGCCTCGCCTGCGCGCGTGCGCTGGTGCGCGCGGGGCTCGACGACGTGCAGCTCGTCGAGCTCGAAGACCGGCCCGGCGGCAACAGCCGCGGCCACCGCATCGCCGGCATGGACTGCCCGCTCGGCGCGCACTACCTGCCGCTGCCGGACGAAAGCGCCGGCGACCTGGTCGAGCTGCTGGAAGACCTGGGCCTGCGCCGCACCGAGCACGGCCGGCCGGTCTACGACGAGCGTCACCTGTGCCACAGCCCGCAGGAGCGCCTGTTCATCGCGGGGCAGTGGCACGACGGCCTGCTGCCGCCGACCGGTGCGCTGCCGGCGGCCGAGCAAGCGCCGACGCTGGCGCAATACCAGCGCTTCGCCGCTCGCGTCGCCGAGCTGGGGCGCGACCAGGCGTTCGCGCTGCCCACCGCCCGCTCGGCGTGGCGCAGCGAGCTCGACGCGCTCGACGCCACGACGTTCGCTCGCTGGCTCGACGCCGAAGGCTTCACCGCGCCGCCCCTGCGCTGGTACCTCGACTACTGCTGCCGCGACGACTACGGCGGCGGCGCGGCCGAGGTGTCGGCGTGGGCGGGCGTGCACTACTTCGCCAGCCGCCACGGCTTCCATGCGCCGCAAGCGCAGGGCGAGGAACGCGAGGGCGTGCTGACCTGGCCCCAGGGCAATGCCTGGCTGGTGGAACGGCTGGCCGCGCCGCTCGCGCAACGCCTGCACGCGGCGCGCATCGCGCTGCGCGTGACCGAAAGCCGCCACCAGGTCGACGTCGACCTCTGGCACGACGCCGAGCAGCGCATCGAGCGCTGGACCGCGCCGCGCGTGGTGCTGGCGACGCCGCTGTTCGTGGCGCGACGCCTGCTGGCCGCCGCGCCGCCGGCGCTGGTCGATGCGGCCGCGCGCCTGCGCCACGCGCCCTGGCTGGTCGCCAACCTGCATCTCGACGAGCCCCTGGCCGATCGGCCCGGTGCGCCGCCGTCCTGGGACAACGTGCTCTACGGAAGCGCCGGCCTGGGCTATGTCGACGCGATGCACCAGAGCACCCGACCGCATCCGGGCCCGACCGTGCTCACCGCGTACCGGTCATGGGGCGCCGATCCGGCGCATCGCCGCGAGCTGCTGGCGCTCCCCTGGGCGCAGCGCGCCGCGCAGGTGCTGCAGGAGCTCGCACCGGCGCATCCCGACCTGGCGCGCAAGGTGCGACGCATCGACCTCATGCGCTACGGCCATGCGATGAGCATTCCCGTGCCGGGCGTGCGCTCCAGCGCGGCGCTGCGCGCGCTGGCCGCATCGGAGGGACGCGTGCTGTTCGCCCACGCCGACCTGTCGGGCTATTCGGTGTTCGAAGAGGCGTATGCCCAGGGCCTGCGGGCCGCGAGGACGATTCTGAAAACGGACAAGGGGAGACGATCGACATGAGCGCTGCACCCGCCGACACGCCTTGGACGCGGCTCGCGCTGGCGGTCCTCGCCATCGCGGGCATCGCCGCCTATCACGTGGTGTTGATCGGGCCGTTCGCGCTCATCATGTGGCTCAACCCGTGGGCCGGCTATTTCGGCATCTGGCCGGTGGCGGCGGCCCTGGCCTTCATCTGGTGGACGCTGCAGCCCTGGCACGAGACGCCCGGCGTGCGGCTCGCCCCGGCCGATGCGCCGGTGCTGTTCGAGGACCTGCGCGTCCTGGCCACGCAACTCGGCGCACCGCCCATCCACGAGCTGCGGCTCACCGGCGATTTCAATGCGGCCGCGATCGAGGCGCCGGTGCGCTGGCAGCCCTGGCGCAAGCGGCGCGTGCTGGTGCTGGGCGTGCCGCTGCTCGCGCTCGCCGGCACGAGCACCGTGCGGGCCGTGATCGCCCATGAGCTCGGGCACTTCTCGCACCGCCATGGCCGGCTCGGCCAGTGGATCTACCGCGCGCGCCTGGGCTGGCTGTCGTATGCCGCCTCGACGATCGAGTCGGTGGGGCTGCTGGAGCGCGGCGCCGCCTACTTCGCCGGCTGGTTCGCGCCGCGCTTCTCCGCCCTGAGCTTCACCTACTCGCGGCGCTGCGAGTACGAGGCCGATGCCTTCGGCGCCGCGGTCGTCGGGCCGGTGGGCATGGCATCGGCGCTGCTGACCATCGATGCCGTCGGCGATCGCTGGCGCGCCATGGCCGACCGCGAGCTGCCGCGGCTGGTGCGCGAGCAGATCGCGCCGCCGGCATCCTGGCTCGCGCACGTGCGGCAGCAGGTGTTGACGCAACCGCCGCAGGCCCAGGAGTGGGAGCGACTGCGCGCGCGCGGGTCGACGCCGGACGACACCCACCCCTCGCTGGCCGAGCGCCTGTCTGCGCTCGCCGTCAGCGGCGAGCAGGCGCTGGGCGCGGCGAGCTTGCCGGCGCAGGTCGCGGGCGCCGCCTGGATCGTCCGCTGGGACGAGGTGGTGGCCGACTGCGACACGCAATGGCGGCGCGCGCAGGAGCGCATCTGGCGGCAGGAGCACATCCGCCAGCGGGCGCAGGTCGAGCGCCTGGAGGCCTTGCGCGGCGCGCAAGACCTCGGCCTGGAGCGCGCCCGACTCGAGCTCGACCACGGCGATGCAGGCACGGCGGCCGAGCTCGCGCGGCGCTGGAACGACCACCCGTCGCTGAGCGGCGAGGCTGCGTTTGTGCTCGGAGCCGCCCAGCTGCGGGTCGACGACCCAGCGGGCATCGAGGCGCTCGAGGCCTGCATCGCCGCCGAGCCGGCCTGGGCCGCGCCGGCGCGCGAGCTCATCGAGCGGCACGCCGCCATGCTCGCGGGCGACACCGCGCGCCGGCGCAACCACGCCTTGCTGCAACGCGCCCGCCGCCGGCGCGCACGTGCGCTGGGCGAGGTCCATCGCCTGATGTCGTTCGGCGAGCTGGCCCCGGCCACCGTGCCCCTGCTCGCGCTCGAGATCCTGCGCGCGGTGCTGTCCGGCATGCCGGCCGTGGCCGCCGCCTGGTGCGCCGGCCTCGACGAGCTGGTGCACGAGGAGCGTCGCTACCGCGCGGTCGTGCTGATCCTGCGCCTGCACACCGGCCGATTGCAGGAGGCCGGACTCTCGGAAGACGACTTCCTTGCCGATGCCCGCCTGCTTCTGTCCCAATGCCTGCCGGCCGCCACGCTCAGGCTGGTCTGGACCGTGTACACGACCGAGCCGTTCACGCCCGAGCTCGACGCACGGCTGGCGGCCTGGGCCCGCGCGGGCGATCCGGCCTGCCTGGTCGCGCCGCGCGAGGGCGAAGGCGTGGGCCCGGGCCTGCGCGCCAGCGCGCTCGGGTGAGCGACCCGCCGCCGGCCGCGCTCAGGCCTGTGCGCGCATCAACGCCTCGATCTCCGCCACCTCGACCGGCGCGCCGCGCGACATCAGCTCGCATCCGTCGGGCGTGATCAGCGCGTCGTCCTCGATGCGGATGCCGATGTGCCAGAACTTCTCCGCCACGTCCTCGGCCGGCCGCACGTACAGGCCCGGCTCGAGCGTGACCACCATGCCGGGCTGCAGGATGCGCGAGGGCTTCTTGACCACCGTGCCGCCGAGTCCGTCGGCGCGCGCTACCGGTGCCTCGGCGGCCGACAGGTAGTCGCCCACGTCGTGCACGTCGCGGCCGATCCAGTGCCCGGTGCCGTGCATGAAGAAGCGCCGGTAGGCGGCCGTCTCGATCACGGCGTCGAGGTCGCCGACCTTGTTGCGGTCGAGCAGGCCGCTGTCGAGCATGCCTTGCGACAGCACGCGCGTCGCGGCGTCGTGGGCGTCGTGGTGGCGGCGGCCCGGCGCGGTCGCCGAGACGGCCGCGTTCTGGGCCGCCAGCACGATCTCGTAAAGCGCCTGCTGCGGGCCCGAGAAGCGTCCGGCAGCCGGGAAGGTGCGCGTGACGTCGCTCGCATAGCCGTCGAACTCGCAGCCGGCGTCGACCAGGCACAGCTGGCCGGGCAAGAGCGGCGCATCGGCAGCGGCATAGTGCAGCACGCAGGCATTGGGACCGGCGGCCACGATGCTGGGATAGGCAGGGCTTTGCGCGCCATGGCGGCGGAACTCGTGCAGCAGCTCGGCCTCGATCTCGTATTCGCGCACGCTGGTCGCACCGGCGCGAAAGCGCTCGGCGCAAAAGCGCATCGCCCGCACGTGGGCACTCGCCGAGATGCTGGCGGCGCGGCGCATGAGCTCGATCTCGCCGGGGTCCTTGACCAGCCGCATCTCGTCGAGCAGGGCGTTCAGGTCGCGCTGCGAAGCGGGGCATTCGATGCCGTCGCGGCTGCGCCGGCGCACGGCGGCCAGCCAGGCCTCGATCAGCGGCGCCACTTCGGTGTGCACGCCGAAGCACCACCACACCGCAGGCTGGTTGGCCAGCAGCTGCGGCAGCCGGGCATCGAGCTCGCCCACGGGGTAGGCCTCGTCGACGCCCAGCGCGGCGGGCGCGGCCTCGGGGCCGAGGCGAAAGCCGTCCCAGATCTCGTGCTCGGGGTCGCGCGGCCGGCAGAACAGCGTGCTGTGGCCGTCGCTGCGCAGCACCAGCCACGCCTGCGGCTCGGTGAAGCCCGTCAGGTGATGGAAGTGGCTGTCGTAGCGGTAGGGATGGTCGTTGTCGCTGTTGCGCCGCCGCTCGGGCGCGGTGGGGATGATGGCGATGCCGCCGCCGTCACGGGCCATGGCCTGGGCAATGCGGGCGCGGCGCTGGGCCGGGGTTGCTGAGCTGGGAGAGACCGTGTCACGCAGCAAGGCATTCATTGGGGGATTCTCCCACCGTGAACCTCGGGCGCCACCCCCATGCCCGGGAGGCGCGCCCGGGGTGAAACCCTAGCGCTCGTGAGGCGTGGACTTCAGGTCGCGCTGCTTGGCCACGCGCAGGCGACGCAAGGCACGCCGCAGCTCGTCGGTGTCTTCGCCCAGCGCCTCGACGGGGGTGCCGTCGTCGTTGCGGGCGGCGCGGCGGGCGGCTTCGCGGTCGCGCATCTGCTGCAGGCGCATGCGCAGGTGGGCCGCGACCGCCTCGACGCCGTCCATGCCGTTGTAGGCATCGGTCTTGGGCAAGGCGACGACGCGCTTGTCGTTCATGCGCACCGACAGCCGCACCATGCGGTTGCGAGTGCCGTGGCGCAGCGTGAAGCCGCGCGCTTCGGTCTCGTCGATGCTCAGGTCTCGGATGTTCTCGAGCGCCACCTGGTGGACGTTGCTGCGAAAGCCGCGCTGGAACCAGAGGTTGTGGGCGCTGACCGCCACGCGTTCCCAGCGCAGCACATCGAGCAGGACGACGCCGCCCAGCGCCACGAAGGCGGCCGCCCACAGCAAGCCCCATCCGGTGAGCACGCCCAGCCACAGCACCAGGCCGGCGCCGGCGGCGGCCGCGACGATCTCCATCATCGGGCGGTCGGCGGTGTGATAGACCCGGCGCTCGTAGGTCGCTGCCTCGGGCTCGCCGGACGCCAGCGGCGACCAGGCCCACAGCACCGCCTTGACGACGCGCGACACGACGGCATGGCCTGCGACGCTGAAGGCCAGCAGGAAGGGCAGGAGCAGGGCAAGGCGGACGGCGTTCACCGCGACACGATAGCCGAAGTGCCCCGCGAGCCAAGGCCTCGGGCGGTGCGAGCGGTCCGTTGAGGCGCCTGAACGGTCTTCGTTCTGTGGCTAAGATGCATCGATCCCCACCACAAGAATCCACCGATGAACTACCGACGTCTGGGCGCGAGCGGCCTGCAGGTCAGCGAGCTGTCCCTGGGCTCCTGGGTCACGTACCACAACCAGGTCGACGAGGGCGCGGCCCGCGAGATGATGGCCGCGGCCCTGGACGCCGGCGTCAACTTCTTCGACAACGCCGAGGCCTACGCCGGCGGCAAGAGCGAGCAGGTGATGGGCGCGGCGATTCGCGCGCTCAAGTGGCCGCGCCTGAACTACGTGGTCTCGACCAAGTTCTTCTGGGGCCTGGACCGCGAGGGCCAGGCCGTCAACCGCAAGGACACGCTCAACCGCAAGTACCTGATGCACGCCATCGACGGATCGCTCCAGCGCTTCGGGCTGGACTTCATCGACCTGGTCTACTGCCATCGCCCCGATCCGCACACGCCGGTCGAGGAAACGGTGTGGGCGATGAGCGACATGATCACCCGCGGCAAGGCCTTGTACTGGGGCACCAGCGAATGGCCGGCGGACGACATCCGCGCCGCCTGGGAGATCGCCGAGCGCCATCACCTGCACAAGCCGGTGATGGAGCAGCCGCAGTACCACCTGTTCCATCGCAAGCGGGTCGAGGAAGAGTACGCCCGCCTGTACGCCGACATCGGCCTGGGCCTGACCACCTGGAGCCCGCTGGCCAGCGGGCTGCTCACCGGCAAGTACAAGGGCGGCATTCCGGCCGACAGCCGCGGCGCCATGAAGGGCATGGGTTTTCTCGAGAAGGGCCTCACCGACGAAGCGAAGAACGCCGCCGTGGCACGCCTGGAAGACCTCGCGGCGGAGCTCGGCTGCAACGTCGCGCAGCTCGCCATCGCCTGGGCGGCGAAGAACCCGCACGTGAGCAGCGTGATCACCGGCGCGTCGCGGATGTCTCAGCTGCAGAGCAACCTGGGCGCCGCCGACGTGATCGCGAAGCTGACGCCCGAGGTGCTGGCGCGCATCGACGAGATCACCCAGCCGCTGGCCACCTGACGGAGTCGCGATGGAGATCCGCGTGCTCACGCCGGACGACGCCGTCGCATTCCAGGTGCTGCGGCTGCAGGCGCTGAGCGAGGATCCGGTGGCCTTCGCCTCCAGCTACGAGGACGAGCGCGACACGCCCCTGGCCACCGTCGCCGAGCGACTGCAGCCGGCGGCCGACCGCGCCATCGTCGGCGCCTTCGACGGCGCCGCGCTGGTGGGCCTGGCGGCCTGGCATCGCGAAGAGATGCGCAAGCTGCAGCACAAGGGCTTCGTCTGGGGCGTGTTCGTGGCGCCGTCGCACCGCGGACGCGGGCTGGCCCGCTCGCTGATCGAGGCGGTGATCGGGCTCGCGCGTCACGCTCCCGGCATCCGCCAGCTCAACCTCACCGCCTACGCGGCCAACCGGACGGCGATCGGGCTGTACGAATCGCTGGGCTTCGTGATCTATGGCCGTGAACCGGCCGCGATCTGCGTGGACGGCATGCTGCACGACGACGTGCACATGAGCTTGCGGTTGTAGTCCAATGGGCAGGTCGACGCTTCGGAGCAGCTCATGGGTTCTGAGATCGCGGGTGGACCGGGCGCGAAGCACATCCGCCTGACCTCCCATCCGGGCCAGGGGACCAGCGGCGCACCGCCGCTGCACTGGGGCGCGGCCAGCGCGGCCGGGCGCGGACCGGTGGTGGGCACCACCGTCAGCCGCAGCCAGCGCAACGTCGTCGGCTCGCACTCGGGCTCGTACGGCGTCTACCGCGCGCTGGCGGTGGCGGCCGGCAACCTGGAGCGCGGCCACCGCGCCGACCTCACCGACACCGCACCCACCGACCACATCGGCCCGCACCTGCAATGGGGCGACCCGGCGAAGATCGTCTCGATCGATCCCTGGGGCGCCTCGGTGGCGGAGGTCTTCGCCGACTTCATCGCCCAGGGCTACGACATCCGGCCGACCATCGCGGTGACGAAGGCCCGCATCCACCTGCCCGAAGTGCGCCAGGCCATCGTCTTCCAGCGCCTGCAGGCCGACGGCCGCGTGCTGCTGGACGACGCCTCGGCGGTGGTCACCAAGATCGCGATCGAGCCGGTGTGGTGGCTGCCCGGCGTGGCCCGGCGCTTCCACGTCAGCGAGGCCGAGCTGCGGCGCGCGCTGTTCGAGGAGACCGGCGGCATGTACCCGGAGCTGGTCACGCGCAGCGACCTCGAGGTCTTCCTGCCGCCCATCGGCGGGCAGACGCTCTACATCTTCGGCGACGCGCGCGACCTGGCCGATCCGCAGGTCACCCTCACCGCGCGGGTGCACGACGAATGCAACGGCTCCGACGTCTTCGGCTCCGACATCTGCACCTGCCGGCCCTACCTCACGCATGCGATCGAGGAGTGCATCAAGGGCGCGCAGCAAGGCGGCGTCGGCCTCATCGCCTACAGCCGCAAGGAAGGCCGCGCGCTCGGCGAGGTCACCAAGTTCCTGGTCTACAACGCGCGCAAGCGCCAGGTCGGCGGCGACAGCGCCGACAAGTACTTCCTGCGCACCGAGTGCGTCGCCGGCGTGCAGGACATGCGCTTCCAGGAGCTCATGCCCGACGTGCTGCACTGGCTGGGCATCCGCAAGATCCACCGGCTGGTGTCGATGAGCAACGACAAGTTCGACGCCATCACCGGCAGCGGCATCGAGGTCGGCGAGCGGGTGAAGATTCCCGACGCGCTGGTGCCGGCCGACGCGCGGGTCGAGATCGAGGCCAAGATCGCGGCCGGCTATTTCACCGACGGCAGCGTGCCCGACGAGATCCAGCTCGCCGCGGTGAAGGGGCGCGGTCTTGAGTGACGATGCGGCGCTGCACGATGCGGTGCGCGTGCTGCGTGCCCCGCAGACCATCCGCGAGCGCAGCGCGCTGATCGCCGCGGCCGCGAGCGCCGGGCGCTCCGAGCACTTCAGCGTCGATCGCACCGCCCTGCCCGGCGTGGCCGCGCGCGTGGCGCGGCTGACGCGCGAGCGCCATCCTGACCTCGTCATCCCCTACCACAGCCGCTGGCGCCACTTCGAGGCCGGCGGCGTCGACCGCAAGGCCGAGCTCGACGCGCGCCTGGGCGATCGGACCGAAGTGGCCGCGGCGCGCTCCTATGTCGACCTGGCGTTGGTCAGCGTGCTGCTCGATGCGGGCGCCGGGCCGGAGTGGTCGTACCGCGAGCGCGAGACCGGGCAAGAGTTCGTGCGCTCCGAGGGACTGGCGGTGGCGAGCTTTCGTGCCTTCCTGGCGGGGCGCTTCTCGTCGGACGCGGGCGATCCCTGCCGCGTCGACGCCAACGCGCTGCTCTGGATGGACGAGCCGACACTGGCCGAGATCTTCCAGGTGAGCGCCGAGAACCCGCTGGTCGGCCTGGCCGGACGGGCGGCCTTGATGCGAGGGCTGGGCGAGGCCTTGCGCGACCAGCCACAGCTGTTCACGTCCATCGGCCAGCCGGGGCACCTGTTCGACGCGCTGACCTACCACGCGCATGCCCCGCGGCTGCGCCACCACCGGCCGGCGCCGGGCTCGCAGCGCCATCACCACGTCAACGCGGGGCGCATCCTCGGCGCGCTGCTCGAGGCCTTCAGCGGCATCTGGCCCGCCGGCATGCGGCTGGGCGAAGTGCCGCTGGGCGACGCGTGGCGGCATCCGCAGGCGGGCGGCCAGGGCTCCAGCGCGGGCATCGTGCCCTTCCACAAGCTGTCGCAGTGGCTCACCTATTCGCTGATCGAGCCCTTCGAGTGGGGTGGCGTGAAGGTGATGGAGCTCGACGAGCTCACGGCGCTGCCCGAATACCGCAACGGCGGGCTGCTGCTCGACACCGGCGTGATCGTGCCGCGCGACGCCGAGTTCGCGCAGAGGCGCTGGCAGCCGCAGGACACCTGGGTCGTCGAGTGGCGTGCACTCACGGTGGCGCTGATCGACGAGCTCGCGCCGCTGGTGCGTGCCGAGCTGGGGCTGAGTGCCGAGCAGATGCCGCTGGCGCGCGTGCTCGAAGGCGGCACCTGGGCGGCGGGTCGGCAGATCGCGGCGGAGCTGCGCGACGGCGGCGTGCCGCCGGTGCAGATCGTGAGCGACGGGACGGTGTTCTGACGCGCGCTTCCGTAGGGTGGGCTTCAGCCCACGCGACCTTCGCAGTCCTTCAACGAACCGCGTGGGCTGAAGCCCACCCTACCTGAAGAAGAACAGCCGCGTGAGGAAGGTGTAGTCCGCTTCCGCCCACATCAGGCCCACCAGCACCATCAGCGCCAGTGGCGGGACCAGGATGGCGTAGACCAGCGCCAGCCGCTCCCAGGCCATGTGCATGAAGACCGCCACGATCAGGCCAGCCTTGAGCAGCATGAAGAGGACGATGAGGCTCCAGCGCATGAGCCCGTGGAAGTGGAAGTAGTCGACCAGGTACGACAGCGTGCTGAGCACGAACAGCAGCGCCCAGATCTTGAGATACAGGCCGATCGGATGAGTCTGGCCGTGGGTGGTCGCCGTGGTCATGTGCTTGCCCTCACCACAGATAGAAAAACGCGAAGATGAACACCCACACCAGGTCCACGAAGTGCCAGTACAAGCCGGCGATCTCGACGATCTGGTACCCCTTCTTCTCGTACTTGCCGCGTATCAACCGGGTCGCGACGACCATCAGGTAGATCACTCCCGCGGTCACGTGCAGGCCGTGGAAGCCGGTGATCATGAAGAAGGTCGAGCCGAACTGCGCCGCGCCCATCGGGTTGCCCCAAGGCCGCACGCCCTCGTGAAGGATCAGCTTGGACCACTCGAAGGCCTGCATGAAGACGAACATCTCGCCGAAGGCCGCGGTGACGAACATCAGCGCCGCGGCGTTGAAACGCTCGCCCCGGTAGGCGAAGTTGACGGCCATCGCCATCGTGCCGCTGCTGGAGATCAGCACGAAGGTCATGATCGCGATGAGCAGCAGCGGGACGTCGGCGCCGGCTACGTTCAGGGCGAACACCTCGCTCGGATTGGGCCACGGCACGGTGGTCGAGGCGCGCACCGTCATGTAGCCGGTCAGGAAGCTGCCGAAGATGAAGGTGTCGGACAGCAGGAAGATCCACATCATCGCCTTGCCCCAGGCGACGTGGAAGGCTTCCTGGTCGGAGGACCAGTCGGCGATCAGGCCGCGCAGGCCGGCCGGTGTCGAGTGGGCCGGCGGTGTGGCGGCATCGGAGCTCGGAAGTGCGACAGCGCTCATGTCAGATGATCCTGAGGGGGCCACAGATCACGCGGGCGATCTCGGGCGTCAGCAGGCCGATCGCCGCGAACAGCACCACCCACACCGCGAGCAGGAAATGCCAGTAGCGCGCGCACAGGCGGATGCGCCAGGGCGCATCGGCGGTGTCGGTGCGCGTCGTGACCACCCAGGCGACCAGCCCACCCAGCACGTGCAGGCCGTGCATCGCGGTGAGCAGGTAGAAGAAGCTGCCGGCCGGATTGCCCGAGGCCGTGACGCCCGCGCCTTGCAGCGCCTGCCAGGCCCACCACTGCGCCGCCAGGAAGCCCGCCGCGCAGGCGCCGCCGATCAGCAGCCAGCGGCGTGCGTCGTCGTGACGGCCGCGGCGCGCCGAACGGCTGCCCCACTCCAGGCTCAGGCTGCCCGCCACCAGCCAGGCGGTGCTCACCCACAGCTGCCACGGCAGCGTGAGCGACCACCAGTCGGCCGCCGTCATGCGCATCAGGTAGGCGAGCAGGAACAGCGAGAACAGCGCGGTCGCCACGCCGATGAACACCCACAGCCCGACGCCGACCGCCTGGCCGGGCTGGCCGCGCTGCGCGGTGTCGGGGCTCCAGACGGCCGTGTTCATGCCGGTGCTCCCTTGCCATGCGTCTCCTGCGAGAGCTCGATGCCGCCCTGCTCCGCCGGCGCGTTCTGCGCGATGAAGTCTTGCGGGGCGCCGGGCACGCTGTACGCATAGGCCCAGCGATAGACCACGGGCATGTGCTCGCCCCAGTTGCCGTGCTTGGGCGGCGTGTCGGGCGTGAACCACTCCAGCGACGCGGCCCGCCACGGATTCGGTCCCGCCATGCGGCCGCGGAAGGTGCTCCAGATGAGGTTGTAGATGAACGCGATCTGCGCCAGGCCGACGATCAGCGCGGCGATCGTGATCCACACGTTCAGCAGGTGCGCCGAGTCGGGGATGAACTGGTAGTCGTTGTAGGCGTGGTAGCGCCGCGGCATGCCCAGCACCCCCAGGTAGTGCATCGGGAAGTAGATCGCGTAGGTGCCGATGAACGTGACCCAGAAGTGGAACTGGCCGAGCCGGTCGTCGAGCATGCGGCCGGTGATCTTCGGGAACCAGTGGTAGATGGCACCGAACACCACCAGCAGCGGCGCCACGCCCATCACCATGTGGAAGTGGGCCACGACGAAGTAGGTGCCCGACAGCGGGATGTCGACGCTGACGTTGCCGAGGAACAGGCCGGTCAGGCCGCCGATCACGAAGGTGCACAGGAAGGCGATGGCGAACAGCATCGGCACGGTGAGGTGGATGTCGCCCTTCCACAGCGTCAGCGTCCAGTTGTAGACCTTGATCGCGGTCGGCACCGCGATGATCAGCGTGCTGGTGGCGAAGAAGAAGCCGAACCACGGGTTCATGCCGCTCACGAACATGTGGTGCGCCCACACGACGAAGCTCAGCCCGCCGATGATGACGATGGCCCACACCATCATGCGATAGCCGAAGATGGCCTTGCGCGCATGCACGCTGATGAGGTCCGACACGATGCCGAAGGCCGGCAGCGCGACGATGTAGACCTCCGGGTGGCCGAAGAACCAGAACAGGTGCTGGAACAGCAGCGGGCTGCCGCCCTTGTAGTTGGCCACCTGGCCCATGGTGACCAGGGCCGGCATGAAGAAGCTGGTGCCCAGCGTCTTGTCGAGCAGCATCATGATGCCGCTCACGAACAGCGCCGGGAAGGCGAGCAGCGCCAGGATGGTGGCCACGAAGATGCCCCACACCGTGAGCGGCATGCGCAGCAGCGTCATGCCCGGCGCGCGTGCCTGCAGCACGGTCGTCACGTAGTTCAGGCCGCCCATGGTGGTGGCGACGATGAAGATCACCAGCGACACGAGCATCAGGATGATGCCCCAGTCGTGCCCCGGCGTCCCGGCCAGGATGGCCTGCGGCGGGTAGAGCGTCCAGCCCGCGCCGGTGGGGCCGCCGGGCACGAAGAAGCTCGCCAGCAGCACGATCACCGACAACAGGTACACCCACACGCTGAGCATGTTCATGTACGGGAACACCATGTCCCGCGCACCGACCATCAACGGGATCATGTAGTTGCCGAAGCCGCCGAGGAAGAGCGCCGTCAGCAGGTAGATCACCATGATCATCCCGTGCATCGTGACGAACTGGTAGTACAGGTTCGGGTCGATGAACGCGAACTTGCCGGGAAAGCCGATCTGCAGCCGCATCAGGTTCGACAGCACCACCCCGATGACGCCGACGAAGATCGCGACGCAGGCGTACTGCACCGCGATCACCTTGTGGTCCTGGCTCCAGACGTACTTGGTGATGAAAGTGCTCGGCTCGTGGAGCTCGTGCAGACTGGCTTCGGCGTAGACGGACATGGCGGTCCTCTTTGTCTCAACTGCTCTGTGCGCGGATGTAGGCCACCAGGGCGGCCAGTTCCTCGTCGCTGATTTCCATCTTGGGCATGACGGGCGGGAAGCCCTTGATCGGCTTGGGCTCGCGGATGAAGCGGCGCAGGTAGCCCTCGTCGACGACGGCGGTGGTGCCGTCCTCGAAGGTCTCGGTCTTGCCCATCAGACCTTTCCAGGTGGGGCCGACGCTGCGGCTGCCGTCGACCGAGTGGCAGGCGAGGCAGCCTTTAGCCTGGGCCAGCGCCTGGCCGTCGCCGACGCCCGAGCCGCGCGCGGCGGGCACCTGCATCTGGGCGAAGGTGGGCTGCTGGGCAAGCCACTTGGCATAGGTGGCGGGGTCCTCGACGACGACGGCGCCACGCATGTTGGGATGGCCGACGCCGCACAGCTGCGCGCACATCGACTCGAAGCGCCCGACCACCGTCGGCGTGAACCAGAAGCCGCTCACCATGCCCGGAACGATGTTCATGCGGGCACGGAAGTTCGGCACGAAGAAGTCGTGCAGCACGTCGTGCGAGCGCAGGATCATCTTGATCGGCCGGTTCAGCGGCACGTGCACTTCGCTGCCGGTGACGATGACGTCGTCCTGGCCCGCCGCGTCGGCCGGGTCGAGGCCCAGCGGGTTGCCCGCCTTGACGAAGCGGGCGTCGCTGCCGCCGAGCTTGCCGTCGGCGCCCGGCATGCGAAAGCGCCACTGCCACTGCTGGCCGACGACTTCCAGCTCCATCGCACCGGAGGGCGGGCGCACGTAATCGGCGTACACCACCAGGCCGGGCGCGAGCAGCGCCACGATGCCGACGGTCGTCACGCCGATCAGCCAGCGCTCGAGGCTGCGGTGCTCGGGCTCATAGGCCGCACGCTGCCCTTCGCGGTGGCGGTAGCGCCACAGCACGTAGACGACGAACAGGTTGATGGCGACGAAGAAGAGACCGCAGATGACGACGGTGATCGTCAGGGTGTGGTCCATCTGGCCCCAGTTCGACGCGAGCGGCGTGAGCCACCATGGCGTGAACACATGGAACAGGACCGAGCCGATGACGATGACGAAGAGCGCGACCGCGATTGCCATGAGGATGGCCTTCCGGGCTGGTGATCTTGCCGGCCGCGGCCCGCGCGCGACCTAGCGTTTGGCCCCGCGGCGCTGCAACTTCCAGTAGAGCAGCGCCGCGGACATGCCGAAGACGAGGTGCGCCATGAAGGCAGGCCCTCCTCTGAGTTCGGCGATCCAGGGGAACAGCGGGGCGAGCAGGTAGAAGTCGAGCGCATACAGCGCCAGACCGAACACCGCGCCCACCGAGGTCACTTCGACCGGACCCCAGCCCGGCAGGTAATTGGAGAGCAAGCTGCCCAGCAGCAGCCCGAAGACGATGCCCAGCGCGTAGTGAATGGCCAGCGCCAGGATGACGATGCCGATCGAGAAGACCGGGGACTGCAGCAGCTCGCGGCCCATCACGATGGCCGCGATGTTGTACGAGGTGGCCCAGGGGCTGCGGCCGCCCGCGGCGGCCCACGCGAGCTCGAGCACCATGAGCACCGCGCCCGCGGCGAATCCGCTGACCGCCGCGGCGGGCCAGTCGACCTGATGCTGCATCCGGTGGGGCCAGTGCAGGTGGAGTTCCATGCTCACCTCCGCAGAAGGTGGATGCACGCAGCGGTCGAATGAAAGGCCGGCCGCTGCGCCAGCTCAAATCTTCAGGGGAACGCCGGAATGTCGGGCTCGAGCCCTTCGAGATGCGCTTCGGGGTGCAGCTTCTGCAGCCGCTCCTCGATCTCGTCGACCCTGGAGCGCGGCACGTCGACCATCAGGAGGATCTGGCCCTCTTCGATGGCCTTGCTGAAGCGCTCGAGCCGGTGGCTGGGAGTCGACACGCCGATCAGGCTCGCGGACCACGCACCGAACACCGCGCCGGCCATGGCCAGCACCGCCACCAGGCCCCACTGCGGCTGGTCGCCGACGATGGGGAAGTAGATCGCGGCCAAGGCGCCGAGCACGGCGCCGCATGCGCCGCCGATGACCAGGCCCGCCTGTGCAGCGCGGACCACGTCGGACGTTTGCAGGATGTTGGCTTCGTGCAGGCCGGACATGTCGGTACCGTCGCGGGCCACGAAATGAACGTAGTGCTCGGTGATGCGTGCGAGCAGCAAATCGTCCATCGTCTTTCTGGCACAGGCCAGATCGGGCAGGAGCCAATAGATGCGTCTGCGCATGAGCCCTCCACAGAACGTGTTGGGGAATCCGAAGCCTTTCTACACCCGAATGCCGCGGGCGGCAACCCGTGCGACCACTTGAGCGGGGGACCGGCATGGGCAAGCCGGCACGCTCACGGCGGCCTGCGACGCAGCATCCAGCCGATCGCCACGCCCAGCAGGACCAGGGCCACGCCGCTGCTCGTGGCGACCATCGGATGCAGCGCGCCGGCGCCCGACACGGACGCTGCGGAGCCCGGCGAGGCCGGTGCGAGCACGCGCGTCGCGAGCGCGACCGCATGCCAGTCGGCGGCGGTGAACTGGGTCATGCGCGGCGCGTCGGCGATGCCGTAGATGCAGACCTCGCCGCCGGGCAGCTTGCAGAAGCGCTCGGCGGGACAGGTCTTGAGGATGTCCTGCGGCGCGAAGCTGCCGCACTGCGCGCCGGCGCTCTTGAGCACCTGCAGGGTCACCTCGGGATGCCTGGTCAGCTGTTCGGGCATGGGAACCTCCGCACGAACACGAGGACACGATTCAAATCTACACCCGCACGGGTATGCTGCTTGCCAGGCCGCCGGAGCTTGCGATGAACAGCCAGGTCCACCACATCACCCACCCGCTCATCCAGCACAAGCTCACGTTGATGCGGCAGAAGGACCGCAGCACCAACAGCTTCCGCCGACTGCTCGGCGAGATCAGCATGCTGATGGCCTACGAAGTCACGCGCGACATGCCCACCCAGCTGATCGAGATCGAGACGCCGCTCGAGACGATGCAGGCGCCGGTGATCGACGGCAAGAAGACGGTGTTCGTGAGCATCATGCGCGCCGGCGCGGGCTTCCTCGACGGCATGCTCAACGTGGTCCCGGGCGCGCGCATCGGCCATGTCGGGCTGTACCGCGACCCGAAGACGCTGATCGCGGTGGAGTACTACTTCAAGATGCCGGCCGACATGCACGAGCGCGACGCGATCGTGCTCGACCCGATGCTCGCCACCGGCAACTCGGCGGTCGCCGCGGTCGACCGGCTCAAGGAGACGAAACCGAAGTCGATCCGCTTCGTGTGCCTGCTCGCGGCGCCGGAAGGGCTGCGGCATTTCCATGCCAACCATCCCGACGTGCCGGTGTACGTGGCGGCGATCGACCGGCAGTTGAACGAGCACGGGTACATCGTGCCGGGGCTGGGGGACGCGGGGGATCGGATCTTCGGGACGAAGTAGCGGGCGAGGCTTACCGGCCAAGGGGGCGACATGACATCGTCTGGTGATGGCATTCGGGTGACTCAGCTGTATGGGCACAAGGACCTGACCGTACGGGCACTGGCGTTCCTGAACGGAGGCGATTGGCTTGCTGCAGGAAGCGCGGACGGCGTGGTTCGCATCTGGGCATCGGCCGACGGCAGGCTGTTGCGTGAGCTGGAAGGTCACACGGCCGAGGTCGGCGCCCTTGCAGGGCCCGTCAATGGCGCCTGGCTTGCGAGCATTGCCCAGGATGGCGAGCTTCTGATGTGGGCCACGGCGACAGGAAGCTTGATGTATGGCCGAAAGGGAACGTCGGGCGCAAGTGCATCGGCGTTGGCCTGCAATGCCAGCGGCGAATTTCTGACAACCAACGACGCCAGCACGATCTGCCTGCTGAATCGGATGAGCGGGCAGGAAAGACGTCGCTTCACGGGGCACCACAGTCCCGTGACCGCGCTCGCATTCGCGCCCGATGGCTCGATCCTGGCATCGGGTTCCGAAGACAACACCGTGCGAATCTGGAACGCACGCACCGGGCGACAGTTGCGTGTGCTGCCAGGGCACACCGGCGGCGTAACCTCTGTCGCGATCAGCCCCGACGGGAACCTCCTGTGCAGCGCCTCGCAGGACTCGACCGTGCGCTTGTGGGATCTCAACAGTGGCAAGCCCCTGATGACGATCGGCGAGCGTCCCGCAAGCTGCAGCAGCGTCGCATTCGACTCCAGGGGCAACATCGCCACGGCGGACGGCGACCTAACGGTGCGCGTGTGGAGTATCGACACCGGCAAGCAGGTGACGAAGATCCCGGCGACGTCGCCGGGAGTGGTGGCGTTCAGTCCCAACGGCCGCTATCTCGCGTTCAGCCGGCATCGCGCGATCGGCCTCCAGGATTGGAGCAAGCGGCGGGATCTTCCTGATCTGACGACGCCCACGCGGCCGATGTGGAGTGCCGCGGTTTCGCGCAGTACAGGTCTGGCCGCTTGCGGATACGCGTCCTACCAGCCGACCCTCGAATTGTGGAACCCGGCGACAGCCACCAAGTGGCCTCTCGTCATCGCACGCGAGTACTGGCCACTGACGTTGGCGTTCAGCCCGGACGGCCGCTACCTTGCGAGCGGTGGCATGGACAAGGGCCTGACGCTGTGGGACTGCCTCAGGGTGGAGGTGGTGGCCGAATGCGCGGGCCATACCGACTGGATCCGCACGGTGGCGTTCAACCACGACGGGAGCATGTTCGCCTCAGGCGCGGACGACCGGACGGTAGGCGTCTGGGATGGCCGTACCGGCGACCTGCTGCACCGGCTGATCGGGCACAAGGGCTGGGTCTATTCCGTCGTGTTTGGTCCCGACGGAGACATCCTGGCCAGCTCGGGTCAAGATGGACGCATCCTGCTATGGGATCCTCGCACTGGCAAAGCGGAGGATGGGCTGGACAGCAAGGAGGCGGTGATCAATTGCCTTGCCTACAGCAGCGATGGCGAAATCCTCGCGGCCGGACACGATGGCGGGATCCAGCTGTGGGACATGCGTGCGCACGTCCTGAGCCTGAAAGTCGAGACGTCGACCGTCAATGTCGTGTCGTTGAAATTTGGTCCGCATGACACGTTCCTGTTTGGCATGTCCCAGAGCGGCAGCGTGCACGCCTGGTCCGTTGCCAACGGCACCGAGTTCGAGGGCGATGCTTCCCTGCCCTTCCGGTACACCGGTATCGGCCTGATCCTGAGCCACGAAACCCCGCCGGGCCTGGATACACCGCCATTCAACGACGTGCTGCTGTCTCGCCAGGTGAGCTGGTCCACTGACGAAGTCACTCGCGGCCCGACGGTCCCACCCACACGCATCATCAGCACCAAGGCCGTCCTCCTGGGCGACAGCAACGTCGGCAAGAGCGCCCTCGCGCTGCGTCTGGCCAAGGGGCACTTCGAAGAGCAGCAGACGACCCACGGTATGAAGATCTGGACCGTCGATGCCGAAGAGCTGGATCCGACGCTGAGCAAGTCCGACCAGGTGCGCCGTGAGCTGGTGCTCTGGGACCTCGGCGGCCAGGACGAGTACCGCCTCATCCATCAGCTGTTCATCCACGACACCGAGCTCGCCCTGATGCTGCTCGACGCCACGCGTGGTGCGAGCGCGTGCGACGACGTGCGGGAGTGGAACGGGCGCCTCGAGGCGCAGCGCCGCGGCCGCCGCACCACCAAGCTGCTGGTCGGCAGCAAGCTGGACAAGGGCGACGCCTGCGTGGACAAGCTCGCGGTGGACCGGCTCAAGGCCGACTGCGGCGCGCACGACTTCTGGCCCCTCAGCGCAAAGACCGGCTGGGGCATGGAGCCGTTCCGCCAGGCGCTGGCGAAATGCATCGACTGGAGCGCGCTGGCGGGCATCGTGCGCTCCGAGCTGGCGCAGCGTGTCAACGACATCATTCAGCTAGCGCGCGAGCAGGGCGACGTCGTCCTGGCGCTGCGCGAACTGGAACAGCGCCTCGGCCAGATGGATGCCGAGCCCATCGACCCGAAAGCCGTGGATGCCGCCATCGACCACCTGGCCCGCCAAGGTGTCATTGCCGACACGCGCGCGGCCTCGGGTGAGCGGCTCCTGGTCCTCAACATCGGCGAGATCGAGCGCTACGCCGGCTCGCTGATCTTCGCGGCCAAGGAGGCCTTGCGCACCCGCGGCGTGCCGGTGCTCGACGAGCGCGAGCTGGGCCGGCCCGACGCCGAATTCCCGCGCATCGCGCGCGAGGACCGCCTGCCGCCGGCGCGCGAGCGAATCGTGCTCGAAGGCGTGCTGCAAGTCCTGGTGGAGCGCGGCATCTGCTTGCGGCAACCCGGCCTGCTGGTCTTTCCGTCGCTGATGCCGCTGGGCGGCGACGATGCCATCCCGGAGGCCGACAGCGTCGCGCTGTACTACGACTTCACCGGGCCGATCGACACACTCTACGCCGCCCTGGTCGCGCAGGCCGCGGTGTCGAACGAGTTCGGGCGGGTTCGCCTGTCGCGCGGCTGCGCGACCTTCGAGCTGCCGGATGGCGCGCTGTGCGGGTTGCGCCGCAAGGCGCGGCAAAGCGGCCGCGGGCATCTCGACATCTTCTTCTCGTCCTCCACGACGATCGAGACGAGCAAGCTCTTTCGCCGCTTCGTCGAAGGCTTCCTGAGGAACAACGGTGTCGCCGTGACAGAGGCCGTCGAAATCCGCTGCTCGACCTGCAGCCACTTGTTCTCCGAATCGGACGTTCGCGGACGCATCGAAGGCGGCCAGCCCGACATCTACTGTCCGAGCGGCCACGCGACCCAGATCGATCGCGCGGTCCTGCTGGCGCAGCAGACCACGCCCGAACTGGAGAGCCGGTTGGCCGCCTTGAAGACCGTCATCGAGCAGGGGCTGCAGCAGGCCGCCGGCCAAGCCACGCGGGCACTCGGGCGGCTGCCCATCTTCGTCTCGTATTCCCACCTGGACGACGACCTGCGCCAGGCCCTGTCCCGGCACCTGAGCGTGCTGAAGAACGAAGGCGTGGTCGAGATCTGGGACGACCGCGAGATCGTCCCGGGCGACGAATGGGAAGGCGAGATCGACGCTCGCTTGGACGAGGCGCGCATCGTCGTCTTCCTGGTCAGCGCCAATTTCCTCGCATCGCGCTATTGCGCCCAGGAGACCGCTCGCGCCCTGAAGCGGCGCGAGCGCGGCGAGGCGACCGTCATCCCGGTCGTGCTTCGCCATTGCGACTGGCGCAACTCGCCGCTCGGGGCGCTGCAGGCCTTGCCCCAGGACGGCCAGCCCGTAAAGGCGTTCGCCGATCCCGACGCGGCCTGGACGCACGTCGTCGCCGGACTTCGCTCCGCGGTCAACGCGCTGCTGCGCCAGCCCACGCAAGAAGAGCTCGACGCGCCGGATGCAGCGCCGACCTTCCTCCCAACCGTCAACGTCCGCAGCCTGCGCATCCTCCACCTGAGCGACCTGCACTTCTCGGCCGCCACCGACCCGGTGGTGAGCCTGCAGCCGCTGGCCGACGACATCCGGGATCCGGAGGGCGATCTCGGCTTCTCGGAGCTGGACTACCTGGTGCTGTCGGGCGACCTCACCCAGGCTGGGCTCCCGGGCGAGTTCGAGCGTGTGCACGAGTTCCTTGCGGCCCTATGCAACCGGTTCGGTCTGTCGCCCGAACGATGCGTGATCGTGCCGGGCAATCACGACTTGTGCTGGGACGCCGACGTGTACGACTGGATTTCAGAGCGCAAGGCCGCGACTGACCGCCTCCCCGAAGGTGCCTGGCTCGCACAGGGCCGCGGCTTCCTGGTGCGCGACGATGCCAAGTACCCGCAGCGCTTCGACAACTTCGCCCGCTTCTACAAGCAGCTCATGCATGCCGACTACCCGCCGGCGCCCGAGGACCAGGGCATCGTGCTGCTTTCCGAGCGCGACCGCCTCCAGTTCATCGGGCTCAATTCAGCCTGGGAGATCGACGAGTACTTTCGCGACCGCTCCAGTATCCACCCCGGCTCTTTGGCGCGCGGGCTGCAAGCACTGACCCACCAAGCTGACGCGGCGCGCCACGAGAACCGCCTGAACGGCGACAACCTCCTGCGCATCGCCGTCCTGCACCACCCGCTCACCGGCAACGACAAGATCGTCGACGACGCCTTCGTCGAGCAGCTGCGCAAGGCCGGCGTGGTGCTGTGCCTGCACGGGCATGTGCACGAAGACCGGACCGAGCACGTCGGCTACCAGAATCCGCGCAAGGTGTTCGTCGCGGGTGCGGGCTCCTTCGGCGCCGGCGCCAAGGACCGGCCGGAGTCGGTCCCGCGCCTGTACAACCTGCTCGAGATCCCGCCCGATCGACGTGTCGTTCGCGTCCACACACGCTGCCTCGCGAAAGACGGCGGGGCCTGGGAGGGCTGGGCCAAGTGGAAAGGCGAGAAGAAGAACGAGCGCCGCACGTTTTATGAAATCCCGCTGGACTAGGCCACTTGGCGATCAGCCATGCCCGAACGGATTCGCAGTCGCGAACCACAACCCGATGCCGGTGGCGATGATGAACGCCCCGTCCAGCACGCCCACCAGCAGGAACACCTTGGTCTGCAGGCTGTCCATCAGCTCCGGCTGGCGTGCCGAGGATTCGAGGAACTTGCTGCCCAGCAGGCCCACGCCCAGGCACGAGCCGATGGCGCCCAGGCCGATCATGTGGCCGACCGCGAGAGGAAGAAGGTCGATGCCGTTCACGAGATGCTCCTTGTCGTCGAGTGGATGTGCTTCAGGTCGCAGCCATCATCGCGACGCACGCGCGCAGCGTCCATGACCTGCGAAGTCATGGCGTAGAGTCGAACCATGGGTGATCTGCTCTTTCGAAACGTCGCCTTGCCCGACGGTCGGCGCGGCGTGGACCTGCGGGTGCGCGAGGGCCGCATCGATGCGATAGCCACCGCCGTGCCCGCCGACGACGGCGCCGAGATCGTCGAGGGCGAGGGCCGGCTGCTCGCGCCGCCTTTCGTCGACGCGCACTTCCACATGGACGCGACGCTGTCGTACGGCCTGCCGCGCGTCAACGCCAGCGGCACCCTGCTGGAGGGCATCGCGCTGTGGGGCGAGCTCAAGCCGCAGCTCACGCAAGACGCGATCGTCGAGCGCGCGCTGCGCTACTGCGACTGGGCGGTGGCGCGCGGCCTGCTCGCGATCCGCTCGCACGTGGACGTGTGCGACGACCGGCTGCTCGCCGTCGAGGCGCTGCTCGAGGTCAAGCGTCGCGTCGCGCCCTACCTCGATCTGCAGCTGGTCGCCTTTCCGCAGGACGGCCTGCTGCGCTCGCCCAACGCGCTGGCCAATCTCGAGCGCGCGCTCGACCGGGGTGTCGACGTGATCGGCGGGATCCCGCACTTCGAGCGCACCATGGCCGAGGGCGCGGAGTCGGTGCGCATCCTGTGCGAGCTGGCGGCAAAGCGCGGGCTGCGGGTGGACATGCATTGCGACGAGAGCGACGACCCGCTGTCGCGCCACATCGAGACGCTGGCGTTCCATACTCAGCGACTCGGGCTGCACGGGCGCGTCACCGGCTCGCACCTCACGTCCATGCATTCGATGGACAACTACTACGTCTCCAAGCTGATCCCGCTGATCGCCGAGGCCGGCGTGCACGCGGTGGCCAATCCGCTGATCAACATCACCTTGCAGGGCCGCCACGACAGCTACCCGAAGCGGCGCGGCATGACCCGCGTGCCCGAGCTGATGGCCGGCGGCGTCAACGTCGCCTTCGGCCACGACTGCGTGATGGACCCGTGGTATTCCCTCGGGTCGGCCGACATGCTCGAGGTGGCGCAGATGGGCCTGCACGTGGCCCAGATGACCTCCCAGTCGCAGATGCGCGCCTGCTTCGACGCGGTCACCGTCAACGCCGCGCGTGTGCTGGGCCTGGACGACCACGGCATCGCGCCGGGCAAGCCTGCCGACCTGGTGCTGCTGCAGGCGCACGACCCGGTCGAGGCGATCCGCCTGCGCGCCACCCGCCTGATGGTGGTGCGACGCGGGCGCGTGCTGGCGCGCACGCCGCCCGCCACGGCGAGCTTGCAGCTGCCCGACCGACCCCCCCAAATCGACTGGAGCCTGCGGCGCTGAAGCCTCGCGCCGCTAGAATGAATTTCAAAGGGATGTCCAGGCCACACACACCATGAAACTCATCGGCTCGCTCAACAGTCCTTACGTGCGCAAGGTGCGCATCGTGATGGCCGAGAAGAGGCTCGACTACCAGCTCGAGCTCGAGGATGTCTGGACGAGCGACCACATCCTGCACTCCAACCCGCTGGGCAAGGTGCCCACGCTGGTGATGGAAGGCGGCGAAGCGGTGTTCGATTCGCGCGTGATCGTCGAGTACGTCGACACCCTGTCGCCGGTGGGCAGGCTGATCCCCGACCGCGGCCGCGAGCGCGCCGAAGTTCGCACCTGGGAAGCGCTTGGCGATGGCGTGCTCGACGCCGCCGTGCTGGCGCGTCTGGAGAACACCTGGAGCGGGCGTGGCGAAGGGCAGCGCAGCCCCGTCTGGATCGACCGCCAGATGACCAAGGTGAGCGCCGCGCTGGCGGCGATGAGCAAGGGCCTGGGCGAGAAGCCGTTCTGCTCGGGCATCCACTTCTCGCTGTCGGACATCGCGGTCGGCGTGGCGCTGGGCTACCTCGACTTCCGCTTCGCGCACATCGATTGGCGCGCCGACCATCCGAACCTGGCCAAGCTGTACGAAAAGCTGGCGCAGCGCCCAAGCTTCATCGACACCGCCCCTCCGACGACCTGAGGTCCCGGGTTGCACCCGGGTTCGTCGTTCAAACCGCCGACAACGCTGGCCGCAAGTCGTCCTGCAGCGCCCTGTACAGGTCGCGGATCCGCACTCCCGCGCCGTGCACGCTCATCTGCAGCGCGCGGGCCACCTCGCCGATCAGGAAACCCTCGGCCGTCCATTGCAGCAGCCGCTGGTCGGTGTCGCACAGACGGGCGGCGTCGAAGTGCGACTTGAGCTGGCGTGCGATCTGCGGGGTCATCGACGACTCGCCGCGCAGCAGCTGCTCGACCGCGGAAGCGAGCGACACCGGCGAATCGGCCTGCGCGTAGTAGCCGTCGGCCCCGTCGCGCAAGGCCTCCATCACGCGCGGGTCGTCGGCCGCCACCGCCAGCACCAGCACCAGCGGGCCGCCCGGCGCGTGCCGGCGCAGGTCGTGCAGCAAGGCCTTCACGTGCGCCGGCGGCAGCATGAGGTCGACCACCAGCAGCTGGGGCACGGCCTCGGTGAACAGCTCGCGCAGTCCCGGAAGCCCCTGCGCCACGCCGATGACCGTGATGCCCAGCGCCGCGGCCAGGGTCTGGCCGAGGCGCCGGCCGACCTCGGCATCGCGGTGCAGCAGCGCAAGAGTGGTCATGCAAAGACGAGGTGCGGAGAACGCGTCGATTCTTCCAGCGTCATCCCCTCGACACATCCCCGCGTCTGCGGGTGACAGCGCATTCAGGGCGTCGCGGCGAAGGTCTCGGCGCGGGCCAGCGGCCAGTACAGCCGGAACACCGCATGCGGCATCTCGCCGCGCAGCAGGGCCCCCGGCTGCACGAAGGGCAGCAGGTTGGCCAGCAGCTTCACCTCGTGGTCGTTGCAGCGGCGCACGATGTGCGCGGCCGTCACCGCGCCCGGGTGGCTGAGCCCCGCCGCCTGCACCAGCTCCTTCAGGGCCTTGAGCGTGCTCTCGTGGAACTGGTAGACACGATCGGCCTTGGTGGGCACGTGCAGCGCCTTCTGCCGCGTCGCATCCTGGGTGGTCACGCCGGTCGGGCAGTGGCCGGTGTGGCAGGACTGGGACTGGATGCAGCCCAGCGCGAACATGAAGCCGCGGGCCGAGTTGCACCAATCGGCCCCCAGCGCCATGGTGCGCACGATGTCGAAGGCGCTGACCACCTTGCCGGCGCAGCCCAGCTTGACGCGCTCGCGCAGGTTCAGCCCCACCAGCGTGTTGTGCACCAGCAGCAGCCCTTCCTGAAGCGGCGCGCCGACGTGGTCGGTGAACTCCAGCGGCGCCGCGCCGGTGCCGCCCTCGGCGCCGTCGACGACGATGAAGTCGGGCGTGATGCCGGTGGCCAGCATGGCCTTGGCGAGCGCGAACCACTCCCAGGGATGGCCGATGCACAGCTTGAAGCCCACCGGCTTGCCGCCCGACAGCTCGCGCAGCCGGGCGATGAACCGCATCATCTCCAGCGGCGTCGAGAAGGCGCTGTGCGCCGCCGGCGAGATGCAGTCCTGCCACGGCGTCACGCCGCGCGCCGTGGCGATCTCGGGCGTCACCTTGGGACCGGGCAGCACACCGCCGTGGCCGGGCTTGGCGCCCTGGCTGAGCTTGAGCTCGATCAGCTTGACCTGTGGATCGCGCGCATTGGCGACGAAGCGCTCTTCGCTGAAGCTGCCGTCGGGGTTGCGGCAGCCGAAGTAGCCCGAGCCGATCTCCCAGATGAGGTCGCCGCCGTGCTCCCGGTGATAGGCGCTGATCGAGCCCTCCCCGGTGTCGTGGGCAAAGCCGCCGCGCCTGGCGCCGGCATTGAGCGCCAGGATGGCGTTGGCCGACAGCGCGCCGAAGCTCATCGCGGAGATGTTGAACACGCTGGCGCTGTAGGGCTGGGCCAGGCCCTCGCCGATCAGCACGCGGAAGTCGTGGGTGGGCAGATGGGTGGGCTGCAGCGAGTGGTTGATCCACTCGTAGCCGTTGGCGCCCACGTCCATCTGGGTGCCGAAGGGGCGCTTGTCCATCTCGCCCTTGGCGCGCTGGTAGACCAGCGAGCGCTGCTGGCGCGAGAAGGGCGCGGCGTCGTTGTCGCCCTCGAGGAAGTACTGCCGGATCTCGGGTCGGATGAACTCGAGCAGGAAGCGGATGTGCCCGATGACCGGGTAGTTGCGCAGGATGGAGTGGCGACTCTGGCGAGTGTCGCGGATGCCCAGTCCGACGAGGAAGAGGAACACCAGCACCCAGGCGCCGCCGGTATGGAAGGCCACCCACACGAAGCTGCTCAGCAGCAGCCCGAGGCCGCTGCCCAGCCACACCATGTAGCGGATCGGAAATTGTTCGTTGAGCTTGAGCAACCAGGCCGGCATGGTTCGAATCCCCCACGCACATCCCGGGTGCGCGAGGGAATCTTAGTGGTCGCCGGCTACGGCAACGCTGCGCTCGGGCATCGTGCCGCTTACATCGGTAATTGTTCGCTCGTGGCCCGGGTGCACCGGGGCCCGCTCGACGGTCGTCCTCCCGGGTTGCACCCGGGCTACGGCTTCGTCTTGACCTCGGCCTCGCCCTTGGGGATGTCGCCGCTGCGCGCCGCCGCCTTGGCTTCGCCCTTCACCTCGGCGCGCGTCGGCGCCGAGGCGGCGTCCTGGCCCAGCTTGACGTGGCCCGCCGCACCGCCGCGCGGGTGTTGCACGCTGATGCCCGCGTCGCCCTTCGGCACTTCGCCCGCCTTCACCGCCGTTTGCGTCTCTTCCTTCACGTCGGCTCGCGTGGCGTTGGTCTGGGCCATGACGGCAGGGGCGGCGAGCAGCGCGGCCAGCACGATCGGCAGATGCTTCATGTCGGATCCTCGGGTGCAGGGATGAAAAAATGCTAGGCGCCGCATCACGCGGGGCCTGCAACGAGTGGCAAGCCGAGGTGATTGCGTCCTACACCCTTCAATCGAGTGTCTGCCGGTAGCGCGCCAGCGCCAGCGCGCCGGCCAGCGCGAGGAACAGCAGCAGCGGCCACAGCTCCGGCACCAGCTGCCCCATCCCGTTGCCCTTGAGCATGATGCCGCGCACGATGCGCAGGAAGTGCGTCAGCGGCAGCGCCTCGCCGATCCACTGCGCCCAGCGCGGCATGCCGCGGAAGGGAAACATGAAGCCCGACAGCAGGATCGACGGCAGGAAGAAGAAGAAGGTCATCTGCATCGCCTGCAGCTGGTTCTGCGCCAGGGTCGAGAAGGTGAAGCCGACGGCGAGGTTGGCCAGCATGAACAGGCCGATCATCGTGAGCAGCAGCGTCAGGCTGCCCGCCATCGGCACCTCGAACAGCGCCCACGCCGCCGCCAGGATCACGCCGAGCTGGATGTAGCCGATGACGACGTAGGGCAGGATCTTTCCCACCATCACTTCCACCGGCCGCACGGGCGTGGCGAGCAGGTTCTCCATCGTGCCGCGCTCGCGCTCGCGGGTCATCGCGAGGCCGGTGAGCATCACCATGGTCATGGTGAGGATGGTGCCGATCAGGCCCGGCACGATGTTGTAGCGCGACAGGCCCTCGGGGTTGTAGCGCCGGTGCACGCGCAGCTCGTAGGGCGGCGCGCCGGGCGCCAGCTGCGCCAGCGGGCCGCCCAGGTCGGCATGCAGCGCCTGCTGCGCGACTTGCGCCAGCGCGGCGATCGCATTGCCCGAGGCCGACGGGTCGGTGGCATCGACCG
The DNA here is from genome assembly GCA_036377015.1 of Piscinibacter sp. Taxonomy (GTDB): domain Bacteria; phylum Pseudomonadota; class Gammaproteobacteria; order Burkholderiales; family Burkholderiaceae_C; genus Albitalea. The sequence goes on along the minus strand of DASUZE010000038.1, from coordinate 18,421 downwards.
ACACCAGGATGGCCGGCTTCTCGCCGCGCACCACGCGCCGGCTGAAGTCGGGCGGGATGGCGACCATGAACTGCACCTCGCCGGTCTCGAGCAGCGCGTCGGCCTGCGCCTCGCTGTCGGCCTGGCGGGTGACGCGGAAGTAGCCGGTGTTCTGCAGGGCCGCCACCAGGCTGCGCGCCATGGGCCCGGTGTCGTACGACACGATGGCCGTGGGCAGGCCCTTCGGGTCGGTGTTGATGGCGTAGCCGAAGAGCACCAGCTGCAGGATGGGCACGCCGATCGCCATCGCGAAGGTGAGGCGGTCGCGCATCATCTGCTGGAACTCCTTGATGAAGATGGCCAGCGTGCGCTGCAGCGAGAAGGCCTTCATGCCGGTGCCTCCTGCGCCGTCGCCGGCGCGGCGAAGTTGTCCTGCGCCTGCGCGATCAGGCTGATGAACACGTCCTCGAGGTTGGCCTCGGCGCGCTGCCAGCGCAAGCCGGGCTGTTCACGATGCGGCGCGATCGCGCGCTCCAGCGCGGCGGCGTCGCGCCCGGCCACGTGCAGCGCATTGCCGAAGGCCGCGACGCTCAGCACGCCGCTCGCCTGCTTCAGCGGCTCGACCAGCGCCGCCACGTCGGCCCCCGCCACCGACCACACCGTGAGCCCGGCCTGCTCGATGATCTCGTGCTCGGTCCCGCGCGCGAGCGCCTTGCCGTAGGCGATGTAGACCAGCTCGTGGCAGCGCTCGGCCTCGTCCATGTAGTGGGTGGACACGAGCACCGTGATGCCTTGCGCGGCCAGGCGATGGATCTCGTCCCAGAAGTCGCGCCGCGCCTTCGGGTCGACGCCGGCGGTGGGCTCGTCGAGCAGCAGCAGGCGCGGCTCGTGGATCAGGCAGGCGGCCAGCGCGAGGCGCTGCTTCCAGCCGCCCGACAAAGCGCCTGCGAGCTGGTGCTGGCGCTCGGCCAGGCCCAGGCGCTCCAGGGCGCGGTCGACCGCCGCACGACGATCGCCCAGCTCGAACAGGCGCGCCACGAAGTCGAGGTTCTCGCGGATCGACAGGTCTTCGTAGAGTCCGAACTTCTGCGTCATGTAGCCGACCTGGCGCCGGATCTCGGCGGCCTGGCGGCGGATGTCCAGGCCGAGGCAACGGCCCTCGCCGTCGTCGGGCGTGAGCAGGCCGCACAGCATGCGGATGGTGGTGGTCTTGCCGCTGCCGTTGGGGCCGAGGAAGCCGCAGATGCGGCCGGTGCGGACTTGCAGCGAGACGTGGTCGACCACTGTCCTTTCGCCGTAACGCTTGGTCAGGTCACGGACGTCAATCGCAAGCTCCGGGCTACTCATGTCGCCTCACGTCGACCGGCTGGCCGGGTTTGAGGCGCGCGCCGTCCTTCGCATCGGGCCGCGCCTCGACCATGAACACCAATCGCGAGCGCTGCGAGTTCGAGTAGATGACCGGCGGCGTGTACTCGGCCTGCGTGGCGATGAAGTCGATGCGCGCCGCGATGGGCGCGCCGCAGCCGTCGCAGCGGATGCTCACCGCCTGGCCGATGGCGATGGCGCCCAGCTCGGCCTCGGGCACGAAGAAGCGCGCCCGTGTCTGCCCCGGCGGCAGCAGCGCGAGCACCGGCTGGCCCGGCTGCACCCATTCGCCGACGCGAAAGTAGGTGTCGGCCACCACAGCGTCCTGCGGCGCACGCTGCTGTTTCTGCTGCGCCCGCCATTCGCTCTGGCGCAGCGCGCTCTCGGCCGCATCGGCGGCGGCGCGGGCGGCGGTGCGCTCGTCCTGGCGCGCGGGCAGGCGAGCGACGCGCACGGCGGCGTTCGCCTCGTTCACCTTCTGGCGCGCCTGCTCGGCCGCGGTGCGGGCATCGTCCAGGCGCGACTGCGAGATGAAGCCCTGCGCCTTGAGCTCGCGCTGGCGCCGGTATTCGGCGTCGGCCAGGTCGGCCTCGGCGCGCGCCTGCGCGAGCTGGGCCTGGCTGACGGCCAGCTCGTCGGGGCGGCGTCCCTTGTCCAGGTCCTGCGCCTGGGCGCGCGCGCTGGCCAGGCGTGCGGCCGCCTCCTGGCGCGCCGCGCGCTCGGCCTCGGATTCGAGCGTGAACAGCGGCGCGCCGCGCGCCACCGACTGGCCGCGCTTGACCGCCAGCGTCTCCAGGCTGCCGCCCAGCGGCGCGGCGACGTAGACGTAGTCGCCTTCGACGTAGCCCGACCAGCCGGGATCGTCGCGCTGCGAGCAGGCGCCCAGAGGCAGGGCGACGAGGACGAGGAGCATGCGGTGCATTGGCGCTTCCTTCAGGACCGGGATGACCGGGCGCGTTTCGCCGGCGCGGCGCGCAACGCACGCAGCGCCAGGTCGACCCGCTCGGCGATGCCGGCGGGACTCATCACGTCGCGCTCGAACTGGCGCTGCGCCGCCGGCGGCAGCGCCACCTCGACCAGGCCGGAGGCGAAGACGATGGGCAGGCCCACCGAGCCCATCAGCATGGACACGCACTGGAACGGCGGCAGCGGCCGCAGCGCGCCCGCCGCCTGCGCCTCCTGGACCAGGTGGAACAGGAGGCCGATGTGGCGCGGCGCATTGGCGCGCAGGAATTCGGTGGCCACGGGCTCGCCGGCGGTCGCGTCCATCCAGACGCGGGCGAAGACCTTGCGGTGCTGGACGAGCAGGCCCCCTACCGCCGTCAGCGCGTGGCGCAAGCGATCCACCGCCGGGCCGTCTTCCAGCGCCGCGCCGGCGAGGCCCGCGAACATCTCCTCGTAGACCTGCTGCAGCAGGGCGCGCAGGAAGTTGTCCTTCGTCTTGAAGTGGTAGTGGAACATCCCCGGGTTCACACCCGCCTGGTCGGCGACGGCGCGCACCGACAGCCCGGCGCAGCCGGCGCGCGGGAACAACTCGCGCCCCGCCTGCAGCAGGGCGACGTCGAGGTTTTGTGAGGGCCGGGGCATGCCCTCATTATTAGTCGATCGACTAGTATTTTGGTAGCCCGGGTGCAACCCGGGTCGGCGTTGGCGGCCGAACCCCGGGTTGCACCCGGGCTACACTACGCCGCAGCGCTGATTTGTTCCGGCTTGCGGGCGCTCTATAAAACCAGCTAAAGACAGGACCCAGCACCCGGTGTCCCGCTTTGGCGGCGCCGGGTTCTTTCATTTCCGGGTCCATGAATTCACTGGGTCACGTCACGCCGCAGTCGCGGCACTTCAACGAACCGCTGCCGCTGCAAAGCGGGGCGCAGCTTCGCGACTACACGCTGGTCTACGAAACCTACGGCACGCTCAACGCCGACAAGACCAACGCGGTGCTGGTCTGCCATGCGCTGAACGCCTCGCACCATGTCGCCGGCACGTACGCCGGCCAGGAGCGCAGCGAAGGCTGGTGGGACAACCTCGTCGGGCCCGGCAAGCCGCTCGACACGAACCGCTTCTTCGTCATCGGCGTCAACAACCCCGGCTCGTGCTTCGGTTCGACCGGCCCCACGCACACCAATCCCGCCACCGGCCGGCCCTATGGCGCCGACTTCCCGGTGGTGACGGTGGAAGACTGGGTCGACGCACAGGCCCGTCTGCTCGACGCACTGGGCGTCACGCAGCTGGCCGCCGTGCTGGGCGGCAGCCTCGGCGGCATGCAGGCCCTGGGCTGGTCGCTGCGCCACCCCAATCGCCTGCGCCACTGCATCGCCATCGCCACCGCGCCCAACCTGTCGGCGCAGAACATCGCCTTCAACGAGGTCGCGCGGCGCGCGATCGTGACCGACCCCGACTTCCACGGCGGCCACTACACCGCCCACGGCGTGGTGCCCAAGCGCGGCCTTCGGGTGGCGCGCATGATCGGCCACATCACCTACCTGAGCGACGACGTGATGGCGAGCAAGTTCGGCCGCCTCACGCGCAACGGCGGCGGCGACGCGTCGTCGCGTTTCGCCTACAGCACCCAGGACATCGAGTTCGAGATCGAGAGCTACCTGCGCTACCAGGGCGACAAGTTCAGCGACTACTTCGACGCCAACACCTACCTGCTCATCACCCGCGCGCTCGACTACTTCGACCCGGCGCGCGAGCACGGCGGCGACCTGGCCGCCGCCTTCGCCAAGGCGCGCTGCCGCTTCCAGCTGGTGAGCTTCACCACCGACTGGCGCTTCTCGCCGGCGCGCTCGCGCGAGATCGTCAAGGCGCTGGTCGACAACCGGCATGCGGTGAGCTATGCCGAGATCGAGGCGCCGCACGGGCACGACGCGTTCCTGCTCGACGATGCGCGGTATCACGCCTTGTTGCGGGCGTGCTTCGACAACATCGCGAAGGAGACGGAAGCGATGAAGTCGGCACCGATCTTCACGGGGCTCGCGGTATGAGCGACCGCAAGGACATCGAGATCATCTCCGAGCTGGTGCCGCCCGGCTCGCGCGTGCTCGACCTCGGCTGCGGCAACGGCGAGCTGCTCGCCCTGCTGCGCGACACGCGGCACTGCACCGGCTACGGCGTCGAGATCGCCGACGAGAACGTGCTCGCCTGCGCGCGCCGCGGCGTCAACGTGATCCAGCTCAACCTCGAGGACGGCCTGTCGATGTTCGAGGACCAGAGCTTCGACGTCGTGCTGCAGCTCGACACCATGCAGCACCTGCGCAACACCGAGCGCATGCTGCGCGAGACGGCGCGGGTCGGGCGCATCGGCATCGTGAGCTTTCCGAACTTCGCGCACTGGGCCAACCGCCTGCGCATCGCCACCGGCCGCATGCCGGTCACCAAGGCGATGCCCTACCAGTGGTACGACACGCCCAACATCCGCGTGGGCACCTACACCGACTTCGAGGTGCTGGCGCGCCGCGACGGCCTGCGCGTGCTCGATTCGTTCGGCATCCGCGGGGGCGAGGTGGTGCGGCGCTTCCCCAACCTCATGGCCAGCGTCGCGGTGTTCAAGTTCGAGCGCGCCACATGACCCGCGTGAAGCCGGTCATTCCCCGTTGCGCTTGAACGCCTGCGCATAGCGATACACCATCGCCCCGCGCGAGCGCACGCCCAGCTTGCAATACACCGTCTTCAGGTACGAGCGCACGGTGAACTCGCTGATGTGCAGCCGGTCGGCCACCTGCTTGGTCAGGCAACCCATGCAGATGAGCTGAACGATCTGCAGCTCGCGGTTGGTCAGCAGCTCGCGGATGTCCTCGGGCACCTCGTTGCGCCCGCGCGCTGCCGACGCCGCGGGCTCGCTGCACACCAGCGCGAAGCTGTGGCCGCCGAGCTCGAAGTGCACCACCTCGCGGTCGACATAGGTCAGGCGCGGCCGCGCACCGTTTCGCGCCGCGCTGTGGCGCGGCAGCATGTTGTCGACGCACAGCAGCCGGCAGTCGTGCTGCGCGATGGTGAGCTGGGCCACTTCGGACGGTGCGGACGGTGCGGACGATTCCGCCGGATCGGGCCCGGCGGCATCGGGATGGTGGTTCGTCATGGGCCTCCCCTGAGCATGGCCCTGCTCTCGCGCTGGTGATTGCGCCGCGCGAACGCACGCGACGCGCTTGTCTCAGCTGTAGGTATTAGCTCGGCCGCGCGCGCCGTCAAGTCGCATCCATGGGATAGCGCATTTGAGGGTACGCAATTGTGCTGAGCCGATCGGCGTGGCCTCGACGCGCTGCACGCTTTGCCGGCGCCGCAACACGCGTTGTCGCCGTTCATCGCGGCTTCTAGAGTCGTCTCAAGGTCGCCCGGACCTGCCGGGACGCTTGAAGGAGGCCTTCGATGGACAGACCCTTGGGCAGCGATGTGATGGACGAGGCCGATGCCCCCTTCGATGAAGGCGACACCGGCGACGGCTTCGAGTCGGGAGACGGCTTCGACGAAGCGGCGGCGGCCGACGAATTCGCGGCCGACAGCGGCGACGCGTTCGAAGGCGACAGCGCGGAAGACCTCGGCGACTCGTTCGCCGATGAAGGCGACGATGCGGCCCTGTGGAACGCGTTCGAGGAAGAGGTCGCCGACGGCCTCGATGCGGGCGACGAGGACGAGTTCCTCGGCCGCTTGCTCGGCGGCCTGGGGCGCGCGGCCGGCCAGGTCGGCGGCTTCGCACGCCGCGCCGGACGCGTCGCCGGCCAGGTCGGCCGCGTCGCGGGTGCCGTCTCGCCGGCCGCGACCGCCGCGGCGCGGCTGGCGCGCATGCTGGGCGCGCCCGGCGTCGCCGGCGCGCTGGGCACGGTGGGCCGTGCGGCGCAGACCGTCGGTCGCGGCGCCCGCCATGCGCGCGGGCTCGCCGGCTCGGTCGGCCAGGCGGCCGGCGGCGCCCAGGGCCTGTTCGCGCAACTGAGCCAGCTCATGGGCGGCGGCGGCAACGAGTTCGACGATTTCGACGCCGTGGCCGACCTCTATGAAGACGGCGTCGACGAGGCGCTGCCTGCCGCGGTCGCGCTGGCGGCGCGGGCCGCCGCGCGCGGCCTGGGGTTCCGCAACGTCTCGCAGCTCGGCCAGGCCGGCCGGCGCGCGCTGGTGCGCGGCGTGGCCACGGCCGCGCGCGAGCTGGTGCGCAGCCGCACGCCGCAAGCCGTGCGCACGCTGCCGCGTCTGGCGCGCGCCGCGGGCCGGGTCGCCCAGCGCCGCTCGCCCACGCCCCAGCGCGCCGCGCAGACCGTGCGCCGCGCCTTGCCCGCCACGGCGCGCCGGGTGGCTCAGGACCCGCGCGCCGTGCAGCAGCTGGCGCGGCCGTCCGGCAGCGGACCGCGGCCGCTGGCGCGCCCGACCGGCATCGGCCGCGGCGCGCCCGGCCGGCGCGGGCCGCGCACCTTCAACTTCGGTGGGCCGGTGACGCTCACGATCACCCCCCGATGACTCGGCGACGACACAAGGAGCACACCATGGACCGGTTCGAAACGGATGTGATGGACGAGATGTACGACGAAGCTGCCGAGGGCCCCGCCCGCAGCTCGATGGATGCCTGGGACGACGAGTTCGACGAGGACGGCTTCGACGAGGACGCCGCCGACGAGGGCTACGACGACTTCCTCGGCCGCCTGCTCGGCGGCGCCGGCCGTGCGCTGGGCGGCCTGCTCGGCGGCGGGGGCGGCGGCGAAGGCTTCGACGAATACGACGAAGGCGACGAGTTCGAGCTTGCCGACGAGTACGACGAGTACGACGAGGGCGACTACGCCGACGAGGGCGAAGGCTGGGACGATGCCGACGCGATGGACGACGCCGTGGCCGATGCGCTGGATGCCGGCGACGGCGACGAGTTCTTCCGCCGCCTCGGCCGCATCGCGCGCGGCGTCGGCCGCGGCATCGGGCGCGCTGCCCGGGTGGTCGGCCCCATCGCCAGCATGATCCCGATCCCGCAGGCCCAGATGATCGGCCGCCTGGCCAACGTGGCCGGCCGTCTCCTGGCCGACGGGGCCGACGAGTACGAGGCCTTCGACGAGCTGATCGACGGCCTGGACGAGGACGGCATCGACGCGGCCGCGCCGGTGCTCGCCGGCATGGTGCTGCGCCGCGCGGTGCCCGCGGTCGCGCGCGCCGCCCCGGCCGTGCGCCGCGCCGCGGTGCGTGGGGTCGCGCAGGCGGTTCGCACCGCCGCGCGCCGCCAAGGCGCACCGGCCGCACGCGCCGTCGCCCGCGCCGTGCGCGCCACCCGCCGCATCACCCAGCGCCGCCGCATGCCGCCGCGCGCCGCCGCACGCGCGGTGACGCGTGTCGCGCAGCAGGTCGCGCGCCGGCCGCAGGCGGTGCGCCGGCTGGCCCGTCCGCTGGTGCCGGCCGCGCGTCGCGCCACGCCGCGTGGCGCCGGCGCCCAGGTCGTGGCCCGCACGGTCGCGCCGATCGCGCGCCGGGTCGCGGCAACCACACCCGCGGTGCGGCGTGCCCCCGGGGCCGTCGTCGCGCGCGGCGGTGCGGCCTGCCCGCGCTGCGGCGGCCGTCGGCTGCGCCTGCGCGGACCGGTGACCATCACCATCCGCGGCCGCTGAGCGTGACCCGCACGACACCGAGCCGGCCATGGACCTGCGCCGCTTCCTGCACGCCAAGATCACCGGGCTGTCGGCCCGGCTGTCGCGGCTGGCGCGGGTCGACAACGCCTTCGTCGGGCTGCGGCCGCAGGACATGCCGTATGCCCCCTCGGCGCAGCACTTCGAGCGCGCCAACGGCCGGCTCGCGGCGGTGGAGCGCAACATCCGCCGGCGCTTCGAGCAGCTGGGCGACTGGCAGCGGCGCGAGCCGCAGCGGGTGCTGATCGACATCGCGCTCGTCGAGCGCGAGCTCGACCGCGCGCGCCGCCTGTTCGGCATGTTCTACGAGGTGTTCGCCCAGCGCGGCACCAGCTACGGCCCGACGCTGGCGGCGCACGACGCGATCGCCGACGACTGCTACCAGGCCGTGCGCGAGGCCGCCCCGCGCATCTTCGAGGGGCCGCTGCTCAAGCCCGTGTGCTACATGGAGCACGGCTATTCGCCGGCCACCATGCGGCGCGGCGTGCAGCTGTCGCGCCTGCTCGGCGAGGGCAATCCGTTTCCGCTGATCCGCATTCCCTGGGACCGCGACCAGCCCTGGCAGTCGGTCTTCCTGCACGAGGTGGCGCACAACCTGCAGGCCGATCTCGGCATCTGGCAGGAGAACCGGCAGGCGCTGGTGCGCCGCCTGATGGGCAGCGCGCGCGATCCGTTCGTGGCCAGCGTCTACGGCCGCTGGCACAAGGAGATCTTCGCGGACCTGGCGGCGCTGCTGCTGGGCGGTCCGGCCGCTGCCTGGGGCATGGCCGACTTCCTCGCGCACCCGCAGCCGCGCACGGTGACCTACCGGCCCGGCGGCGCGCACCCGACGGCCTACCTGCGCGTGTACCTGCTCGCCGAGATGCTGCGCCGCATGGGCTTCGGCGAGGTGGCGACGCGCCTGCTGCGCGTGTGGCAGGCGCTGTACCAGCCGCGGCGCGGCCACCGCATCCCGGCGCCGCTGATGACCAGCGCGCCGCGCGTGATCCCGTACGTGGTCGACGAGATCGCCTTCCAGACGCGGCGCAACCTGGCGCAGCGCGCGCTGGCCGACATCATCCCGTTCACGCGCGACGACGAGGCCGCGATCCGCGAAGGCGCGGCGCAACTCGCCGCCGGCCGCGAGGCCGACCTGGCGCCGCGCCACGTGGTGAGCGCCGCGCACTACGCGCTCGAGCAAGGGCGCGTGGCGCCGCAACGCCTGGCCCAGCGCGTGATCGGCCAGCTCACCGACCATCTGCGATCCGGCCGCAGCCCAGCCGAACGGCCGAGCCTGCGCCTGGCCGCCTGACCTGCAACGCACGAGGTGACGAACATGACGAACCCGTCCTACAGCGTCCCGGCCATCGACGGCGGCACGCCCAGCCCGCAGCGGCTCGACATGGACAACCTGATCCGGCGCGAGCTGCGGGTCGGCGATCCGCAGGACGCCGGCCAGATCGCGCAGGCGCTGCTCAATCGCTACGGCGGCGACCCGCGCGCCCGCGCCATCGGCCAGGAGGCGCAAGGCCTGCCCTTCCTGCAGCAGGCGCCGATGTTCGTGCCGGCGGCGGCGGAGCGCACGGCCACCCACATCGACCTGGAGCAGGCGAGGAACGACGTGCACAAGGACCTGGAGGAGCTGACCACCAGCAACCTGCTGAAGGACGTGGCCCCCGAGCTCGACGGCTGGGCCGACGCCATCCGCACTGCGGTCGCCGAAGGCACCGAGGGCGCGCGCTACGGCCTCGACCCGCGCCAGCGCGACCGCGCCTTCGGCGTGCGGCGCACCCTGGGCGACTACGCCCGCCTGGCGCGCCTGGTGGGCGCGCTCACGCCGGCGATGAACTTCAGCTACCGCAGCCTGGCGCAAAGCATCGACGAGGTCTGCTCGGTGATCCTGGTGCTGGTCGGCGAGAGCATGGCCAACAACGGGTTCCAGGGCGGCCGCTTCCTGCTCCAGGCGCCCTACTCCGAGCTGCAGACGCGGCGCGACGCCGCCATGCACTCGCTGCGCAACCTGCTGGGCGCGCTGGCCTTCACCAACCAGGCCAACGAATGGCCGCGCGGCATCGACGCCTACCGGCGCCTGTTCGACGCGCTCGAGCAGCAGGGCCAGGGCGACCTGCGCGCGCTGATGACCGAGCAGGAGCTGGGCCGCATCATGGACGGACTGGTCCGCCGCGCCGCGCAAGGCACGGCCAGCGGCCTGCGCGCGCTCGGCTCGACCGCGCAGATCGACCTGCAGCGCTTCTACCGCCTGATCAACTTCGGCTTCCGGCTGGTCGACCCCGAGTCGCCGCCGCTCACCTCCTTCCTCGAGGCGCTGCGCCTGTTCGCCGACGGCTTCAGCGAGGCCGGCGGCTCGCGGCTGCTGCGCGTGGCGCGTCCGCCCATCGTCTTCTACGGCCTGTACACGCAGGACGAGGAAGAGGCGGCCGACCGGCGCCTGACCGCGCTCACCGTGCTGCGCGGGCGCTTCGCCAGCCAGCTCGACTGCCTGATGCGCTGCGACTGCAGCCTGGACACCGTGCGCCAGCAGATCCTGCTCGACATGGTGCTGGGCCACCTCGACCGCACCATCGACCTGTACGCCACCGGCCGCAACGAGCTGGGGCTGCCCGAGCTGCGCGCGTCGGCGTACAGCTTCCTGATCAACGCGCTGACCGCCGCGCCCGACGTCACGGTGCTGCCGCCCGAGCCGGTGATCACCGTGCCGTCGGCCATCGGCACCACGCTGGCCGGCCTGAGCCGCACGCTGCGGCCGCAGGCGGCGCTGGAGCCCGACTGGGGGATCAGCGCCGGCGATTTCGAGGCCTTCCGCGTGGCGAATGCCGAGATCGACGCCACCGGCTTCCACTTCACCGACGTGCTGCACCAGGAGCTGTGCCTGCAGCGCGACGCCGAGCTGCGCTTCGAGAACCTGGTGCGGCAGATGGCGCCCAACTGCATCCCGCCGTCGAGCATCGTCGGCGAGAACGGCGTGCTGATCCAGATGCTCGACAAGGCGATGCGCGCGGCCGCCCGCGGCGCCACCGACGTCGACGTGGCATGCGGCCTGAACGGTCCGGACATCCCGGCCACGATCGAGACCTCGCTGCACGCGCTGGCCTTCGACCGCGCGCCCAAGGGATCCTGATTCGACGAGGAGAACACGATGAGCGACGCTTCCTCTTCGCTGCCAGGCGATGGCGCGAGCAGCATGGTCGAGGTCCCGGGCAACGCCGCGGCCACGCAGCCGCAGATCCCCAATGCGCCGGCCGGGCTCGCCTTCATCGAGCAGCTGCGACCGCGCAGCGCGTACTGGCGGGCGCGCAAGCTGGAGCTGCAGCTGAGCGCCTTCCATGTCGCCGGGCTCGAGTCCATCCACGCCGGCGTGACGCAGGTCGCCGAGAAGGTGGGCGGCGTGCAGCTGCCGGCCGCGCTCCAGGTGACGACGCAGAGCGCGCCCGAGGACCGCGCGATCGCGCAGCAAGGCGCGGACGCGCTGGTCGACATCGCCGAGGCGGCCAACCGCAGCCAGGGCGGCGAATGCAGCGCCTTGCCGACGCTGTCGAACCTGGCCTTCGCGCTCATCGCCCGCCTGACCACCTTGACGGCGCACCTCATGGACATGCACGAGGTGACGCTGGAGTCGGTGCTCGAGAAGCTGCACGGCGACGTGGGCCTGCGCGACGAGCTGGAGCGGCGGCTGGAGGCAGTCAACCTGCATCCCGCGGCGCAAGCCCTGCACTCGGCCCTGGACCCGGCTCGCTTCGAGGCGCTGAAGAACGCGACGTCCGAGGAGCTCTTCGCCGAGCTCAACGAATGCGCGGCGACGCTGCTCGCGATCAAGTGCCAGATCGCCACCACCCTGCGCGACGGCAGCGCGCCCGGCGAATGGCCCCCGGACGACGGCGTGGTCCTCAAGCAGGCGCGCAACGCGGGCCGCAAGCGGGCCAGGTGACGTCACGCACTTCCAACCTGGAGACGGGCCATGACTTTCCAGACTACCGAGACCATCCAGCGGCTGTGGGACACCTTCCTCAAGGAGCAGCTCGCCAAGCTGCCGGCCGACCAGCGCCAGCCCTTCGAGAGCCAGTTCGAGGAGCGCTTCGGCGAGTTGCTGAAGGGCGCGGCCAACGGCGCCGGCGACGGCTTCCTCGACCTGATCGGGTTCGGCCCGAAAGGACCCGTCGAGTTCGAGAACATCACCTACCCGTACGTGCAGCCGGACTTCGACGACTCGGTCGTGCCGAGCCAGCTGCACGCGGCCGCCGAGCTGTACTACATCTACCAGCACGAGCGCATGAAGATCTTCGAGGTGGTGGACACGCTGCTGCGGCTGTTCCGCCTCGGCAAGATGCGCATCCAGCGCGGTCCGGGTGCGCGCGGGCTGTACCTGCTCGAGAAGTGGAAGCCGCTGCGCTACACGCGCGCCGACCGCATGGTGGCCTACCGGCGCGCCTTCAACTACGGCACCGCCCAGGCGCCGGCCGGCGCCGTGGTCAACCGCAACTACCACCGCCAGCTGGTGGGCTTCATGGTCGCGCTGGGGCAGTACTTCCGCGACCTGCTGATCGGCGAGGTGATCCGCGGCGGGCACCTGATCGACCAGCGGCCCTTCGGCAGCGTGGGCACCATCCAGCGCATCGGGCTGGACCTGCGCTATGCGCTGGACCGCTCGACCTACGGCAACATCTTCGCCCTCGCGATGGAGACCGGCCACTACCTGAAGTCGGTGCTGACCCTGCTCGACTCGCCCGACATCAAGAAGGCCTTCGACGCCAACACCAAGTGGGACGTGGTGGAGATCGTCTCCAACCGCTACCTGGGCGGCGTGGCCGAGCCTTCGCAGCGCGCCAAGATGGCCGAGAGCGGGCGCCGGGTGATGCAGTTCATCGCCGACAACGACTTCAAGACCGCCACCGACCCCATCCTGTTCCAGAGCGTGGTGCGGCCCATGGGGGCGCATGCCGAGGCCTGGGTCGCGGCCTACCGCATGACGCCCGAGGGCCGCGGCTTCCCGGGCGTGACGCCGGCGCTGCAAAGCGTGCTGGGCGTGCCGCAACCGGCCGCCGCGTGATGCGTCTGGGCTGCCATGCGTTGCGGCGACCTGTCGCTCACCGTGAGCCAGCGCAAGCTGGCCTGCGTGTTCGATCCGGCGCTGGTGCTGGGCCACGCGGCCGGGCCGACGCTGGCGCTGCGGCTCACGCGCGTGTTCGAGGGCTGGCTCACGCGCTCGTTCTGGCAGGTGCTCGATGCGAGCGAGCTGCTGCAGCGTCGCGCGCTGCAGCGTGACGCGGCCCTGCCCGATGCGCACGCGCTGGCGGCCTGGATCGCCCTGCGCGACAGCACCGACGCGGCGTCGTGGAAGCTGCGCTGGGTGGGCGACAGCCTGCCCGAATCGCAGGTGGGCGACGAGGCCGAGCCGGACCTGGTGGAGCGCTACGAGCGCCTCGCGTCCGCGCTGTCGGCCCGCACGATGGTGCGCGACTCGGATGCCGCCGCCTGGGCCCGCGGGCTCGATCCGGTGATCGGCGCGCTCGACACGCTGGCGCTGTCGGCCTGCCTCGATGGCGCGCTGGTGCTGAGCCACTGCACGGCGGCGGCCCATCCGTGGCCGGCGCAGGCGCTGGGGCGTGCGGGGCTGGCCGCCATCGAGCTCGACCCGATGCCCGCCGACACCTTGTTCGCCACCGAGCGGGCGCTGGTGCGCGATGCGATGGCCAGTGCCGGCCTGGCGCCGCTGGCCGAATCGCTGCCGCGCCTGGCGGTGCTGCATGTCGCGCTGGACCCGCATGTCGCCGACCTGGACCTGCCGGCGTCCGGCGATGACGATGCGCTGCGGGACACCGATCCGTGGGCCGGCGCCCAGGCCTGGTGGTACCGGGTCTGAGCGGGAGGCGACCGATGGCCCTTGCGCCCCCACGCCGCGTCGTGCCCGTGCCGAGCCCCGCGCGCTCGGGTCCGGCGGTGAACAGCGACGAGCTCGTCGCGGTCACGGTGCAGGGCCAGATCGCGCATCCCGTGGGGCACGCGGCGCCCTATCGCATCGGCTACGACGGCGTGCCGCGGGTGCTGCCGGGCACCGGCGGCATCGTGCTCAACCGGCGCATCGGCGACCTGTGCGTGGGACTGGCCGGCGATCACATCGAGCCCGGCGTCGCGCTGCACAACAACAACCGCGAGGTGATCGGCCCGCGCGACGGGCCCAACAACGCGCTCATCACCTATGCCTGCGTGGGCAACGTGGCGCGGGTGATCAGCGGCGACTGCCGCGGGCAGGTCGGGCTGGTGACGGGCAAGCACGGCGGCGTCAACCACGTCATCGTCGACTTTCCGACGCCGGTGCTGCTGCGCCTTCAGATCGGCGACCGGGTGCAGATCATGGCGCACGGGCTCGGGCTGCGCCTGACCCGGCACCCGCGCGTCGAAGTGCTCAACTGCTCGCCTCGCCTGCTGGCGCGCTGGGGCCTGCGCGAGCGCGACGGGCGCATCGAGGCGCCGGTGACGCATCTCGTTCCGTCGCGCGTCATGGGCTCGGGGCTGGGCAAGAACACCGCCTGGCGCGGTGACTACGACATCCAGCTCGCCGATCGCGCGACGCGCGAGCGCTACCGCCTGGGAAGCCTGCGCTTCGGCGACCTGGTCGCGATCACCGATGCCGACACGCGGCATGGGCCGTTGTACCGCGCGGGTCGGGTCACGCTGGGGGTGATCGTGCATGGCGACAGCACGGTGAGCGGGCATGGGCCGGGGGTCACGCCGCTGCTGACCGGGCCGGCGTCGCTGCTGCGACCGGTGCACGCGCCGCAGGCGAACCTGGCCGAGGTGTTCGGCGTGAGGCGAGCGGTACCGCCGCGGGTGCAGCCCACGCTGTCGGAACGCGATCGTCGACAACGCTGCGTGTTGCGCGAAGCACCGCCCAGGCTGGCGTTCGAGACCGGGTAGCAACCCGGGGTCGTGATTCAAACAGCCGACCCGGGTTGCACCCGGGCTACAAGTAGGTCGTGATCTCGTACGGATTGCCGTCCGGATCGCTGAAGTACAGCGACCACGCCACGCCGTGGTCTTCCTTCTCAGCGGCCATGCCGTGTTCGCGCAGATGCGCCTGCCATGCCGCGAACTGCGCGTTCGCCACCCCGAATGCGATCGTCGCCCGATTCGCCTTCGGCGGCCTTTCGAACAGCGCCAGGTGCACGCCCCCCGACGCATCGGCCAGCGTCAGCGGCCCGCCGCCCTCGGCCCAGTGCGCCAGCTCGGGCACGACGCGAAATCCCAGGACCTCGTCGTACCAGCGTTGCGCGGCACCGCGGTCGGCGACGTAGAGATGGATGTGGTCGATGCGTTCGATCTGCGGTGCCATCGTCGTTTCTCCTTTCATGCGGCCACGACCAGCGTGTCGGGCACGCGATCGCGGCAATCGATCTCGTTCGAGCGCTCGACCAGGACCGAGTCGCCGAACTCGTGGGTGAGGTAGCCGGCGCGCTCGAGCGCACGGTCGGCATTTTCGAGCACCGCGTCGCTCGCGAAGGCGCGCAGCAGCTCGCGGTGGCTGGACCCCGGCTCGTGGGTGCCGCTGATCAGCGCGTCCACGATCCGCAGGCAGGTGTGCGCGCCGATGCGCTGGTCGGCCACGCCGACGCCCGCGCGCGGCGCGCCCCGCGAGGCCGCATGCTCCAGCGCCCGCGTGACGGTGGTGCCCAGCGCGACGACACGCCCGCCGCGGGCCCGCGTGGCCGCGATCGCGGCGACCGTGGCGGCGCTCAGGTGGTAGGGCTCGTCGAACGGCAGGCGAGCATCGAGCGCCGGGTCGCCGGTCGAGGAGATGCCGGCCGCATGGGTCAGGGTCGCGAAGTCCACGCCTTGCGCCTTCAAGGCGCCCAGCAGCCGCCAGTCGAGCACGAAGCCGGCGGACGGCGGCTCGAAGGCCACCGGCAACGCGGCCACCTGCGTCCACACGTCCCACAACGCGAGAGGCTCCTGCACATGGGCGTACTGGATGGGCCGGCCATGGCGGGCGATGCCGGCCCAGATCGCGTCCGGCTCGCCGGCGAAGGCCAGCGCGATGAGTCGCGGATGGTCCAGCGTGCGCAGCACCGTCGCGCGCAACGGACCCAGCGCCAGCGTGTCGCCCGCGGCCAGCGCCGGCGGCGCCGCGCGGTCCTCGGTGCGGGTGCGGTGGTCGCCGGCACCGAACACGATGGCGGTGAACTCGCGCACGTCGTCGACCGCGAGCGAGCGGCGGCCGGCGAGCCGCACTTCGATCGGAAGGCCGCTCTTCAGGTGCAGGCCGGTCAGGCTGGCGGGCAGGGTGGCCGCATCGTTGGCGATCAGCAGGTCGCCCGCACGCAGCCACTGCTGCGCAAGCGACGCGCGCCGGGCGTGATGCAGCCGGCCCTGCGCATCGATGACCAGCAGCTTCGCGTCGTCCGGACGCTGGATCGGCAAGGGCGCGGCCTTCATCCGAGCGCCTCCACCCGGTCCAGGTGACGGGCGACGGCGTCGACGATCTCGGCGGCGGCCGTGGCGGGCCGCTTGAGCGTCGCGGGATCGGCGTCGGGCACGGCGAGCGCATGCAGCGGCGTGTCCATGTCGCCCGGATCGACCGCCCACACCCGCACGCCGTGCTCGCGCAGCTCCTCGTCCCAGATGCGGCTCAGGTGCGCCAGCGCGGCCTTGCTCGCGCCGTAGGCGCCCCAGCCGGCGTAGGCCGTGACGGCCGCGTCGCTCGTGATGTTGACGACCAGGGGCCGCCGGCCCTCGCGCGCCGACGCACCCAACGCGCCGAGCAAGGCCTTGGTGAGGCGAAAGGGTCCGACGAGGTTGGTCGCGAGCGCCGTCTCCAGGTCCTCGCAGTCGGTGTCGGCGAGCAGCGCCAGCGGCACCGGGCCGAGGCTGGACGCGTTGTTGATCAGCAGGTCCAGGCCGCCCAGCGCGTTGCCGACCTGGATCGCGAGCGCATGGGTCTCGGTCTTGCGCGACACGTCGCCGGCGATGCCGTGCGTGCCGGGCAGGCGGCGCGCGACCTCGGCGACATGCGCGGCGTCGCGGGCGATGAAAGCCACCTCGGCGCCGCGTTCACGCAGCGCCGACACCAGCGCCAGGCCCAGGCCCGAGGTGCCGCCGGTGACGGCGACACGCAAGCCGTGGAAGGGGTTGTCGTGGATGTTGTTCATGGGAGCTCCAGCAGAAGAATGTCAGGCGGCATGCGGCGGGCCCTTGAGCTCCACCGTGTTGCCCTCGGGGTCTTGCAGGTAGATGGACGGGCCCTCGCCGTCGGCGCCGTTGCGCGTGCCGGTGGCGCCGGCCTCGACGCCGTGACGCGCGAACAAGGCACGCAGCGCCGGCTCGTCGAAAGGCTCGATGCGCAGGCAGAAGTGATCGACGTTGCGCCCCTCGCGCCCGGGCGCGGCGCCGCCGGCGCGGCCCAGCTCGCCGGTCACCGGCACCAGGTCGATGAGCGAGGCGCCCGCTCGCAGCTGGATCAGGCCGAGCCTGTCGTTGCGCCGCTCCAGCGCGCAGCCGAGCACGTCGCGGTAGAAGGCCAGCTGGCGCTCGAGGTCGACCACGCGCAGAACGAGGTGGTCGATGTGGGTGATGCGGAACATGGCATCGGTCTCCGTCGGGTTCATGGGAGCGACGATAGGCGCGCAGCCCGCGCTTGCCGAGGCCGCTGTCCAACAGATTGGCGAAGCGTCGGTCCGCTGGTCGGCGCACAATGCCGCTCCCATGCCGACCGACCAGTCCGCCAGCCACCTCGCACGCAACCTGGTCAGCCTGCGCCATACCCGCGCACTCACCCAGGACGGCCTGGCCAAGGCTGCGGCGGTGCCGCGCTCGACCATCGCCAACCTCGAATCGGGCGACGGAAATCCCTCGCTGGCCGTGCTGGTCAAGGTGGCCGGCGCGCTCGGCGTGCCGATCGACGAGCTGCTCGCCTCGCCGCGCGCCATGGTGCGACGCTGGCCGGCCGACGAGGTCGCCTCGCGCACCAAGGGCCGCGGCGTGAACATCCGCGCGCTCGTGCCCGAGCCGGTGCCCGACGAGATGATGGAAGTGATGGACTTCGAGCCGGCCGCGGTGATGGGCGGCACGCCGCACCTGCCCGGCACGCGCGAGTTCTTCACCTGCCTGGACGGGCGGGTGACCCTGATGGTGGCGGGCGAGCGCTACGAGCTCGGGGCGGGCGACGTGCTCGCCTTTCCCGGCAACCTGCCCCATTCGTACCAGAATGCTGACCCGCTCGCGCCCGCGCGCGGCGTGTCGGTGGTCGTGCTGGCCAAGGCCGGCGTCTAGGGCCTGTTAGCGCTATGGGAGGCCTCGCGTGACCCAGCAAAGCGGCGCCCGCAAGGCGCAAAGCGCAGCCGTAGCGGTGCCTACGGCGAGCATTTGCAACGCGGCGGGTGCCGCTTTGCTGGGTCACCCGGAGGGCCGGTGCCTGAGGGGGCCCAGGGGCGCGCCGGCCGCTCGTTGTGTGCCGAAGGCACACGGCCTCACGTCCGACACGCCCCTGTGCCCCG
>DASUZE010000037.1:0-22293 GCA_036377015.1 Piscinibacter sp. | reverse complement strand
GTGGACAGTTCGAGCTGCGCTCGAACCGGCCCGCTTGCCATGGACAACGCTGCGCGTTGCCCACCGCGCGGGCCTCTGCCCACTTGCCCACCGCCCCCTACGACTAGGATAGAAACCGCGAAACAGAACATACAAGAACGCTGAGAACGCTGAGAACAGATTCAATTCGTCTTGCTCTGCGTTCTCAGCGTTCTCTGTGGTGAATGACTGCTTCGAGGCATTTCGACGATGGAAGACAAGCAATGAGGCGCCGCGCAGATTCCTAACTAGCGCCCCACCGCCAGCAGCCGCTCCAAGGTCGCCGCATCCCCCGCCAGCGCATCGCTGGCGCCCGCGTGGACCACGCGGCCCCGGTCGAGCACCACCACCTGCCGGGTCATGCCCAGGATCAGCGCCGGGTTCTGCTCGACGATGATGGCCGACAGCCCCTCTTCCCGCACCACCCGCTCGATCGAGCGCAGCAGCTCTTCCACGATGATGGGCGCCAGTCCCTCCAGCGGTTCGTCGAGCAGCAGCAGGCGCGGGTTCAGCACCAGCGCGCGCGCCACCGCGAGCATCTGCTGCTCGCCGCCCGACAGCTGCGTGCCCATGTGCCCGCGCCGCTGGGCCAGGCGCGGAAACATCTCGAAGACGCGCTTCAGGTCCCACGGGCCGGGACGCGCCACCGCGCTCAGGTTCTCCTCCACCGTGAGCGACTTGAAGATGTTGCGCTCCTGCGGCACCCAGCCGATGCCCGCCCCGGCGCGCCGGAACGGCGCGAGCCCCGTGATGTCGCGCCCGGCCAGTGCGATGCGACCGGCATGGCGCCGCGTCACGCCCACCAGCGTGTTGATCAGCGTCGTCTTGCCGGTCCCGTTGCGCCCGAGCAGTGCCATCGATTCGCCCGCCGGCAAGGTGAACGACACGCCGTCGAGCACCACCGCTTCGCCATAGCCCGCCTTCAGGCCGTCGACCCACAGCAGCTCAGGCATGGCCCTGCCCCAGGTAGACCGCCTTGACCCGCGGGTCCGACGCGATGGAGGCCGCATCGCCCTCGGCGAACACCGCGCCGTCGACGAGCACCGTCACCTGCTTCGCGAAGTTGAAGACCAGGTCCATGTCGTGCTCGATGAGCAGGACCGACACCTCCGCCGGCAAGCGCGCCAGGCTGTCGAAGATCTCCTGCCGCTCACCCGCGGGAACGCCCGCGGCCGGCTCGTCCAGCAGCAGCACGCGCGGCGCGCCGGCGATCGCCAGCGCGATCTCGAGCAGGCGGCGCTTTCCGTAGGGCAGCACCGAGGTGCGCTGGTCCATCACGTCGGCGAGGTGGAACTCTTCCAGCAGGCGCTCGCAGGCCTCGGCGACGCGCGGATCGCGGCCCAGGGGTTGCCACCAGCGCCCGCCATGGTCCAGGCGCTGCGCGACCGTGAGGGCGAGCGACTGCAGCGGCGTGAGCGCGCCGAAGAGCTGGTTGATCTGGAAGGTGCGGACCAGGCCGCGGCGAACGCGGCGGTGGGCGGGCATGCGCGTCACGTCCTCGCCGTCGAGCACGATGTGGCCGGCGCTCGGCTCCAGCACGCCCGTCAGCAGGTTGATGAGGGTGGTCTTGCCGGCGCCGTTGGGGCCGATGAGCGCATGGCGGGCGCCGCGCTCGATGGTGAGCGAGACCTGGTCGGTGGCGACCAGTCCGCCGAAGCGCTTGACCAGGGTGCGCGTTTCGAGGGCGGGACCCCGGGTTGCACCCGGGCTACGAATCATGGCCTTGTAGCCCGGGTGCAACCCGGGGTCGTCCCACCATCACCAGCACCACCAGGAACAAGCCGATCCAGAACGTCCAGTACTGCGGCGTCCACGCCGCGATCAGGTCGTGCATCAGCTTGAACGCGATCGCCCCGAACAGCCCGCCGTACAGGTACCCCGTGCCGCCGATCACCAGCACCAGCAGCACGTCGGCGCTGCGATGGAAGTCGAGCACGTCGAGCGATGCGAAGCCGGTCGTCTGCGCCAGCAGCGCCCCGGCCGCGCCGGCGATGCCCGCCGCCAGCGTGTACACCGCGACCAGCCGGGCGTTCACCGACAGCCCGATCGCCGACGCGCGCAGCCGGTTGTCGCGCAGCGCCTGCAGCGACATGCCGAAGGGCGAGTGCACGATGCGCCGGCACACGAGCAGCGCGAGCAGCAGCACGGCCAGGGTGTAGGCAAAGGCGGTGCGGCCCTGCAGGTCCCAGTCGAAGCGTCCGAGCAGCGGCCCGATCGACACGCCCTGCAGCCCGTCGGCGCCGCCGGTCCAGGCATCGAGCTTGTTGGCCAGCTCGTACAGCACCGACGCGACGCCGAGCGTCACCATCAGCCGGGTCAGGTCGGTGCCACGCAGGATGAGCGCGCTGGTGAGCAGCCCCAGCAGCGCCGACATCGCGCTGGCCACGGCCAGTCCCACCAGCGGATCGGGCATCGCGTGCTTGGCGAACAGCGCCGCCGCGTACGCCCCCGTGCCGAAGAACGCGGCGTGCCCGAGCGACACGATGCCCGCGTAGCCCAGCACCAGGTCCAGCGAGATCGCGAACAGTGCGAGCTGCGCAATCTCGCCGGCGAGCAGCGCCTGGCCGGGCAGCACGAACCACGACAGCGGCAGGGCCGCGAAGAGCGCGATCTCCCAAGCGCGCCAGCGCGACGGTGCGGCGAGCGAGCGTGCAACCCTCATCCCGCGCCCCGCCGCGCGAACAGCCCCTGCGGCCGCCACAGCAGGATGACGATCATCAGCGTGGTGACGATGAAGGCCCCGAGCTTGGGCGCGTGGTACTTGCCGAACACGTCGGCGATGCCCAGCAGCAGCGCGGCCAGCAGCGGGCCGGTGATGCTGCTGGTGCCGCCCACCGCCACCACGATCAGGAAATAGACCATGAACTTGAGCGGAAAGCTCGGGTCCAGCCCCAGCACCTCGGCGCCCAGCGCGCCGCCCAGGCCGGCCAGTCCGGAGCCGGCCGCGAAGGTGAGCAGGAACACCCGGTTCACGTCGATGCCCAGCCCCGAAGCGACGCGCGGATCGTCCACCGCCGCGCGCAGCCGGCTGCCGAAGCGCGTTCGCACGAGGACCAGCTGCAGCGCCACCGCCAGCAGCGCGCACAGCACCACGATGAACAGCCGGTACTTGCCGATGCCCACGCCGCCCAGCTCGAAGCGCCCGCCGAGGAAGGCCGGCAGCTTGACGATCTGCTGCTGCGAGCCGATGAAGAAGTCGACCGCGGCGCTCGCCATGAACACCAGCCCGATGGAGAACAGCACCTGGTCGAGGTGCGGCTTGGCGACCATGGGCCGGTACAGCGTTCGCTCCAGCAGCGCGCCGGCCGCGGCGGTGAGCACGAAGGCCAGGGGCAGCGTCGCGAGGAAGGGCACGCCGGCGCGATCCATCAGCAGCACGGTGACGTAGCCGCCCGCCATGGCGAAGGCACCGTGCGCGAGGTTGATGAAGTTCATCAGCCCCAGCGTGACCGCCAGCCCGACGGCCAGCACGAACAGCAGCATGCCGTAGGCGATGCCGTCGAAGAGCAGCGTCAGCACGTCACTTGCTCTTTGCCGGGTCCTTCACCGATTTCTGCGTCTCGATCTCGACGTTGTAGAGCTGCCCGTTCACCCGCTCGACCTTGCGGATGTACACGTCCTGCACGATGTCGCGTGTCTGCGCGTCGATCAGCACCGGTCCGCGCGGGCTCTCGAAGACCTGGCCCTTCATGGCCGCGAGCAGCGCGTCGCCGCCCGCGCCCTTGGTCGCCTTCAGGCCTTCCAGGATCACCCGCATGCCGTCGTAGCCGCCGACCGCCATGAAGTTGGGGCGCATGCCCTTGTTGGCCTTGCCGAAGGCCTCGACGAACTTCTGGTTGGCCGGGCTCTTGTGCGCCGCCGAATAGTGGTGCGAGGTGACCACGCCCACCGCCACCTCGCCCATGTCGTTGAGGATGTCGTCGTCGGTCACGTCGCCGGTGGCGATGAGGCGGATGCCGGCCTTGTCGAGGCCCCGCTCGGCAAACTGCTTCATCAGCGCCGAGCCCACGCCCGACGGCACGAAGGTGAACAACGCCTGCGCGCCGGAGTCGCGCACCCGCTGCAGGAAAGGCGCGAAGTCGGGGTTGCGCAGGGGCACGCGCACATCGGTCACGACCTCGCCGCCGTTGAGCGTGAAGCGCTCCTTGAAGGTCTTCTCGGCGTCGATGCCCGGGCCGTAGTCGGTGACCAGGGTCGCCACCTTCTTCAGCCCGTTCTTTGACGCCCACTCGGCGATGCCCAGCGTGACCTGCGGCAGGGTGAAGCTGGTGCGCACGATGTAGGGCGAGGCCTCGGTGATGCTGGACGTGGCCGCGGCCATCACCACCATCGGCGTCTTGCTCTGGGTGGCGATGGGCGCGGTGGCCAGCGCCAGCGGCGTGAGGCCGAAGCCGGCCAGCACCGTGACCTTGTCGTTGACCACCAGCTCCTGCGCGATGCGGCGCGTGGTGTCGGCCACGCTGGCGTCGTCCTTGAGGATGATCTCGACCTTCTTGCCCGCGACGCTGCTGCCGTTCTGCGCGAGGTACAGCTTGACCGCCGCATCGATCTGCCGGCCGGTGGAGGCGAAGGGGCCCGTCATCGGCAGGATGAGGCCGATCTTCACCGCGTCCTGCGCGAGGGCGGGCAGCGGCAGCGCGACGGCCAGGGCGAGGGCGATCCAGGTTCTTCGTTGCATGCGGTGGTCTCCTGTCTTCGTGATCAGCGCCCGGCGCGGCGACGGATCAGGCTCGCGCCCGGAATCTTGTGCAGGGTCTTGTCGGTGGCGCCGACCACGGCGGACGACATTGTCGATACGCGCTGTATGCAGAACAGCATCGTAGGCGTCGGCTCGCGACTGCTCATCGTGGATAACCCACGGGACTGCTCCGCCGGCCTGTACGCAGTCCTATCATTCCTGGCGACAAAGGAGGCCCTCATGAGCGCTCGCACCACCCCGCCGTTTCGTGCCGACCACGTCGGCAGCTTTCTGCGTCCGTCCTACCTGCTCGAAGCGCGCCAGCAGGCCGCCAAGGGCGAGATCCCGCGCGACAGATTGCGCGAGATCGAGGACCGCGCGATCGCCGAGATCGTGCGACGGCAGCAGGACGTGGGGCTGCAGAGCATCACCGACGGCGAGTTCCGCCGCACCTACTTCCACATCGACTTCCTGCAGCAGCTGGGCGGCGTGCAGACCGAGGAGCCGGTGACCATCCGCAAGCCCGACGGCAGCGAGGAGCTCGCCCCGCCGGTGATGCGCGTGGTCGACCGCGTGCGCCACGTGAAGGACATCCAGCGCGCCGACTTCGAGTACCTGAAGCGCCAGGTCGCGGCGGGCTGCACGCCCAAGGTCACCATCCCCTCGCCGACCATGCTGCACTTTCGCGGCGGCCGCGCGGGCATCAGCCGCGAGGCCTATCCGGAGCTGGAGCCCACCTTCTACGACGAGGTCGCGCAGGCCTACGGCGACGAGTTGCGCTC
Source organism: Piscinibacter sp. (assembly GCA_036377015.1). GTDB lineage: Bacteria > Pseudomonadota > Gammaproteobacteria > Burkholderiales > Burkholderiaceae_C > Albitalea. The sequence continues at coordinate 16,815 of DASUZE010000037.1, read as the reverse complement.
GCTGCACGACGCCGGCTGCCGCTACGTGCAGCTGGACGACACCAACATGGCCTACCTGTGCGACGAGAAGATGCGCGAGGCGGCGCGCCAGCGCGGCGACGACCCGAACGAGCTGCCGCACCGGTATGCACGCTTCATCAACAAGGTGGTGGCACACAAGCCCGAGGGCATGACGCTGGCGATGCACTTGTGCCGCGGCAACTTCAAGAGCACCTTCGCGGCGCAAGGCAACTACGAGCCGGTGGCCGAGGCCTTGCTGGCCGAGATGCACCTCGATGCGTATTTCATGGAGTACGACGACGACCGGTCGGGCGACTTCCGGCCGCTGCGCTTCCTGCCGAAGGGCAAGACGGTGGTGCTGGGGCTGGTGACGACGAAGTTCGATGCGATGGAGAAAAAGGACGATCTCAAGCGGCGCATCGACGAGGCGTCGCGGCATGCGCCGCTGGAGCAGTTGTGCCTGAGCCCGCAGTGCGGGTTCTCGAGCACGGTGCATGGGAACAGGATCGCGATGGATGCGCAGTGGAGGAAGCTGGGGTTGATCGTGGAGACCGCTAGTGAGGTGTGGGGCTGATCACGGTCGCGTCCCGGGTTTCACCCGGGAGTCCGCTCGTTGTAGCCCGGGTGCAACCCGGGATCACCCCAACAACCCGCGCTGCGCCAGGTTGCGCATCAACGCCACGATCCCGAACTCCCACCGCCGCGCCTTGTCCGACGTGACCACGCGATTCACGAGCGTTCCCAAGGCCGGCGTCGAGATCCGCACCACATCCCCCACCACGTGCGTGAACCCCTGCCCTGGCCCATGCCGGTCCTGCGTCGGCGCGAACATGGTGCCCAGGAACAGCATCAGCCCGTCCGGATAAGCGTGGTTCGGCCCGATGGCCTGCGCCACGATGTCCAGCGGGTCGCGGCTGATCTTCGCCAGCGAGCTGAAGCCTTCCATCCTGAAGCCCTCCGGCCCCTGCACCTCCAGAGCCAGCTCGCAGCGGCGCACGTCGGCGATGCCGAAGCCATCGTCGAACAGCCGCACGAAGGGACCGATCGCGCAGGAGGCGTTGTTGTCCTTGGCCTTGCCCAGCAGCAGCGCGCTGCGGCCTTCGAAGTCGCGCAGGTTGACGTCGTTGCCCAGCGTGGCGCCGACCGTGCGGCCGCGCGCGTCCACCGCCAGCACCACTTCAGGCTCCGGGTTGTTCCAGGCCGATGCCGGATGGATGCCGACCTCGGCGCCATGGCCCACGGCCGAGAGCACCGGCGACTTGGTGAAGATCTCGGCGTCGGGGCCGATGCCCACTTCCAGGTACTGCGACCACGCGCCCTGGCGGATCAGCAGCTCCTTCACCTGCGCGGCCTGCGGCGACCCCGGCACGATGCCGGCGAGGTTGTCACCCAGCACGCCCGACAGCGCCTGGCGGATGCCGAGCGCCTTGGCAGCGTCGCCGCGCGCCTGCTCCTCGATCACCCGCTCGAGCAGGCTGGCCACGAAGGTGACGCCGCTGGCCTTGATGACCTGCAGGTCGCACGGCGCCAGCAGCCAGGGGCGGGCATCGTCGCGGGCCGCTTCGTCGCCGTTGGCGAGGACCGCGTCGAGGTCGGCGATGCGCGGCGCCGACCGCAGGTGGGCGCGCACCGCCGCGGCCGGGCCGTCGAGTGCGAACAGTTCGCTCGCCGTGGGCGCCAGCGCCGACAGGTCGTGCAGCCCGCCGGCGTGCACGACCACCGGCGTGGGGCCGAGCTTCGGCATCCAGAGGCGGCCCACCAGCAGCGCGCGATCGGCGTCGTGCGGCAGGCAGGTGGCGGCGGTTTGAGCGGTGCTGAGGGTCATGGCGTGACTCCGCTAGGTGAGATCAGGCGGGCATCGGCGCCTGCGACGGCAGCAGGCCGCGTTCACGCAAGGCGGCCCAGAAGGCAGGCGCGAGGGGCCGCGCCATCATGGCCGCGCAGTCTGTCCACTCGGCCACGCTGCGGGCACCGACCATGACGATCTCGACCGCCTCGTGCGCCAGCGGAAATTGCAGTGCGGCGGCGCGCAGCGGCACGTCGAACTCGTCGCACACCGCTTCGATGGCGGCGGTGCGCTTGATCCAGTCCTGCTCGGCAGGCGCGTAGTTGAAGCGGGGCGCCGCGCCCCCGCGAACGCCCGTCGCAAGAATGCCGGAATTGAACACCCCGCCCAGCGCGATGCGCACGCCGCGGCGCGTGCACTCGGGCAGCAGCTCGGCCAGCGCAGCCTGGTCGAGCAGGCTGTAGCGGCCGGCGAGCATGAGCGCATCGAGATCGGCCTCGGCCAGCACCTGCATCACGACCCGCCAGTCGTTCACGCCCAGCCCGATCGCACCGACCAGGCCTTCGCGCTGCAAGGCGCGCAACTCGGGCAGCGTCTCGCCCAGCACCTGGCGCAACACCTGTGGCGCGCGCTCGCCGTGGGTGGCGACGTCGATGTCGTGCACATAGGCCACGTCGATGCGGGCCATGCCCGTGCGCTGCAGGCTGTCCTCGATGCTGCGGCGGGTGCCGGCGCGGCTGTAGTCCCAGCGCTGCACGAAGGGCAGCACGTCGACGTAGCCGTGCTGCTCGCGCGGGGCGTCGGCCTGCGGCTGCAGCAGGCGGCCGACCTTGCTGGAGAGCACGAACTCGTCGCGCGCATGCCGGCGCAAGGCGGCGCCCAGGCGGTGCTCCGACAGGCCGTTGCCGTAGTGCGGCGCGGTGTCGAAGCAGCGACAGCCCTGGGACCACGCCGCGTCGATGACGGCCGTGGCCTCGGCCTCGCTGACGGCGCTGAACAGGTTGCCCAGGGGCGCACCGCCCAGGCCCAGGCGCAGGCCGCACGGGTGTGTCGGTGGAAAGAGAGATGAGGTCACGGCGAAGGCGATCCTAGAACTAACATCGCGGCATGCTCAAGAACATTCCTCCCCTGCTCTCTCCCGATGCCTTGCACGCACTGGCGAGCATGGGCCATGGCGACCTGGTCGCGGTGGTCGATGCGAACTTTCCCGCGGCGAGTGTCGCGGCGCAAGGCGGCGCGCGCCTCGTCGCCCTGCCGGGCGTGAGCGCGCCCGAGCTGCTGCGCGCGGTCCTGGCCGTGCTGCCGCTGGACGACTTCCAGCCGGAATGCAGCTGGACCATGCAGGTGGTGGGCGATGCGACGGCGGTGCCGGCGGCGGTGAGCGAATTCGCCGATGCGTTGAGGGCCGTGGGCGAGGAGGCGCCGGCGTCGCTGGAGCGGTTCGCGTTCTACGAGCGGGCGCGCAGCGCGTTCGTGATCCTGCAGAGCGGGGAGCTGCGCAAGTACGGGAACATCCTGCTGAGCAAGGGCGTGCTGGCGACGGACTGAGGGATCCCGGGTTGCACCCGGGCTACGAAGGGCCTGGGTCTCCTCACCCACCGGCATATCCCATCGTCTGCGGCAGCCACAGCACGAGGGGCGGATACAGCGTCATCGCGAGCAGCAGGATGAGCAGCATCACGATGAACAGCCACCCCTCTTTCATCATGTCGCCGATGGGAATGCCCGTCAGCGCCTTGGTCACGAACAGCAGCATGCCGAAGGGCGGGTGGATCAGGCCGATCATCATGTTGAGCACCACCAGCACCCCGAAGTGCACCAGGTCGATCCCCAGCGCCTTGACCGACGGCAGCAGCATGGGCACGAACACCAGCAGCAGCACCGACACGTCGAGGAAGCAGCCCAGCACCAGGAACATGAAGTTCACCAGCAGCAGGAACTGCAGGCGCGACAGGTGCAGCGCATCGACCCACTGCGCCATCGCCTGCGGCACGCCCTCGGCGGTGAAGGCGTAGTTCAGCATGAAGGAGCCGGCCAGCACCATGGTGATGACGGCGCTGGCGCGGGTCGACTCGAGCACCACGCCGAACAGGCCCCGCCAGTCGAGCGCGCGATAGACGATCACCGCGAGGATCAGCGCATGACAGGCGGCCACCGCCGCCGCCTCGGTGGGCGTGAACACGCCCGTGTAGATGCCGCCCAGCAGCACGACGGGCATCGACAGCGGCAGCGCACCGCGGAACAGGATGGACGGCCATTCGGCCAGCGGCACCTTGGCCTCGCGCGGCATGTCGCGGCGCACGGCGATGAAGTGGACCACGGCCATCATCAGCAGCGCCATCAGCACGCCGGGAATCACGCCGCCCAGGAACAGCGCACCCACCGACGCGCCCGAAACGAGGCCGTAGATCACCATCGGGATCGACGGCGGGATGATGGGCCCGAGCGTCGCGCTGGCCACCACCACGGCGCCGGCGAAGCCGGGCGAATACTCCGGCTTCTTGAGCATCTGGCGGATGGTGACGAGGCCCGGCCCGGCGGCATCGGCGATGGCGCTGCCGCTCATGCCCGAGAACACCACGCTGACCAGGATGTCGACCTGCGCCAGGCCGCCCCGCATGCGGCCGACGAGGATGCGGCAGAAGTCGAACAGGCGCTCGCTGACGGTGCCGGCGTTCATCACGTTGGCGGCCAGCACGAACAGCGGCACCGCCAGCAGCACGTAGCTGTTGTACAGGCCGTTGCAGATCTGCTCGGCGGCCAGGCCCAGGTCCTGGCGCTTGACCGCCAGGTAGGCGATGCCTGAGGCGATCATCGAGAAGCCGATGGGCATGCGCATGAGCATGCCGGCCAGGAGGACGCCGCCGAGGGCGAAGAGTGCGGTGCTCATGAAGTCCCTCCCTGATGTCGCATTGGTGTTCGTAGGGTGGGCTTCAGCCCACCGCCGCGTGGGCTGAAGCCCACCCTACTCACGCGGAATCCCCGCGTCCTCGAGGTCCAGGCCGCGAAACGCGCGCCAGATTCCGAGCCCCCCGCGCACCACCAGCGACACCAGCAGCAGCGCGAACGGCAGGAACACCACCATGAAGGGCACGCCCAGCACCGGCGTGCCTTCGCGCGCCATGAAGCGCACATAGTCCCAGGTGGCAGGCAAGGCCCAGGCGGCCAGCCCGCCGATCATCGCGTGGCCCGCCAGGCGCATGGCACGCCGCGCGCGCGGGCCGGCGGCGCTCCACACCAGGTCGAACATCACGTGCTCGCGCTCGGGCACGACCACCGCTGCCGCCCACAGGATGACCCACACGTACAGCATCACCGCGGCCTCGTCGGTCCAGGGCAATGGCCGATCGAAAAAGAAGCGCGCGACGATCTGGACCAGGAAGACCAGGAACAGGACGGAGAAGAGCGCGACGCCGACCGCGTCGGCGCCTTTGCGAAGCCAGCGCATGGCGGTCAGTGCGTGGCGTTGATGCGCTCGAGCATGCCGGCCGGCCACACCTTGGCGTAGTCGGAGCTCATGTAGGCCTGCTGCACGTGCTTGCGGAAGGCATCGACGTCGGGCGTGGTGACCGTGAGCCCCTGCTGCTTGAAGAAGTCGACCAGCTGGCCCTCCTCCTTGATGCGGTTCTCGTTGTTGTATTGCGCCGCCGCCTGGGCCGCCGCCTTGAGCTTCTGCTTCTGCGCCGCGCTCATCGCGTTCCAGGTCTTGTTGGCGATGGCGATGAAGATGGCGTCGACCAGGTGGTTGGTCATCACCACCTGCTTGGTCACCTCGTAGAACTTGGCGGCGCGCACGCTGGGCAGCGGGTTGTCCTGGCCGTCGATGGTGCCGGTCTTGAGCGCGAGGTAGACCTCGCCGAAGGCCAGCGGCGTGGCGGTGGCGCCCAGCGACTCGCCGAGGAACAGCCATTCCTTGCTGGCGGGCATGCGCAGCTTCACGCCCTTCAGGTCGGCCGGCACCTTGACCGGCCGCGCTTCGCGCAGGTTGACCTGGCGGGTGCCGAGGTAGATGGGCGAGAGGATGGTCACGTCCATCTTGTCGGAGACGCGCTTGAACATCTCCTCGCCGACGGGGCCGTTGAACACCTTCTGCTGGTGCTGCGGGTCGCGGATGATGTAGCCGGCGGTGAAGATGGAAAACTCGGGCACCAGCTTGGCGATGTCGAAGGCCGAGATGGCCGACAGCTCCAGGTTGCCGCGCGCCATGGCCGCCGGCTCGGCGCCCTGCTTGAACAGCGTCGCGTTGAGGTTCACCTGGGTGTCGAACTCGCCCGGCGCGCTCTTGTCGAGCGTCTCCTTGAAGACGTTCCACATCTTGCCGTGCCAGTCGTCGGGCACGGCCGGCGTGGAGATGCGCAGCAGCGTCTTGCTCTGGGCCTGCGCCGCCGGCGCGAGGAGGGTGCTCGCCGCGATCGCGGCGGCGGCGAAGAGGCCGCGGCGAGTCATCGAGGTCGTCATGCGTGTCTCCTTCTTCGTTGTGTCAGTCGGTGCGGGGATCGATGCCGAACGCGCGGATCTCGCGTTCGAGGCTGCGAAAGCGCGCGTCATCCAGCGCGACCAGCGGCGCACGCACGCGCAGCCAGTGCGCGTCGCCGGTCTGCACGGCCATGATGCCCTTGAGCGCGGGCGTGAGCGAATAGCCGCCGAGCAGCGCGAGCAGCGTCTTCACGCGCTCCAGGTCGCGCGCGGTGGCGGCCTCGTCGGGCTGGCGCACCAGGCGGTCGACCAGTCGCGGCAGGAAGTTGGCCAGGCCGCTCACCGCACCCGCGCTGCCCAGGCGCGCCAGCTCCGGCAGGTCGGGCTCGTTGCCGACGTGCACGCCCAGCGGCGGCATGAAGGCCCCGGCCAGGGCGACCGAGTGGGCGCGGTCGCAGCCGCTGTCCTTGATGCCGACGATGGCCTGCGGGTACAGGCGCTGCAAGGTGGCGATGACCTCGTGCGACAGCCCGACGCCCGACACCTGCGGGATGTGGTACAGCAGGATGCGCAGGCGCGGATCGGCCGCGCCGTCGATGACCTGGCGGTAGGCGTCGATCACGCCTTGGTCGCTCACGCCCTTGAGGAAGAAGGGCGGCATCATCAGGCAGCCCCAGGCGCCGATCGCCAGCGCGTGGCGGGTGAGCGCCAGGGTCTCGGGCAGCGCGGCGCAGCTCGTCGAGACCAGGATCTTCGCGGCCGGCACGCCGCCGGCGACCAGCGCATCGACCGCCTGGCGGCGCTCGTCCAGCGAGAACGACGGCCCCTCGCCGGTGGTGCCGAACGGCGTGACGCCCGCACAGCCCGCACCGATCAGCGCACGGGCATGGGCAGCGAAGCGCTCGTGATCGATGGACAGGTCGGCGCGCAGCGGCGTCAGCATCGCGGGCCAGATGCCGCGCAGGGCCGGGGTGGAGGCGGTGGAGGTCAAGTCGGTTCCTTCGGTGACCACGGCAGGGGCGGCCGCGGCAGTCCGAGCACGCGGCGATGCGCGCTCTCGATGTGGTGTTCGAGCCGCTGGGCCACGGCATGCGCGTCGCGGCGCTTGAGGGCGTCGATGAACCACAGGTGCTCTTCCATCGCGGGCAGCAGCGCCTCGGGCGAGAGCAGCGAGCCCTCGAGCCGGATCAGGCGCACCCGCAGGCTGTTGACGCGGTAGGTCTGCGAGATCAGCTCGTTGCCCAGCGCGTCGATCATCAGGTCGTGCAGGCCCCAGTCGACGGTGGTGGCGTCGGTCAGCAGCGTGTCGTCGATCGGGCCCTTGCGGGCGCGGCGGACGATGCGCAAGTGGGCATCTTCGATGGCCGCAAGGTCGGCGTCGGACACGCTGGAGGCGAAGCGGACGGCCGCCTCGCGCTCGAGCACCAGGCGCAGCTGGAAGGCGTTGTTGATCAGCTTGAGGTCGACGTGCGCGATCTGCAGCCCGCGCTGGGGAACGGTGTGCAGCAGGCCCTCGGCCTCGAGCCGGGGGATCAGCTCGCGCACGGCACCCAGCGGCATGCCCAGCAGCTGCACCAGCTCCCGCTGCGAGACGAACTGGCCGGGTCGGATGTTGGCCTTGAGGATCTGCTGCTGGAAGCTCTCGTAGGCCTGCGCGCGCAGGCTGGGGGCGGGGGCGCGGGTGGCGGTGGACATCGTGACATGTTAGTCACAGGGTAGTTAGTAGCCAGTTAGTGCAAACCCGACGCCGTAGCCCGGGTGCAACCCGGGACGCCTCGACGGTCGCGATTCCCGGGTTGCACCCGGGCTACGAATTCCCACGCTCGATGCGCCACCACGCCGGCAGCAGCGCGCGCGCCTGCCGCGAGCCGAACCGGTCGTCGATGAGAAAGAGCGCGCCCCGGTCCGACTCGGTCCGGATGATCCGGCCCGCCGCCTGCACCACCTTGCGCAAGCCCGGCACGAGGTAGGTGTAGGCATACCCGTCGCCGAAGCGCGCGTGCAGGCGACGGCGCATCTGCTCGTTGACCGGGTTGACCTGCGGCAGGCCCAGCGTGGCGATGAACGCGCCGATGAGCCGCGAGCCCGGCAGGTCGATGCCCTCGGCGAAGGCCCCGCCCAGGACCGCGAAGCCCACGCCCTGCCCGCCTTCGGCGAAGCGCGCGACGAAGGCTTCGCGCTCGGCTTCGTTCATGCTGCGCGACTGCTGCCAGGTCGGGATCTGCGGATGGCGCTGCTGCAGCATGGCCGCGGCCTGCTCCAGGTAGTCGAAGCTGCTGAAGAAGGCGAAGTAGTTGCCGGGCGCGCGCCCGTACTGCGCCGCGATGAGGTCGGCGATCGGCTGCAGCGAGGCGGTGCGGTCGGCCCAGCGCGTGGAAACGCCGTCGACGATGCGCACCTGCAGCTGCTCGGCGCTGAAGTGCGAGTCGATGTCGATGGCCGCACTGTCGTCGGGCAGGCCCAGCACGTCGGCATAGAAGCCGGTCGGCGCGAGCGTGGCCGAGAACAGGACCGTGCAGCGCGCCGCCGCGAAGCGGTCCTTCAGGAATGGTGCCGGGATGACGTTGCGCACGCACAGCCGCGAGCCCTTGCCGCCCGCGGGCACGGTCTGGTCGAACTGCGAGTGCGGGTCGAGCAGCTCCAGCAGGCGGGCGAAGTGCAGCGCCGCGAAATGAAACTCGAGCAGCGCGGCGTCGACGCCGAACGGGTTCTCTGCGAGGTGATCGCCGATGGCCGACAGCAGTTGGCGCAGCGCATCGGACAAGGCCGCGGGCGGCCCCGCGTGCACCGCATACGGCGCCGTCTGCGCCTTGGCGAACGCCTTCCAGTGGCGATGCAGCCGGTTCAGCGGTCGCTTCAACATGACCGGCGCACCCCGGCGCACCGCCTCGAGCGCACGCAGGTCGATCTCGGCGCTGTACATGGCGCGCGAGCGCTCGACCAGGTTGTGCGCCTCGTCCACCAGCACCCCCACCCGCCATTCGTTGGACACGCTCATGCGATGCAGGAACGCGCCGAGGTCGAAGAAGTAGTTGTAGTCGCCGACCACCACGTCGCTCCAGCGCGCCAGCGCCTGGCCGAGGTAGTACGGGCAGACCTCGTGCGCCAGCGCGATGCGGCGCAAGGCGGCGCGGTCGAGAAAGCCGTGCTCGACCGCCGCACGCCGCGCCTCGGGCAGCCGGTCGTAGAAGCCGCGCGCCAGCGGGCACGACTCGCCATGGCAGGCCTTGTCGGGATGCTCGCAGGCCTTGTCGCGCGCCGTCAGCTCGACGATGCGCAGCGACGGCCGCTCTTCATGCGGCGCGACGCGGGCCAGGGCGTCGAGCGCGAGCTGGCGGCCGGAGGTCTTGGCGGCGAGGTAGAAGACCTTGTCCAGCGACTGGGTCGGACAGGCCTTGAGCAGCGGGAACAGCGTGCCCAGCGTCTTGCCGATGCCGGTCGGGGCCTGCGCCATCAGGCAGCGCCCGGAACGCGCGGCGTTGTACACCGCCTCGGCCAGGACGCGCTGCCCCGGGCGGAAGCCGGCGTGCGGGAACGGCAGCGCCACCAGCGCCGCGTCGCGCCGCGCACGGTGCGCGAGCTCCTGCTCGGCCCAGCGCAGGAAGGCGCCGCACTGCGCCTCGAAGAAGGCACGAAGCGCCTCGGCGCCGCACCGCTCGACCACCGCCGTCTCGTTCTGGCTGTCGATGTCGAAGTAGACGACCGCGACGTCGATCTCGGGCAGCGCGTGCCGGCGGCACAGCATCCAGGCGTAGATGCGGGCCTGGGCCTGGTGCAGCCGGCGGTGGTTGTCGGGAATCCGGGCGACGTCGCCGCGATGCGTCTTGACCTCCTCGAGGAGGCGGCGGTCGGGGTCGTAGCCGTCGGCCCGGCCCCGAACGCGCAGCGCGCCGAAGGCTTCTTCCAGCGCCAGCTCGGCCTGATAGCCCGGACCGCGACGCCGCGCCACCACGGCATGGCCTTCGATGCCCTCCAGCGCGGTGGGCGCGGGTGTGAAGCGCAGGTCGAGGTCGCCGTGCTTGGCGGTGAACTCGCACAGCTCGCGCACGCCGACGGTGTACGCAGGCGCGCTCACCGTGTCGCGACGCTCAGCACAAAACGCCCTGTCGCAGCCATTCGACGGCGGCGGTCTCGGGCTCGAACATGCGCCAGCGCGCATCGCTCCAGAGCTCGAACGCCACCTCGTCGAGCTGGGCCGGATCGACGGTGCGCCATTGCTGCTGCAGCCGCGCGGAGCACCGCGCCACCCATTCGCTTGCCTGAACTTCTTCCATGCGGCTCTTTCGGAATCGGGTGGAGCATGATACTGTATGAACATACAGTCATGCCACCCCGGCACGTCTCGCGGAGAAACTGTTGCAACGCAGCAATTCGCCTTGAAACTGCCATCCCTCACCCATAGAATGAAGATATGGTGCAGTGCAGCAATTCTGCTGTGCCACCCGCCAAGGACCGAATCCCCATGCTGACCGTCGAACAGATCGTTGCCGCCCAGAAGAACCTCGTCGGAGCCGCCTTCGTGGCGACCGCCAAGTCGTTCGAAGGCGTCGAGAAGCTGGCTGCGCTGAACCTGCAGACCGGCAAGGCCGCCCTGGCCGAAGCGGCCGACGTCGCGCAAGCCCTGGTGTCCGTGAAGGACGCGCAAGGCCTGGTCGCGCTCCAGCGCGCCGCCGCACAGCCCGACGTCGAGAAGCTGCTCGCCTACGGCCGCAAGGTGGCCGACATCGTCGCCGCCACCCAGTCCGAGATCGGCCAGCTCGCGGAAGAAAGCGGCGCGCAGGCACGCAGCGCCTTCGCCGCCACCTTCGACCAGGCCATCGCCAACGCGCCGGCCGGCAGCGAGAACGCGGTCGCCTTCGTGAAGTCGGCAGTCGCCGCCGCCAACGGCGCCTACGAGACCCTGCAGAAGGCGGTCAAGCAGGCCGCCGAGGTGGCCGAGGCCAACGCCGACGCCGTGACCGCCACCGTGACCAAGTCGCGCAGCAAGCGCGCTGCCTGAGGTCAGGCCGGGCGCAGCGCCCGGTCCCGTCCTCGTCGCGGGCCACGACGAACGCCCCGTTCGCGTGGCCCGCGCGCCTGTCCCGCCGCGTGCAATGAAGTAGTGTCATGACCGATCCGATCAAGGGCATCCGCGTGAATCCGAGCAGCGGACAGGCATACACCTACTTCTTCACCGTCCGACCGGGCGGCAAGGAGATCTGGTCGGCCCACGTGTACCGCGACAGCCACCTGCTGTGCGTGCTGGCGCGCGGCCTGGTCGACCGAGAGCTGCGCAGCGCCGACCTGGTCGAGCACGTGCGGCACCTCGTTCTGAAGCACATCGACACGCTGCCCTGAGGTCCCCATGCGCAAGAGACCGTCGTACTGGCCCACCGACCGAAGCCTGTTCCGCAACACCGACCGGCGCCGCAGCGCCGCGGTGTGGATCGTGCTGGCGGCGGCCATCGCGGCGGCGGTGCTGATGGCCACGCTGTGGCCGCGGCAGCCGATCGTGTGACGCCTCACCGCTGTGCAGCCACGCACCACATGGTCACAATCGACTGAGCTTTTGTCGACAATTTTCCCCATCATGGGTTGACAAGGTCGCGAGCGGCCTGGCACGGGTGTTGCTCGACGCACCCGCCCATGACCCACGCCGACCTCGAGCTCGTCCACGTCACCAAGCGCTACGGCGACACCGTCGCCGTCGATCGCATCGACCTGCGCGTCGCCGCCGGCCGCTACTGCTGCCTGCTGGGCCCGTCGGGCTGCGGCAAGACCAGCACCTTGCGCATGGTGGCCGGCCATGAAGGCGTGAGCGACGGCGACATCCTGCTGGGCGACCGCCACATCACCGACCTGCCGCCCGCGCAGCGCGGCACCGCGATGATGTTCCAGAGCTACGCCCTCTTCCCGCACCTGAGCGCGCTCGACAACGTCGCCTTCGGCCTCAAGATGCGCGGCGTGGCGCGCGACGAGCGGCACCGCCGCGCGCAAGCGCTCCTCGATCGCGTGTCGCTGGGCCCGCTCGCACTGCGCAAGCCCGCCGAGCTGTCGGGCGGCCAGCAGCAGCGGGTGGCGCTGGCGCGTGCGCTCATCAACGAGCCGCGCCTGCTGCTGCTCGACGAGCCGCTGTCGGCCCTCGACCCCTTCCTGCGCGTGCGCATGCGCGCCGAGCTGAAGGAATGGCAGACGCAGCTGTCGATGAGCTTCGTGCACGTCACCCACTCGCAGGAAGAGGCGATGGCGCTCGCCGACCTGGTGGTCGTGATGAACCAGGGACGCATCGAGCAGCAGGGCGCGCCGCACGAGGTGTTCAACGCGCCCCGCACCGAGTTCGTGGCGCGCTTCATCGGCGGCCACAACGTCATCCCGCTTCCCGCCGGCGGCCTGATCGCGGTGCGTGCCGACAAGACCGCGCTCAGCCGCGAGCCGCTCGCGGCGGCGGCCAACGTGGTCCCGGCCACCGTGCGCGCGGTCGAGTACCAGGGCACGCACGTGGTGATCACGCTGGCCAGCGAGGCCGTGCCGGCGCTGTGCGTCAGCCTGCCCGAGGCGAAGTTCGACGCCATGCCCTGGCACCCCGGCGACCGCACCTGCGCTTACTGGGCCAGCGCCGACGTGCATCCCCTGGCCGCCTGATCCAGTGCCATCCCCATCCCACCCACAGGAGAACACCATGAGCGATTCCGCCACCGACCCGCGCGCCGCCGCGCAGCGCCGCACCCTGCTCAAGGGCACCGCCGGCATCCTCGCCACCGGCATGTTCCCGGCGGTGCATGCGCAGGACAAGATCGTGCTGCGCTACCTCGGCACCGCGGTCAACCAGGACAAGGCGATCGCCGAGAAGTTCAAGGCCGACACCGGCATCGAGATCCAGTACGTCGCGGTCAACACCGACGAGGTGACCAAGCGCATCGTCGCGTCGCCCAACAGCTTCGACCTGGTCGACACCGAGTACTTCTCGCTGCCGAAGGTGGCGCCCACCGGCAACCTCAAGGGCATCGACGTGAAGCGGGTGAAGAACGCCGACAAGATCACGCCGCTGTTCACGCTCGGCGAGGTCGGCGGCAAGAAGGTGGGCGACCAGGGCACGGCGCCCAGGAAGGTGATCTTCCTCGAGGGCGAGAAGTCCAAGGTCTTCGCCAAGCAGCCCACGCAATGGATGTCGCTCATCCCCACCGTCTACAACGCCGACACGCTGGGGATCCGGCCCGACCTGGTCAAGCGCCCGATCGACAGCTGGAAGGACCTGCTGAGCCCGGAGTTCAAGGGCAAGGCTTCCATCCTCAACATCCCGTCCATCGGCATCATGGACGCGGCCATGGTGGTCGAGGCCCTGGGGCTGTACAAGTATCCCGACAAGGGAAACATGACGCGCAAGGAGATCGACCTCACCATCAAGACCCTGATCGAGGCGAAGAAGGCTGGCCAGTTCCGCAGCCTCTGGAAGGACTTCAACGAGAGCGTCAACCTCATGGCCTCGGGCGAGGTCGTGATCCAGTCGATGTGGTCGCCCGCGGTGACCGCGGTGCGCTCCAAGGGCATCCCCTGCGTCTACCAGCCGCTCAAGGAAGGCTATCGCGCCTGGGCCGCCGGCTTCGGGCTGCCGGCCACGCTGGCCGGGCGCAAGCTCGACGGCGCCTACGAGTTCATCAACTGGTTCCTCGACGGCTGGGCGGGCGCCTACCTGAATCGCCAGGGCTACTACAGCGCGGTGCTCGAAACGGCCAAGGCGAAGATGGATGCCTACGAGTGGGCGTACTGGATGGAAGGCAAGCCCGCCGAGAAGGACATCAAGGCGCCGAACGGGCAGCTGCTGGAGAAGGCCGGCAAGGTGCGCGACGGCGGATCGTACGAGCAGCGCATGGGCGGGATTGCCTGCTGGAACGCGGCGATGGACGAGAACACGTACCTGGTTCAGAAGTGGAATGAATTCGTAGCGGCTTGATGGATCACGCCGCGTGAGTGCAGAGGCCTTCACCGCGCTTGCACCGGCGACGCCGTCCGTCGCCCACGCCAGCCCGCGTCGCGCCGGGCGCTTGTCCGGCCCGCCCTCGTGGCTGCAGGCCCTGCCCTTCGCGGCCGTCTTCCTGTTCTTCTTCGTCGTGCCGCTGCTGCTGGTCGTCGTGGTGAGCCTGTGGCCCACGCGCGACTACGCGCTGGAGCCGGGGTTCACCTTCGACAACTACGCGACGCTGTTCGCCGGCTGCGCCAACCTGGCCGACCCCTGTGTCACCCTCAAGACCTACTGGTCGACGCTGCGCTTCTCGCTCATGACCTGGGCCGCGACGCTGGTGCTGGGGTTCGCCATCGCCTACTTCCTCGCCTTCCACGTGCGCTCGACGGCCGCGCAGACGCTGCTGTTCGTCGTCTGCACCATCCCGTTCTGGACCTCCAACGTCATCCGCATGGTCTCGTGGCTGCCGCTGCTGGGCCGCAACGGCCTGGTGAACCAGTCGCTGATCGCCCTCGGGCTCACGCGCGAGCCGCTGCAGTGGCTGCTGTTTTCCGAGTTCTCGGTGGTGCTCACCTTCGTGCACCTGAACACCATGTTCATGCTGGTGCCCATCTTCAACTCGATGATGCGCATCGACCGCTCGCTGCTCGAGGCGGCCGACGATGCCGGCGCGAGCGCCTGGCAGACGCTGTGGAGCGTGATCGTGCCGCTGTCGCGCACCGGCATCCTCATCGGATCGATCTTCGTGCTCACCGTGGTGATGGGCGATTTCGTCACCGTCGGCGTGATGGGCGGCCAGCAGATCGCCTCGGTGGGCAAGGTGATCCAGGTCCAGACCTCGTACCTTCAGTTCCCGCTCGCCGCCGCGAACGCAGTGGTGCTGCTGGCCGTGGTGCTGCTGATCATCGTGGCGCTGAACCGCCTGGTCGACCTGCGCAAGGAGCTGTGAGCCCATGCGACGCGACGCCCGCCGCCCCGGCTTCCTGCCGCTCGCCCTCCTGTTCGGCCTGTTCGTGCTGTTCCTGTACGGCCCGGTCATCACCATCTTCGTGCTGAGCTTCCAGGGCCCGGACGGCGGCCTGACCTTCCCGCTGCGCGGCCTGTCGACCCACTGGTACGGCGAGCTGTGGAAGGGCCTGGGCGTGGTCGACATCGGCGCGGCGCTGGCGCGATCGCTCTCGCTCGGCATGGTGGTCATGGTGCTCACGGTGCTGCTGTCGCTGTCGGCCGGACTGGCCTTTCGCAAGCCGCTGCGGGGCGGCCACCTGCTGTTCTACGTCACCGTGGCCAGCCTCATCATGCCGTCCATCGTCGTGTCGCTGGGCATCGCGCTGCAGTTCCGGCTGATCGATGCCGGCCTGAAGGCCTTGTTCGACGCGCTGGGCGCGAGCGGCCTGGCCGAGCGCTTCGGCACCTCGCTGGGGCTGTACACCTCGGGCCTGGGCGCCCATCTGACCTGGACGCTGCCCTTCGGCCTGCTCATCATGTTCGCCGTCTTCAACCGCTTCGACGCGTCGGTCGAGGAGGCGGCGCGCGACCAGGGTGCCTCGCCATGGCAGAGCTTCCGGCACGTGGTGCTGCCGCTGATCGCGCCGTCGGTGGTGGGCATCGGCATGTTCGGCTTCACGCTGAGCTGGGACGAGATCTCGCGCTCGTCGCAGGCCATCGGCGAGCTCAACACCTTGCCGCTGGAGCTTCAAGGGCTCACGACGACGGTCACCTCGCCCGCCATCTACGCGCTGGGCACGCTGACCACGGGCGTGTCGCTGCTGGTGGTGGCAATCGCCTTCGGCAGCGCGTCCTGGCTGCGCCGGCGCAAGCGCGGCGTGGCGCACTGAGCGGCCGGGGCATGCGGCTGCTGCTGATCAATCCCAACACCTCGTCCGAGCTGACGGCACTGCTGCACGAGCAGGTGCAATCGACGCTGGGCGGCGCCGCGCGGCTGGAATCGACCACGGCCCGCTTCGGCGCACGCTACATCGCCGACGAGGCGAGCTTCGCCGTGGCCGGCCACGCCGCGCTCGAGGCCTACGCCGCGCACGCCGACGCCCACGGCGAGCCCGACGCGGTGCTGCTGGCCTGCTTCGGCGACCCCGGCGTGTGGGCCTTGCGCCAGCTGGCACGCCGGCCGGTGATCGGCCTGGCGGAAGCGGCAATGCGCGAAGCGGCCGGCCATGGCCGCTTCGCCATCGTGACGGGCGGCCTGGCGTGGAAGCCGATGCTCGAGCGGATGGCGCGCACGTTGGGCATGAACGGCGCGCTGGCCGGCGTGCATGCGATCGAGCCGTCGGGCGCGGCGCTGGCCGCGGATCCGGATCGGGCGTTGGCGGTGCTCGAAACGGCCTGCCGCGAGGCCGCTTCACACGCACATGCCGTGGTGCTGGGCGGCGCGGCGCTCGCGGGGCTGGGCAGGTGCCTCGAGCCGGCGCTCGCGGTGCCGCTCATCGACAGCGTGGCCGCGGGTGCTCGGGCGGTGTTGCGGATGGCGACCGAAGGGCTGACGGCGGAGCCGCCGGCTGGCAGTCCGGCGGGATGGCATGGGGTGTCGGGGGCCTTGTTGCGGCGCATGGCTTGAACTGAGTCGCTGGATTTGAACCACAGAGCATTCGAAGCCCACGCAGGCCCGGCGCCCAAGAAGTAGCCCGGGTGCAACCCGGGACCGCGTGGCCACCGC
>DASUZE010000036.1:0-68264 GCA_036377015.1 Piscinibacter sp. | reverse complement strand
GACGTGACCAAGGCCGTGCAGGCGGGCGACCTGTCCAAGAAGATCACGGTGGACGTGAAGGGCGAGATCCTGGAGCTCAAGGCCACCATCAACACGATGGTGGACCAGCTCTCCTCCTTCGCCGCCGAGGTGACCCGCGTGGCCCGCGAAGTCGGCACCGAAGGCCGCCTGGGTGGCCAGGCGGAAGTGGGCGGCGTGTCGGGCACCTGGCGCGACCTGACGGACTCGGTCAACTCGATGGCCGGCAACCTGACTTCGCAGGTGCGCAACATCGCCGACGTGACCAAGGCCGTGCAGGCGGGCGACCTGTCCAAGAAGATCACGGTGGAGGTCAAGGGCGAGATCCTCGAGCTCAAGAACACCATCAACACCATGGTGGACCAGCTGCGGTCCTTCGCTGCCGAAGTGACGCGGGTGGCCCGCGAGGTGGGCACCGAGGGCAAGCTGGGCGGCCAGGCCGACGTGCAGGGCGTCGCCGGCACCTGGAAGGACCTGACCGAGTCGGTCAACTGCATGGCCGGCAACCTGACCTCGCAGGTGCGCAACATCGCCGACGTGACCACCGCGGTGGCCGCGGGCGACCTGTCCAAGAAGATCACGGTGGACGTGAAGGGCGAGATCTCCGAGCTGAAGAACACCATCAACACCATGGTGGACCAGCTGTCGTCCTTCGCCGCTGAAGTGACGCGGGTGGCGCGCGAGGTGGGCACCGAGGGCAAGCTGGGCGGCCAGGCCGACGTGCAGGGCGTGGCCGGCACCTGGAAGGACCTGACCGAGTCGGTCAACTTCATGGCCGGCAACCTGACCTCGCAGGTGCGCAACATCGCCGACGTGACCAAGGCGGTGGCCGCGGGCGACCTGTCCAAGAAGATCACGGTGGACGTGAAGGGCGAGATCCTCGAGCTGAAGAACACCGTCAACACCATGGTGGACCAGCTGCGAAGCTTCGCTGCCGAAGTGACGCGGGTGGCGCGCGAGGTGGGCACCGAAGGCAAGCTGGGCGGCCAGGCCGACGTGCAAGGCGTGGCCGGCACCTGGAAGGACCTCACCGAGTCCGTGAACTTCATGGCGTCGAACCTGACTTCGCAGGTCCGCAACATCGCCGAGGTGACCAAGGCCGTGCAGGCGGGCGACCTGTCCAAGAAGATCACGGTGGACGTGAAGGGCGAGATCTCGGAGCTCAAGAACACCATCAACACCATGGTGGACCAGCTGCGGTCCTTCGCTGCCGAAGTGACGCGGGTGGCCCGCGAGGTGGGCACCGAAGGCAAGCTGGGCGGCCAGGCCGACGTGCAAGGCGTGGCCGGCACCTGGAAGGACCTCACCGACTCGGTGAACCTGATGGCATCGAACCTGACCTCGCAGGTGCGCAACATCGCCGACGTGACCAAGGCCGTGCAGGCGGGCGACCTGTCCAAGAAGATCACGGTGGACGTGAAGGGCGAGATCCTGGAGCTCAAGGCCACCATCAACACGATGGTGGACCAGCTCTCGTCCTTCGCCGCCGAGGTGACCCGCGTGGCCCGCGAAGTCGGCACCGAAGGCCGCCTGGGCGGACAGGCGCAGGTGCGCGGCGTGTCCGGTACCTGGAAGGACCTGACCGACAACGTGAACTTCATGGCCGGCAACCTGACCGGCCAGGTGCGCGGCATCGCCAAGGTCGTGACCGCGGTGGCCGACGGCGACCTGAAGCAGAAGCTGACGGTGGAAGCCAAGGGCGAGATCGCCGCCCTGGCCGAGACCATCAACAGCATGACCGACACCCTGGCCACCTTCGCCGACCAGGTGACGACCGTGGCGCGCGAGGTGGGCGTGGAAGGCAAGCTGGGCGGCCAGGCCAAGGTGCCGGGCGCGGCGGGCACCTGGAAGGGCCTGACCGAGAACGTGAACCAGCTGGCGGCCAACCTGACCACGCAGGTGCGCGCCATCGCCGAAGTGGCGACCGCGGTGACGCAAGGCGACCTGACGCGCTCGATCACGGTGAAGGCGCAGGGCGAGGTGGCTGCCCTGAAGGACACGATCAACGAGATGATCCGCAACCTGAAGGACACCACGCAGAAGAACACCGAGCAGGACTGGCTGAAGACCAACCTGGCGAAGTTCTCGCGCATGCTGCAAGGCCAGAAGGACCTGGTGACCGTCGGCCAGCTCATCCTGTCCGAGCTCGCGCCGGTGGTGGGCGCGCAGCAGGCGGAGTTCTACGTTCTCACGGCCGGCGACAACTCGCCCCGGCTGCGCCTGTTCGCGAGCTATGCCTCCGGCGGCCAGCACTCGCACGGCAAGGAGGTCGGCCTGGGCGAAGGCCTGGTCGGACAGTGCGCGATCGAAAAGCGCAAGATCCTGCTCACCAACGTGTCGAGCACCGCCTTCCGCATCGCCACCGGGCTGAGCGAGAACGCGGCACTCGACGTGCTGGTGCTGCCGGTGGTGTTCGAAGGCGAGGTGCGCGGCGTGCTCGAGCTCGCCTCGCTGGAGCGCTTCAATCCGGCGCACCAGGCCTTCCTCGACCAGCTCACCGAATCGATCGGCATCGTGATCAACACGATCGCGGCCAACATGCGCACCGAGGACCTGCTGATGCAGTCGCAGTCGCTCGCGCAGGAGCTGCAGAGCCGCCAGGAGGAGCTGCAGCAGACCAACGAAGAGCTGCAGGAGAAGGCCCGCCTGCTGGCGCACCAGAACCAGGAAGTGGAGCGCAAGAACCAGGAGGTCGAGCAGGCCCGCCAGGCCCTGGAAGAGAAGGCCGAGCAACTGGCGCTCACGTCGAAGTACAAGTCCGAGTTCCTGGCCAACATGTCGCACGAGCTGCGCACGCCGCTGAACTCGCTGCTGATCCTGTCCGACCAGCTGTGCAAGAACGCCGAAGGCAACCTGCTGCCCAAGCAGGTGGAGTTCGCCAAGACCATCCACCTGTCGGGCAACGACCTGCTGATGCTCATCAACGACATCCTCGACCTGTCGAAGATCGAATCGGGCACGGTGGCGGTGGACGTGTCCGAGCTGCGCCTGGACGACCTGCAGCGCTCGGTCGATCGCAGCTTCCGCCACGTGGCCGAGAACAAGCACGTCGACTTCGTCATCAACGCGGTCCAGCCGCTGCCCAAGACGGTGGTCACCGACGTCAAGCGGCTGCAGCAGATCATCAAGAACCTGCTGTCCAACGCCTTCAAGTTCACCCACCAGGGCCAGGTCACGCTCACCGTCTCCCCGGTGGAAAGCGGCTGGTCGCGCGACAACGAAGGGCTCAACCGCGCCGCCCAGGTGCTGGCGTTCTCGGTGTCCGACACCGGCATCGGCATCTCCACCGACAAGCAGCAGATCATCTTCGAGGCCTTCCAGCAAGCCGACGGATCGACCTCGCGCAAGTACGGCGGCACCGGCCTGGGCCTGGCCATCAGCCGCGAGCTCTCGCGCCTGCTGGGCGGCGAGATCCGCCTGGTGAGCGCGCCCTCGGAGGGCAGCACCTTCACGCTGTACCTGCCGCAAAGCTACGCCCCGGCGCGCGGCGCGCGGCACGGTCGCTCGGCGCAGGAGATCGAGGCCAAGGCCCAGGCCGAGCGCCAGCGCGACACCGAGCGCGAGGAGCAGCGCCACCAGGCGGTGCCGGCCTGGCAGCCCACCGACGCCGCGCCGCTGGAGCCGTCGGCCCCGGATCCCGAGTCGCCCTTCAGCGGCAACCTGGCCGACGACGACCGCAACGAGATCCTCAGCGGCGACAAGGTGCTGCTCATCGTCGAGAACGACCTCGGCTTCGCCAAGGTCCTGCTCGAGGCCGCGCGCAAGAACGGCTTCAAGGGCCTGGTGAGCACCACCGGCGCCGGCGCGCTCGCCTTGACCCGCGAATACCAGCCCTCGGTCATCACGCTGGACATCTTCCTGCCCGACATGGAAGGCTGGCGCATCCTCGAGCGGCTCAAGGGTGACCTGACGACCCGCCACATCCCGATCTGCGTGGTCTCCACCGACGACTCGCGCCAGCGCGCGCTCAACTCCGGCGCGATCGGCTTCCTGACCAAGCCGCTGCAATCGGTGGACGTGGTCGAGGAGGCGCTCGCCCATCTGTACCAGTTCACCGACCGGTCTGCCAAGCGTCTGATGGTGCTCATGGCCGACACGCCGCTGCGTGCCGAGTACCTGTCCTGCCTGGACGGCGACACCGAGATCGAGCGCCCCGCATCGGCGCAGGAAGCGCGGGCGCTGCTCGCCGAAGGCGGCGTCGATTGCCTCGTGATCGACGGTCAGGTGGCCGGCTTCGGTCCTGAAGACGTGATCGAGACGCAGGAGGGCCGCTCGCTGTTCCGCCAGCTGCCCATCGTCCTGTATTGCGAGCCCGGCACGCGGGTGGCAACCCAGTGGCAGCGGGCGCACAGCGCCTTCGCGCTGCGCGAGGCGCAGTCGCTCGAGCGCCTGCTCGACGCGACCGCCTTCTTCCTGCACCGCGGCACGGCCTCGATGTCGGAGCAGGAGCGCCAGTCGGTGCAGGCGCTGTACGACGCGCAGCGCGTGCTCGAAGGCAAGAAGGCACTGATCGTCGACGACGACATGCGCAACATCTTCGCGCTGGCCACCGTGCTCGACGACCAGGGCATGGTCATCGTCTCGGCCGACAACGGCCGCGACGCGATCCGCCTCGTCGAGAGCGATCCGACGATCGACATCGTGCTGATGGACATCATGATGCCGGAGATGGACGGCATCGCCACCATGAAGGAGATCCGCAAGCTGGCGCGCGGCCGCACCCTTCCCATCGTGGCGGTGACGGCCAAGGCGATGAAGGGCGACCGCGAGAAGTGCATCGAGGCAGGCGCGTGGGACTACCTGTCCAAGCCGGTCGACACCGGGCACCTGCTGGTGGTGCTGCGGAGCTGGTTGTGCAAATGATGAAGCCGGGACAGGGCCTGCCGGCCGAGGCGCCGGTCGACGACGACATCGACCGCGCCGGCGAAAAGTCCAACATCCTCATCGTCGACGACCTGCCGGAGAAGCTGCTGGTCTTCGGCACGGTGCTCGAGGACCTGGGGCAGAACCTGGTGTTCGTCAACTCCGGCAGCGAGGCGCTGCGCGAGGTGCTGCACCGCGAGTTCGCGGTCATCCTGCTGGACGTGAACATGCCGGACATCGACGGCTTCGAGACGGCCGCGCTGATCCGCAAGTACAAGCGCTCGGCTCACACGCCCATCATCTTCATCACCGCCTACGCCGACGAGATCCAGACCGCCAAGGGCTACTCGCTGGGCGCCGTCGACTACATCCTGTCGCCGGTGGTCCCGGAGATGCTGCGCAGCAAGGTGAAGGTGTTCGTCGAGCTGCACCAGATGCAGCGCCGGGTGCGCCGACAGGCCGACGAGCGGGTCGCGCTGGTCGCGGCCGAAGCGGGGCGGCGGCTGGCCGAGGAGAACGACCGGCGCTCGAACTTCCTGTCGCAGGCCAGCCGCGTGCTCAGCGGCTCGCTCGACGTGAGCGTCGGCGCCCGCATGCTGCTCGAGCTGGTGGTGCCCGAGGTCGCCGCGCTGGCCGTGCTGCAGCTGATGGACGAAGAGCGCGCGCTCCCCCAGGTGATGGTGGCCTCGACGCGCGACGGCGCCGGTCCGACCATGTCGCACATCGAGGCCACGCGCCTGCCCGCCGCGGTGCAGGACGCGCTGTCGCAGGCGCTGAACCTGAAGCAGCGCATCACCCTGCACCCGAACGCGCTGCGCCGCATGGGGCCCGAGGCCTTCGGGCTGGACGGGCCGCTGGCGCTGCGTGCCGCCGTCACGGTGCCCCTGATGATCGGCGAGCGTGCGCTGGGCGTGCTCATGGTCGGCGCCGAGCAGGCCTCGCCCGGCCATTCGGTGCGTGACTGGGCGGCACTCGAAGAGCTCGCCAGCCGTGCGGCGATCGCCTTCGAGAACGCCCACCTGTACCGCAGCCTGCAGTCCGAGATCATCGAGCGGCGCGCTGCCGAGACCGAGCTGCAGGAAGCCAACCAGCGCAAGGACGAGTTCCTCGCGATGCTGTCGCACGAGCTGCGCAACCCGCTGGCGCCGATCCGCAACGCGCTGGAGGTGATCCGCCGCATCGCACCGCCCGATCCCAAGTTCAACTGGGCCGGCGACGTGATGGACCGCCAGGTCCGCCACCTGACGCGCCTGGTGGAGGAGTTGCTCGACGTGGCGCGCATCAGCCAGGGCAAGATCCAGCTCAACAAGGAGCCGGTCGACCTGGCGGCGGTGATTTCGCAAAGCGTCGAGACCGCCCAGCCGTTCATCGATGCGCGCGGCCACACGTTGACGGTCAAGCTGCCCGACACGCCGGTGTGGCTGCAGGGCGATTTCGCGCGCCTGGCGCAGGTGGTGTCCAACCTGCTGCACAACGCGGCCAAGTACAGCGAGGACGGTGGGCGAATCCAGCTCGAGCTGTGCGTGCAGGACGGCGAGGCGCTGATCGTCGTGAGCGACAACGGCATCGGCATCGACGCGGCGCTGCTGCCGCGCATCTTCGACCTGTTCGCGCAGGGCGCGCGCTCGCTCGACCGCATGCAAGGCGGGCTGGGCGTCGGGCTGACGCTGGCGCGCCGCCTGATCGAGCTGCACGGCGGGCGCGTCGAGGCACAAAGCGCCGGAGCGAAGAAGGGCGCGGAGTTCCACGTCACGATCCCGTGCGTGAGCGTGGTGCCGCGCGACGACGCCGACTCGGAGCGCCCGGCGGTGTCGACGCAGGTGAACGGTCGCCGCATCCTGATCGTCGACGACAACCAGGACGCCGCCGAGAGCATCGCGCAGTACCTGCAGCTCGAGGGCCACGAGGTGAAGACGGTGGGCGACGGCCTGCAGGCGCTGTCCTGCGTGCCGGTCTTCGCGCCGCAGATCGTGGTGCTCGACATCGGCCTGCCCGTCATGGACGGCTACGAGGTGGCGCGCCGCATGCGCCGCATGGCCGCCACGCAGGAGGCCTTGCTGATCGCGCTCACCGGCTACGGGCAGAAGGAAGATCAGGTGCGGGCGATGGAGGCCGGCTTCGATCGCCACTTCGTCAAGCCCACCGACCCGCGCGTGCTGGTGCAGCTCATCGCCGAGTGGCGGCCGGACCACGCGGAAGCCGAGAAGGAGCCGGTGGGATCGAAGGTGAGCTAGTGCAAGGACACTAGGGCGGTGGCATGACGGCGTTGCGCGAGGGCCAGGTCGCGAGCACCACTCCCAGCAGCGCCAGCCCATACGCGCCGGCCTGCATCGCACTGAAGCGCTCGCCCAGCACCAGCACGCCGACGGCCGCGGCGCTGAGCGGCAGCAGCACGGTGAACACGCCGGCCGACGAGGCCGGCACGTGCTTGAGGCCGGTCATCCACAGCCAGACGGTCACCATGCTCGCGGCCAGCGCGTAGAACAGCAGCAGCCCCCACGTCGCCGGCGCGACGCTGCCGAAGTCGTAGCGCAGTGCCTGCCACGCACCCAGCGGCGTGACCAGCAGCAAGCCCCACAGGTTGACCAGCGCGCTGATGCGCCGTGCCGAGACGTTGCCCGTGAGCCGCTTGCCGATCACGACGTAGCTGGCCTCGCAGAACACCGCGCCCAGCAGCAGCACATTGCCCGGCAGCGACCCGGCGCTGCCGTCGCCCTCGTGCCGCACCAGCGACACCAGCGCGATCCCGCCCACCGCGCACGCGATGCCCAGCGCCACGCGCGGCTGGATGCGCTCGTGCAGGAACACGCGCGACAGCAGCGCCACCACGGCCGGGATCGCCGCCATGATCACGCCGGCCGCGAGGGCCGAGGTCATGGCGATGCCGAACAGCATGCAGATCGAGAACAGGAAGTTGCCGAGGAAAGACTCGAGGAAGAGCAGCCGGCGGTCGTGCGGCGAGAGCGGCGCTTCATCCGGCCCGCGCCGCACCCAGTGGACCATCGCGACCGCCGCGATGCCGAAGCGCAGCCAGGCCAGCAGGAAGATCGGGAACACGACGACCAGCAGCTTGGACAGGCCGACATAGCTGCCGACCAGCGCCATGGCCGACGCGAGGCACAGGTAGGACAGCCAGGGGGCGTGGTGGTGCGGCTCGGAGCTCATGCGAAGGCGCAAAGGCTCGATGATGCCGCAGGCGTCCTCAAGCGAGAGGACGCGCGATGGGGTCCGGGCGTGGTGGCGGGGATGCGCCGCATCTATATTTTTCACGGCATCGGGAGAACTCATGCGCGTACTGACACCCGCTTCCCGGATCTCCGTCAACGTCTACTGGCTCATCACCGGCCTCTTCGGGCTCGCCTACGGCATCTACGGGTACTACGCCTTCGTCTACCTCCAGCGTCTCAATCCGACCGCCGCCAGCCTGCTGGATCCACTCCTTCCGGTTCTGGCCGCGACGATGGTCTTCGAGCTGATTGCCGAGCCGGTGACGGGAAGGTTCGCGGATGTCTTCGGACGGCGCATTTCGGTCGTCATCGCTTTCCTTCTGATCGCGACGTCATTTCTCATCTATGCGTCGGCGTCGTTCTCGAGCGCCGAGCAGGAAGCCGGCCTCGTACAGGCCATCGCCATCGGGGCCGAGCTGGTGCTGGCGATCGGGCTGGCGTTCCACAGCGGCTCGCTGGACGCATGGGTCGTCGAGCGGGTCTACGAGGGCGAGGGCAGCCGCGACGTTTGCATGGAACCGGTCTTCGCCCGCGCGGGACAGTTCTTCACCGCCGGGTTGACGATCGGCGGTGTCATCGGCTCGTTCGCGGTGGCACAGACGCCCGAGTCGATGAGCGCATCTCAGCGCATCGTCTGGATCTGGCCCTGGCTCATCTCGGCGGCGATCATGCTCCTCACGATGCTGATCAGTGCCGCCGTCATGTACGTGCGACCGAACCTGAGAGCGCCGGACTGGTCGACACCCACGTCGCCGATTGCGTTCGCCACCGATGCCTTTGACCGGGTCTTGAAGCTGGCCAGGGCGCCAACCCGGCTCCAGCAGGCGATCGTGGTGATGTCGTCCATGTACGCGATCGGCATCATGTTCATCTACTTCAGCACGTTGCTGGCCGAGCAGATCCTGAAGCAGTCCGGTCATCCGGGTTGGCTGTATGCGCTGCCGGGCCTGCTCCTGGCGCCACGCCTGGCCGGCCCGCAGGCCGCGATCCTCCTGACGCGCGGCACGGATCCAGGCGACCAGGCGGCGCACGCCCGGATGCTGCGCAACGTCGGCGTGCTGGCCTCCGTTTCGGCGGTTGCCCTCGGGTACTTCGCCTCCCGCCTGTTGAGCGTCGCCTCGAGCCCGCTGGAAGAGCCTTGGACACTCGGCATGGGATGCCTCGCGTTCGTGTCGACGAGCTTCTTCCACCACATGAGCAAGCCCATCACGAGCGCCTATCTCAACTACAACATCGAGGACGACGCCGACCGGGCATTCGTGAATTCCATGGGCACGCCTGCGGGCGGCCTGCTGGTGGCCGTCATCGCCGTCGGGCTCATGGTCGCGAACCGGGCGGTGAACAACCCGCAGGCGCAGGACCTCTACCTGGTTTTTGCCGTGCCCGGGCTCGCTGCGTTCGTCGCCACGCTGCTCGTCACGCGACCGCGGCCGGCCCGACCGGTGGCAGCCCCGCAACGACCCCTGTAAGCGGCGGCCGACAATGATCAAGTTCATCGCGAGGTTTTGCTTCGGCCTGTTCACCGTGTGCTGCGCGCTGGGCGTCCTCATCCTGTGCAAGCCGCTGTGGACGTCGAACACGCGCGCGGTCGATGCCGTGGTGGCGGTGGTGCTGCTCGCCTTCGGACTCGTCTTCCTGGTCATCGGTGTGCTGGCACACGACGAGCAAACGGTCGACGGGCTGTTCAAGAGAATCCAGGGCGTTCCTTTCCCCGGCCGCTTCCTCGGCAGCGTCGTCGACGTGAAAGGAGCCCGCGGCGAGGCGGCGCAGCCCTCGCTCATCTTCGTGAGCTACAGCCACGTCGACGAGGAGTGGAAGAAACGACTGGAGACGCACCTGGCGCCGGGACTGCGTGACGGGCGCTGGAAACTTTGGACCGACCGTCGGATCGAGCCGGGGGAGGCCTGGGAAGAGGAGATCATGGATGCGATCGATCGATCGAGCCTGGCGATCTCGCTTGTCAGCCCCGAGTACCTGGCATCGCCCTTCGTCATGGATCGCGAACTCCCCGCCTTGATGCATCGCCATCGGGACCGTCACAACTGCACCTGGGTGCACATCCGCGCGTCGAGCTGGGAGAAGACGCTGCTGAAGGGAATACAGGCCGCCTACATCCCGCCCGATCCTCCGCTGGACCAATTGTCGCGGCCCTTGCAGGACGCCGCCTTCGTGGCCATCGTCAACCGGATACTGGGTTGAGTCGGCAGCTCACGCAGGATCGATCCTCACCCAGGTCGTCTTCAGCTCGGTGTACTTCTCGAACGCATGCAGCGACTTGTCGCGCCCGTTCCCGCTCTGCTTGAACCCGCCGAAGGGCACGGTGATGTCGTCCTCGTCGTACTGGTTGACGTGCACCGTGCCGGCCCGCAGGGCGCGCGCCACGCGATGGGCGCGGTTGATGTTGTCGCTCCAGACGCTGGCCTGCAGCCCGTACGGGCTGTCGTTGGCCATCGCCACCGCCTGCGCCTCTTCCTTGAAGCGGATCACCGACAGCACCGGTCCGAAGATCTCCTCGCGGGCGATCTTCATCTCGTTGCGCACGCCGTCGAACACCGTCGGCTCGACGAAATAGCCGCCGCTGTCGGCGCGCGCCTGCTTGCCGCCTGTCACCACCTTCGCGCCTTCGTCGTGGCCGGCGTCGATGTAGCCGAGCACGGTGCGCATCTGGATGTCGTCGACGATGGCGCCCATCTCGGCGCTGCCGCTCAGCGGGTCGCCCGGCTGGTACTTGGGCGCCTCGCCTGCGACGATGCGCACGAACTCGTCGGCGATGCGCTCGTGCACCAGCACGCGAGAGGGCGCGTTGCAGCTCTCGCCCTGGTTGAAGAACATGCTGGCCGCCACCGTCTTGGCCGCGCGCTCGACGTCGGCAAAGTCGTCGAACACGACGAAGGCCGACTTGCCGCCCAGCTCGTTGTAGACGCGCTTGAGGTTGCTGCGCCCGGCGTACTCGAGCATCTTGCGGCCCACCCGGGTCGAGCCGGTGAAGCCGATCGCGTCGACATCCATGTGCAGGGCCAGTGCCTCGCCGGCCTCGTGGCCGAAGCCCGGCACGACGTTGAACACACCCTCGGGCAGGCCGGCCTCGACCGCCAGCTCGGCCAGGCGCAGCGCGGTCAACGGCGATTTCTCGCTGGGCTTGAGGACCAGGCTATTCCCCGCGGCCAGCGCCGGCGCGAGCTTCCAGCTCGCCATCAGCATGGGGTAGTTCCAGGGCACGACGGCGCCGATCACGCCCATGGGCTCGCGCGTGATGAGCGCGAGCGCGTTGCGCGGCGTGGGTGCGACCTCGTCGTAGACCTTGTCGATGGCCTCGGCATACCAGGCGATGGTCCGGGCGGCCGAGGCGACGTCGACCGCGAGGCTGTGCTGCACCGGCTTGCCCATGTCCAGCGTCTCGAGCAGGGCGAGCTCTTCCTTGGCCGCGAGGATCTTTTCCGAGAAGCGCTGCAGGATGCGCTTGCGCTGCGCCGGCGACTTGTGCGCCCAGCGGCCGTCCTCGAAGGCCTGGCGCGCCGAGCGCACGGCCTGATCGATGTCGGCCTGGCGCCCGCGCGTGACCTGCGTGAGGACGCGGCCGTCGATCGGCGAAACGCAGTCGAAGGTCTCGCCGCCGGCCGGCGCGACGCGCTGGCCGCCGACCACGGCGCGGCCGTCGAAGGCGAGGGTGGAGGCGCGCTGGCGCCAATCGATGCCGGGCTTGTTCATGGCGGTGTCTCCGTGAGATGCGAGCTCACATCCAGCCGCGCTGCTTCACGTCGGCCAGGGTCAGGTCGAGGCAGCGGTGGATCAGCGCGACCATCTCGTCGATCTGGGCGATGGTCATCACGAGCGGCGGCGCGACGATCATGCGGTCGCCCACCGCGCGCATGATGAGTCCGTTGCCGAAGCAGTGGCCGCGGCACACCATGCCCACCTCCAGGCTGGGATCGAAGGCCTCGCTGCTCGCCTTGTTGCGCACCAGTTGCAGCGCACCCATCATTCCGCAGCTTTGCGCCTCGCCGACCAGCGGATGCTCGGCGAGCCGCTCGAACTGCTTCGCGAGATACGGCCCCAGCTCCTCGCGCACACGCTCGACGATGCGCTCGCGCTGCAGGAGCCGGATGTTCGCGAGCGCCACGGCGCAGGCCACCGGATGGCCGCTGTAGGTGTAGCCGTGGTGAAACTCGCCGCCTTGCTCGACCAGCACCTTGGCGACGCGCTCGCCCACCAGCACCCCGCCCAGCGGCACATAGCCCGAGCTCACGCCCTTGGCGAAGGTCATGAGGTCGGGCGTGAAGCCGAAGGTCTCGCAGCCGAACCACTGCCCGGTGCGGCCGAAGCCGCAGATGACCTCGTCCGAGACCACGAGCACGCCGTGCTGGTCGCAGATGCGCTGCACTTCCGGCCAGTAGGTGGGGGGCGGCACGATCACGCCGCCCGCACCTTGCACCGGCTCGCCGATGAACGCGGCGACCTTGTCGGCGCCGACCTCGAGGATCTTCTGCTCCAGCCAGCCCGCCGCCTTGAGACCGAAGTCGTCGCGGCTCATCGCCTGGCCGAGCTCGAACCAGCACGGCTGCTCGATGTGCACGATGCCGGGAATGGGCAGGCCGCCTTGCGCATGCATGCCCCACATCCCGCCCAGCGAGGCGCCGGCCATGGTCGAGCCGTGGTAGGCGTTGTGGCGGCTGATGATGACCGTGCGCTCGGGCTGGCCCATCAGCTCCCAGTAGCGCCGCACCATCCGCACGATGGTGTCGTTGCCTTCCGAGCCGGAGCCGGAGAAGAACACATGCTGGAACTGCGGCGGCGAGACCTGCGCGAGCAGCTCGGCGAGCTCGATGGCGGGCGGCGTCGCGGTCTGGAAGAAGGAGTTGTAGAAGGCGAGCTGCTTGAGCTGCGCGGTGGCCGCGTCGATCAGCTCCTGCCGCCCGTAGCCGACGTTCACGCACCACAGCCCCGACATCGCGTCGAGGATCTTGTGTCCCTCGCTGTCCCAGAGGTAGATGTTGTCGCCCTTGGTGACGATGCGCGTGCCCTTGGCGGCCAGCGCCTTGAAGTCGGTGAAGGGATGCAGGTAGTGGGCCGCGTCGGCGGCCTGCCAGTCGGCGGTGCCGCGGGCGGCGGGCTTGTTCTTCATGACGGCACTCATCGAAACCTCCGGTTCTCACACGTGCAGCAGCAGGTGCTCGCGCTCCCACGGCGAGATGACCTTCATGAACTCGTCGTGCTCGATCTCCTTCACCTCGGAGTACACGGTGACGAACTCCTTGCCCAGCACGTCGTGCAGGTCCTTCTCGTCGGCCAGCCAGCTCAGTGCCTCGCTCAGCGAGCGCGGCAGCTGGTACTCCGACAGGTAGGCGTCACCCTTGCACTCGGCGCTGGGCTCGATCTGGTTCTTCATCCCGAGGTAGCCGCAGGCGAGCGTGGCGGCCAGGGCGACGTACGGGTTGGCGTCGGCGCCGATCACGCGGTTCTCGATGCGGCGTGCCGCCGGCGAGGCCACCGGCGAGCGGATGCCCACGGTGCGGTTGTCGGTGCCCCACTGGATGTTGATCGGCGCGGCGGTCGAGCGGGCCAGCCGGCGGTAGGAGTTGACGTAGGGCGCGAACAGCGCCATCGCGGCCGGCGTGTACTTCTGCAGCCCGCCGATGTACCAGTAGAACTCCTTCGAGGGCGAGCCGTCCTCGTTGCTGAACAGGTTGCGGCCGGTGCGCTGGTTGACGATGCTCTGGTGCACGTGCATGGCGCTGCCGGGCTCGTTGGCCATGGGCTTGGCCATGAAGGTGGCGTACATCTCGTGCCGCAGCGCGGCCTCGCGGATGGTGCGCTTGAAGAAGAAGACCTCGTCGGCCAGGCCCAGCGGCGGCGCGTGGAAGAAGTTGATCTCCATCTGGCCGGCACCGACCTCGTGGATCAAGGTGTCGACGTTGAGCTCCATCTGCTCGCAGTAGGCGTAGATGTCCTCGAACAGCGGGTCGAACTCGTTGACCGCGTCGATCGAGTAGGCCTGGCGCGAGGTCTCCGCGCGGCCGCTTCGGCCCTTGGGCGGGCGCAGCGGCGTGTTGGGATCGGAGTTGCGCTCGATCAGGTAGAACTCGAGCTCGGGCGCCACCACCGGATCCCAGCCCTCGGCTGCGTAGAGCGCGCAGATGCGTCGCAGCACCGAGCGCGGCGCGTAGGAAATGATGTTGCCCTCGCGGTCGAAGCAGTCGTGGATCACCTGCGCCGTCGGGTCCACCGCCCAGGGCACGATGCGCACCGTGCTCGGGTCGGGGCGCAGGTGCATGTCGCGGTCGGTCGCATGGATGACGTCGTAGTAGGGGCCTTCCTCGGGGAATTCACCGGTCACGCCGATCGCGACGATGGCCTCGGGAAGCCGCATGCCGCGGTCCTCGGTGAATTTCTCGCGCGGCAGGATCTTGCCGCGGGCCACGCCGGTGAGGTCGGGCACCAGGCACTCGATCTCGGTCACGCGGCGCTCGTTGAGCCACTGTTCCAGCTCGCTGAATGTGAAGTTGTCTCGAACCACCATAGGTCACCTGTGAGTCGTTTCGGGTTGCGGCCACGCTGCGACGCGGGCGACGCTAGCGGTCGGGCACGCTTTCCGGATGACGCGCTCGGTGACGATCACGGTAGGACTGGCAGGCCGCACCGAAGGCCTGGAACAGGCGCATCGAGACCGGGTTGGACGCCGCCTGCCACTCGGGGTGCCATTGCACGCACAGGTTGAAGGCCGGGGCCCGCGGCAGGGAAAACGCCTCGACCAGCCCGTCGGGTGCACGCGCCTCGACGCGCAGTCCGTCGGCCAGGCGGTTCACGCCCTGCCCATGCACCGAATTCACCTCGACCGTGCCATGGCCGAGGATGCCCTCGAGCACGCCACCCGGCATCACCTGCACCGGATGCGCCGGGCCGTAGGTGACTTCCGGCGCGGCGTCCGACGCGCCGCGGTGGTCATGCTGGCCGGGCACCGCGTGAACCGCCTGGTGCAGGCTGCCCCCCAGCGCGACGTTGGTCTCCTGGAAGCCGCGGCAGATCGCGAACATCGGGATGCCCCGACCCAGCACGCGCGGGATCAGCGGCAGGGTCCAGCGGTCGCGCTCGGGGTCGAGCGGCAGCGTGTCGTCGAGCACCTGCTCGCCGAAGTGCGTGGGATGCACGTTCGACGGCGATCCGGTGAGCAGCACGCCGTCGGCAATGTCCAGCAGGTCGTCGACCTCGTCCAGCGCGATCGCCGGCACCACCAGCGGCAGGCAGCCGGCCAGCCGCACCGCCTCGGCGTACTTGCGCCCCGCGACGTGGAAGGGGTGCTGACCCAACACGCGGTTGCAGGCAGGGATGAGGACGACGGGCTTGTGCTTCATGATGCCGATGCCGTCGCAGCGCGCGGCACGGGATTCGTTATGCCATGAGAGTCAGCAACGAGTGTGCCCGTCGGGCATTCGATGTCAACGCGAGGGCCACTCACAGCATGTCCTTGAGGCGGTAGTACGCCATCCCGGCCACCAGCGCCGGCATGCGCAGCAGCCGACCGCCGGGGAAGGGCCGGTGGCGGATCCGCGCGAAGGTGTCGAAACGGCTCGCATTGCCGTCGATCGCCTCGGCGACCAGCTTGCCGGCCAGACCGGCCAGCGCCAGGCCATGGCCGGAAAAGCCCTGGAGGTAGTAGACGTTCTCGAAGCCCTTGCCCGCGCCGTCGGTGAGGTCGGCCAGGCGCCCGAAATCCGGCGCGCGGTTCATCGAGATGTCGATGAAGCCGCCCCAGGCATGCTCGACCTCGACGTCCTTCAACTGCGGGAAGGTGCCGGCCATGCGCCGCTGCATGCCCGACGCCAGGTTCGCCGGCGTGCTGGTGCTGTAGCTCACGCGGCCGCCGTACAGCAGGCGGTGATCGGCGGTGGGGCGGAAATAGTCGAGCGCGAAGTTGGTGTCCGACACCGCGGCGCGCGAGGGGATCAGTGCGCGGATGCGTTCGGGATCCAGCGCGCGCGACGCGACGATGTAGGTTCCGACCGGCATGATGCGTGGTTCCAGCACCGGCGCGATGCCTTGCAGGTACACGTTGCCCGCCAGCAGCACATGCGTGGCCCGCACCTCGCCGGCGGGTGTGCGAAGTCGCGCTGTCGGGCCCGGCACGAGCTGCGTGACGGGCGTGTCTTCGAACAGCTGCACGCCCAGCGAGTGCGCGGCCTTCGCCAGGCCCAGGCTGTACTTCAGCGGATGCAGATGGCCCGAGCGCGCATCGAACAGCCCGCTGTGATAGCGCGGGCTCGCGATCCACTTTCCGATCTCCGAGGGCGCAATCCACGCGGTGTCATGGCCGTAGTGGTCGGCCATGTCGGCCTGCCAGCGCTTGAGCTCGCGGCCCTTCTTCGCATTGACGGCCAGCGCGAGAAAGCCGGACTGCCACTCGCATTCGATGCCGAAGCGCTGGCGCCGTGCATGGATGAGGTCCAGCGCCTCCAGCGTCATCGCCCAGATCCGCCGCGACTCCTCCATGCCGACCAGCGCCTCGATGGTGGACTGGTCGCACGCCAGGCCCGCGATGGCCTGGCCCCCATTGCGCCCCGATGCGCCCCATCCGACTTGCCGCGCCTCCAGCAGCACCACGCGGTGCCCGCGGTCGGAGAGCTCGATGGCCGCCGACAGGCCGGCCAGTCCGCCGCCCACCACCGCCACGTCCGCGTCCATGCTGCCCGCCAGGGGCTGGAAGGACTGCGAGCGGACGGCGGTCGCGGCGTAGTACGAATCTCGGGCGAGATCGCGGTCGGCGCTCAGGAAGCTCATGCGGTATGCGCTAGGCAGGCCCTCGTGTTCGTTGCCGGAGCGCGGGTCAGGCAGCCCGCTTGATGGCGTCGGCCAGCGTGCCGACGATCTGGTCGATGTGCGTGTTCTCGATCACCAGCGGCGGCGACAGCGCCACGGTGTCGCCGGTGGTGCGCACCAGCACGCCTTTCTCCCAGCAGTCGAGGAAGACCGAGAAGGCGCGCTTGCCCGGCTCGCCCGCGATGGACGCGAGCTCGATTCCGCCGACCAGGCCGATGTTGCGCACGTCGATCACGTTGGGCAGGCCCTTGAGCGAATGCACCGCGTTCTCGAAGGTCTCGGCCATCTTCGCGCCGCGCGTGAGCAAGCCTTCGTCGGCGTAGGTCTCCAGCGTCGCGAGGCCTGCGGCGCAGGCCAGCGGGTGGGCCGAATAGGTGTAGCCGTGGAAGAACTCGATGAGATGCTCCGGGCCGTTCATGAACGCGTCGTGGATCTCCTGCTTGGCGACCACCGCGCCCATGGGCACGGCGCCGTTGGTCAGGCCCTTGGCGACCGTCATCAGGTCGGGCGTCACGCCGAAGTGCGTCGCGGCGAACGGCGACCCCAGGCGGCCGAAGCCGGTGATGACCTCGTCGAAGATGAGCAGGATGCCGTGCTTGTCGCAGATCTCGCGCAGGCGCTGGAGGTAGCCCTTGGGCGGGATCAGCACGCCGGTCGAGCCGGCCACCGGCTCGACGATCACGGCGGCGATGGTCGAGGCGTCGTGCAAGGCGATCAGGCGCTCCAGGTCGTCGGCCAGCTCGGCGCCGTGCGCGGGCTGGCCGCGCGTGAAGAGGTTGCGCGGGTCGTGGGTGTGCCGGATGTGGTCGACGCCGGCGAGCAAGGTGCCGAACATCTTGCGGTTGGCGACCATGCCGCCGACCGAGATGCCACCGAAGTTGACGCCGTGGTAGCCGCGCTCGCGGCCGATCAGCCGGGTGCGCTGGCCTTCGCCGCGCACGCGGTGGTAGGCGATCGCCATCTTCAGCGCCGTCTCCACCGACTCGGAGCCGGAGTTGGTGAAGAAGACCTTGTTCATGCCCTTGGGCGTGAGCTCGACCACTCGCTCGGCGAGCTCGAAGGCCTTGGGATGGCCCATGTTGAAGGGCGGCGCGAAGTCCATCTCGGCGGCTTGCGCCTGGATCGCCTGGGTGATCTTCGGACGGCCGTGTCCGGCGTTGACGCACCACAGGCCGGCGACGCCGTCGAGGACCTGGCGGCCCTCGGGGGTCCAGAAATGCATGCCGGCAGCCTTGGCCAGCATGCGCGGAGCCTTCTTGAATTGCCGGTTGGCGGTGAAGGGCATCCAGTAGGCGTCGAGGTCGTTCTTCATGGGGCTCCTTGTGCGGGGCGTCGCGTGACGTGCATCACGCCGAGAACGGATCAGTCTAGTGTCGTGGCAAAGAAATTTGCTTGCGCTTTGCTCGCGGCCGCCGGGGCTTCGCGCAATATCATGCGAAAGGCCTTGGCTCATGTCGAACATCATGCGAGAACAAGTCCACGCAGTGAAATTGGATGCGATTGACCGCGCGATCCTGAGGGTCCTTCAAGCCGAGGGAAAGCTCTCGAACGTCGAGCTCGCGCAGCGGGTGCATCTGTCGCCCTCGGCCTGCCTGCGCCGCGTCAAGGCCTTGGAAGAGGGCGGTGTCATCGCGCAGTACGTGGCGCTGGTCAACCCGAAGGCGGTGGGCCAGACCGGCACGAGCTTCACCATCGTCAACCTCGAGAAGCTCACCCCCAAGGCCATGACCGCATTCGAGCAGGCGGTGCGCGACGTGCCGGAGGTGCTGGATTGCTTCTATGTGGCGGGCACCAACGACTACCTGCTGCGCTTCACCTACAACGATGCCGCGGACCTCGAGCGCCTGCACCTCGACGTGCTCGAGCGTCTGCCGGGTGTCGTCCGTTCCAACTCGATGCTGGTGCTGCGCACGGTGAAGAAGACGACCGCGCTGGCGGTGTGAGCGCCGCGGCGGTTGCACACTGCCAGCCCATGAAGCCTGTTCTCATCCTCCAGCACCTGGACCAGGACGGTCCGGCCTACCTGGCCACCTGGCTGCGTCGCCAGC
Source organism: Piscinibacter sp. (assembly GCA_036377015.1). Taxonomy (GTDB): domain Bacteria; phylum Pseudomonadota; class Gammaproteobacteria; order Burkholderiales; family Burkholderiaceae_C; genus Albitalea. Next base: position 49,297 of record DASUZE010000036.1, on the reverse strand, counting down.
AGCGGCCCTTCGAGTTGTTCAACACCGAGGCGGGGCAGGAGTTCCCGCGCCACATCGAGGGCCATGCGGGCCTGGCAGTGCTGGGCGGCGCGATGAGCGCCAACGACGCCATGCCCTCGCTGCGCCAGGCCGAGCACCTCATCCGCGAGGCCATCGCCGCCGGCGTGCCGGTGCTTGGACACTGCCTGGGCGGGCAACTGATGGCCCGCGCCTTGGGCGCACGCGTGACCGCGTCGCCGGCGCCGGAAATCGGCTGGCATCCGATCGGGCTGGTGCCGGGCGACGAGGAGGCGACGGCCTGGCTGGGCGAGCGGCGCAACCCGGTCGTCTTCCAGTGGCATTCCGAGGCCTTCGCGCTGCCGCAGGGGGCGCGCAGCCTCGCAGGCAGCGACGCTTGCCCCCATCAGGCCTTCGCGCTGGGGCCGCATCTGGCCATGCAATTCCATGTCGAGCTCGACGAGACCAAGTTGCGGGCCTGGGTCGACACCGATCGCGTGGAAGGCGACGGCAAGAACGTGCAGGACGGTCCGTCGATGCTGGCCGGCATCGCGCGTCATCTGACGTCTCAGCAGCGCCTGGCCGATCGCATCTACAGCCGGTGGGCCGGCTTCATGCGTTCTTCCTGACGGGTCGTTTCAGGATCAAGAACGGGCGTTTCACATCGTGGTGAAATCTCATGCTGCAGCGCCGCACGATTTTCCATGACGATAAATGACGTTTCGTATCATGCAATCAAACCTGCAAGTGGTTGATATCACAAGACAAAATTTTTAGTCTTGTATAAGACATAAGTCTTCCATCGCGCGCCGCACCTTTGTATTCTGGAGTCCAGAGATTTCGGTTTCTCTTCCTCTTTCCTCACCTCTGGAGATCGCCATGACAAACCTGACCCGCGAACAACAAATCGCCGCCCTCGAGAAGGACTGGGCCGAGAACCCCCGCTGGAAGGGCATCAAGCGCGGCTACAGCGCCGCCGACGTTGTGCGCCTGCGTGGCTCGCTCGCCATCGAGCACACCATCGCGCGCCGCGGCGCCGAGAAGCTGTGGAACCTCGTCAACACCGAGCCCTTCGTCAACGCACTGGGCGCGTTGACCGGCAACCAGGCCATGCAGCAGGTGAAGGCCGGCCTGAAGGCGATCTACCTGTCGGGCTGGCAGGTGGCCGGCGACGCCAACAGCAACGGCGAGATGTACCCCGACCAGTCGCTGTACTCGGTGGACTCGGTGCCCAAGGTCGTCAAGAAGATCAACAACACCTTCCAGCGCGCGGACCAGATCCAGTGGTCCGAAGGCAAGAACGACATCGACTTCTTCGCGCCCATCGTGGCCGATGCGGAAGCCGGCTTCGGCGGCGTGCTCAACGCTTTCGAGCTGATGAAGGCCATGATCGAGGCGGGCGCTGCCGGCGTGCACTTCGAGGACCAGCTCGCTGCGGTCAAGAAGTGCGGCCACATGGGCGGCAAGGTGCTGGTTCCGACGCGTGAAGCCGTGAGCAAGCTGGTCGCCGCGCGCCTGGCCGCCGACGTGATGGGCACGCCGACCCTCGTGATCGCCCGCACCGATGCCGAAGCCGCTGACCTCGTCACCAGCGATGTCGACGACAACGACAAGCCGTTCTGCACCGGCGAGCGCACGATCGAAGGCTTCTACCGCACCAAGGCCGGCCTCGAGCAGGCCATCTCGCGCGGCCTGGCCTATGCCGAGGTCGCCGACCTGGTGTGGTGCGAGACCGGCAAGCCCGACCTGGCCTACGCCAAGGCCTTCGCCGAGGCGATCCACAAGAAGTTCCCGGGCAAGCTGCTGTCGTACAACTGCTCGCCGTCGTTCAACTGGAAGAAGAACCTGGACGACGCGACCATCGCCAAGTTCCAGCGCGAGCTGGGCGCGATGGGCTACAAGTTCCAGTTCATCACCCTGGCCGGCTTCCACAGCCTGAACTACTCGATGTTCGAGCTGGCTCACGGCTACGCCCGCAACCAGATGAGCGCCTTCGTCGAGCTGCAGGAGAAGGAGTTCGCGGCCGCCGAGAAGGGCTTCACCGCGGTCAAGCACCAGCGCGAGGTCGGCACCGGCTACTTCGACGCCGTGACCACCACCATCGAGCGCGACGCTTCCACCGCGGCGCTGAAGGGCTCGACCGAGGACGAGCAGTTCTTCGACGCCAAGCACGCCTGATCACGCCCGTCGTGCCTTGAAGGGCCCGGAAGCCGCCCGGCTTCCGGGCTTTTTCACGCCTGCCGCGCGCAGTGGACTTGCATACTGACGGTGCATGGCCACACGCAGTACCAAACAGGCCCGTCTCGACGAGGCACGCAGCGCGCTCGCAGCGGCAGACGATGCGCGGCGCGCCGGCGAGCATCGCCGCGGCGCCGAGCTCGCCGCGCAGGCGCTGGCGGCGGCGCGCGACGCCGGGCCGCTGCGCCTGCAGGCCTCGGCGCTCAACCTGCTGGCGCTGCACGAATGGCGCATCGGCCACGCCGAATCGGCCATCGGCCACGGCCTGCAGGCGCTGCCACTGTTCAAGCGCAACCGCGACGCCGCCGGGCGATCGCAGGTGCTGTGCACCCTGGCGATGGCCTACAACGACGTCGGCCTGCATGGCGATGCGCTGGCCCACGTCACCAAGGCGATCGAGGCGGCACGCACGGCGGCCGACCCGTCGCTGATGAGCTGGGCGCTGAACCGCACCGGCGTGACCTACGAGATGATGGGCGACTGCGACCGCGCCGAGCGCTTCAAGCTGCAGGCGCTGGAGATCGCGCGCCGCGTCGGCGGCAGCGAGGAGATGTTCAGCGCGCTCAACAACCTGTGCAGCCTGCTGCATGCCGCGTCGGACAAGGCCGCCACGCCGCAGGCCGCGCAGGAGCTCCTGCTGCGCGGACTGGCCCACGGCCAAGAGGCGTTGGCGCTGGCGAGCGCCTCCGGCAACACGCACCGCATCGCGATCTCCCACGGCAACCTCGGCATGGTGCTGCTGCGCCTGGGCCGCTACGACGAGTCGCTCACGCACATGGACCAGGCCGGCGAGCTGGCTCAGCGGCACGGCTATCGCGGCCTTTCGCTGTCGCTCATCGCCGATCGCGCGATGCTGCACGACCGGCGCGGCGAGCTCGATGCCGCGATCGCGATGTACGAGCAGGCGCTCGCGCAGGCCCACGGCACCGACGACCACACCATGCTGGCCGGCCTGCACGAGGCGCTCCACAAGATCTACAAGACGCGCGGCGACCTGGCGCAGGCGCTGGCCCACCACGAGGCGCTGCTGCCGCTCGAGCGCGAGCAGATGAAGCAGCGCGCCGACACGCAGGCGCGGCTGCTGCTGAATCGCCTCGAGCTCGAACAGGCGCAGGCCGAGGCCGATCGCGCCCGCCTCGACGCCGAGGTGCAGCGCCTGCGCGCCTCGCACCTCGAGACGGAGAACCGCCAGCTCGCGGTCAAGGCGATGGAGCTGGGGCGTCACGCGCTGGAGGACCAGCTCACCGGGCTGGCCAATCGGCGGCGCGTCGACCACGAGCTGCCCGGGCAGCTGGCCGCCGCGCGCGAGCGGCGCGGGGCGCTGAGCGTCGCCGCGGTCGACCTGGACCACTTCAAGCAGGTCAACGACCGCTACGGCCATGCGGTGGGCGACGACGTGCTGCGTGCGGTCGCGCGCATCCTGCTCGACAACACGCGCAGCAGCGACCTGCTGGCGCGCATGGGCGGCGAGGAGTTCCTGGTGCTGTTCGTGGGCACCTCGATCACCGCGGCGACCGACATCTGCGAGCGCCTGCGCACGGCGGTCGAGGACTTCGACTGGAGCCGCATCGCGCCCGGTCTCGGCCTGACCATCAGCATCGGCTTGTGCGACGCGGTGACGAGCAGCGACATGCGCGCGCTGCTGGAGCGCGCCGATGCGTCGCTCTACGCGGCCAAGCGGGCCGGACGCAACCGGGTCGAGGTGGCGCTCACCAGTTCGTGATCTCGGCGTTCTGGTAGCTGAAGGTGTTGGGCCCGTCCAGGTTGGTGTACGAGAAGGACAGGCTCACGTCCAGCGAGGTGACCTGGTGCCACCAGGCCAGCGGCAGGAAGATGGTCTCGCCCGGCTCGACGGTCACGTCCAGCACCGTCACCTGGCCGAACAACGGATAACGACCGAGATCCGGCCGATCGATGTCGATCGGGCTGAAGACGTTGTTGTAGTTGTACAGGCGCGGCGTCTCGAGCGGCGAGATGAGGCGCCAGCGCTTGCGGCCCACCACCTGGGTGTGGAACAGCATGATGGTGTCGTGGTGCAGCGGCGTGAGCGTGCCTGCCGGCCCGAACCAGAACGAGGAGCGCGCCGCGAGCTGCGAGCGGTCGCAGGCGGGCGGCAGGCTGCCGATGTCGGCCAGCAGGGGCGCGAATTCGGGCCGCCGCAACGCCTCGTTGTTCGCCGTCATGTAGTAGTCGTTGGTCGGACCGCCCGCCATCACCCGGTCGACGAAGGGCGCCAGCGGCACCACGCGCCGGTGCTGGAGCTTGTTCTCTTCGTACTTCGGATCGGCGTTGCGCTCGTCCTGGATCTCGACCGTCAGGTGGCCGAAGCGCTGCTTCAGGTCGGCCGGCGACCACCGCTGCATCGCCGGCCAGTCGCGCGCCACGTCGGTCAGCACCACCGGGCGGCAGCCGAGCACGTAGCGCTCGATGAACTCGTCGCGCGACGGCGACGTCCGCTTCTCGATGCGGCCGTAGAAAGGCGACGACTCCCACAGCTTCTGCAGGTTGAGCGTCACCGATTCCAGCTTGCGCTGCACCTGCTGCATGCGGCGTGCGGCGCGAAACGCCGGGTCGCTCTCCATGCGGGCGATGGCTTGGCGGCACTCCTCGGGGTCGAGGCCGGCGCCGGCCATGGTGACGACCATCGACTCGGGCGTGCATTCGCGCAGCCGGTTCTCGGCAATCCACTGTCGCCAGTCGTCGGTGAGGGGCGTGAAGGCCGTGTTGCGGGGTCGGGGTGCGGGCGGGATGGGCTGGATCATGCGGAAAGAGGTCGGGAGAGGACGGAGCTCACATCGATGCGCGCAGCATCTCGCGGTAGTCGTCGGCGCTGGCCAGGCGCGGATTGGTCTTGTGGCAATGGTCGGCCAGCGCACCCTCGACGATGCGGTCGAACCATTCCGGCGTGACGCCGATGGCCGCCAGGCCCGAAGGCAGGCCGAGGCGCGCGTTCATGTCGCGGATGGCTTCGGCGATCTGCGTGCCTTGCGAGTCGCAGGACCCGATTCCCATGGCGTGCGCCATCCGAGCCAGGCGCCGCTCCTTGATCATCGACTCCGCGGCCGCATTGAACTTCACCACTGCCGGCAGGAAGAGCGCGTTGAGCGTGCCATGGTGCAGGCGCGGATCGACGCCGCCCAGGCTGTGGCTGAGCGAATGCACGCAGCCCAGTCCCTTCTGGAACGCCATCGCGCCCTGCATGCTGGCGCTCATCATGTTCCAGCGCGCATCGTGGTCGTGGCCGTCGCGGGTGGCGCGCTCGATGTGGCTCCAGCCGCGCTCCAGGCCGTCGAGCGCGATGCCGTCGGCCGGCGGATTGACCGCCCCGGCCATGAAGGTCTCCATGCAATGCGCAATGGCGTCCATGCCGGTGGCCGCGGTGAGCAGCGGCGGCAGCCCGAGCGTCAGCTCGGGGTCGCAGATGGCGGTCCTGGGCACGAGATGCCAGCTGTGAAAGCCCAGCTTGCGGCCATCGTCGACGATCACGATCGCGCCGCGCGCGACCTCGCTGCCGGTGCCCGCAGTCGTCGGCACGGCGATCACCGGGGCGACGCGCTCGGTGATCTTCGTGCTGCCGCCTTCGATGGTGGCGTAGGTCTTGAGCGGGCCCTCGTGCGTCGCTGCGATGGCCACGCCCTTGGCCAGGTCGATGCTGGAGCCGCCGCCCACCGCCACCAGCCCGTCGCACTTGTAGCTGCGGTACAGCTGCGTCGCGGCGCGCACCGCGGCTTCGTTCGGGTTCGACGGCGTCTGGTCGTAGACCTGGTAGGGCGTGGCGCCGAGCGCTGCCAGTGCCTTGCCGAGCACGCCCGCGGCGCGCACGCCGGCATCGGTCACCACCAGCGGATGGCGCATGCCGATGCGCTCGCATTCCTGCGGCAGCAGCTTCACCGCGCCGAAGTCGAGATGAACCTGGGTGATGTAGTAGATGAAGGCCATGGCGGTCTGCGCTCGGACGGGTCCCCGAGTATCCTCGCAGGCTGCCCGTTCACGCCAGTCCCCGCCGTCCTTCCGCCTTGAACCCGCACCGACTCACCGCGCGCATGGCCGACGTGCTCGACCGCATCCGCCGCGCCAACCGCGTCCCGTTCCACCACATGTCGGTGCCCGAGGCGCGCGCCGCCTACGTCGCGGGCGCCGAGGTGCTCGAGCCGCCGCGAGCCGCGCTGGCGCGGGTCGAGGACCTGCACCTGCCGGCCACCGATGGCACGCCGCTGCCGGCTCGCCTGTATGCGCCGGCGACCGGATCGCTGCCGGTGCTCCTGTACCTGCACGGCGGCGGCTTCGTGATCGGCAACCTGGAGACGCACGACAGCCTGTGCCGCCAGCTCGCGCGGCGCAGCGGTGCGGCCGTGGTCGCGCTCGACTACCGGCTCGCGCCGGAGCATCGCTTTCCGACGGCCGTCGACGATGCCTGGGCGGCCATGCGCTGGCTGGCCGATCAGGGCGAGCGGCTGGGCCTGGACGGCACGCGCCTGGCCGTCGGCGGCGACAGTGCCGGCGGGACGCTCGCGGCGGTCTGCGCGCTCCATGCGCGCGACCTCGGCCTGCGGCTGGCCGCGCAGCTGCTCATCACGCCCGGCACGACCGCGCACGCCGACACCGACTCGCACCGCGAGTTCGCCGACGGCTACCTGCTCGAGTCCGATGCCATCAGCTGGTTCTTCGATCACTACATCGACCCGTCGAAACGCGAGGACTGGCGATTCGCGCCCTTGCTCGCCGACGACCTCGAAGGCGTCGCGCCGGCCTGCGTGGTGCTGGCCGAGAGCGATCCGCTGGTCGACGAAGGCCTGGCCTACGCCGATCGCCTGCGCGTCGCTGGTGTGGCGGTGCAGCTCGAGCTGTATCGCGGCGTCACGCACGACTTCATCAAGCTGGGGCGCGCCATCCCCGAAGCCGGCGAGGCGCAGGCCGCCGCATCCGCATTCCTCCGCGAGGCTTTCACCGCATGAAGAGATCCGACTTCCGCTTCCTCGAGCGCCTGCGCGTGCGCTGGGCCGAGATCGACCAGCAGCGCATCGTCTTCAACGGCCACTACCTGATGTACTTCGACACCGCCATCACCGGCTATTGGCGGGCGCTGGCGCTGCCTTACTCGCAGACGCTCCAGGCGCTGGACGGCGACCTGTTCGTGCGCAAGGCCACGCTGGAGTACCTGGGCTCGGGGCGGCTGGACGACCTGCTCGACATCGGCATCCGCAACGCGCGCATCGGCAACTCGTCCATGACCTTCGAGGCGGCGGTGTTCCGCAACGAGGAGCTGCTGGTGTCGGGCGAGTTGGTGTACGTCTTTGCCGACCCGCAGACGCAGCGCTCGAAGCCGGTGCCGCCGTCGCTGCGCGAGGTGCTGCAGGCCTTCGAGGCGGGCGAGGCCATGGTGCAGGTGCGCCTGGGCTCGTGGAACGAGCTGGGCGGCCACGCCCAGGCGCTGCGAACGGATGTGTTCGTGCAAGAGCAGAAGGTTCCCGCCGAGCTGGAGTGGGACGCGGCCGATGCGCAGGCCTTGCATGCCGTCGCGTTCAACCGCTTCGGCGTGCCGCTGGCCACGGGTCGGCTCCTGGCGCATGCGCCCGGCGTCGCGCGCATCGGCCGGATGGCGGTGACGGCCACCTTGCGCGGCAGCCGTGTCGGACGCCAGGTGCTCGAGGCGCTGGTGCACGCCGCGCGCGACCGCGGCGAACGCGAGCTCGTGCTGAATGCGCAGGTTTCGGCCGCGCCGTTTTATTCGCGGGCCGGCTTTGCCGAACGCGGGCCGGTGTTCGAGGAGGCCGGCATCCCGCACGTCGAGATGATGCGTTCGTTGTAGCCCGGGTGCGACCTCGGACCCCGGGTTGCACCCGGGCTACGCCGGTGTCGCGGCCCCGCGGCGTTTCTTCGTCGGCTCGGGCTTCAGAAGGCTGCGCACGCGCAGCCGCTTCGCCGATGCCGTCGCCACACCCAGCTCCGACTCCGACACCGTCGCCTGTTCGCCTGGCGTGAACGCCTCGTCGGTGGTGTAGCGCGGCGGCCAGTTCTTCAGCGTCGAGCGCCGCAGCAAGGCCACGCCGGTCGCGCTGAAGCTGCGCTCCAGCACGTGCGTGACCAGGTGGCGATGGACCTTCTCGGTGATCACCAGCGTGGAGCAGCGCGTGCCGTACGCGCCATCCGGCGTGCGGATGAAGGCGGCCGACAGGCGGCGCTCCCAGTCGCGCGGCACGCCGGTGTCGGGCAAGGCCTCGTCGGGCGCTTCGTTGCGATCGGCCAGCGCGTCGAACAGCAGGGCAGCCAGCGCATCGACCGAGGCCGCCGAATCGAGGCCTTCGCGCAGCCGCCGCTTGAGCGACTCGACCTTGGGCCAGGGCGTGTCCAGCGACGCGTTCGACATGCCGTGGATGCCGCGTTCCAGCCGCACCGGATGGCTGCTGCCGTCGTTGGAGGCCCAGTAGCACTCGCCCTGGCGGAAGTCGAAGGCGACCAGGTTGAAGCCGTTGTGGCCGGACAGCGAGGTGCGCATCCAGAAGCGGTCGGTGCGCTCGCGCCCGCCCAGCCACTCGGGCACGATGCGTCCGCGCGAAGGCGCGCTCGGGTCGTTGCGTCCCGGGTCGCGCACGTTGGTGACGAAGGCGAGGCGGCCTTCGGCGGTCAGACCCATCCAGGTGCCGCCCGACTCGAGGTCGCGGCCGCTGAGGATGGCCGGGCCGCCGGCGTCGGGCGTCCACCAGGCCAGGCGCGCGGCCGGGCGCTTGAAGAACTCGTCGCGATTCGCCGCGATGACCAGCGGGAAGCGACGGCTGTGATCGATGGCCAGCGCTACGAGGCACATGGCTCGAAGACCTCGATGTGGCGCGCGCCGGCGATGAAGGGCGCCAGGCCCATCGCGGCGGCTTCGATCTCGGCCTCGATCGCCAGCGTCACGCCGCCGGCGTCGAGAGGGAACGCGTAGGTTTCCATCCAGGTCTGGGGATCGGTCGTTTCGGGGCGGCGCAGGAGCCGCGCGGTCAAGCCGGGATGTCGTTGTCGCAAACGGGCCTGGAGCGCGAGCACCGTCTGGAGTGCGGCGCTCGCACTGGCCGCCGGAATTCGATAGTAGATGAACAGCTCGCGCATCGCCGCCTCGCGGTCGTGAAGTGTTCCCGCTCGGCCGGCATCGCAGCGATGGCCGGTCAGGCGGCCTGGCCGGCGTCGACCGGCACCGGGTAGGGCAGGTCGCGGCGCGCCAGGGACGGTCCGTCGGGCGTGCGCAGGTGCAGGCTGCCGCCCTCCAGCGCAGCGAGCTTGACCTCGGCCAGCACGCTGAAGCCGCGGCCGTCGGGACGCGGCGCCGCATTGGCCACCAGGCCCGCGGGCTGGCCCGGATCGCTGCTGGCGAAGATCTCGTCGGCCGCCGCCGCCGGCGCGTCGACGTCGAACAGGAACATGCGCCGCTTGACGGTGCCGCGGTACTGGGCCCGCGCCACGATCTCCTGGCCGGGGTAGCAGCCCTTCTGGAAGCTCACGCCGCCCACCAGCTCGAAGTTCAGCATCTGCGGCACGAAATGCTCGACGGTCGCCGACTCGATGACCGGAATGCCGCTTTGCAGTTCCAGCCAGCGCCATGCGTCGAGCGACAGGCCCGTGTCGGGCGGCAGGGCGGGCGGTGCGAGAAGCGCGCGCGGCACGCCGGCCGCATCGGGCAGGCGGATCAGCTGGCCGCCCGCCACATCGCGCCGCTGCCACACCGCGACGCCATCGCAAGCGTGGCGCGCGGCGTCGCCAGCCAGGCCGGCCAGCGGCAGCTCGGCGCTGGCGTCGCTCAGCTTGCACTTCGCGCGCAGCACGAACATCGACAGCCGCTTGAGCGTGGCCGGCAGCACGCTGGCGTGGCAGGCGAGCAGGATGTCGCCCGGCGCGGCCTCCCACGCGACGAAGCTCGCGAGCATCCGACCCTTGGCCGAGCAGTACGCGGCCAGCCGCGCCTGCGTCGGTCCGACGGCGCTGAAGTCGTTGGTCAGCTGGGTGTGCAGGAAAGCCGCGGCATCGTCGCCGCGGGCGCGGATGACGCCCCAATGGGTCAGCGCCACCGAGCCGGAGATCGGGGGGTTCATGCTCATGCGCCGATTATCATTCCCGCCCGTCCAGCCATGCCCTGCGGGGGTTGTCCATTGCGATGAAGTTGATTCGCGCGTTGCTGCTGTTGCTCGTGCTGGTGCTCGTGCTGGCGGCCGCTGCTGCGGCCGGCGGCGCCTGGTGGTGGCTGAACCGTCCACTGCCGCTGGCCGCCGACCCGGTCGAGGTGTCGATCGAGCCCGGCACCCCGCCGCGCGCCATCGCCGATGCCTGGGTGCAGGGCGGCGTGCAGGCGTCGCCGCTGCTGCTGTACGAATGGTTCCGCTGGTCCGGCCAGGCGCGCAAGATCCGGGCGGGCAGCTACGAGATCGGCCGCGGCACCACGCCGATCGCGCTGCTCAACAAGATGGTGCGCGGCGACGTCACGTTGGCCGCGGTCCGCCTGATCGAGGGCTGGACCTTCAAGCAGGTGCGCGCCGAGCTGGCCAAGGCCGAGAGCCTCAAGCCCACCACCGCCGCGATGAGCGACGCCGACATCATGGCGGCCCTCGGCGAGCCGAACGTCGCGCCCGAGGGTCGCTTCTATCCGGACACCTATGCCTACAACAAGGGCAGCAACGATCTCGCAGTGCTCAAGCGCGCGCACCGTGCGATGAAGAAGCGGCTCGAGGCCGCCTGGGCCGAGCGCGCCGCCGACACGCCGCTGCGCAGCCCTGACGACGCGCTCAAGCTGGCCTCCATCGTCGAGAAGGAGACCGGCTCGCCGGCCGACCGCGGCAAGGTCGCCGCGGTGTTCTCCAACCGGCTGCGCGTGGGCATGCCGCTGCAGACCGACCCGACGGTGATCTACGGGCTGGGCGATGCCTTCGACGGCAACCTGCGCAAGCGCGACCTGACCACCGACGGCCCGTACAACACCTACCTGCGCGCCGGCCTGCCGCCCACGCCCATTGCCATGCCCGGCAAGGCCTCGCTGCTGGCGGCGGTGCGGCCCGATCCGGTCAAGGCGCTGTATTTCGTCTCGCGCGGCGACGGCTCCAGCGAGTTCAGCGACAACCTCGCGGCCCACAACCGCGCGGTCGACAAGTACCAGCGCGGAAGGTAGCCATGCCCGCCCGCTTCATCACCTTCGAAGGCATCGACGGTGCCGGCAAGTCGACCCACCTCGAGGCGGTCGCGGATCGCCTGCGCGCGACCGGCGCCACCGTGCTGTGCACCCGCGAGCCCGGCGGCACGCCGCTGGCCGAAGCGCTGCGGGACATGGTGCTGCACCGGCCGATGGACGCGCTGACCGAGGCTTTGCTGGTCTTCGCCGCACGCCGCGACCACCTGCACCAGCTCATCGTGCCGGCGCTGTCGCGCGGCGAGACCGTGCTGTGCGACCGCTTCACCGATGCCACCTTCGCCTACCAGGGCGGCGGCCGCGGCTTCGACACCGCCGTGCTGCGTCGCCTCGAGGAGGCAGTGCACGGCCAGCTCCAGCCCGACCTCACCATCTGGTTCGACCTGCCTGCCACGCTGGCCGCCCAGCGTCGTGCCGCGGCGCGTGCGCCCGACCGTTTCGAACAGCAGGACATCGACTTCTTCGATCGTGTGCGGCGCGGCTACCTCGAACGCGCGCAGGCGGCGCCGCACCGCATCGTGCGCATCGATGCGTCGCTGGACCGCGATGCCGTGTGGCATCAGATCGAGGGCGCGCTGGAGTCGCGGCAATGGTAGGCGCCGACGGCATGCTGCCGCTGCCCTGGCTGGCCGAGCCGCTGCGCCAGGCGCTGGCGACGCAGCGTGCGCATGCGCTGCTGCTGCACGGGCCGCAGGGCGTCGGCCAGTTCGAGCTGGCGCTGACCCTGGCCCAGGCCTGGTTGTGCGAGACCGACGGCGCCGCTCGCCCGTGCGGGCATTGCGCGAGCTGCAAGCTGGTCCACGCGCGATCTCACCCCGACCTGCTCGTGCTGCTGCCCGAAGCGCTGCGCGAGTCGCTCGGCTGGGCCGGGTCCGACGAAGGCGAGGGCGCCGACGACAAGGGTGGAAAGCGCAAGCCGAGCAAGGAGATCCGCGTCGACGAGGTTCGCACGGCCATCGGGTTCGCCCAGACCACCTCGGCGCGCGGGCGCGGCAAGGTGGTCGTGATCCATCCGGCCGAGCGCATGAACGGCATCGCGGCCAACGCCTTGCTCAAGACCCTGGAAGAGCCGCCGGGTGCGGCGCGCCTGCTGCTGTCGTGCGCGGCGCCGGATGCCTTGCTGCCGACCATCCGCAGCCGTTGCCAGGCCCTGCCGCTGCCGCTGCCGCAGGCGCCGGATGCCGCCCGCTGGCTGGCCGAGCGCGAGGTCGCGCAGCCCGAGGTGCTGTTGGCGGCGACGGGTGGCCAACCACAGGACGCGCTCGACTGGTCCGCCGAAGGCATCGATGCGCGCCAGTGGGCCGCCTTGCCGCAGGAACTCGCCCGCGGCGATGCGGGCGGGCTCGCGGCCTGGCCGCTGCCGCGCGTGATCGACACGCTGCAGAAGCTGTGTCATGACGCCATGCGCGTGGCCGCCGGATCCACGCCGCGCTACTTCCCCGCGGCCGCCATGCCGCCCGCGGCGTCGCTCGAGGTCTTGTCGAGATGGGCGCAGGAGCTGCAGCGCACCGCGCGCTACGCCGAGCACCCCTGGAATGCCGGCTTGTTGGTGGAATCTCTCACGCAGCAGGCTCGCACGGCCTTGACAAAGCGCCCATGACGTCTTCGCGCGAGGACCCTTTCGGTACACTGATCCGATGAACGATCCGATCCCGCGCAACGTGCTGGCCACGCCGCCCGCGAGCGCCACGCGCCCGAGCGTGATCCAGCTCGTGTTCCGCGAGAAGGGCGCTCTGTACGCCGCCTACATCCCGTTGTTCACCGAAGGCGGCCTGTTCGTGCCGACCACCCGCGAGTACAAGCTGGGCGAGGACATCTACCTGCTCCTGTCGCTGCCCGACGACCCGCAGCGCTACCCGGTGGCGGGCAAGGTGGCCTGGATCACGCCGGCCAATGCCTCCTCCGGTCGCACCCAGGGCGTCGGCGTGCGCTTCCCGAACGACGAGAAGACGCGGCTGCTCAAGCTGAAGGTCGAAGAGATCCTCGGCACCTCGATCTCCTCCACCAAGCCGACGCAGACCATCTGAGGTCGTTCGAGCTGGCTCGAACGCGGCATCGCCTGCCATGTACGTCGACTCGCACTGCCACCTGAGCTTCCCCGAGCTCACCGAACGCCTGCCCGAGATCCGCGCCGACATGGCGGCGGCCGGCGTCGACCGGGCCCTGTGCATCTGCACCACGCTCGAGGAGTTCGACAGCGTCCATGCCCTGGCCATGGCGCACGACAACTTCTGGGCCAGTGCCGGCGTGCATCCCGACAACGAGGACGTTCGCGAACCCACGGTCGCGGATCTGCTGGACCTGGCGGCCAAGCCGCGCGTGGTCGCGATCGGCGAGACGGGCCTGGACTACTACCGCCTGAACGGCCGCAGCATCGCCGACATGGAATGGCAGCGCGAGCGCTTTCGCGTGCACATCCGGGCCGCCCGCCAGAGCGGCCTGCCGCTGGTCATCCACACCCGCAGCGCCTCGCAGGACACCTTGTCGGTGCTGCGCGAGGAAGGGCGGGGCGAGGTCACCGGCGTCTTCCATTGCTTCACCGAGACCATGGAAGTCGCCCGCGCCGCGCTCGACCTGGGCTTCATGATTTCGTTCTCCGGCATCCTGACCTTCAAGACGGCGGTCGAGCTTCGCGAGGTGGCACGCCATGTGCCGCTGGACCGTTGCCTCATCGAGACGGACAGCCCGTACCTGGCGCCGGTGCCGTTTCGGGGCAAGACCAACTCGCCCGCCTACGTGCCCTACGTGGCCAAGCAGCTTGCAGAGATCAAAAACGTGACGCCAGAAGAAGTTGCTAAACAGACTTCGAGTAATTTCGAGATGTTGTTCAAAATCCTGAAGGCCGGCCATGAAGCTCGTTAATCACTTCACAAAAGCGATCTATCTGATTGTCCTGATTGGACTTTCACCCGCATTCGCCGGATCGTATGAAACTTTTTTTCAGGCCGCCGAGGCCGACGACGCGACCACCATCCGCGGCCTGATCCAGCGCGGCTTCGACCCCAACTCCCGTGACCCCAAGGGCCAGACCGCCCTGTACCTTGCCCTGCGCGGCGGCGCCGAGAACGTGGCCAAGGCCCTGCTCGATGCGCCGGGCCTCGACATCGACGCGCTCAACGGCAGCGATGAATCGGCCTTGATGATGGCGTCGCTCAGGGGTCAGACCGACTGGGTGCGGCGCCTGCTCGACCGCGGCGCGCAGGTCAACAAGCCCGGCTGGGCGCCGTTGCACTACGCCGCGACGGGGCCCGAGCCCGCCGTGTCCAGGCTGCTGCTCGAACGCGGTGCGGCCGTCGACGCCGTGTCGCCCAACCGCAGCACGCCGCTCATGATGGCCGCGCGCTATGGCAGCGAGGCCCATGTCGACCTGCTGCTGGCGGGCGGCGCCGACCCGAAGGCGCGCAACGACCAGGGCCTGGCCGCCGCCGATTTCGCCCGCCTCGCCAAGCGCGATGCGCTGGCGGCGCGACTGGACGCGCTGGCACGTTGATGTAAGCCCTTGTCAGATGACTTCCGACACGGTCTTTGGCGACGGCCCGACTGCCGTTTCTTTCCGCGACGTCTACAGTTGTCTTCAGCGGCATCTGCCGTGCTGGAGAACCGAATCATGGACAAGTCGCCCCTGGCCTCCAATCCGTTCGCGCTGATGATGAATCCCGAGGACGTGATCCAGGCGATGGAGCGCTCGGACCGCCTCGGTCGACTGCAGCGCCGCATCTGCAAGCCGCTGGACAAGCCCGTGGTGCAGCGCTCGGCCGACGAGGTCGCGGCCTTCGACCACGACGTCGACGACAGCGAAGACGCTCAGGACTGAGCGCGGAACCAAAGCCAGCGACGACAGGTCTTCTCTCGACGCGGGGCGCGGCGCCGCCGCGCAACGAACCCGGGGAGAGAACGTGCAAGACCCGGCATTCCGCACCCTGCTGTACCGCTATTTCTTCTTCACGTGGCTGTTCAAGGACGTCAGCCACGGCAACCTCATCGAACGCGCCGCTGCCTGGCGCCACAACCGCGAACACGCCCACTGGCTGCTCACCTACATGCGGCGCTGGCTGTGGTGCGGCCTCGTGTTCTACGTGCTGGGCGGGTTCTTCGAGCTGATCCTCAATTCGCCGGGCATGTCGGCGTTCTTCTACATCCCGGGTGCGCTCAGCCTGCCGGTGAATGCCGTCATCGGCGCGGTCTGGATCGGCCTGAAGGCCTTGCCGGGGCCGTTCTAGTCACGCCGCCAGGGCGACGCGCTGCGCAAGCTCGAATGCCGCGCGCGGCGCCGGCTCGGTGAACACGCAGATCGATTCGCAGCGCAGCGGCGCCGCCAGCGCGGCACCGAAGTGACGCTGCGCCGCCTCGGTCCAGCGCTCGCGCAGCGACGCATCGGCAGGCAACGGGTTCGACAGCGTCATGTGAAAGCGCCAGTGCCCGAACACATGCGGGTATCCCCAGCGCCGCAGCAACTCCTGCTGTGGCGGCGAAAGCGCGCCGGCGGCGATTCGCCTTTGGAGCTCGTCGTCGCTGAGCGGCGCGCGCCAGGCGTCCAGGTCGTGCACGCAGGCGTCGCACAGCCGTCGCAGCGGATGGCCGTCTGCCAGGGCCGTGGCGGGACGCAGGCACATGAAGTCGTTCAGCCAGGCCACTTGCAGCGGCGGCATGTCGAAGTCGTGGACGTGCGCCGCGAGACGCTCGACGGCGGCGCCGAATGCCTGCACCGTGGCCCCGGAGCGCAGCGCCATCGGCGCCTTGAGCGTCGCGTGAAAACCGTAGCGGCGCGGCTGCTCGGCGCCGTCGCGCTGCAGCCACTCGCCACCGGCGCGCCACAACGGGTGGTCGGACGGCGGCGCCCAGTAGACGGCGTGACGCGCCCGCGCGGTCATGCCGCCCAGCCCTCGGGCTCGACGACGAGCTGCACCGCATCGGCGGCGAACAGCGTGCTGCCGGCCTCGATCGGGACCCCCTCGCGATCGACGTTGGTGTACTGGACCACCAGCACCGGCTGCGACACCGGCCGCGCCAGCGCATCGGCCTCGGCCTGCGTGGGCAGGCGCGCGCACACGACGCTGCGCGAGCGCGTGTAGTCGGTCACCCCCAGCTCCATCAACGCGGCCGTGATGCTGCCCAGACGCGCCACCGCTTCGGCCACGCCCCGCAAGCGCGGGCAGGGGAAGGCGGCGCTGGTGAGCCCGACCGGCCGGCCGCGCACCGACGCGCGCGTGGCGAGCAGCTCGACCTGGCTGCGCGGACCGACCTGCAGCGCGGCCGCCCAGGGGCCGGCCGGCACCACGCCGTGCGACAGCAGCTCGCGCTGCGCCCGCTCGCCCACGCTGGCGAGGTTCTCCGACAGCCGCGTGCGCCGCTGCAGCGCGTAGTCGAGCACCAGCTCGCGCACGAAGGTGCCGCGCCCCTGGCGCACGTGAACATGCCCTTCGTGCGCCAAGGCCTGCATGGCCTGGCGCAGCGTGTGGCGGTTGACGCCGAATCGCTGCGCCAGCTCGGTCTCGTTGGGCAGCCGCTGGCCCGGTGCGAAGCGACCCTGCAGGATGTCGTCGCGCAGCTCGGCGGCGATCGACTCCCAGCGCGCGAGCGGCGCCGGCAGGATGGCCTGCGCGGCATGCGTCGGGCTGTCCTTCAGCATCGCGGGCTCCTTGTCATGGCAGGGATTGTGGTCTGTTGCGCCGCGTTCAAGAAACTGTCACGGCCCCGGCGCACACTCGCGGCCATCCTCAGTCATCTAGATGACATGGCCATGACCGGCACGTCCCCAGACCCCCAGCTGCGACGCTCCTGGCTCGCCGTCCTGGCCCATGCGCCGCGCGAAGCGCTGCAACGGCATGGGCAAGCCCTGAGCCCCGACCGCTTCGAGTGGCTGCGCGAGCCGGAGGTCGGCCTGGCCATGGTGCGCGCGCGCATCGGCAACCGTGGCGACCGCTTCAATCTCGGCGAGACGACGCTCACGCGCTGCGTCGTGCGCCATCGCGGCGCCCAGGGGCAGGTGAGCGCCGGCGTGGGCTATGTGCTGGGGCGCGACGCGCAGCGTGCCGGCTGGGTGGCGCGCATCGACGCCTTGCTGCAGCAGCCCGAGCACCACGAGGCGGTCATGCGCGAGGTCATCGAGCCGCTGCGCGCGGCCATCGAGCGCGAGCGCGGCGAGCAGCACGCGCGCACCGCCGCCAGCCGCGTGCGCTTCTTCACCTTGCAGCCGGAGGTTGGCCAGTGAGCGCGGTGCTGGCCGAGATGAGCCCCGGGTTTCGCGACCCTGTGCACGGCGCGCAACAGGTCTTTCGCGCGCTGCTCGATGCGATGGCGCGTCCCGGCTTCGTGCGCCCGCTGCCGGCGTCTGCGCTGGACGGCATCGGCCCGCCCGCGGCCATGGGCATCGGCACGGCCGCCGTCATGCTGACCCTGCTCGACACCGAGACCACGGCGTGCCTGGCCGGCGGCATGGACGACGCCAGCGCGCGCGCCTACCTGCGCTTTCACTGCGGCGTGCGCTGCGAGGCCTCCGTGGAAACGGCGGCCTTCGTCATCGCGCGAGCGTCGGACGTCGACGCCGCGCTCTGTGCGGCCCTGGCGCTCGGAAGCGACGAAGCGCCGCAGGCCGGCGCGACGCTGGTGATCGAAGTCGGCGCGCTGGACAAGGGCACCCGTCTCGTGCTGCAAGGCCCCGGCATCGAGACCCGGCAGGCGCTCGCGGTCACCGGTCTGCCGCCGGCGTTCTGGCGCTGGCGCATCGCCCTGCAGGCGGAGATGCCGCGCGGCATCGACCTGCTGCTGGTGCACGGCACCCGCATCGCGGCCATCCCGCGCTCCACCCGAATCGAACTGGAGGCCTGAGCATGTACATCGCCGTCAAGGGGGGAGAGCAGGCGATTGCGGCGTCGCGCGCGCTGCTGGCCGCCGCGCGGCGCGGCGACCCCGGCGTGCCGGCGCTCGAGGTGGACCAGCTGCGCGAGCAGCTCGGCCTGCTGGTCGGCCGCGTCATGGCCGAAGCCTCGCTGCACGACCCGCAGCTGGCTGCGCTCGCGATCCGCCAGGCCTGCGGCGATCCGGTGGAGGCGGCCTTCCTGCTGCGGGCCTACCGCACCACCTTGCCGCGCTTCGGCTACAGCGAGCCGGTGGACACCGAGCGCATGCGGGTGCGGCGACGCGTGTCGGCCATCTTCAAGGACCTTCCCGGCGGCCAGTTGCTCGGTCCCACCTTCGACTACACCCAGCGCCTGCTCGACTTCAGCCTGCTCGACGGCGAGGGCCCGACCCCGCAGCTGCCCCCCGCGCCCGAGCACGACGAGGCGGTGCTGGCGAACGCGCTCGATGCGCTGGCCGACGAGGGCCTGCTCGAAGCCTGCGTGCCCGCAGCGGGCGATCCCGTGCCGCCGGACATCACCCGCGATCCTCCGGCGTACCCGCTGCCGCGCAGCGGGTGGCTGCAGATGCTGGCGCGCGCCGACGAAGGCTGGGTGCTCGGCATGGGCTACTCGACCCAGCGCGGCTACGCCAGCACGCATCCGTTCGGCGGCGACATCCGCATCGGCGCCGTGGCGGTCGAGTTCGTGCCCGACGAGCTCGACTTCCCGATCGAGGTCGGCGAGATCGAGCTCACCGAATGCCAGATGGTCAACCAGTTCGTCGGCAGCGCGACCACGCCGCCGCAGTTCACGCGCGGCTACGGCCTGGTGTTCGGGCACGGCGAGCGCAAGGCGATGGCGATGTCGCTGGTGGACCGCGCCCTGCGCGCGGACGAGTTCGACGAGCTGAAGACGAGTCCGGCGCAGCAGCAGGAGTTCGTGCTGCCGCAGGGCGACAGCGTCGAGGCCTCGGGATTCGTGCAGCACTTGAAGCTGCCGCACTACGTGACCTTCGAGGCGGAGCTGCAGTTGATCCGGGCCTTGCGCGCGTCCCGGCCAGGGGAGGCGGAATGACGGCGAGCGGCTACAACTTCGCGTATCTCGACGAGCGCACGAAGCGGATGATCCGCCGCGCGCTGCTGAGGGCGGTCGCGCTGCCGGGGCACCAGGTGCCGTTCGGTTCGCGCGAGATGCCGCTGGCCTACGGCTGGGGCACCGGCGGCATCCAGGTGACGGCCGCGGTGATCGGCGCCGACGACGTGCTCAAGGTGATCGACCAGGGCTCGGACGACACGACCAATGCGGTCAACATCCGCCAGTTCCTGGCGCACACCACCGGCGTCGCCACCACCACCCGGACCCGTGACGCAACGCTGATCCAGACCCGTCACCGCATCCCCGAAACGCCGCTGGTCGAGGGACAGGTCCTGGTCTACCAGGTGCCGCAGCCCGAGCCCTTGTACAAGCTCGAGCCGCGGCGCAGCGAGACCCTGAAGCTGCACGCGAGCGAGGAGTACGGCCTGATGAACGTCAAGCTGTACGAGGACATCGCGCACTGGGGCCGGGCCGAGGCCAGCTACGACCACCCCGTGCGCGTGGACGGACGCTATGTCATGTCGCCGTCGCCCATCCCCAGCTTCGACAACCCCAAGATGCACCGCATGCCTGCACTGCAGCTGTTCGGCGCCGGTCGCGAGAAGCGGCTGTACGCCATCCCGCCTTACACCGACGTCGCGAGCCTGGACTTCGACGACCACCCGTTCCGCGTCGAACCGCAAGGGCATGCCTGCGCGCTGTGCGGCTGCACGACGAGCTTTCTCGACGAGCTGACCGGACCCGACGGCGCGCGCCTGTGGGCCTGCTCCGACACCGACTGGTGCGGCGAGCGCGTCGAGGCGGCGCAGCTCGCGCAGGCGCGGACCGCATGATCGCCGGGCTTGTCATCCGCGACGCGTTCGAGGCCGACCTGGCGGCCATCGCGTCGCTGTACGAATCGTCCGGCGTCGATGCGCCGGGGGCCCACGATGCGACGGCGCTGGCCGCGTCGTGGCAGCGCCTGCGCCGCGAAGCGCCGACCGCGCGAGTGCTGCTGGCGGAGGAGGGTGGGCGCCCCGTCGGCACGCTGACCTGCTTCGTGCTGCCGCTGCTGAACCACGGCGGCACGCCGGCGGCGCTGGTCGAGGGCGTGGCGGTCGATCCGGCGGCGCAAGGCCGCGGGATCGGACGCGCCCTGATGGACGCCGCCATGGCCATCGCGCGCGAAGCCGGCTGCTACAAGCTCGCGCTGTCGTCCAACGACAAGCGGCGTGAGGCGCACGCCTTCTACGAGCGGCTGGGCTATGCGCGCCACGGCGTGAGCTTCGTGGCCTTCGTCGAGGACTTGGCATGACGGCGCCAGCACTGCTGCGGGTGGACGCGCTGGGCCACCGCTTCGCCGGCACGCCGGGCGGCCGCGCGGCCGTGCAGGCCGCCAGCCTCGAGCTGTTCCCCGGCGAAGTGGTGGCCATCGTGGGCGAGTCGGGCTCGGGCAAGTCGACGCTGCTCAATTGCATTGCCGGCCGCCTGGTGCCCACGGAAGGCTGCGTGCACTACCGCGCCGGCGACGGCCGCTGGCTCGACGTGCACGCCCTCAGCGAACGCGAGCGCCGCGTCCTCGCCCGCACCGAATGGGGATTCGTCGAGCAGAGCGCCGACCTCGGCCTGCGCATGGACGTGAGCGCCGGCGCCAACATCGGCGAGCGGCTGATGGGGCAGGGCCAGCGGCACTACGGCCTGCTGCGCGAGACCGCCGGCGCCTGGATGCGCCGCGTCGAGCTCGACGGCTCGCGCATCGACGACACGCCGCGCGCCTACTCCGGCGGCATGCGCCAGCGCCTGCAGATCGCGCGCAACCTCGTCACTCGCCCGCGGCTGGTGCTGATGGACGAGCCCACCTCCGGCCTCGACGTGTCGGTGCAGGCGCGCCTGCTCGACCTCATCCGCATGCTGGTCGCGCGCCTGCACCTGTCGGCGCTGATCGTCACGCACGACCTCGGCGTGGCGCGGCTGCTCGCGCACCGCACGCTGGTGATGCGCGAGGGCCGCATCGTGGAGCAGGGCCTCACCGACCGGGTGTTCGACGATCCCCAGCATGCCTACACCCAGCTGCTCGTGTCCTCGGTGGTGATGCCATGAAGCGCGATTCGCTGCCGGCCACCGTGCTCGAGGTGCGCGGCCTGTGCAAGCGCTTCACGCTGCACCTGCGCCACGGCCTCGAGCTGCCCGTGCTGCACGACGTGTCGCTGAGCGTGGCCGCCGGCGAATGCCTGGCCCTGGTGGGCCCGTCGGGGCAGGGCAAGTCGACCCTGATGAAGTGCCTGGTCGGCAGCTACGGCGCCGACGCGGGACAGATCCTGCTGCACACGCCGCAAGGCACGGTCGACATCGCCGCGGCCAGCGCGCAGCAGGTGCTGGCGCTGCGCCGCCGCGACATCGCCTGGGTGAGCCAGTTCCTGCGCGCCGTGCCGCGGGTCTCGGCGCTCGACGTGGTGGCCGAGCGCCTGCTCGAGGCCGCCGACCCGACCGCGCCCGGCGCCGAGCTCGACGACGAGACCCATTCGAGCCGGCTCGAAGCCGCCCGCGAGACGGTGCGCGTCCTGTTCGCCCGCCTGAACCTCCCGCCGGCGCTGTGGGAGTTGCCGCCGGCGACGTTCTCCGGCGGCGAGCAGCAGCGGGTGAACATCGCCCGCGGCCTGGTGCGGCCGGCGCGCCTGCTGCTGCTGGACGAGCCCACCGCGTCGCTCGACGCGGCCAACCGCGCCGTGGTCGTGGAACTGATCACGCAGGCCAAGGCGCGGGGCACCGCCGTCGTGGGTATCTTCCACGATGAGGAAGTGCGCGACGCGGTCGCCACGCGATGCCTGACACTCGGGGTCAGCCCATCCAAGGAATCCCATGACTGAACTGGTGCTCTCCAACGCCCGCATCGTGCTCGCCGGCGAGGTGATCCGCGGCAGCGTGCAGCTGCGCGACGGCCGCATCGCGGGCATCGCCGCCGGCGGCACCGGCGTGCCGGGTGCGCACGACGTCGAGGGCGACCACCTCCTGCCGGGGCTGGTGGAGGTGCACACCGACAACCTCGAGCGGCACGTGATGCCGCGCCCCAAGGTGAGCTTCCCGATGCAAGGCGCGGTGCAGGCGCACGATGCCGAGATCGCCGCCGCCGGCATCACCACCGTGCTCGACGCGATCGGCGTCGGCGATCCCTACGGCGACGGCTTCCGGTCGCGCGACCAGAGCGCGCTGCTCGAGGTGCTGGACCGGCTGGAGGCGGCCGGCTCGCTGCGCGTCGACCACCATGTCCATGTGCGCTGCGAGCTGCCCGCACCGAATGCACTCGAGCTGTTCGAGCCTTTCCAGGGCCACCGGCGGCTGCGCCTGATCTCGCTGATGGACCACACGCCGGGCCAGCGCCAGTGGACCGACATCGAGCATGCCCGCGTCTACTACACCGGCAAGAAGGGCTGGAGCGACGCCAAGTTCGCCGAGGAGGTGCGCGTCGCGCCGCAGCGCCAGGAGCGCTACGCCGAGCCGCATCGCCGCTGGTTCGCCGACTTCGCCCGCAGTCGCGGCGTGGCCCTGGCCACCCACGACGACACGACGCTCGCGCATGTCGACGAGGCCGTGCGGCTGGGCGCCAGCATGAGCGAGTTCCCGACCACCCTGGCCGCGGCGCGGCACGCCAAGGCGCAGGGCCTGGCGACGGTGGCCGGTGCGCCCAACGTCGTGCGGGGCGGCTCGCACTCCGGCAACGTGTCGGCGCTGGACCTGGCCCGCGAAGGCGTGCTCGATGCCTTGTCGTCCGACTACGTCCCGGCCAGCCTGCTGATGGCCGCCTGGCTGCTGCGCCGCGATGCCGGCTTCTCGCTGCCCGAGGCCATGGCGGTGGTGAGCCACCATCCGGCCCGCGCCTGCGGCCTGGACGACCGCGGCGCGATCGAGCCGGGATTGCGGGCCGACGTCGTTCGGGTGCGCGAGGTGGGCGATCAGCCGGTGGTGCGCGAGGTCTACGCGCGCGGCCGCCGCGTGAGCTGAACAGGTAGCCCGGGTGCAACCCGGGGTTGGTCGGTCAAGCTCGATCCCCGGGTTGCACCCGGGCTACGAGGACAGCTTGCGCAGCAACGCGAGGTAGTGCTCGAGCGGCGGCGTCCGCCGCGTCGGGTCCTTCGCCAGGTCGTCCCAGCGACGCAAGGCCACGGCATCGCGGGCGCAGGGCAGTCTGGCGAACGCATCCGCCTCGGCCAGGTTCATCCGGCCGCCTTGCAGGCCCAGAGAATGCACCGAGGCCGGCGACAAGGTCTGCGCATAGGCGGGATCGGTGGCGACCAGGTAGCGCTTGGCCTGCACGTGCAACCGGATCGGCTCGATCACGTCGGCGCCGAAACCCTCTGCGAGCAGCGGCAGGGCGCGCAGCTCGTGCACGTCGTCGACGTCGTCGAGCTCGACGCTGGCATCGAGGAAGTGGCCCAGGTCGTGGAGCAGGGCGGCGGCCACCAGCGGCGGCTCGGCCTGCGCCGATTCGGCGCGCTGCGCGCACTGCAGCGCATGCTGCAGCGCCGTCACCGGTTCGCGCCGTCCGCCTTCGTAGCTGCGGCCGCCGTGCTCGTCGAACAAGGCATGGATGCGATCGACCAGGTCCATGGCCTCAGATCATCCGCTTGCGAAGCTGCGCCGACACCAGGTCGATGCACGACACCGAGACCACCAGCATCAGCAGCACGGCGGCCGTCTGCGCGTACTGGAAGCCGCGGATCACCTCCCACAGCACCATGCCGATGCCGCCGGCGCCCACCATGCCGACCACCGATGCCGAGCGCACGTTGGCCTCGAAGCGGTACAGCGCATACGAGATCCACAGCGGCATCACCTGCGGGATCACGCCGAAGACGATCTCGTGCAGCGGGTGCGCGCCGGTGGCGCGTATGCCTTCGACCGGCTGCGGGTCGATCGCCTCGACCGCCTCGGAGAACAGCTTGGCCAGCGTGCCGGTGGTGTGAACCCACAAGGCCAGCACGCCGGCGAACGGACCCAGGCCGACCGCGACCACGAACAGCAGCGCGAACACCATCTCGTTGATCGAGCGGCAGGCGTCGAGCAGGCGACGCACCGGCTGGTGGATCCACCATGGCGTGATGTTGGACGCCGCCAGCAGCGACAGCGGCACCGACAGCACGATGGCCAGCGCCGTGCCCCACAGCGCGATCTGCAGCGTGACGATCAGCTCCAAGAAGTAGGAGCGCCAGTCGGTGAAGTCGGGCGGGAAGAAGCCGCGTGCGTACTGCGCCATGTTGCCGGCATCGCGGAACAGGTCGAGCGGACGCATGTCGGCGCCGCCCCAGCTGCCCGCCAGCAGCGCGAGCAGCACGCCCCAGGCGAGCAGCCCGGCCAGCGACATGCGCGGCGCGGGCGGCATGCGCGCCCCCAGCGGCGTGATCACGGCGCCGTCGGACATCACTTGGCCGCGGCGACCTGCTTGCTCAGCTCGGCCAGGCGCGCCTCGATCTCCTGGATGCGCCTGGCCTTCTCGTCGGCGGCCATGTTGGCGTCGTTCTCGATCTTCGTGCGGTCGCGCACCAGCTCGATCTGGCGGATGGGCACCAGCTGCGAGTTGTCGGACGCCATGAAGCCGCTCAAGGTCAGGATGCGCAGGACCTCCTTCTCGCGGGCATCCTTGCCGTAGCCGAGCAGGAAGTCGCGCAGCTTCTTCTTGCTGTCGGCATCGAGGTCCTTGCGCCACAGCAGCGGGTCGCTGGCGATGAGCGGCGAGCGCCACACTTCGCGCAGCTCGGCGGCTTTCTCGGGCATCTTGATCTTCATGCGGTCGACGCCGTCGCTGGCCACCGTGGCCACGTCGACCTGCTTGTTGGCGACCGCGAGGATGTTGGTCTCGTGGTTGGCGCGCACCGTGCGCTTGAAGTCCTTCGTCGGGTCGACCTTGTTCTGGGCGAAGGCGTAGTAGCCCGGCACGAGCGAGCCGCTGGTCGAGTTGGGATCGCCGAAGCCCAGGGTGAGCGTCTGCCGCTGCTTGAGCACGTCGTCCAGCGTCTTCAGCGGGCTGTCCTTGTGCACGATCATCAGGCTCCAGTAGCCCTGCGAGCCGTCGACCGGCGCGACCTTGGCGAAGACCTCGCCGCTGGCGCGGTCCACGGCCTCGGCGCCCGACTTGTTGCCCATCCAGGCCACCTGGACCTTGTTGAAGCGCATGGCCTCGATGACGCCGGCGTAGTCGGGCGCGAAGAAGGCATTGACCTTCAGGCCGGTGACCTTCTGCATGTCGTCGAGCAGCGGCTGCCAGGCGGTCTTGAGGTTGTTCGACGACTCGGTGGAAATGATGCCGAAGTTGACCTCGCGGGTCTGGGCGTGGACGCCCGGCAGGCACGAGGCGAGGGCGAGGGCGAGAGCGGTGCGTCGGGTGAAGCGGTTCATCGGGGACTCCATCAGATGATCGAAGGAAGAAAGGCTCAGGCGACGTGCAGCGTCGGGGCGAGCGCCGGCAGCGGCTGGGAATCGAGGGCATCGAGGCGCAGCTCGTCGGTCTGCGCGCCGTACAGCTCGCGCAGGCGCGATGCCGTCAGCGCCTGGGTCGGGCCGTCGTAGACGACCTCGCCGGCGCGCAGCGCGACGGTGCGCGGGCAGAACGCGAAGGCGTAGTCCACCTGGTGCAGCGACACCAGCACGGTCACGCCCAGCTCGCGGTTGACCTCGGCCAGCAGCTCCATCACGCGGCGCGACGACGCGGGGTCGAGCGAGGCGATGGGCTCGTCGGCCAGCACCACCTCGGCGCCTTGCACCAGCGCGCGCGAGATCGCCGCGCGCTGCTGCTGCCCGCCCGACAGGGTGGAGGCGCGCTGCCAGGCGCAGCGCTCGATGCCGACCCGGCACAGCGCGTCGAAGGCGCGCTGCAGCTCCCCGTGCGGAAAGCGCCGCAGGAGCCCGCGCCACATCGGCAGGCGGTGCAGGGCGCCGGCCAGCACGTTGGTCATGACCGGCAGGCGGTCGACCAGGTTGAACTGCTGGAAGATGGTCGCGACGCGCGAGCGCGTGGCGCGCACGTCACGCGCGAGGCGGCCGCCGATCTGCACGCTGCGGCCCAGCACCTCGATGCGCGAGACGCTGCCGGCGTCGGCATGCTGCAGGCCGCTCAGGTGGCGCAAGAGGGTGGACTTGCCGGAGCCGGAAGCGCCCAGCAGCGCGACCATCTCGCCGCGGCGCACGCGCAGCGACACCTCGCGCAAGGCAGGCTGGCCGCCGAAGGTCTTGTGCAAGCCGCACACCTCGATGGCGATGTCGTTCATCGGACAGTCCCCGCGGATGGATGCGGCGGATCATCTAGACGACGCGTGACTGGGCGGTGAACCCTCCGTGACAGCGACATGATCGGCGCGCCTGTGGGACGCGGACGACACGGCGACGGCGCCGTGGCCGCTGGACTTGGGCATCGCCGCCGCCTAACTTGGAGGGCACTGTCTTGCGAAAGGATCCCCCCATGAGCATCGTCTCGTTCCTCAAGGAAGCCGGCGAAAAGCTGTTCGGCGGCAAGGATGCCCAGGCCGCCACGCCGGCCGCACCCACGGCGGCCGATGTCGCCGGGCTCAACACCAAGGCCGGCCAGGCGATCCAGAAATACGTGGCCGACCAGGGCTTGAGCGCCAAGAACCTGGAGATCACCTATGACGGCGCCACTTCCGCCGTCACCGTGCGCGGCGAGGCGCCCGACCAGGCGACCCGCGAGAAGATCGTGCTGTGCTGCGGCAACGTGCAAAGCGTCGCCCAGGTGCACGACGAAATGACGGTGGCCAAGGCGGCCGAGCCGGCGGGCACCTTCCGCACGGTCAAGAGCGGCGACACGCTGTCGAAGATCGCCAAGGAGGCCTACGGCGACGCCAATGCCTACATGAAGATCTTCGAGGCCAACAAGCCGATGCTCAAGCACCCGGACAAGATCTACCCCGGGCAGGTGCTGCGCATTCCGCCGAGCTGAGCGGTTCGCTCGAAAACGCCCGATTCCGGCGGCTTCCTCGGCGCATCGCCGGGGAACGCCCGCGCTTAGCCTTGCGGCTTTAGCCGGAATCGGAATGAACAGCGCCAGCCAGCCGGGAAGCAGTCCCAGGGTCAAACTCATCGTCGTCACCGTCGCCAGCGTCGTGGCCACGCTGCTGGCGCTGGCCGTGATGCTGCAAAGCCAGGCCGCCAGCGAAGCACGCTCGCGCAAGAACGCCACCGCGCTGCTGTTCGAAACCGCGCCCCAGGATTGGCTGGCCCATCCGCGCGCGGCATCCGACTTCGAGCGTGCTCTCGCGGCGCGCGAGGTCTCGGCCGTCGCGGTCGATGGCCTGCGCGTGCTCTACACCGACACCGCCGGCGGGCGCCACAGCACCCGGCTCATCGACTGCGGCCCCGGCTGTCGCCAGGACCTCGCCTCGCGACTGGCGACGCTGAGCGTGCAGAACGGCTTCGTGCTGACCAGCGTCGAGATCGACGCGCGCACCGGCAGCGAGAAGGCGGCCGAGGCGCTCGACCGGGGCGCCGGGGTGATGGCCTCGCTGCTGCCGATCGCCCTGCTGGTGGGTTTGCTGGTGTGGTTCCAGTCCAAGGGCGCGATCGGGCTGGGCGGCCGCACGGCGCTGGCCGACAAGCCCGCCACCCGCTTCGACGACGTGGTCGGCGCCGAGGAAGCGAAGAAGGCGCTGCGCCGGGTCGCGGCCTTCATGAAGGATCCCTCGCACTACGCCGCGCTGGGCGCCAGGCCGCCGCGCGGCGTGCTGCTGGACGGCCCGCCCGGCACCGGCAAGACGCTGCTGGCGCGCGCCCTGGCCGGCGAATGCGGCGCCCGCTTCATCGCCGTCGACGGCTCGTACTTCAGCTCGATGTTCTACGGCGCCGGCATCGGCAAGGTGAAGGAGCTGTTCCGGCGTGCCCGCGCATGCGCGCCCTGCATCGTCTTCATCGACGAGATCGACGGCCTGGGCAAGCGCTCGCGCGGCAACGAGTCGCAAGGCGGCGAGCAGGAGCAGAACCGCATCATCAACCGCCTGCTGGTCGAGATGGACGGCTTCTCGCCGCTGGACAACGTGATCGTGATAGGCGCCACCAACCACGTCGACAACATCGACGAGGCCATGCGCCGGCCCGGCCGCTTCGACCTGGTCGCCAGCACCGCACTGCCGACGCCGCGCGAGCGCGAAGGGCTGTTCGCCATGTACCTCGGGCAGGTGAAGGCGCATGCCGGCATGGACCTGGGATCGCTGGCGCGCACCTCGCCGGGCCTGTCGCCGGCGGACATCGCCAACTGCGTGAACCGCGCCGCGTCGTATGCCGCCGAGGCGGGCGAGTCGCAGGTCGGCATGGCGCGGGTGGTCCAGTCGCTCGAGGCGCACCTGCTGGGCGGCGAGGTGTCGTCGGCCAAGGAGCTGCTCACGCCGCAGACGCTGCGTCGCATCGCCTTCCACGAATCGGGCCATGCGCTGGTCGCGCATGTGCTGGATGCGGGCAGCGTCGAGCGCGTCAGCATCGAGCCGCGCGGCCGCGCCCTGGGCGTCACCTACGTCGCGCGCCACAGCGAGGAGCCGCTGCACGGCGAGCACGAGCTGCGATCGCGTCTGGCCATGATGCTGGCCGGGCGCGAGGCGGAGCTGCAGGCCTTCGGCAACACCTCGTCGGGTGCGGCCGACGATCTCCAGCGGGCCTCCGAGCTCGCCACCGCCATGATCGGCAGCTACGGCTTCGGCAAGACCTTCGGCCTGCTCAGCATGGCCGGCGTGCCGCGCGAGCTGATCGGTCCCGACGTGCAGAAGTCGCTGCTCGACGAGGCGCGCGCGCTGCTCGAGGCGGCGCAAGCGGAGTGCCGCCGGGTGCTGCAGGAACGCGCCGACCGGCTCGACGCCCTGGCCGAGCTGCTGCTGGCCCACGAGACCGTCAGCGGTCCCGCCCTGGCGCACGCGCTCGCGGGCACGCCCGCTACGGCTTGACGCCGGCGAACAGCGCCGCGGCGGCGAGGTCGCCGCTGGCCATCACCGCGTACAGCGTCTTGAGGGTCGGCCGAGATTCAACCTGCTGGATCTAGGAACCGAGGCGGGAACGGGACCCACACAACGTTACTTAGTAGCCCCGGAGACTTTCGTCATGAGCAGTAATGCAGGTGTGGCACGGTCTGACTCACAGGCCACCACGATCCACCTTACGGAATTGCGGACAGCTGGCACGCAGGAATCCCCAACTCCTACTATCGTTGAGGCAACCGGGCGGCCGGAGATTCACCCGAAGGCTTCGAAGAAAGCTATCGTGAAGGCCGTTGCTGGTATTGGCGCCATAGCTGTTGTGACCACCATCATCATGCTGACGACCGGCCGCCGCCCCCCCTCTGATTCTGCTCCGGACGGCGGAGCATGACAGCGGACCGGCAAGCGTTGTACCCAGGTCGGCGTGTCTCATGCGCTCCCTGCGCGGCGGCTTCCGTTCGTGTCGGACTTTCATGGTGCGGCTCGCCATTGCAGCCTGATTGGATCTGAGACGCCCGCTACGGCTTGACGCCGGCGAACAGCGCGACGGCGGCGAGGTCGCCGCTGGCCACCACCGCGTACAGCTTCTTGCCGCTGAGGAAGGCGTGGCCGTGAAGGGTGCTGCCCGCGTTCGGGCAGCCGGCCTGGAAATTCAGCGTGATGTCGAACACGCGGGCTTCGCTGTGCGGCAGGGCGAGGCCGGCGTACGTGCAGCTGCCCGTGGTGCCGCCCGCGAGCGCACCCGACGCATCGACGGTGAGCACCGAGGCCTGGGTGCCCGCCAGCGCAGCCAGCTCGCCGCCGTAGGTGCCGACCAGGTCGCTGACCTTGGCGGCGGTGCCCGAGGCGATGTCGAAGCCGCCGCTGAAGCTGGCGCCGGTGCCGTCGGAGCGAAGCAGTGCCATGTTCGCGCTCGCCCGTGGCGCGATCGTGCCGTTCAGCGTGCCGGTGAGCAGCGTGTGCGACTGCAGGTTGAAGTCGTGCGCGTTGGTGGACGCGAAGCCGCTGCCGCTGGCCGTTCCGTCGCCCACGATGACACCGCCGGCAGGCGCCGCGCTGGCACTGCTCAGCCCGTAGACGAGGTAGTAGCGGCCGCTGCCGAGGATCAGCAACTCGGACGCCGCGTTGCTGCCGCCACTGCCTTCGTACAGCCCGGCGATCGGTGCCGCCGCGCCCGCGTCGCCTCCACCGCCGCCGCAGGCGGTGAGCAGGGCGCAGCAGGCGAGGGCGGTGGCGGCAAGGTGACGGCTCATGGTGGCCCGGACTCGGTCATCGTTTCTCGGCCCTGTCACTCGACGACCTTCACCAGCTGGCCCGGCTGCGGCGTCTTGCTGCTCGCATACACGCCGTTGAGCAGGCGCAGCTGCTGCTCGGCGTTGGGCAAGGGCGAGCGACGCGCCAGCTCGGCGAAGCCGCCGCGAGGGAAGGGCACGGTGCGCAAGGTCCAGGGGCGCGCGGCGACGCGGTCGGCCGCGGCGAGGGGCCGGAACGAGCTCTCCGCTTCCTCGATCTGGCGCGCCGCGCGCTGCAGGGCCGACGCGTCGGCAGCGGCGTAGACGAGCACGAAGGCGCGGCCCTGCGGCCCGGTGACGACGGTCAGCTCCACCGGCTGCGCCTGGCCGCGCTCGTCGCGCCGCGTCCCCGAGAAATGCGTGGCGGCGAGTCCGTTCAGGGTGCGCCGCTCGGTGCGGCCCTGTTCCGCCTTCACCGCGTTGCGCAGGATGTCCTCGTGGCTGCTTCCGGCTTGCGGCGGCACCAGCTTGACGATGAGTCCGGCGTTGCCTTCGCCGTTGACCAGCGCGATCGCCTCGGCGCTGTTCTGCACCTTCCAGCCGACCGGTGCGGTGAGCGCGACGCCCAGCGGCTCGTGGAAGAACTGGCGGCCGCGTGTCACGCCCTGCTCGCGCGATTCGCCGTAGGGCAGGCCGTCGATGGCACGCAGGTAGCGGTCGCGGGCGTCGTCGCCGTACTGCCCGCGGTAGCGCTCGGCGATGGCGGTGATGTCGCGCAGGCGCTGGTCGTTGCTGGGGTGCGAGTCGAGCCAGCCCGGTCCGTCCGTCGGCGAGCGGCCCTCGGCGCGCGCCTGGTCGGCGGCGAAGCGCTCCTGGCTCTTCAGCACCTCGATCACGTCGACCATGTTGTGCGGGTCGAGACCGGCGCGCGCGAGGTACTCGGCGCCGAGCTGGTCGGCCTGCAGCTCCTGCTCGCGGCTGTACTTCGCGATGTAGCCGGCCGCGACGCCCTGCGAGATCTGCTGGGCGAAGTCGCCGGCGCCGCCGACCCCTCGGCTTTCAAGCACGGCGCCGAGAAGGGTGGCGGCCAGCACGCCCAGGCCGGCGCGCTGCTGGCGGGTGGCCTGCTGTGCGCTGTGGCGCGCGGTGACGTGCCCGATCTCGTGGCCCATGACGCCGGCCAGGTCGGCCTCGCTCTCCATGAAGGCCATGATGCCGCGCGTGACGTAGACATAGCCGCCGGGAACGGCGAACGCGTTGATCTCGGGGCTGTCGACCACGGTGAAGTGCCAGTCGAGCTGCGCCCGGTGCGAATGCTGGGCGAGGCGGCGCCCGACGTCGGCGACGTAGGACTGCAGCCGGGCGTCCTTCACCTCGCCGTATTCGGCCAGCACCTGCTGATGCGCCTCGCGGCCCTGGGCGATCTCGCCGCGCTCGTCCATCACCGTGCGTTCGGCCTTGCCGCTGACAGGGTTGTCGACGGTCGTGGTGCAGGCGGCCAGTACGGCCGAAAGGACGAGCGGCAGCAGACGGCGTGGCATGGACTTCGTCGAGCAGATGGCATGCCCGCAAATGGCTGGGTTTGACCGCACTCGAGCGGCCATGGAACGACATACTGATCGCCTCAACTCCCCAGGAGAAACGACATGGCCGGCAAGAACACCATCTGCCTGTGGTACGACGGCACCGCCCTCGACGCCGCAGGCTTCTATGCCGAAACTTTTCCCGACAGCAAGGTCGGTGCGGTCCATCGAGCGCCGGGCGACTTTCCCGACGGCAAGCAAGGCGATGTGCTCACCGTCGAGTTCACCGTGGCCGGGATCCCTTGCCTCGGGCTCAACGGCGGCCCGATGTTCAAGCACAACGAGGCGTTCTCGTTCCAGATCGCGACCGAGGACCAGGCCGAGACCGACCGCTTGTGGAACGCGATCGTGCGCAATGGCGGCCAGGAAAGTGCGTGCGGCTGGTGCAAGGACCGATGGGGCTTGTCTTGGCAGATCACGCCGCGCGCACTCACGGCGGCAGTGACCGACCCCGATCGCGCGGCGGCCAAACGTGCGTTCGACGCGATGATGACGATGAAGAAGATCGACATCGCGGCGATCGAGAAGGCCCGCCGGGGCTGATGCGGGCGGGCGCCGCACGCGCGAACAGGCGGTGCTTCAACGTCTTGGCTTGGGCGGCCTCTTGGCGCCGCTGGCATCTGCCGGCGCCACCGCTCCCCTGACGGCTGCCTGGGCCAACTTGAAGAAAACGTCGGTGTTGTCGATGACGCCGGTGAAGGTCAGCGCACCGGGGCCATAGGCCGACAGCGGTACGTCGGTTGCCGTGTGCACGGCCTGCTCGCCGGGGACCTGGCCGGTGACGAGGTACTCGCCCAAAGCGTCGTCGCGCTCTTGCGCATTGGCGGAATACCACTTCAGCGGCGCCTCGCTTGCGAAGGGCTGCTGGCCGTCGCGCTGCGGCGTCTTCTTCGTACGCCAGTCCTCGTAGCGGTCGGCATTGGCACCGTAGCCGACGAGCAGGCGGTAGTCGATGTCAGTCGTCTCCGGGTAGCCGTCGGCCGCGAGCTTGTAGCGCGGGAAGCCGGCCTTCTCGTAGACGCCAACGACCTGGTTGCGCAAATTGGCCACGCCCTTCTTCGCTGTCAATTCGGTCAACGCCTTGTCCGTGACGACGGAACCGCCAATCAAGGCGGCGCCTGAGCATTCATGGTCGGCCGTCACGATGACAAGCGTATCGCCGCGCTCCGCGGCAAAGTCCTGGGCCACGCGGACGGCGCGGTCGAACTCCAGCGTTTCCAGCAACCACCGCTCCGTGTCCATCAGATGGGCCTGCTTGTCGATGGATGCGCCTTCGATCATGAGAACGAAACCCTTGGGGGAACGCTTCAGCACGTCGATGGCCTTGGCAGCCATCTCATCCAGCATGGGCTGGTCGGGCAGGCCGAAGTCGTCGACGACGCTGCCCTCGTTGACGCCATTCTTGTCGCTGCCGCGGCGACCATTGATCTTGTCGAGGGCCACGTTCATGTTCGAGAACGCGAACAGCCCGAGCAGCGGCTTGTCGGCTGCGGCGTTGTCAAGGTCGGTCTTGGTGGCGGCGTAGCTGAAACCGGCCGACTGGAACGCCTTGATGAGGTCGCGGCTCTTGTCCAGCGAGCCCGCCGCGACGCCCCAGCGCTTGACGATCTCGGCCGTGTGGGCGTCGGTCGTCGAAAAGGCGTAGTCGAGCGCGTCCGTGCGTGCCGAGCCCGGCGTTCCCGCTGGCAGGAACCACTTGCGTCCACCGCCCATCAGCACGTTCAGTCCAGTCTGGCTGCGGTCGTCGAAGAACTGGTCGACGATGCCTGTGCCAGCGCCTCGATTGCTCGTATGCACGGCGTTGCCGGCAGGCGTCGCGTCGAAGACATCGGCCGTCGTCACGATGCCCAGTTGCTTGC
Organism: Piscinibacter sp.; assembly: GCA_036377015.1. Taxonomy (GTDB): domain Bacteria; phylum Pseudomonadota; class Gammaproteobacteria; order Burkholderiales; family Burkholderiaceae_C; genus Albitalea. The sequence goes on along the minus strand of DASUZE010000036.1, from coordinate 15,362 downwards.
CCTGGGTCCGGTGCAGGTACTCCGACAAGTATTCGATGCGCGGGTTGTCGAAGGCGTCGACCGTATCGTCTGGAAAGACTCCCTCTTCGTTGTTGTTGTTCTTGTTGCCGCTGACATAGGAGGTCATGCCAGGTGCTGAGTCTGTGACGATGGAGTTCAGCGACGCGGTCTTCACCATCGCGGTCGCCGTGAAACTGTCCATCGCCAGCGGCTGCACGGCCTTGCCCTGGGCATAGCCGTGGACGATGCGCGCGGCCGTGCGCTGGGAGGCCCCCATGCCGTCACCGAGCAGGATGATGATGTTCTTGACCTTGGGGCCCATGGCGGCAGTGAAGGGCACGACCTCGAAGTTGCCCCTGGCCACGACCTTCTGGCCGTCGGCCTGTACCGACTCGACGCTGAACTCGTGCTTGCCGGCTGCTTCGCTCGACGCCGCGCGCACCGTCGCGATCGTGGTTTCCGGCGCCAAGCCCTTCACACAACCGCTTGCGCAGTCTCGCAGGGCCACTGTCGCGGCCACCTGCTTGCCATCGACAAAGAAGCGTGCGGCCGTGATCTTCTGACCTGCGTCAGGCTTGATGGTGGCCTGCAGGTCAAAGCGCTGGCCGGGGAGGAAACGCGCGATGACCGGGTCGGATCGGTTGCTCGAGAACAACTCGCTCGGCGGCGTCAGGCGTGTCACGGTGGGCGCGGCGATCGCTGGGCCGGTTGCCAGTGCGGCAAGAAGCAAAACGTGGTGTTTCATCTGCGACGGGTTCAGTGGGGTTGGGGAGCGGCAACCGAGGCCTGGTCGGCCAGGGCTGCAGGCGTGAGATGCAGGCGGATCCAGGACACTCGGCCGGACTCGTCCTCGGCAGGGCCGTATTCGAGCCGGCCGGTCAGCGCCAGCGGTCCGCTCTGGTGGACGACAACGTGCGTGCGCCGCGACTCTGGCAGCAGCACGGTCACGGCGGACGCCGGGAGATCGTCGGCCTCGCCATCAGCGTGCTCGACCATGGCCACGGGGCGTGGGGTGAGGAGGAAGCGTCCTGTCAAAGGCTGCTCGCGTTGCACCATGTAGCCGACCAGACGTACTTCGCGGCCGTTGGCAGCCATCAACTTTGCCGTCGGCTCCAGGCCTCGCGGTCCTATGGGTTGGGAGAAGAATTCGGAAAAGCTCAACTCGACCGGTGCCGCGGTCGCCGGGAGCGCGAGCAAGCAGGCCAAGACCAACAGGGAAAAGGTCTTCATGCGGGCCGTGCAAAAAAGAAATCGATGCTCGCTGCGTGGCATGTCAAGGTTGTGACGCGGACGCGGTCGAGCGCAGGAGAGCTAGGGTTCAGCAAAGCGCGACAATGTATATTATGTTAACTATCTTGCCGGTTCGCAAAACGGCTGGCATGCATCGAGCCGATCGCGGTACTGACGACTCATGCCCCTAGCGAGACGGCAGTTGAGTCGGTCTGAGTCCTACCCCACCAGTGGAATCTGCGACCCGCGGATGGCGGCCACGACCGCCCGGTGCAGCGCATCAGTGCCGGGCTCGACGAGACGCTTCTTGTTGATCATCCGGAACGCCCGCAGCGCCGCGTCGAAGATCGCGAAGCAGTCCGCGTTGAACTGCTGCGCCGACCGGAACGCGATGCCTTCGTAGCCGGCGGCCCATGCCTGGCCGGCGATGCCCTGCGTCACCTCGAGGCGCAGGGACTGCAGCACCGGATAGGCGTGCGCATGTGGCCGCAGGTCCAGCAACCTGATGGGCCGCGACGAGCTCAGCGTGAGCAGCGCACGCTGGCGCAGCGTCTCGAACGGCAGCGTCATGGCCTCGCGCCGGGCGAGCGTCTCGTAGATGGCCGTCTCCGGCGCTTCGGCGAAATACGCGACCTCGCCGTCGACCAGGTCGAACCGGCCGAGGAGCAGGCCGCGCGGCGGCACGCGCAGGTCCCGGATGCGGACGGTGCCGGGCCTTGACCGCAGTCGCTGGACCCGGAAGAGCGTTGCGTGGTCAGGAAGGGTGAGTTCGGGTGCGTACTGGAAGTCGGCGAGATTCATTGCATGGCATCAATTGCCCTCGTGCTCCGCAATTGACAGCACACGCTCCAGCTTGCCCTGCTCGATGGCAGCCCGGGGGGCAATGCCGCCCAGCGCGCCGTGAGGCGTCTCGAGGAAGGCCAGCAGCAGCCAGCCGTCCTTCGTGTTGAGCGCAGCCGATAGTTTCGGGAGGGCTTCCCACAAGCGGGGCTCGAATTGCCACTTCGGCAACTTGAAGCCTCGCTTGGTCTGAGCGAGCCCGATGCAACGGCCCTTGTCGATCCACGCGTTGATGGTAACCCGGGTCGTGCCGGCGATGCCGGCCGCCTCGTCGGTGGACACCAGGTCGCCCGCGCCCAGGCGCTCGCTGCGTGCGGCGAGGCTGTTGGCCAGGAGCGCGCGAGTTTCTGATGCGGACGCGTAAGTGGAACTGTCATGGCCTCGGCCTGGATTCCGTGTTGACCTTGCGACTTTGGAGTCGGAGGAAGTAAGAACGGGGGTCTTCATGGTCAATCAGTCAGTAGCCGGTTGTCGCCGGCGGGCGTGGTCAGGGATTGTTTCTGGCGTCCACCTTGTACGCGCCAAAGAAGCTGTGCGGCAGCCTGAAGAGGTCGATGAAGCACTTCAGGATGCGGCGCCAGCGGACAGCGGAGTTGCCGCTGCTCGTCGAGCGCCTACCGTTGGCTCGGTCATGCCGGGCCGCCCACAGGTGCATCACCGTTTCGTAGATCGCCACGGGTCCGTGGTGCGCTACGAGGAGTTCGATCTCCAAGGCCGTGTGCGCAAGGAGCCAGGCCGTAGCTGACTCTGCGGCCGGCCTCGAATCCTCGCTCCATACCATGCTTCGCAGGTCCAGCCGCCCAAAGTACCCCACGCTCAGGGGCACCGAAGGGCCGTCGTAGGCCTGTTGTGCCCTGCCTACTGGCTCACCGCGAATGATGCGGGCATCGGCATTCTGGATCCGGTTGAGGTTGGTCCGGTCTACCAGATCCGGGTCTTGGAGGACCAAATCTGACCACTCGGCAACGTCGCATGCCCGGAACGCGTGCGACAGGCGTCGCAGCATCCGCCGCATCGATTCGCCCGCGCTGAGCCCTTTGAAGAACCGCCGCGCCTGCTCCGAGAGCTCAGAGTCGCCTGTACCGTGGGAGATGAAGATCCCCCTGCACGCCGCGTTGGACGCGGAATCGGGAATGGCGGCAGCGGTTTCCGCGAACCAGTCGGTCCATGAATTGACGTCACCAAGCACATCCCGCCCGATGGAGGGGCAGAACGTGAGTGGTGACCGCAGGTCGCTCGTTCGCACTGTATGCTTGGATAGGTTCGTTAAGTTCGTATTATAGGGCGTCCTCGCCGGATTGCAAGGTGGGGCGGCGGCGCCCATGGCTAGCAAGGCCCGACAAGCGCAAACGACCTCCGCCCCCACATAGCAGGTCATCGGACGATTCGACTGCCCTCGCCTCCCGACAGCATGCAGCAGACCCGCCACAGTTCAATGCCGCCGGAGGGTCACCATCCCGACGTTCGACAGGGGGTGCAGGCCCCAGCCAAGCAATGAGCTTGTTGTCTCGAGACCGAGCCAGGCAGGTACGAGGTCAACGGCCGAGTCGCGCCGGGCGGCACTGAGGACGGGCTGCCTGTTTCGGGTGCTGACCAAACGTGTTTCGACTTCACTTGTCGGGGTTCAAGTCCGCCGACAACAAACGGCCAACGCCGAGGCTGACTTGCGACACAAACGCGTGAACCGGTACTTGCGGCATTTCGGTTGAACGGCTAGGGACGGATCAACCCCGCCCTGCCCCTTCCAGCACGGCCATGCTCACGTGCGCAGCGGAATCGCTTCGCCACAGCTCCCATACGAGCTCTCGGCTCACCGGCTTGGCCGGCGGCGGCACTTTGGCGATGGCACCGATGCTGATGAAGCCGGCCAGCACTTCGTCGGACCGAACACCGAGCGCCTTCTGCAACGCGGCATCCTGACATCGTTCGCCGCTGAGCATGATGGCCCCGAAGCCCAGCAGATGGGCTGCCATCAGCATGTTGCCGAGAGCTGCGCCGGCACTCAGCCACTGCTTATGCTGCGGCACGAGCGAATGACGCTCCGGACGGACGATGAAGGCCAGGACCACCGGCGCGTGGGTCGCGTGTTCACGCGCCCGCGCCAGATCGTCGCCCGTGGCCACCGGGTCGCGGCTGCGCTTCTCTGCCTCGAACAGATCGGCCAAGGCCTCCCTCGATGCCTCAGGAAACTCGATCACGCGCCACGGATGCAGGCCCCCGTGGTCCGGAGCGCGAAGGCCCGCATCGACGATGTGCTCGAGTTGTCCGCGCGTCGGGCCGGGACCGCACAGCCGCTTGGGCGAGACCGAACGCCGCGCCAACATCGGGATGAGGACCTCACTCGGCTCCATCGTTCCTCCATTGCGCCGAGGTCATGCCTCGGCGCGCAGCCCATCACACGCTGTCGAACGACCTGCGCTTGGTGGACACCGTGCGCTTGTACTCCTCGATGCTCCCCACGCGCCGAATGCTCGCCCACGTCCCCTTGTAGTACGGGATGACATTGCGGTCGGTCCACTCGGTGGTGACGTCACCGGCGATTCCCCTCGGCTGCGCGAAGACCATGAAGGTCTGCCCCGGCTTCGCGTCCGCCACCGGATAAGCCATCGCAAACGTCGACCCATAGTCGTTCCACACCTCGACGATGTCTGTCGCGTTGGCGCCAATGGCCTTCATGTCGTCGGGATTCAGCTCGATGTAGGCCATCGGGTAGCGGCCGTGCACGTGCGGGTCGTACTGGTTGTGATACGCCGTCTGCCAGATCTCGTTGTTGCGACCGTTGTTGATCCAGTACTTGTGCTTCGCCTTCTGCGCTTCGACCTGCTTCGGCAAGCCGGGCCAGGGCGACGCCTTGAACTGGGCTTTGCCGTCCTTGGTGCCGAACTTGTCCGTGTAGAGCATCGCCGTCCCGATCAGCTTGCCGTCCTTGACCTCCTTGATGGGCAACTGCACGCCGTCGTTGCCGGCCTTGCGCAGCAGCTCGTACGTCGCCATGTAGCCGGTGTCGTCGCCCTGGCTGTCGATGGGTGGGGCACCGGGCCGTCCGGCCATGCGGAAGCCGTCGTTGAAGGCGTCCTCTTCCGTCTTCCATTCGAAGCCGGCGAAGCGCTGTGCCATCGCCGTATTGCCGGCCGCCTGGTACAGCGCGCGCACCTTGTTCGCGATCATCGCGGCGATGATGCAGTCCGGCTTGGCGTCGCCTGGCGGGTCCATGAACTTCTCGGACAGGCGCATGCGGCGCTCGCCGTTCATCGACGTGAGGTTCATTTCGCCCGGGTGCGCCGAGGGCAGCATCAGGTGGGCTGCCTCGGCCAGGCGGGTCGGGTAGAGGTTGATCGAGGCGACGAACAGGCCGCCCTTCTTCGTTGCGTCGTAGATCACGTCGACCAGTTGCTCCGGCGTCGCGCCGCGCGCCTTGGAGATGGCCTCCTTGACGATCTGGCTGCGCTTCAGCACGACCTCGCGCAACTGCTGCGAGTTGTTGCTCGTCTGGAAGTTGTTGCATGCCCACCAGGTCATCATCCGGCCGTTGCCCTTGATGAGCTCCTGGTCCACGTAGATCTTCTCGCCCGTCGGATGCGGGGGCCGCGTGTAGCCCTCTTGGTGACCGCCCATTCGCACGACACCGGTTCCGCGCCGACCACCCACGTTGTAGGTGGCGAGCACCAGGTCCACCAGCGCCGACTGGATCAGGTAGTTGTCGTTGCCCCAGATGATCCCCTTCTCGTAGGCGTGCAAGGTGCGGGGCCGCGCACCGCCGGCCTTGGGCTTGTAGGCCCACTCGGCGGCCTGCCGCAGCTTCGCAACGGGCAGCCCGGTGATCCGTGAGCACTCGTCCAGGGAGAGCTTGTTCGCCGCGACGGCTTCGTCGAAACCGCTCGTCCGCTTGGCGATGAAGTCCTTGTCGTGCCACCCCTGTTCGACGACGTAGGTCAGGAGACCATTGAACAGCGCGATGTCGGTGCCCGGCTGCAGGTCCAGGTGGAGCACGTTCTGCTTGCCCGCGATCTGCTCGGCAATGCCGACCGTCACGTTGCGGCGCGGGTCGACGAAGATGACCTTGCCGGCCGCCACCGGCTCGTTGCCGAAGAGCTTCTTCTTCTTGTCCACCGTGCCGCCTTGCAGGTTGGGCATCCAGTGGTTGAGGAAGAAGTTGGTCTGGGTCTCGTAGGGATTGCCGCCGATCGACATGATCACGTCGGCGAGTTGCGCATCCTCATAGCTGTTGTTCAGCTCCATCACGCCCATCTCGCGCGTCGCATGACACTCGGAGTTGTAGGCCGGCCGGTTGTGAATGCGCACGGTCGGCGTCTGGATCGCGCTGAACATCAGCTTGCCCGAGCCCCAGGTGTTCTCGAAGCCGCCGCCGGCGCCGCCGTGATCGAAGGCAGAGAACACGATCGCCTTTGGTCCGTCGGCATCCAGCACCTTCTTGATGAGCCCCGCATAGACCGCGAGAGCGAAGTCCCAGTCGGTGTCGACCCACTGGTCGCCGCGATAGAAGCGCGGCGCCTGCAGCCGGTCGGCGGTGATGCCGTCCGGCGTGTACATGTAGGTCGCCATCTTGCCGCCGCGGGTCGAGCTCAATCCGCTGTTGACGACGCACTGCTTGTCCGGGACCACCATGATGTTCCAGCGCTTGCCGCCGTGGTCCTGCACGACGTTCGTCATGGCCGGCGTCATGATGGTGGCCATCGGTGGCAGTTGCTTCGTGAAGTCGAGTCCGAGGGCGTTCTGCTTCGCGCCGCGACCCCCCTCCCGGCCCTCCTCCCACTTGTAGACGTGATAGCCACACCCGACGATGCAGAAGTGGCAGGTCATGTTCGTCTTCTGCGCGTCGACCGGCGGCAGAGCGATGCGATCCGAAGAGCGGTTCGTCATGGCAGCCTCCTCAGAGCACGTTGGCTTGGCGGCCGTAGATGAGGCCCTGGACCCCGGTCGCGCTGATGGAGCCGTCCGCCGCCACAGCGAGCGTGACTTGCGGGAGGTTCTCCGTGGCCTGGCCGCAGATCATCTGCCCAGCCATTTCGGGATCGAACTGGCTGAAGTGGCAGGGGCACTTGAAAGACTTCGCCTGAGCGTCGTAGGCCACGGGGCAGCCCATGTGGGTGCACAGCGTGCTGAACGCGACGATGTCGCCGTCCGGCCCGACACCGCCGGCCACTTTGCGGCCCGTCTTCAGCATTGCGCAGGGTGACGACGCGTCGGGGTACTGGAACGCGACGGGCTGATTCACCTTGAGGCCGGCGACCTTGCCGATCGCCTTGCGCGGATACGGCAGCGTTGATCGGCCGGCGTCGGTCGCTGGCGCGGCTTCGGCGTTGCCGGGAGCCGCGATGGCCACGCCGGCGGCGGTGGCCCCGGACACCTTGAAGAACGTACGGCGCGAAACGGTTGAGTCCATGGTCTCCTCGTTAGGGCGTGACGCCGTGCTGGCGGTCGTCAAGCTCAGCGCAGGCTCCATGCCAACCGCAGGGGCCAACGTAAGTCCTTGATCTGCCTGAAGTCGATCCGATCGGATCGACTTCGCGTCACGAAACCGTAACGCGGGTTTGTCCGGTCTATCGATGTCGCGTTACGCAGCCGTAACATCCCCTGCGACGCTTCGAAGGGGAAGCCGATGAGACGCAGGCAGCTGATTCAGGCGGGCGTGCAGTCGTGGCTCTTGGGCTGCGTCGGCGCACCGTCGGTTGTCATGGCGCAGCCGTCGGCCGATGGCCGACCGGTGGAGACCCTGCGGTTCGGAACGACGACCGTCTTCCTCGATGACCAGGTGGCGTTCCTGTCGAGGTGGGCCAGCTACCTCACCGAAGCGCTGGGCATGCCGGTGCAATTCGTACGGCGCCGCGCGTACCGCGACATCATGGGAATGCTCCGGTCTCAGGAGCTCGACGCGGCCTGGATCTGCGGCTACCCCTGGGTCGTCAACCGCGCGCAGTTGCGGGGCCTTGCGATGCCGATGTACCACGGCGAACCGTGGTACCAGTCCTACCTCATCGTGCCCTCGAAGGACCAGACGACACGCAGCCTTCGAGAGCTCAGGGGACGGACCTACGCGTTCTCCGATCCGGATTCGAATTCGGGCTACCTGGTGCCGCGGACGACGCTCATCCGAGAAGGCATCGATCCCGACCGTCACTTCGGCCGCACCTTCTTCACCTGGGGTCATCGCAACGTCGTCAGCGCCGTGGCGGCCGGTCTCTCCGACGGCGGATCGGTCGACGGGTACGTCTGGGACACCTTGCAGCGTGTCGCGCCAACCACCGTGAAGCGCACGCGGGTGGCATGGCGCAGCGACCGATACGGCTTCCCGCCGCTGGTCGTGCGCGCCAGTCTTTCCGCCGACATCGAGCGGCGACTGCGCGAGGCATTGCTCGGCATGTCGGAGACCGATGCCGGCAAGCGGCTGCTGGCGGAGCTGAACCTCACATCGTTCGGCCGGTTCACGCCTGAGGTCTTCGACGGCATCGCACAACTGGTCGCGCTGGCGGGCGCGCGGGCGTCATGAGCAACGCAGTCCGCCGGAGGCGGTTCGACTGGCGCTATCGCGCCTGGAGCTATCGCGCCAAGGTGCCGTTGCTGATCATCGCGATCTCGCTGGCCACGGCACTGGCCATCTCCGGAACGATCGCGATCTCGGCGCGCCATTGGCTGAAGGAAGACTTGCATGACCACGCAGCCGCCGTGGCGCAGTCGCTCTCCCGCGGCTTGGTGGTTCACATGGCTCGGGACGACGTCTGGGAAGCCTTCGAAGCGGTGCGGGCAGTCGGATCGGTCGACAGCGGCGGTCAGCGCTGCGACGTGGTCGTCCTCGATCGCAACGGCGTCGTGTTCGTGTCCTCCGAGCCCTCGCGCTTTGCCGTGGGCGCGGCGGCTTCCTCGCTGTCAGAGCCGTTGAAGCAGGCCGCGGCGTTGACGCCCTCCGCTGCCGAAGCCGTTGTCGCGGACATGGAGGCCGGCCGCGAGTCGTTCTCCATCGTCAGGATGCCGCTCGTCTCGGCTGACGGCGAGGCGATGGGCGCGCTGCTGATGAGCTACTCGCACGCCGTGTTCGCAGCCCGCTATTCCGACACCGTCTCGACGCTAGCGCTGATCAGCCTCGGATTCGCGGCGCTGCTGCTACCCGTAGGCTGGTGGTTCGGCCATCGCTTGGCCTCTCCTGTGGCGCGGGCGACAGAGACTCTCTACCAACTTGCGGAATACGCGGCCGCGAAGTCCACAGCCTATGCCGCCACGAGCTCAGGTGCCCCTCTGCGGCCATCGCACCCGAGCAGCGAGCTGGAACGTCTCGAGCACTCCGTGGAGCAGCTGCAGCAGCAACTGCATGAGAAGGAGCAGTTGCAGGAGCAGTTCGTCGCAGCGGATCGCCTCGCCGCCATCGGCCGGATGACGTCCGGTGTTGCCCATGAGATCAACAACCCGCTCGCGGGCATGTTGAACGCCCTCAGCAACCTGCGCAGGGATCCGTCGCTGCTGTCCAGGACCATCGCCCTGCTCGAGCGAGGGCTGGAGCAGATTCGCCAAACGCTGTCGGCGCTGCTCATCGAGACCAAGACGGCCACGCGACCGCTGTCTGCGGCGGACATCGCAGATCTTCACGTCCTGGTGATTCCGCAGGCCTCGCGCAAGTACCTCGAGCTGCTCTGGTCGTCCCCGATCGAAGGCGAGCTCGACGTTCCAGCCGCCCCCGTGCGCCAGGTGCTGCTGAACCTTCTTCTCAATGCCGTTCAGGCGGCCCAGACGTTCATGTCGTTCGAAGCCCAGGTCACGCCGGCGGAAGTGGTACTGCGTGTGACGAACGATGGCGTCGAGTTTCCGACCTCGCGGCGCGATCACCCGTTCGAGCCCGCCGTGGGCGGCGAAGGCCATGGCCTTGGGCTTTGGGCCAGCCACCAGCTTGTGATGTCGATGGGAGGAAGCATCAGTCTGTCGAGCACCGGCGGCGAGACGACGTTCGAAGTTCGATTGCCCCTGCATCCGATGCCCGGTGGAACGGAACCCACCACCACGTGTGCTGAGATTCCTGCATGACCGCGACCCGCTCGATCTGCCTCGTGGAAGACGACGAATTGCTCGGCGAGACCTTGTGCGAGCGCTTCCGCATCGACGGGCTTGCGTTCGACTGGTACCGCGGCGGCCGCGATGCGCTCATCGCGCTGGAGTGCCGCCACTACGCAGCTGTGTTGTGTGATCTGCGCCTTCCAGACACCTCGGGTCAGGCGATCTTCGAGTCCCTCGATACCATGGGCCGTCCGCCGTTCGTCTTCATGACGGGGTTCGGCAGCATCGACGAAGCCGTGGCCCTGCTCAAGGCGGGCGCCGTCGACTTCGTCACCAAACCGTTCGACCTCGACCAGCTGATGCTGCGGATGCACCGTCTGTGCGGCGATGACCTCTCCTCGGAGGAGGCGCCCGTGCTCGGAATCTCTCCGTCCATGCGCAAGATCGAGGCGTTGCTGGCGAGGCTGGAGGACAGCGTGGAGCCGGTGTTGATCACCGGCGAATCCGGCGTTGGCAAGGAAGTGGTGGCACGGTTGCTGCACGACCGCAGCAGCGAGCAGCGTCCGGGCGAGTGGATCGTGGTGAACTGCGCGGCGATCCCGGAGGGACTGATCGAAGCCGAGCTCTTCGGCTACGTCAAGGGCGCGTTCACGGGCGCGGTACGGCAGCACCGCGGCTTCATCGAGCAAGCCAATGGCGGCACGCTGTTCCTCGATGAGATCGGCGACATGCCGCTGCCGATGCAGACGCGCCTCCTTCGCGTGCTGCAGGAACGCAAGATCACTCGCATCGGGGCGGAGTCGCCGACACCGGTCGACTTCAGGTTGATATGCGCGACGCACCGCGACCTGGCGGCGATGGTGCGCGTGGGGCAATTCCGCGAGGACCTCTACTACCGAATCAACGTCATCGGCATCAATGTTCCGCCGCTGCGAGACCGTCGCGAGGACATTCTTTGGCTGGCCGACCGCATGCTGTCCGAGTTGCCTCGTCGAGCCAAGGCGTCTGCCCCTCAACTGTCACTCGCGGCGCAGCAGGCGCTGTACGCCAGCGCCTGGCCAGGGAATGCGCGCGAGCTGAACCATGTGTTGCGGCGCGCGGTTGCTCTGTCCAGCAGCCAAACGCTTGATACCATCGATCTGTTTGGCGAGGCTGCGCCCGACAAGAGTGCAGACGCATCACGCACCGTCGAAGAAGTGCCGAAGTCACTCAGCGATCATCTCGAGACATCGGAACGTGCGTTCCTCATCGCCACTCTGCGGGACTTTGGCGGCGCGGTGGGAGAAGCGGCCACGCGTCTCGGCATCAGCCGCAAGACCCTCTGGGAGAAGATGAAGCGTCACGGCATTGATCGACGCCAGATTGCTTCTTGAGCATCGGAGGGCATCTTGTGGAGCCGAATGAGCAGAAGATGCAGCAGTCTCCTGCCCTGGGCGTGAGCATCGCCTTGCAGCCTTCGCACTCGTAGAACCACAGGCACGCATCCGTCGGCATGGTCTCTGCCTTGGCGAACCCGCAGACCGGGCACGTCACAGCAGAGAGAAGAATGGTCTCGTCCATGTCCGCTGGATCGCCTTTGAGACTTCAACCTGCGTACGCAATAGCACAGCCGAAAGGCTCCGTTGTCGAAAGACGGACCGGCTTGCCCGCCAGCACATCCTCGAGCGCCGGCTTGACGTAGCTGCGGGCGGCGAGCACTTTCTTGGCGTCCATCGTTTGCCCATCGTCGATGCCACCGGCGTACACCAAGATGCCATCCCTGCCGACGATGAACATGTGATTGGCCGTCTTCGCGCCGAAGGCGTGGCCAACCCGTGCCACTCGCATCAATCAACAAGGCCGACGGGGCGCCGCCGCGGCCTCGGTTAAACGCTTCCGCCTTTGCGGGTTCCAGATAGTCGGAGCGAGACGGGTGACTCGACAACACGGTCAACCAAACCACACCGCTCTGCATCGCCCACTTCTGCAGTTCCTGCATGCGACCGCTGTCGTATTGGGCCTTGGCGAACGGGCAAGACGAACTGCTCCACTCCAACACCACGAGGCGACCCTTGAATTCGGCGAGCGTTCGATTCTGCTTTTGCGCATCGATGACGTCGAAGGATGGAGCCGGCTTGCCAACCTCTGCCAACGGTCTTGCCTGAGACGCCGCCAGGGCGAAAGGCGGAACAACAATCGCACAAGCCGTGGCCGCCAGGACATTTCGGCGGTTCGTCATTGCAAGGCTCCTTCAGAACTCTTTGTGGACTCGCCACAGCACGCGCCGCTCGACACCGGGCGCGTCACGGCGCTCGGCTGCGCGAGGTCGTCGAGGATGGTGCAGTCGATCGTCGCCCCGCCGGCGCAGGCGGTGTTGCAGCTTCCGACAAACCCAGCGAGGTTTGCTTCGAGCGCGTGCAGCTCGGCCAACTTGCTTCGGACCTCACCGAGGTGCGTGGCCGCGATGTCTCGGACTTCCACACAGGGACGCTGGGGTTGGTCGACGAGGCTCACCAGCTCGCGGACCTGTTCGATGGAGAAACCGAAGTCCCGACAACGCCGGATGAACACCAGGCGACGCACTGCACCCTCGTCGTAGTGACGCTTACCCGCATCCGACCGAGCGGCTGTCGGCAGCAGGCCGATCTCCTCGTAGTACCGGATCGTTGGCACGGTACAGCCGGTTTGGCGAGCCACAAAGCCGATGGAAAGCGTAGCGCTCATGGTTCGTCTCTTCTTGACTTGCTCAGCCGCATGCGGCGCCACGCGAACATCCGCAGGATGCGGCGCTTTGGGGACCTGTTGCATCGGGCAGAAATTGAGCGAAGAGCCAGCTGGCTCCTTCGTCAGCGCTCGAAGGAGCCGTGATGGTCAGCTGCATCTCGCGCGGCGTTTCCGCGAGATCAAACTCCAAGAAGGCGCAGCACACCCTCTCGAGTTCGACGATGCGGCGTAGCTGCGGGCCTGCCTCCGGCCGATAGTGCAGGCGCAACACCCGGCCATCGAGTTCATGCGACAGCAGATTCGCGCCCGTGAACGTGCGAATTTCGGCTAGCCGAGGAGTTAGCGCGTCGTAGTCCAGCGTGCACGCCACGGGTTTGTCTTCAATCGTTTGCATGAGCTTCTCCTGTCGCGGTCGCCGGCGTTCCGCAGCCACAGCTGGACGCACGACGGACAGCCTGCCTGCGCCCGAACCACAGACCCCCGGCGACCAGCGCCACCGCTGCAACACCCCACACTGCAGGGAGGAACTCATCGGCACAGGCCACGAACGCTGATGACGTCGCCGCCAGCGTCGCGACTCCTCCTGCCAGCGGTAGTGCGCAGCATGCGGCGCAAGCGCCGCTGATTCCCAAAAGGACTTTCCAAGGCGTCATGAGTGGTGGTTTAAGGCGCGGGCGACCTGCCCACCATTGGACGATAGGACCTCAAGTAACTTGAGATGCAAGGACTTTCTATCGAACCGCAATGGCGCTGGGCGGCGCCGCGGCGCTCATGTGAAGTCGCTTGCGCGAAACGCCCGTGGCGTCGCCGGTTCGACGGGCGTATGCAACTCTCGCTGCCACCAGCCGACGTCCCGCCATGCACTCATCTTGAAGCCGACGTTGCGGTAAATCCCGAGTGGCTTGAATCCCACACACTCGTGCAAGGCGACGCTGGCGGCGTTGGGGAGAGCGATGCCGGCGAACGCCTGGCAGTAGCCGAGCCGCATCAACTCATCGAACAGGCGCTCGTACAGACGCTTGCCCACGCCCTGCCCTCGCGCATCGGCTCGCACGTAGGCCGTGACGTCGACCGACCACTGGTAGGCGGGGCGTTCGCGGTGGCGACCCGCATAGACGTAGCCTTTGACCGCGCCGGTGTCGTCTTCGCCGACGAGCCACGGCAGCCGCTCCAGGGTGGAGACGATGCGGCCGCGCATCTCCTCGACGCTCGGCGGTTCCAGCTCGAAGGAGATCGTCGTGTCGGTCACGATCGGCGCGTAGATGGCGGCGATCGCTTCTGCGTCCTGCGGCGTGGCAACTCGGATCTTCATGGGCACCACCTCACGGAGTCATCGATGTCGCAGGGTGCGCGGGCGCCTTCGAGCCCTCCCGCGGCAGAGCGAGCAGCGCCGCGAGAGCAGCCACGCCCAGCAAGCCGGTGAGCCACAGCGCGCCTGCACCCCAGCGGTCCAGGCACATGCCGAACAGCCATGGCGCGAACGCTTGCGCGATCCGCGCCGGCACCATCAGCAAGCCTTGGCGCTCGCCGTACCCGTGCGGACCGAAGAGCACCAAGGGCAGCGTTCCCTTGGCGATGGTAAGGATGCCGTTGCCCGCACCATGAAGAATGGTGAAGACGGCCGCGGCCGGCGCTCCGGCGAGCGTGAGTACGCCGGCGCCCAGCGGATGCATCACGGTGGCCAGGCGCGCAGACAGGAGCGGATGAAGCCGGCGCAGCAGTCCGTACTCGAGCATCCGCGCGCCCACCTGAGCCGGCCCCACCAGCGCTCCGGCCGCCACCGCGGCGGCCAAGCTGGCGCCGGTTGCCTGCAACAGGCGCGGGAGGTGGGCGGCCATTGCGGTGCTGACGAACCAGGTCGACGCGAAAACGAATGCGAGAAGCGTCACGGCGCGCACGGAGTGAGGTGCTTCAGTAGTGGCCGGGAGCAGATACGGCCCCTCGGTTTGCGTGACCGGCACTTGGGACGGCGCTTTCGGAAGCCAGGCGTTGAGCGGCAAGCCGAGGAGCACATGCAGCGCAGCCCACGCCAGGCAGGCGCCCCGCCACCCGAACTGTGCTTCGAGCACGGTCGAAAGGGGCCATCCGACCGTGCTGGCGAATCCAGCGATGAGCGTGATGCCGGTGATCGCGTCGCGCGAGCCGCGCCCGTACAGACGCACCAGCGCCGCGAACGCGCCTTCGTACAGCCCGCTGCCCATGCCGACGCCGATCACGATCCAGGCCGCGAAGAGCCCTGCCGGGCCGGTGGCCCTCGACAACGCGACCAGGCCGATCGCGAAGACGAGGCTCGTTGCGGCCAGTACGGGGCGCCCGCCCCACCGGTCGATGGCACGGCCCGCGTACGGTCCCAGCAGCGCAGACACCATGAGTGCCGCTGAGAACGCCGCGAATACCGTCGGAACCGAGACGCCCAGGTCGCGCGACATCGGCGCTGCGAGCATCGCGGGCAGATAGTAGGACGACGCCCACGCCAGCGTTTGCGCCGTCCCGAGCGCCGCAACCGTTGGCAGCCGGCTCTCAGCCACAGCAGCCGGCCTTGACCTTCTCGCGAGGTGCCGCAGCTCTTCCGCAACCGGATGTGCCGC
>DASUZE010000035.1:0-5836 GCA_036377015.1 Piscinibacter sp. | reverse complement strand
TCCATCGAGATCGGCTCCTTCGCGATCTTCATGATCTTGCGGATCTTGTCCTCGGGGATCTCCATCTTCTCGGCCAGCGTCGGCGCGTCGGGCTCGAAGCCGAACTCCTGCAGGTGCTGGCGCGAGATGCGGTTCATCTTGTTGATGGTCTCGATCATGTGCACCGGGATGCGGATGGTGCGCGCCTGGTCGGCGATCGAGCGGGTGATGGCCTGGCGAATCCACCACGTCGCGTAGGTCGAGAACTTGTAGCCGCGGCGGTATTCGAACTTGTCGACGGCCTTCATCAGGCCGATGTTGCCTTCCTGGATCAGGTCGAGGAACTGCAGGCCGCGGTTGGTGTACTTCTTGGCGATCGAGATCACGAGGCGCAGGTTGGCCTCGATCATCTCCTTCTTGGCGTCGCGCGAGGCCTTCTCGCCTTCGTTCATGCGCTTGTTGATGAGCTTGAGGTCTTCCAGCGGCACGACTGCGCGCGCCTGCTGGTCGATCAGCTTCTTCTGCAGCTCCTGCACCGGGGGCAGGTTGCGCACCAGCACCGCGCTGTAGGGCTTGGCCAGCCCCGCTTCCTTCTCGGCCCACTTCAGGTTGAGGATGTTGGGCGGGAAGTGCTTGATGAAGTAGTCCTGCGGCATGCCGCACTTGTCGACCAGGATCTTGCGCAGCTCGCGCTCGTAGCGGCGCACGTCGTCGACCTGCGAGCGCAGGATGGCGCACAGCTTCTCGATGGTCTTGACGGTGAAGCGGATCGTCATCAGCTCGGCGCTGATGGCCTGCTGGGCCTTGTTGTAGGCCGGCGACTGGTAGCCGTCCTTCTCGAAGGCCTTGCGCATCTTGTCGAAGTTGACGCGCAGCTCGTGGAACTTGGCCAGCGCCGCCGCCTTCAGCTCCTCGAGCTTCTTGGTCAGGGCCTTGCTGCCGCCCTGGCCGTCGTCGTCGTCTTCCTCGTCGAAGAAGTCGACGTCTTCCTCGGCCACGTAGTCGTCGGCCTCGTCTTCGGAGACGAAGCCGTCGACGACCTCGGAGATCTGCATCTCGCCCGCGGCGATGCGGTCGGCATAGACCAGGATCTCGGCAATGGTGGTGGGCGATGCGCTGATCGCGAGCATCATGGCCTGCAGGCCGCCCTCGATGCGCTTGGCGATCTCGATCTCGCCTTCGCGAGTGAGCAGCTCCACCGTGCCCATCTCGCGCATGTACATGCGCACCGGGTCGGTGGTGCGGCCGAATTCGGAGTCGACGGTGGACAGCGCCGCTTCGGCGGCTTCTTCGGCTTCCTCTTCGGTGGCGGTGGTCGTGCCGCCGCCGGCGATGAGCAGCGTGGCCGCGTCAGGGGCCTGCTCGTAGACCGCGATGCCCATGTCGTTGAGCATCGACACGATGGCTTCGAGGATCTCGTTGTCGACCAGCTTCTCGGGCAGGTGGTCGTTGATTTCCTGGTGGGTCAGGAAACCCCGCGTCTTGCCCATCTTGATGAGCGTCTTGAGCTCCTGCCGGCGCTTGGCGACTTCCTCTTCGGTGAGTGCCGTCTCGTCGAGGCCGAACTCGCGCATCAGCGCGCGCTCCTTGGCGCGCGAGACCTTCATGCGCAGCGGCTTGGCCTTCGCGGCCTTGGCTTCGCCTTCGTCGGCGGCCTCGGCTTCGGGCTCGCCTTCCAGGTCGGATTCGAGATCGGAGAAGTCCTCCTCTTCGGCCGCTTCCGGCTTCTTCGCCGCCTTCTCATCGACCTTCGGCTTGCGGCCGCGCTTGCCCTTGGCGTCGTCGAGCGCTGGCTTGGCAGCGGCCTTGGCGGCCGGCTTGGCGGGCGCAGCGGCGGTGGTCTTCTTCTTGTCCTCGAGCTCGGCCTTCGCGCCCTTGGCAGGCGCGGGCTTGGCGGCGGGCTTGGCTGCGGCCTTGGCGGGAGCGACTTTCTTCGCGGTCATGCAATTCCTCGGATATGGATGGGCTTCACGGCCTCAGGCTCACGGACATCGCGCGGCGAGCCCCCCATGGAGGGCATGTGGGAACGCCGGGCGGCTCTGCAAGGGCAAGGCTGGCGCCGGCTCGGGCTCGGCGATCCGGTGGATCGGCGGGCGTTCGGCCGGCTTCATGCGGGCAAGCTCACGTGAACCTGTCTTGTGCAGCCCTTGCGGGAAATGGGTGGCCTTCACGTGGGGACCCTGGGTCAGAGGGTGGCCGGGGCCCGGAGGTGCTGCAGTCACTCTTGCCGCGTAACAAACCCTACATTATCGGTCAAGAACGGCCAGCCGTCAAAGGCGAGGGTTTTGCGTTTCGGTCGCGGCGCTCAGCGTGCGGACGGTTCCGGGGCCTGGGTCAACAAGGCCTTGAGATGCCTGCGCTTGTCCTGGAGTTCCTTGCTTTGTTGCTGGACTTCCAGGGAGAGGTCGCCGGACTCGAACAGCAGCTGCAGATCGTCTTCGACTTCCCGCAGCCGCAGCCCGTCCAGCACCCGGGCCAGATCCTTGGCCAGATCGGCACCCGGCTCGGGATCATGAAACTCGGCGATCCGGGACACGATCGGGCCCGCGCGCAGCTCCTGCGCCTGCTCCCGGAGCTCGGAGAGCAGGGCATCGCGCCCGAGCGGTCCGTGGTCGTGGAAGCTGCGCTCCAGGCAGCCGAAGAAAGCGTCGTAGGGGCTGGCCTGCCCGGCCAGCAGGTCGTGCGCCTCGCCGTCCAGCGCGGACCAGAGGTCGCTGCGTTGCAGCAGCAGCCACAGGGCGCGGTCGAGCTGGTTCGCGATGCCGGGCGTCGCGCGGCGCGGCGAGCGCCGTGTGGCGGGGGCGCCGGGCCGGCGCGTGCCGGCGGCGCCGATGGGCGCGCCACGCCACAGCGACGCCAGATCGGCGGTTTCCATGCCGCCGCGCGACGCCAGGTCGGCGAGGATCTGGCGCTTGAGCGCGCCGTCGGGCAGGGCGTCCCACAACGGCTTGGCGGTGGCCAGCATGCGCGAGCGCCCCTCGGCGGTCTGCAGATCGCAGTCCTCGGCGGCCGCGTCCAGCAATTGGCGCGACAGCGGGACCGCACGGGCCACCTCCGCCTCGAACGCCTCGGCGCCGAGCTCTCGCACGTACGAATCGGGATCGTGCTCGGGCGGCAGGAACAGGAAGCGGATGCTGCGCAGGTCGGTGGCGTGCGGCAGGGCCGCTTCGAGCGCGCGGCCGGCGGCACGGCGGCCGGCGGCGTCGCCGTCGAAGCTGAAGACCACCGAGTCGGTGAAGCGGAAGAGCTTTTGCACGTGCTCGGCGGTGCAGGCGGTGCCGAGCGTCGCGACCGCGTTCGGGAACCCGAGCTGAGCCAGCGCGACCACGTCCATGTAGCCCTCGACGACCAGCACATGCCCCTTCTGGCGCAGCGCGGTGCGCGCTTCGAAGAGACCATAGAGCTCGCGCCCCTTGACGAACACCGGCGTCTCGGGCGAGTTGAGGTACTTGGGCTCGCCCTTGTCGAGCACCCGGCCGCCGAAGCCGATCACCTCGCCCTGCACGGAGCGGATGGGAAACATGATGCGATCGCGGAAGCGGTCGTAGCGCTTGCGATCGGCCTCGTCGCCGCCGTCGCCGTCCTGCGTGATGACGAGGCCGCTTTCCTCCAGCAGCGGATCGTCGTAGCGCGGGAACACGCTCGCCAGTCCGCGCCAGCCCTCGGGTGCGTAGCCGATGCCGAAGCGCGCGGCGATCTCGCCGCTCAGGCCGCGTCCCTTGAGGTAGGCGATGGCGCGCGGACCGGTCTTGAGCTGCCGCCGATAGTGCTCGGCCGCCTTGGCCAGCACGTCGGTGAGCGTGGCCTGGCGTTGCTTGAGCGCGGCGGCCTGCTCGCGCTCCTGGGGCGATCGATCGTCCTGCGGCACCGCCATGCCGACTTGCTGCGCGAGGTCGTTCACGGCGTCGACGAAGCCCATGCCGGTGTGCTCCATCAGGAAGCCCACCGCATTGCCGTGCACCCCGCAGCCGAAGCAGTGGTAGGTCTGACGCGTCGGGCTGACGATGAAGCTGGGCGACTTCTCGCCATGGAAGGGGCACAGGCCCTTGTGGTTGATGCCGGCCTTCTTGAGCGCGACGTGGCGGCCCACGACCTCGACGATGTCGACGCGGCTGAGCAGGTCTTGGATGAAGGCCGGTGGGATCACGTCCGGCAGTCTAGGGCCTCGACGCTGGCGCCCGGCGCGCCGGCGGGCGCCGGTGCGGAATCAGGACTTATGCAACGGAATCGAGGTCTTTCTGGTCCAGGCCGCGGAGCGGGCTCGTGGCACGCTGCTTGCGTCTGGATACACTCGCCGCGCGCTCGGCCACGAGCCGCGCGCCGAAGAAGGTCGACGACGCGTGCGGATCAGCGCGTATCGATCGTGACCCCAAGGACGCTCGGAGGGATTTTGATGCTGCACCGCCTCAGGCGCCGAAGTTCCGGCGCAGCCCGCTGGCCGTTGCGCCGTCTCACTGCCGTCACCTGCCTTGCCGCAACCTGGGGCGCCGCGCTGGCCCAGGGCGCATCGCCGGCTGCCGTGGCGGCCTCCAGCGCCGAGATCTCTGCCAGCGAACGCGCCAAGCGCGACGCCGAGAAGGTCTTCCAGTGGATCCGCATCCATTCCGACAAGCCGCGCAAGGCCGCCGCGCCAGAGAAGCCGGCGCCGGTGGCCGCGGCGCCCGTCAAGGCGGCGCGACCTGCCAAGGCCGCTGAGAGCCCCGTCACCGAACCCGTGAAGTCCTTGCCGGTGGCGGCCGCACCGGCACGAAGCGAAGCGCCCTCGCGCGCCGCGCCCGAACCGGTCGCCGCGGCTGCGCTCGTCCCCGCGCCGCGCCTCGACGCCGCCCTCCAGGCCGCGGCCGCCAAGACCGCTGCCGCACCGGCGGTCGAGGAAGAAGACGTCGTGCTGAAGCCCATCGCGAAGGCCGACCCGGAGTTCCCGGCAAGCCTCATGCGCAGCTTGCGCAAGGGCATGGTGCAGGTCAGCTTCGTCGTGCAGCCCGATGGCAGCGTCGCCAAGGCGGCGGTGGTCTCCGCCACCAATGCGCGACTGGGGCCCACGGCGCTGGCGACGGTGGCGCAATGGCGCTTCCAGCCGGTGCCGCATCCGCAGCAGGCGGTGGTCGACCTGGGATTCAACCTCGACTGAGGCGCCGCATGGCGCTCAGGCCGTTTCGGTCGGCCGGGGGGCGGGGAAGGGATTGCGGTAGCCGCGAACCCAGGGGTACACGTCGGCGGCCGGCATGGCTTCGGCGATGCCGTTGCCCTGGCCCACGTCGCAGCCGAGCTCGATGAGCCGCATCGCCTGGTCGGCCGATTCGACGCCCTCGGCGACCACCGTGCACCCGAAGGTCTCCGACAGCCCGATCACGCCCTCCACGATGGCCAGGTCCTGGCGGTCGGTGAGCATGTTGTGCACGAAGGAGCGGTCGATCTTCAGCAGGTCCAGCGGCAGGCGCTTCAGGTAGGTGAAGGTGGAGTAGCCGGTGCCGAAGTCGTCGAGCGCGAAGCGCACCCCCAGCTGCCGGCACTCCTGCATCAGCGCGCAGGTGTAGTCGACGTCGGCCAGCGCCGCGGTCTCGAGCACCTCGATGACCAGCCGATGGCCCACCGGCGTGGTGTGGCGCGCGAGCAGCCCCGTCAGGCGCTTGGCGAAGAGCGGCTCCTGCAGATGGCGCGCCGAGATGTTGACGCTGACCGTCATGTCCAGGCCCAGTCGCTGCCAGGCGGCGAGCTGCTCGATGCCTTGCTGGAGAACCCAGTCGCCCAGCCGCGCACTCAGCCCGGTGTGCTCGATGAGCGGCAGGAACTGCGCCGGCGCAATGACGCCGTGCTGCGGATGCCGCCAGCGCAGCAGGGCCTCCACGCCCAGCAC
>DASUZE010000034.1:0-98648 GCA_036377015.1 Piscinibacter sp. | reverse complement strand
CTTTTTCGCTCTCATCAACACCTCCGTTCAGGACGTGTTGCGACGACGGGTTGAATTCACCCAGAGAAGAACAAGACTGAATTCCTCTGTGACTCTGTGGCTCTGTGGTCAAGATCAACCGCCGCACTAGACCGTCGCAACGAATACGGGGCGCACCCCGGGTTGCACCCGGGCTACGGAGCCAGGCCGTGCTCCACCAGCCACCGCCACTCGCCCTCGTCATACAGCCTCGACCGCGTCAAGAATCGCGACCCGGTCGGCCCTTCCAGCGAGAACATCCCCCCACGCCCCGCCACCACGTCGATGATCAGCTGCGTGTGGCACCAGTACGCGTACTGCGATGCGCTGATGTAGAACGGCATGCCCCCGATGTGCCCGAGCAGTCGATCCCCATCGCCGACCTGGAACTCCCCATCGGGATAGCACATCGGCGCGCTGCCGTCGCAGCAGCCGCCGGACTGATGGAACATCAGCTTGCCGTGCCGCGCGGCCAGGCGCTCGATGAGCGCCTGCGCCGCGTCGGTGGCGACCACCTGCTCGACGGTCGCCTTCATGCTCAGAAGAAGCCCAGCGGCTGCTCGCTGTAGCTCACCAGCAGGTTCTTGGTCTGCTGGTAGTGGTCGAGCATCATCTTGTGGGTCTCGCGCCCGATGCCCGATTGCTTGTAGCCGCCGAAGGCCGCGTGAGCGGGATAGGCGTGGTAGCAGTTGGTCCACACGCGACCCGCCTGGATCCCGCGGCCCATGCGGAACGCCGTGTTCATGTCGCGGCTCCACACGCCAGCCCCCAGCCCGTACAGGGTGTCGTTGGCAATCGCCAGCGCCTCGTCCTCGTCCTTGAAGGTCGTCACCGACACCACCGGGCCGAAGATCTCCTCCTGGAAGATGCGCATCTTGTTGTGGCCCTTGAAGACGGTGGGCTTGATGTAGTAGCCGCCCTCGAGGTCGCCGCCGAGCACGTTGCGCTCGCCGCCGATCAGGCACTGCGCGCCTTCCTGCTTGCCCAGGTCGAGGTAGGACAGGATCTTCTCGAGCTGCTCGTTCGACGCCTGCGCGCCGATCATCGTGCTCTTGTCGAGCGGATTGCCCTGCTTGATGGCCGCCACCCGCTTGAGCGCACGCTCCATGAAGCGGTCGTAGATCGACTCGTGGATGAGCGCGCGCGACGGGCAGGTGCAGACCTCGCCCTGGTTGAGCGCGAACAGCACGAAGCCTTCGATCGCCTTGTCGAGGAAGCCGTCGTCCTTGGCCATCACGTCGGAGAAGAAGATGTTGGGCGACTTGCCGCCCAGCTCCAGCGTGACCGGGATGATGTTCTGGCTGGCGTACTGCATGATCAGCCGGCCCGTGGTCGTCTCGCCGGTGAAGGCGATCTTGGCGATGCGCTTGCTCGACGCCAGCGGCTTGCCCGCTTCCAGCCCGAAGCCGTTGACGACGTTGAGCACGCCCTTGGGGAGCAGGTCGCCGATCACCTCCATCAGCACGAGGATGGACACCGGCGTCTGCTCGGCCGGCTTGAGCACCACGCAGTTGCCCGCCGCCAGCGCCGGCGCCAGCTTCCACACCGCCATCAGCAGCGGGAAGTTCCAGGGAATGATCTGCCCGACGACGCCCAGCGGCTCGTGCAGGTGGTAGGCGAAGGTCTGGTGATCGACTTCGCCGATCGACCCCTCCTGCGCGCGGATGCAGCCCGCGAAGTAGCGGAAGTGGTCGATGGCCAGCGGCAGGTCGGCGGCCATCGTTTCGCGGATCGGCTTGCCGTTGTCCCAGGTCTCCGCGGTGGCCAGCAGCTCCAGGTTCTGCTCCATGCGGTCGGCGATCCGGTTGAGCACGCCGGCACGCTCGGCCGGCGAGCTGCGGCCCCAGGCCGCCTTGGCGGCGTGGGCGGCGTCCAGGGCGCGCTCGACGTCCTCGGCGTTGGAGCGCGGGATCTCGCAGAACGCCCTGCCGGTCACCGGCGTGATGTTCTCGAAATACTCCCCGCTGGCGGGCGCGACCCACTCGCCGCCGATGTAGTTGCCGTAGCGCTTCTTGAAGTCGACCGCGAAGCCGAATCGGCCGGGTTCCAGCATGTCCATGCAAGTCTCCATTGATGAGCAGGCCCCGGCGCTGCGGCGCCGGACCGAGGCGTTGCGAAGAAACGGATCGGCGCTGTCGACGGGAACGCGAACGGCGTGCCAGCGCACCTGCGGCCGGTCGGCCCGGGCGGCGCGGGTGTGGCGCGCGGGTACACCCGAGGGGCCGCGATCCTGGCGAGCCTCGATGGAGCAAGGCACTGTCCCGGCAAGGAGCACTCGAACAAGCTTGATGTGCGTCAGCGACAGCCCCCGCCCGGTCCGCCTAGAGTGCCGGCCAGTCTCCCGGAGAAGCCTGTGATCCGACCCGAGTTGATGCCGCTGCTCGAGCGCAGCGGCCTCGCACCGCTGCGCCTGGCCGGTCGAACGCTCCTGCCCATCGTGCAAGGCGGGATGGGCATCGGCGTGTCGGCCCACCGTCTCGCCGGGAACGTCGCGGCCCACGGCGGCGTCGGCACGCTGAGCTCGGTCGACCTGCGCCGCCACCATCCGGACCTGATGGAGCGCACCCGCGGCCTCGGTGTCGGTGCGGCCGCCAAGGCATGCATCAATGCCGCCAACCTGGAAGCGCTGGAACGCGAGGTGCACGCGGCACGGCGCATTGCCGGCGGCTTCGGGCTGCTCGCGATGAATGTGATGCGCGCCGTGAGCGACTACGCGGCCTATGTGAGTCGCTCGCTGGAAGCCGGCATCGACGCCATCGTCGTCGGTGCGGGCCTGCCGCTGGACCTGCCGGACCTGGCCAGCGATCACCCCCACGTCGCGCTCGTGCCCATCCTGTCGGACTCGCGCGGCGTGCAGCTCGTCGTCCGCAAGTGGGAGCGCAAGAAGCGCATGCCCGATGCGATCGTGCTGGAGCACCCCGCGCACGCGGGCGGGCACCTGGGCGCCGCACGCGTCGAGGATCTCGGCGACCCGCGCTTCGACTTCGATCGCTGCATCCCCGAGACGCTGGCTGTCCTGCGCGCGGCCGGCATCGAGAACACGACCCCGATCATCGCGGCGGGCGGCATCCGCTGCCTGGCCGACATCCGGCGTGTGCAATCGCTCGGCGCCGCCGGTGTCCAGCTCGGCACGCCGTTCGCGGTGACGCGCGAGGGCGACGCCCATCCCGAGTTCAAGCGCGTGCTGGCCGAGGCGCGCGAAGAAGACAAGGTCGAGTTCACCAGCGTGGCCGGCCTGCCCGCCCGGGCCGTGCTGACGCCCTGGCTCGCCGCGTACTTGAAGGCCGAGCCGCGCCTGCAGGCCGTGGCGCACGTGAAGGAGCGCTGCACCAAGGTCTTCGACTGCCTCGCCCAATGCGGCCTGCGCGACGGCAAGGCGGGCTGGGGGCAGTTCTGCATCGACCAGCAGCTGGCCGCTGCCCTGCGCGGCGATGTGAAGCGCGGGCTGTTCTTCACCGGTCGCGGGACCCTGCCCTTCGGCAGCCAGATACGCAGCGTCCATGAGCTGCTCGTCAAGCTGCTCGGCGGACATGCCGACATGGAGCCGGCGACGGCGTGAATCAGCCGCGCTTTCCGTCGAGCCGAGCCCGGGTGAGGACGGGCCCATAGCGAACGGCATGGAGCCCGAGCCGCCGGACCACAAGACGGCCGACCCGGTCACGGCGGCGAGGGTCGCCTCCGGCATGAGCATGGGGACAACGACACGCACCACGCCGGCCAGCAGCACGAGCACGTAGCAGGCGGCGTCGAAGGGGTCCGCGCGCAGCGGCCGGGCGTCCGCGGCGGCGACGGCCAGCACCAGGCCCAGTTCAGCCGTTTCGATCACGGGTCGGCGCGTGGCCTGTGCGCCAGCGACACCGTTGTTCGTGAACATCGGAATGACCCGCCCACCCATGACCGCCAGGATGAACAGGGCGATGTCGAGGCCGACTTGCAGTGCGGCCCAGGACGGCGCGCTCACGATGCCGAGCTGGTTGAGGTGCACGAAGCCGCTCGCGACGGCCATCGCCGCCAGCAAGCCGACGAAGAAGTAGTTGCGCCGATTGCGGGCCCGGTAGAACGGGATGGCGAGGCAGACAGCCGCCGCCAAGGGGAAGGCGACGTTGATGGCAGCAGCCGCCCACCCGAACGGCGTCAGCACCGCCAGGCGGCCGGCGAGCCAGAGCGCGGCCAGGCTGGCCAGGAGCGGCCCTGTCGGCGTGGGCTGGTTCGTCCAGTTGCGGCCGGCGGTGAAGAGAAAGCCCACGATCACGGCCAGCGCGAAGCCGAAGAGCATCTCGTGCGCATGCCACAGCGGACCAGCCAGGTAGACGTGGCCGAGCCGCCCGGAAAACTGCAGCGCCCACAGCGGAATCGACAGCGCCGCGAAGATGCTGGCGAGAAGGTGGAACGGCCGGAAGCCCAGCTCCCACAGCGCAAACCGTCGGGGCTGCGGGACAGGAGGCTCTTCAATGACGTTCATCTCACGCGGGTTGAAGCATGAGCACCTTGCCGAGCATCCGGCGGTTGCGCGAGATGTCGGCCAGCGTGTAGTGGTCCAGGACGGCGTAGAAAGCCGCCACCGCCTCCGCAAGAACGCTCTTGAGCTCGCAGCAATTCCCGATCGCGCAGTGGCCGCCGTCCTCGGTGAAGCACTCGGCGGGCACGGCCGCGCCCTCGGTGTCGCGCACGACCTTGCCGATGCGGATGTCGTGCGGCGCCTTGGCGAGCACGATGCCGCCGCCCTTGCCGCGGACGGTGTCGATCCAGCCTTGCCGGCCCAGCAGGTGCACGACCTTCGTCAGGTGGCTCTCGGAGATGTCGAAGGTCTTCGCGATCTCCGCGATGGTCGCCCGCCGCGACGGCTCCGCGGCCAGGTACAGCAGCACACGGAGGCTGTAGTCGGTGAAGACGGTCAGCTTCATGCGGCTTCCACCGCCCCGACGGGCGCCTTGGCGCGCGCCGAGGGCTTCAGCAGGCGCAGGGCGTACACCGCGAGCAGCACGCTGCCGGCGGCGAACACGATGTCGCCAGGGACCCGCAGCCACACCAGCGCTTCCATCACCGGCGAGTGGATGATGTCGGGCGAGCGGGCGAACCACAGGCCCTTGGTCATGCTGGCCCACGCCTGGTAGATGCCGGCGGGCAGCAGCGACATGAACACCATCATCGCCAGGCCGATGTTCAGGCTCCAGAAGGCGGGCTTGAGGAACTTGTCGGCATGCAGGCCGCGCTCGTACAGGCCGCGCAGGCAGAACAACAGCAGGCCGATGCCCAGCATGCCGTACACGCCGAACAGCGCTGCGTGACCGTGCGCGGCCGTCATGTTCAGGCCTTGCACGTAGTACAGCGACGCGGGCGGGTTGATGGCGAAGCCCAGCAGCCCGGCGCCGACGGTGTTCCAGAAGCCCACCGCGACGAACGACAGGATGACCCACTTGTAGGCACCGAGCCACGCGACGTTCCTTGCCTTTCGATACGTCTGCAGCGCCTCCAGGCCGATGAGCGTCAGCGGCACGACTTCGAGGGCCGAGAACACCGAGCCGACGGCGATGACCGAGGTCGGCGTGCCGGTCCAGTACGGGTGGTGCAGCGTGCCCAGGATGCCGCCGAACAGGAACACGATGGTCTCGGCGATGATGGCGCGGTTGGCCGAAGCGGCCCGGACCAGGCCCAGATTCGTGAAGATCAGGGCGACCACCGCGGTGGCGAACACCTCGAAGAAGCCTTCGACCCACAGGTGCACCAGCCACCAGCGCCAGTACTCGATCATCGAGTAGTGCGTGTGCTGGCCCCAGGTGAGCGACGTGGCGTAGAAGCCGCCGATGCAGCTCGCCGACAGGAACACCATGGCGATGAGGCCACGGGTCTCCGACGGCTTCTTCAAGGCGGGCCACAGCGCGCGGCCGAGCAGGAAGACCCAGAACAGCAGGCCGACGAACAGCAGCAGCTGCCACACGCGGCCCATGCTCGTGAACTCGAGGCCCTGGTTGCCCAGCCAGAAGCTGAAGTCGACGCCGCGGTGCTGCAGCGTGCCGAGCCAGCCGGTGAGGGTCGACCCGAGGACGACGACGAGCAGCGCGTAGAACAGGGCATCGACGCCGAGCTTCTGGAACTTCGGCTCGCGCCCGGACAGCAGCGGCGCGACGTACAGGCCGGTGGCCAGCCAGGCCGTCGCGATCCAGAACACGCCGATCTGCGTGTGGATCGTGCGGCTGATGGTGTACGGCAGGATCTGCGCAAGCGGAAGGCCGAAGAACGACTGGCCCTCGACGGCGTAGTGGGCCGTGATGGCGCCCATGGCGATCTGCAGCAGCATCAGGCCGATCACGACGAAGAAGTACTTGCGTGTCGCCTTCATCGACGGCGTGGCCCTGGCGGCGAGCAGCGGATCGGCCGCCGGCAACCTGGCCTGCGCTTCATGCGCGTCGCCTTTGTGCAGCCACAGCATCGCGGCAATGCCGGCGAGCAGCAGGATGATGCTGACCATCGACCACATCGCGGCGGACGTGGACATCGTGTTGCCCACCAGCGGTTCGTGCGGCCAGTTGCTGGTGTACGAGAGCGCCGTCTCGTCGGGTCGGTTCGTGGCGGCAGCCCACGACGTCCAGAAGAAGAACGCCGCCAGGGCCTGGCGGTCGGCCTTCTCAGGCAGCGCGCCGTCGGTCATGGCGTACTGGTCGCGCAGCTTCGCGAGCGAGGGTTCGGTGCCGAACAGCCCCTCGTAGTGGCTGGCCACCTCGCGAATGGCTTTCGCGCGCTCCTTGCTCACCTTGACGACGCCGGTCGCATCGTCGTAGGTGTTGCGGCGCATCTCGTCGCGCACGCGGGCAGCGACGGCCGCCTTGTCGGCCTGCGTCATCGACGGCGTGGCCTCGCTCTGCTCCGCGTTGCGGATGCTGTTCAGCGCAACGGCCTCGCGATGCAGCCAGTCGGCCGACCAGTCGGGCGCGACGTAGCTGCCGTGGCCCCAGACCGTGCCGAGCTGCTGCCCGCCAGCGGCCATCCAGGCCTGCTGTCCGTACTGGATCTGTTCGCCGGTGAAGAGCACCTCCCCGTCGACCGTCGTGACGGCCTTGGGAATGGGCGGTGCCGCGAGGTAGATCTGCCATCCGAGGTAGCCGAGCGCGCCGAACGACAGGACGAAGATGAGGCCGAGCCATCGCCACAGCCTGCTGGTGGATCTCATGGTTGTGCTCCGTGTGGACAAAGGTGCATGGGTGATGCATCAATTGTCGGAACCAGCGCCGCGCGAGGGTTTGACCTGAATCAACCTTCATTCGCCGCAGCCGCGACCTGCGCCGGACTTGAGCGGCGTCAACACGCCGCTGTTCCGGAAGCTGCATCGTCCGTGCACCTTCCGCCGTCCCACTCACCCACTCCTGGAGATCCGCCGTGTCCATTCATCTGAAAGCGTCCTGGATCAGGATGTTCACGTCGCTGTGCATGGCCGCGGGATTCGTCGCGGGCGCCGCCGCGGCAGAGCCCGCGAAGGCGCGCGTCGCCGGCGACTTCGGGCCGCCTCAGGGCGCGCCGATTCGTGCGGTCCTCACGAGTCCGCCGCATGTGCCGCCACCCATCACGCGCAAGCAGCCCGCCAAGGTCATCGTCGAGCTCGAGGTGGTCGAGAAGGAGATGCCGATCTCCGAGGGCGTCTCGTACACCTTCTGGACCTTCGGCGGCACGGTACCGGGCAGCTTCATCCGGGTGCGCCAGGGCGACACGGTCGAGTTCCACCTGAAGAACCACCCGAGCAGCAAGATGCCGCACAACATCGACCTGCACGGCGTGACCGGCCCCGGGGGCGGCGCGGCGTCGAGCTTCACCGCGCCCGGGCACCGCACGCAGTTCACCTTCAAGGCCCTCAACGAGGGCATCTTCGTCTACCACTGCGCGACCGCGCCCGTGGGCATGCACGTCGCCAACGGCATGTACGGCCTCATCCTGGTCGAGCCGCCCGAGGGCATGCCGAAGGTCGACCACGAGTACTACGTGATGCAGGGCGACTTCTACACGAGCGGCAAGTACCGCGAGAAGGGCCTGCAGCCCTTCGACATGGAGAAGGCCATCGACGAAAGGCCCACCTACGTGCTCTTCAACGGCGCCGAAGGGGCCCTCACCGGCGACAAGGCCATGACGGCCAAGACCGGCGAGACGGTGCGCATCTACGTGGGCAACGGCGGACCGAACCTCGTCTCGAGCTTTCACGTCATCGGCGCCATCTTCGACCAGGTCCGCTACGAGGGCGGCACCAACGTGCAGCGCAACGTGCAGACGACGCTGATCCCCGCCGGCGGCGCCGCCGTCGTCAAGTTCACGGCTCGCGTGCCGGGCAGCTACGTGCTCGTGGACCACTCCATCTTCCGGGCCTTCAACAAGGGCGCGCTGGCCATCATGAAGGTCACGGGGCCGGAGGAGAAGGCCATCTACTCCGGCAAGGAGCTGGACGCGGTCTATCTCGGCGACCGGGCACAGCCCAACATGGACGCCGTGGCGGCCGCCACGCAGGCGGCGCAGAAGGGAGAGCTGACGCAACAGGACCAGGTTCGAGCGGGGCAGGCGCTCTTTGCCGGCACATGCTCCGTCTGCCACCAAGGCAACGGCGCCGGGCTGCCGGGCGTGTTCCCGCCCTTGGCGAAGTCCGACTACCTGTCGGCGGACCCGAAGCGCTCCATCGGCGTGCTGCTGCACGGCTTGACGGGCAAGGTCACGGTGAACGGGCAGGAATACAACTCGGTCATGCCGCCGATGAACCAGCTCAACGACGACGAGATCGCGAACATCCTGACCTATGTCCTGAACTCCTGGGACAACCCGGGCGGTCGCATCCTCACCGAAGACGTTCGCAAGGTGCGGGCCACGAAACCCGCCGCTGCGCCGTCGAACGGCGGACATTGACGCGATCGCCATGCACGCCGCCATCGTCGAACTGTCGTGCGCCGTCCTGCTGGCCGCCCTGCCTGCTTTCGGCGCTGCGGCCGACTATGTCGACGTGAAAGGCGGCGCCTTCGCGAGCGTCATCGCGAACGACGCCAGCGGCGGCGTCTCGAAGGTGGCGGACTTCAGCATCCGCGTCACGCCGGTCACGCGCGGCGAGTTCCTCGCCTTCGTCAACGCGCATCCGCAGTGGCAGCGCGGCAAGGTATCGGCTGTCTTCGCCGATGGCGCGTACCTGTCCGACGGGTCGGCCGCGAACACGCTGTCACCGCAGGACGCGGCGCGCCCCGTCACGCACGTGAGCTGGTTCGCCGCCGAGGCCTTTTGCGAGACCGAGAACGCGCGGCTGCCGACCTGGAACGAATGGGAGCTGGTGGCAGCAGCCGACAGCACGCGCATCGACGCACGCGCCGACGCCCAGTGGCGCTCGCGAATCCTGTCGTGGTACGCCCGGCCCGCCAACGAGGCGCCGCCACCGGTCGGCGGACCCGCGAATGCCTACGGGGTGCGCGACGTCCACGGCGTCGTCTGGGAGTGGGTCGATGACTTCAACGCCCTCCTGGTCGACTCGGACAGCCGCGCCGGCAGCGATCCGGACAAGCTCAAGTTCTGCGGCGCGGGTGCGATCAACCTCCAGCAACGCGAGAGCTACGCCATCTTGATGCGCGTGGCCTTGCTCTCATCGCTCAAGGCGACGGACAGCACCGGCAGCCTCGGCTTCCGGTGCGCCCGCCCCCACACGAAGGAATCAAGGTGAACCCTTCTCGAATGAACCGGCGTCGCGCGCTGGGCTTCCTGCTGGCCTGTGCCGCGCTCGTCGGCGCGCACTCCGCGGCCGCGACGAACGAATCGATCTACGCATTGGGCACGCCGCTGACCGACCAATCGGGCCGGGCGTTCACGTTGGGCGACAAGCAGGGCACGCCGATGATCGTCAGCATGTTCTACACGAGCTGCCAGTTCGTCTGCCCCATGCTGGTCGACGCGATCCGGGCCACCGAGCAAAAGCTGAGCGACCCGGAACGCCAGCGGCTGAACGTGCTGCTGGTGAGCTTCGACCCGGCACACGACATCGTCGAGGTGCTTGGCAAGACGGCCGCCGGTCGGCAGCTGGACACCCGGCGTTGGTCGTTGGCGCGTACCGATGCCAGGAACGTTCGCAAGCTGGCCGCCATGCTCGACATCCAGTACCGCGCGCTCGACAACGGCGACTTCAACCACTCGACGGTGCTGGTCCTCGTGGACGCGAACGGCCGCATCGTGGGCCGCACCACCGAGCTGAGCGGCGCCGACCCGGCCTTCGTGAAGCTCGTGAAGACGACACTCGGCGACGCGGCCCGTCACTGAGCCCTGTGCCTGACTCGGGTCGGCCGACTCGCTGCCTCCGGATTGACATTCAGCAAAGCCCCACCCCGGTCCCGATGCGACGCTCGAGGCTGCATCGGAGGCCCGCCATGACACACACGACCACGAGGATCATCCACGAAGAGCATGCCGCGCTGGCAGCCATGCTGCGGTCCATCCTGCTGCTGCTCGCGAAGCATCGTCGCGACGGCACGCTGCCGGACTTCGCCGCCTTGCGCGCCATGCTGTTCTACCTCGACGAGTTCCCCGAGAAGCGACACCACCGCAAGGAATCGGAGCTGCTGTTCCCGAAGCTGCGCGCGCGCACGCCGCTCGCGCGCGACCTGCTCGACCACCTGGACGAGGACCACGGGCGCGGCGAGCTGCGCATCCGCGAGCTCGAGCACGCACTGCTCGGGTTCGAAGTGATCGGCGAGCCGCGGCGGGAAGCGTTCGAGCTGGCCGCGCGACGCTATGCCGACTTCTACCTGGCCCACATGGCGCTGGAGGAGAAGGAGGTCCTGCCGTTGGCCGAGCGGATCCTGACCGGCGACGACTGGGCCGAGCTCGACGCGGCATTCGCCGCCAATCGCGATCCGCTGACAGGGCATGAGCCCGAGCCGAACTACCGGGCACTGTTCACCCGCATCGTGAACGTCGTGCCGGCACCGATCGGGCTGGGCCCGCAGCGTTGAGGAGCATCATGAGTCCACTGAACATCGGCAACATCGATCGCGTCTTGCGAATCCTGGTCGGCATCGTTCTCATCGCGCTGGCTGTGCAGGGGAGCATCGGCTGGTGGGGATATGCCGGCGTCGTGCTGCTGCTGACCGGCGTGGCCGCGTTCTGCCCGATCTACCGGCTGCTCGGTCTCAGCACGACGTCGCGTTGAAGCCGTCGAGCACATGAGCCTGCGCAGCCTGCTCGTGTTCCTGGACGGCGATGCGCGCTGCGACGCACGCAGCCAGCTCGCCGCTCGCCTGGCGGCAACCCACGGCAGCCACCTGATCGGAATCGCGCCGACGGGCGCGCTCGAGCTGTCCGCCGGCTTTCTTGCAGCATCCCGCCACGCCGACGACGTGGCCGCCGCGCGAGCCGACGCCGTGCGCCGGGCCGGCCAGTGGGTCGATCGCTTCGTCGCCTGTTGCCGCTCGCAAGGTGCCGCATCGATCGAAGCCCACGTGCATGAAGGCGAGAAGGCACGGGTCCTGGTCCATCACGCGCATTGCGCCGACCTCACCGTGATCGGGCAGGCGGATCCGGCCAGCCCGTCGCACGGCGAAGACAAGCGCTTCGTCGAGCAGGTGCTCCTCGCCAATGCACGGCCCACGCTGGTCGTGCCACATGCCGGGCGCTTCGACGGCGTCGGCCGGAACGTCCTCGTCGCCTGGGACGACAGCCACGGCTGCGCCCGGGCCGTCGCCGACGCGCTGCCGCTGCTGCGGACGGCGAGCGCAGTGCACCTGCGGTTGTGGCGCCGCCGCGATGAGGTCGACGAGCACGCCCTGCACGAACGGATGGAGAACGTGGGGCGGTGGCTGATGCGGCAAGGCGTGTCAGCCGGCATGCGGTTCGCCGCCATCGAGGGTGGCGTCGGCGACGCGATCCTCCAGGAGGCCCTCGACGTCGGCGCCGACCTCATCGTGATGGGGTCGTACGGACATTCCGGCTGGACCGAGCGCCTCCTCGGCGGTGCCACGCGGACGGCACTGGCGCGATCCTCGGTGCCCCTGCTGATGTCGCACTGAGCGGGTGGTGAAAACCCGGGCGCCCGGCTGGGCAAAGCTGGTACGCTGTCCCGCGCACCCCCCGACCAGTCGCCTGCCGCCGTGAACTCCGCCCTCCACATCGCCGTTCTCGACGACGAAGTCGACATCACCGTCCTCCTGGCCAACTACCTGCAAAGCCACGGCTACCGCATCACGCAGCTGCACAACGGTCGTGCCCTGATGGAGCTGATGCGCGCCGACCCGCCGGCGCTCGTCCTGCTGGACCTCGGGCTGCCCGGCGAAGACGGCTTCTCCATCGCCCGCCAGCTGCGCGAGCACTGGCGCTGCGGCCTGGTCATCGTCACCGGCCGCGGCGACTCGGTCGACAAGGTGGTGGGCCTCGAGGTCGGCGCCGACGACTACGTCACCAAGCCGTTCGACCTGCGGGAGCTGCTGGCGCGCATCAAGGCCGTGCTGCGGCGGCTCGCGCCGAGCGACGCGCCCGAGCAGGCGGCCGCGGCCAGCGCACCCTCGCGAGACAAGCTGCGCTTCGCCGGCTGGGAGCTCGACCTCGCCGCGCGCCGTCTCACGGGCCCGCAGGGGTCCGAGGTCGCGCTGACGACCGGCGAGTTCGACCTGCTGTGCGCCTTTGCGCAGCACGCAGGCCGCGTGCTGTCGCGCGACTTCCTGCTGGAGCAGACGCGCGGTCGCGAAGCGGGCCCCTTCGACCGCACGATCGACGTGCAGGTGGGGCGGCTGCGCAAGAAGCTCGAAGCCGATGCGGACGACCCGCAGATCATCAAGTCGGTCCGCGGCGCCGGCTACATCCTCGTGCCGCCCGTCACCCCGGGCTGAGCGGCTCATGACCGCGCCGCCGGAGCCCACCCCGCCGCTGCTTTCGGGCATCGACGAGCAGAGCGTGTTCCGCACGCTGTTCGCCGCCTACCCCGATGCGCTGATCGTCGCCGATCGTGCCGGCGCGATCGTGCTGGCCAACCCCGCAGCCGCGAAGCTGCTGGGCTATTCGGTCGAAGAGCTGCTCGGGCTGAACGTCGATGCGCTCGTGCCCGACGCCATCCGTCCACGACACGCGTCCTACCGCGACGCCTATGGCCGCAGCCCGCGGTCACGGCCAATGGGCACCGAGATGGAGCTCGTCGCCCGGCGCCGCGACGGCAGCGAAGTGATGGTCGAGATCGCGCTGAGCCCGCTGCAAAGCCAGGGCTTGCCGCTGGTGGTGGCGGCCATCCGCGACATCGGCGCCTACCCGCGCGTCAAGCAGGCGCTGCAGCGTGCCAGCTACAGCGAGTACCTGGCGCAGCTCGGGCGCATGGCCGTCGATGCGCGCGACCCCGAGGTGCTGCTGCGGCAGCTTCCGGCCACCGCGGCAGAAGCACTGCAGGTCGAAGCGGCGTTGGTGTTCCTGCTCGACTCGGACCGGCTGCAGTTCCGCGTGGCCAGCGGCGTCGGCTTGATGGCCGACGAAGCCGTCGGCTCGCGCGTGCCGAACCGGCCCGACACGCCCCCCGGCTTCGTCCTCGACCAGGGCACGCCGGTCATGGTCGCCGACTACCGCAGCGAGCAGCGCTTTGCCGTGCCGAAGTCCCATCTCGATGGCGGCTGGACCAGTGCGCTCTCGGTGCCGCTGTCCGACCGCGGTCGCAGCATCGGTGCGCTCACGGTGCGTTCGCGCGAAGCCAAGCGCTTCGGCACCGACGAGATTCGCTTCCTCGAATCGCTGTCCAACCTGCTGGCGACCAGCCTGCAGCGCGCGCAGTCCGAGGAGGCGCTCAAGCACGCGCAACGCCTGGAGAGCGTCGGCCAGCTGACCGGCGGCATCGCGCACGACTTCAACAACCTGCTCACGGTCATCCAGGGCAACCTGCAAGTGCTGGAGGAATTGCCGGCGCTGGCGCAAGACGGGTATGGCCAGCAGCTCGTCGGCGCGGCCGCACGGGCCACCCGGCGCGGGGCCGAGCTCACGAGCAAGCTGCTCGCCTTCTCGCGGCGGCAGGTGCTCCAGCCCAGCGCGCTCGACATCCGCGCGATGCTGAACTCGCTGGCCGACATGCTGCGGCGCACGCTCGACCAGCGCATCCGCATCGAGGTCGATGTGCCGGCCGCGTGCCCGCCGGTCCAGGCCGACCCGGGCCAGCTCGAGTCGGCCTTGCTGAACATCGCCATCAACGCGCGCGACGCCATGCCCGAAGGCGGCGCGCTGCGCTTTCACGCCGAGCCGTGCAGCGCCTTGCCGAGCGAGGTGCGCAACGACCTCGACGACCCCAGCGCGCCCGAGGACGGCTTCGTCGCGATCTCGATCACCGACACCGGATCCGGCATGCCCGACGAAGTCAAGGAGCGCGCGTTCGAGCCGTTCTTCACGACCAAGGACGCCGGCCGCGGCACCGGGCTGGGCCTCAGCACGGTGTACGGCTTCGTCAAGCAATCGAAAGGCGCGATCGCGATCGCCAGCGCGCCCGGCGCGGGCACCACGGTGACGCTGTACATCCCGAGGCCCTGGAGCACCACCGCGCCGCCGGCCGAGGACGCCGGGGTCGGCGCGGCCGTGCCGCCCGGGCTGCACGTGCTGATGGTCGAGGACGACGCGGAGGTGCGTGCGGTCGTGCGCACGTTCCTCGACACGATGGCCTGCAAGGTGACGACCGCCACCAGCGGCGAACAGGCCCTGCTGGCGCTCGGCCCGGACGCGCGCTTCGATCTGCTGCTCACCGACATCGCCCTGGGCGCCGGCATGCGCGGCACCCAGCTCGCGGCCATCGCTCAGGAACGCTTCCCGAAGATGGCCATCCTGCTGATGTCCGGCTTCTCCGCGGAGCTGCTGAACGCCGATCGCGAGTCGCCGGCCAGCTGGGAACTGCTGCGCAAGCCGTACACGCGCGAGGAGCTGGCGCAGGCGATCGGGCGGGTGATCGGCCGGCCTGCGGCGGGCAGTCCGCCTTGATCGCCTCGCCGTAGCCCGGGTGCAACCCGGGACGCGACAACCATCGCAAGTGCGGGCACCGTCGCATCCCGGGTTGCACCCGGGCTACGCCGGAACACGGATGGCATGTGGCTTCCTTTCTGCGGCGCAGCCCCTCGACAAGCTCAGGCCGATCACTGCAAGACCGGCGCCGGCGACAGGCAGCGCTGCACGAACATCGACAGCGCGCCCACGTCGGGGATCTGCACGTCGCGACGGCCCTTCTCGGTGAAGGCAATGATCTTGTCGCGCGCCAGCTTGGACAGCGCGCGGCTGACGGTCTCGAGCGTCATGCCCAGGTAGTTGCCGATCTCGGCGCGGGTCATGCGCAGCGTGATCTGGTCGGTGCGCATGCCGCGCTTGGCGAGCGACTCCGCCCAGTAGCGCAGGAAGTCGGCCACGCGGGCGTCGGCCGGCAAGGTGCACACCGACATCAGCGAGTCGCGGTCGCGCGAGATCTCGCGGCTCATCGCTTCATGCAGCAGGGTCAGCAGCTCGGGACGGACGGCGCACGCGGCCAGCAGCGCGTCGTAGCGGACGACCCAGACTTCGCCGGTGTCCATGGCGACGGCGTCGCACGAATACTGCTGGTGGGCGATGCCGTCGAAGCCCAGCCAGTCGCCGCGGAACTTGAGGCCGGCGACCTGCTCGCGCCCGTCCGGCGACAGGTTGACGATCTTGAAGAAGCCGGAATTGAGGATGTAGAGGTTGCCGAAGCGCTCGCCCGCCTGGTAGACGACATCGCCGGCATGGACCACGCGGCGCTGCGGCGCCAGCGTGTCGTTGAGCAGCTTC
This sequence comes from Piscinibacter sp., assembly GCA_036377015.1. Lineage (GTDB taxonomy): Bacteria > Pseudomonadota > Gammaproteobacteria > Burkholderiales > Burkholderiaceae_C > Albitalea. The sequence goes on along the minus strand of DASUZE010000034.1, from coordinate 82,886 downwards.
AGCGTGTCGGCGATGTGCCGGGAGGCGCGCTGGTTCGCGGCGGCATCGGCATCGACCGCCGGGGTCGCGGCGGCCACCGCCGGATGACGAATGAAGGGCCGGGTGGCGGTCGGGGTGGCGTTGCTGAGCATGTGGGACTCCTCGGGTGCCGGGTCTGTGTTCGATGGAGTCCATGCTATGAAGCAACAGGCAACGCGGTGACAACGGCGCGCGTCGCTCGGTAACGCTGGGTGAATGCTTTGTGTCCGGTGCGTATCAGCACGGCCGGGCGCCCCTGGGGTTGACCGGCATCAAGGCTTGCGCACGACGCGCCGCTAGTCTTCCCACACCGTGACTGCGACTCTGCCGATCCGCGGCCATCCGGCCTTCGAACCCCTGTCGCCGCTCGAGGCGAGCGCCCTGCTCGCCCAGGCGCGGGCGCTGCAGCGCGCGGCGAAGGCAGGCACCCCCCAGCCGCTGCTCAAGGGGAAGAACCTGGGCCTGCTTTGCGCGGCAGGCGACGATGCCGACGCGCTTCTGTTCCGGCGTGCCGCGACGGAGCTCGGCGCCCATGTGTCGCACATCCGGCCGAGCTTGTCGGAGGCGAGCACGGCGCAGGAGGTGATGCACACCGCACGCCTGCTGGGGCGCCTGTACGACGCCGTGGAGTGCCAGGGCATGCCGCCTGCCCTGGTGGGCCGCATCAGCCAGGCGGCCGGCGTGCCCATCTATGGCGGTCTCGCCAGCGCCGCCCACCCGACGGCGCAGCTGGCCGAGGAGCTCGACGGCGGCTCGCCCTGCATCGAGAATCGGCAGTTCGTGCTGCAAGCCGCGTTGCTGAGTCACATCGGCTGAGCGTTTCCTTTCGCATGAGCATCCGCCACCTCGATCAGCTGCTCGAGCCGAAGTCCGTCGCCGTCATCGGCGCATCCGACCGTGCCGGCAGCGTGGGTGCCACGGTATGGCGCAACCTGCGCGCCGGGCACTTCGCCGGACCGATCCGGGCGGTCAACCCGCGTCACCGCGTGCTCGACGGCGAAGCGGTGTTCGCGCGAACCGCCGACCTTCCCGAGGCTCCCGACCTGGCGATCCTCTGCACGCCCCCGGCCACGGTGCCGCAGCTGGTTGCCGAGCTGGGAAGCCGGGGCACGCGTGCCGTGATCGTGATGACGGCCGGCCTGAGCCCGGCACAGAAGCAGGCCACGCTCGACGCCGCGCGGCCCCACCTGCTGCGCGTGCTGGGACCGAACTGCCTCGGCCTTCTGACACCGCACCTCGGACTCAACGCGAGCTTCGCGCACACCGACGCCTTGCCCGGCGATGTGGCCTTCGTCTCGCAGTCGGGTGCGCTCGTCACCGCGGTGCTCGATTGGGCCAAGTCGCGGCGCATCGGCTTTTCGCACATGGTGTCGCTCGGCGAGCGTGCCGACGTGGACTTCGGCGACCTCCTGGACCACCTGGCCAGCGAGCCGCGCACCCGCTCGATCCTGCTCTACATCGAATCGATCGAGGCGCCGCGCAAGTTCATGTCGGCCGCGCGCGCGGCGGCGCGCAACAAGCCCGTCATCGTCGTGAAAGCCGGCCGCGCCGGCCACGGCGTGCAGGCGGCCGCCTCGCACACCGGCGCGATGGCCGGCTCCGACGTGGTGTTCGACGCCGCCATCCGCCGTGCCGGCATGCTGCGGGTGGACACGCTGCAGCAGCTCTTCACGGCCGCCGCGACGCTCTCGCGCTTCGGCGCCAACCGCGACGCGGCCCTGACCCTGATGACCAACGGCGGCGGCGCCGGCGTGCTGGCCGCCGATGCCGCCGCGCAGGCCGGCGTCCCGCTCGCCGAGCTGGGCGCCGCCACGCGCGAGCGGCTCGACGCGGTGCTGCCGCCGACCTGGTCGCATGCCAACCCGATCGACATCATCGGCGACGCCCCGGTGCAGCGCTACACCGAGACGCTGCAGGCCCTGCTCGCTGACCGCGACAGCGGTGCGGTGCTGTTCCTGCACGCCCCCACGGCCGTCGTGCGCAGCGACGACATCGCCCGCGCCTGCGCGCCCATCGCTCGCCAGGCGCCCGGCCGGGTGATGGCCTGCTGGCTCGGTGACAGCGCCGTCGCCGACGCGCGGCGCATCTTCCAGGACGCCGGCGTGGCCGACTACGCCACGCCCGAGGAGGCCGTGCACGCGTTCGGCATGCTGCTCACGTACCGGCGCAACCAGGCCCAGTTGCTGGAAGCGCCGGCGAACAGCGAGCACGGCCAGCCGGATGCGGCGGCGGCACGCGCAATGATCGAGCAGGCACTCGCCGAAGGGCGCGAGATGCTCGACGAGATCGAGGCGAAGGAGGTGCTGCGGGCCTACGGCATCCCGGTGGTGCGCACGGTTGCCGCCGAACCGACCGCCGACGCCGCGGTGGAGGCTGCGCAGGCGCTGGGATTTCCGGTGGCGCTGAAGATCCTCTCGCGCGACATCAGCCACAAGTCCGACGTCGGCGGCGTGCGCCTCGACCTGCGCGATGAGGTCGCGCTGCGCCAGGCCGCGGCCGACATGCTGGCGCGTGTGCGCGAGCTGCGCCCGCAGGCCCGCATCGCCGGCTTCAGCGTGCAGCCGATGGCGAAGCGCCCGCTGGCCCAGGAACTGATCGTCGGCGCGAGCATCGACGCGGTGTTCGGGCCGGTGGTCATGTTCGGCCAGGGCGGCACCGCGGTGGAAGTGGTCGCCGATCGCGCCGTCGCGCTGCCGCCGCTGAACCGCGCGCTGGCCGCCGAGCTCGTGTCGCGAACACGCGTCGCCAAGCTGCTGGCGGGCTATCGCGACCACCCGCCTGCCCGGCTCGCGGCGATCCACGACGTGCTGGTCGCGGTGTCGCAGATGCTCGTCGACCTTCCGCAGCTGGCCGAGCTCGACATCAACCCGCTGTGGGCCGACGAGGACGGCGTCATCGCGCTCGATGCCCGGCTGCGGGTGAGCGGCAGCCCCTGCGCCGGCGCGCAGCGCTTCGCGATCCTGCCCTACCCCGCCGAGCTGGCCGAGAGGCTGACGTGGCGCGGCCGCACGCTGGTGATGCGGCCGATCCGCCCCGAGGACGAGGCACAGCATCTCGCCTTCATCCGGCAGCTCGAGCCGCAGGACATCCGGCTGCGCTTCTTCAGCAGCCGGCGCGAGCTGCCGCGCACCGAACTGGCCCGGCTGGTGCAGATCGACTACGCGCGCGAAATGGCGTTCGTCGCCTTGCTGGAGAACGATGACGGAACCTGCGACACCGTGGGCGTGGTGCGCGCGGTGACCGACCCCGACAACGTCGACGCCGAATTCGCGATCATCGTGCGGTCGGACATGAAGGGCCAAGGCATCGGTCACCTGCTGCTCGGCAAGATGATCGGCTACCTGAGGGCGAACGGCACGCAGCGCATGGTGGGCGAGGTGCTGCGCGAGAACCAGGCCATGCACGAGCTGGCACGGGCCCACGGTCTGCACGCAGATTCGACCCGCTCGGATGGCGATTCGGTGCGCTACGTGCTGGAGCTGGCGTCCCCTTGAGTTGGATCAACCCGGCGATGCGCCCGCCGCCGAACAATGAACCATCACTGCGGAAGGCGCGCCATGTACTCACGCATCCTCGTCCCGCTGGACGGCAGCGAGACTTCCGAGCGAGGTCTGCGCGAAGCGGTGCGCCTCGCCGCACGCCACGACGTGACACTGGTGCTGCTGCACGTCATCGACGATTTCCCGACCGTGCGGCAGCTCGCCGCGAGCGAGCCGATCGATCGGCTGCGGGCGGCGCGGCGCGAGGCCGGTGAAGCGCTGGTGAGCCGCGGCGAGCAGGTCGCCCATGCGTCGGACCTCAAGACGGAGCCGATCGTCTGCTTCGCGATCGAGTCCGTTCCCGACAGCATCGTCGAAACCGCGCTGAAGAAGGATTGCGAGCTGATCGTGCTCGGCACGCATGGCCGCAGCGGATGGCGGCGCGCCGCACTGGGCAGCGTGGCCGAGCAGGTTTCGCGCCACAGCGCGGTTCCCGTGATGCTCGTTCCTCCGGCAGGCGTGGCGCACTGAGCGATCCGATCATGCAGTTGCGCTTTCTCGGTGGGACCGGCACCGTCACCGGTTCGAAGTACCTCGTCGAGCATGAAGGCCGGCGCCTGCTCGTCGACTGCGGGCTGTTCCAGGGCCTGAAGCAGCTGCGCCTGCGCAACTGGTCGTCGCTGCCGGTCCCGGCCAGCTCGATCGACGCGGTGGTGCTCACGCATGCCCACCTGGACCACAGCGGCTTTGTTCCGCGGCTGCTGGAACTGGGCTTTCGCGGCAAGGTGTTCGCGACCGCGGCCACCGCGCAGCTGTGCCAGCTGCTCCTGCCGGATGCCGGCCGCCTGCAGGAAGAAGAAGCGCGCTACGCGAACCGCCACGGCTTCTCCAAGCACTCGCCCGCGCTGCCGCTGTACACGCACGAACATGCACTGCGCGCACTGGAGCGTTTCCAGCTGCGCGCCATCGAGGAGGACTTCGAGCCCATCCCGGGATTCAAGGTCCGCTTCCACCGGGCGGGCCACATCCTCGGCGCAGCCAGCGTGCACCTGCGCTGCGGCGAACGCTCCATCCTGTTCTCCGGCGACCTGGGCCGCAGCGACGACCTGGTGATGATGCCGCCGTCGCCCCCCGAAGGCGCCGACTGCGTGCTCATCGAATCGACCTACGGCAATCGCTCGCACACCGAGGAAGACCCGCTGGCGAAGCTGGCCGACATCGTTTGCCGCACCGCGTCGCGCGGCGGCGTCATCGTCGTTCCGGCCTTCGCGGTCGGGCGAGCGCAGACCCTGCTGCACGCCATCCAGCGGCTGAAGGCCGTGCACCGCATCCCCGACCTGCCGGTCTTCCTGAACAGTCCGATGGCGGCCGACGTGACGGCCCTGTTTCGAAAGCATGCGAACGAGCACCGGCTGTCGGTCGAGGAGTGCAAGGCGATGTGCGGCGGCGTGACCATCGTCAACAGCGAGGCGCAGTCACGCGAGCTGAACCAGCTGCGCTGGCCGAGCATCATCGTCTCGGCGAGCGGCATGGCCACGGGCGGGCGCGTGGTGCACCACCTGAAGGCGCATGCACCCGACCCGCGCAACGCGATCGTCTTCGCCGGCTTCCAGGCGGCCGGCACGCGGGGAGCGGCGATGGTCGGCGGCGCGCGTGAGATCAAGATCCACGGCGAGTGGATTCCGGTGCGCGCCGAGGTGGCGAACCTCGAGGGGCTTTCGGCGCATGCGGATCGCGACGACCTCCTCGACTGGATCGGCGCGCTGCCGCGAGCGCCGCGGCATGTGTACGTGACGCACGGGGAGCCCGAGGCGGCGGATGCGCTGCGGCAAGGGATTCAGGAGCGGTTCGGGTGGGAGTGCTCGGTGCCGGAGTACCTGGAGATCGGCAACTTGTGAGAGGGGAGCACGCCATGAGCGACTGGAGGCCGGTGGTCTCGAGGGGAAGCGGGTTCTCTGCCCGTGATCGTCGGGTTGCCGAGCGTCTTCCCGGGTCCAAGGCAAGACGCACCAGAGCAATCGACGTGCGCGCCGGCTCCCTCGATCAAGGGTTGAGACACCGGGTCGCAGGTGCCATCATTCAGGGGAGTCGGCGAGGCGCAGGAGCTTGTCATGAAGCGATTGCCCGCCGTGTTCCGTGCCGCAGGCCTTTGGCGCCGTGCGACATGCATCTTCGCGTTCCTGGCCTTGCATGCGCCTTCGCAGGCGCAATTCGTCGAGTTGCCCAGCGGCGCCTTCATGGATCAGCTAAGCGGCCTGGTGTGGCGCGGGGGCGGCGGCGGGACCTGGGCGGAGGCTGCGAGCGCGATCCCCGGTTTCCGCCTGGCCAGCATCAGCGAGGTCAATGCGCTGTTCGATCACGCCGGCATTGAAGTCGGCTTCGGCAGCAACCGGGATGGAGACGGAGAGTTCGGGGCGGCAGCTGGCCTGGTCCACCTGTTCGGCTGCGTGCTGTGCCAGAAGGTCCAGGGCTTCGACTTCTGGGTGCTCGACGCGGGGCCGCCGGGCACGCACGGGAGGGGCTCGATCTTTGTCGACTACGACCCCAGCGTGAACCTGTTCTCCTGGCGGGCCGGGTGCTGCGGCTTTGCCCCCGACGACTTCTTCGATCCGATGACGTCGGGGGGCCTGTTCGTGCAGATCGTGCCCGAGCCGCAGTCATGGGCGCTGCTGCTGGCCGGCCTCGCGCTGCTGGCGGCCGCGCGCTGGCGGCGACTGCGGGCGCGCAGCACCGCGTGATGGTCAATCCGAGCAAGGGTTCGCTTTGGTGCGCGGTGCTTCGCGTTTGTGCGAACGGGGCCTTGAGCGCTTTCTAGAGTTGAGCTCACGACATCGCACTGGAGACTACCTTGGGAAATTGGACATCCTGCTGTGCAACGCCACCAGCTTCGCCGACGCATTCCACGCATTCGCTGCACGACATGCCCGCCGACACGACGACGACTCAACCGCAACGACAAAGCGGTATGGGCCGCACGTTGGAATCGCCAGAGGCAGTGGCAGTGCGCACGTCTCAAGGCGGCACGTCGCAGCTGCGCGTTTCGTTGCCCGGGTCCGCACAAAGCCACGGTGCCATCCGCACACCGTCGCCTGGAACGACGCGAACCGATACGGCCGCGGGAGCATCGCAGGCAGCGGCAGCGGCTGTACCCGGAGCCGACGCTGCGCAACAGGGTGCGCGCAATCTCGCGAACGCAACCGAAGTGTTTACTCAAGCCCGAGCGATCTACGTAGCGGGTCACAAATCGAGCAACAAGAATCTATTGAGCAATTTCGGATATGACGAGGCACGCCAGCAACAGGCGGAGTCGGAAGTACGTCGAATTCGCGAAAGCGACGACCCGGGCGCGACGGCGGTGGGAGCCGCTGGACACAACTGCCAGGAGCTTGCAGACCTCTGCGCACACCTCGCTGAGCAAGCGGGACATGAAGTGCACGTGATCGGGTCCGGCGCGCATGCCTTCGCAGTGTTCGGCGAGTTGTCCGAACGGGGGGCGCGCGAGCTGCCCAATGACATGAAACAGTGGCCTCCCCACTTGGCCGTGTGCGATCCATGGACGAACATTGTTTGCGCGGCGCGAGACTATCCCGACAGGTTCACCGCGAAGATGACAAAGTGGGACGGCAAGATGAAGGAGATCAACGTCGGTCAGGGTGACTGGACACGAGCGAACGATCAGGGATGGATCAACTCCGTGTTGGACAGCAGGAAACTTCCGCTCAACGCATAGGGAGAAGTGCAAGCGCCCGGGCGCGACGATTTCGATCGTGCCCGTGGCGGGGTCGATCGTCAGCACTCATGGCCTCGCGCCCCAGCTACCCCCCCACACACCACGCCGCAACCTTCTCCCAAACCCCGTGCGTCAACGCCCACCCCGACCCCAGCGCCAACCCTAGCCCCGCAACCCGAAATCCCACAGCACCCATCCCCGCCGCCGACGCACCGCCGCGCATCGCGCGCCAGCGTCCCCACACCCACGGCCCCACGGCCAGTGCCGGCATCGAGCCGATGGCAAATGCCGCCATCACGAACGCCCCACCCTGCGGGCTGCTCGCCAACGCCGACAGCAGCAATGCGCCCTGCAACGCAGCGCAAGGCCAAGCCACCCACGCCAAGCCCGCCAGGCCCGATCGCAGCGGACGCCGACGCGGAGCGACGATGCGCACCGTCACCGCGCCGCTGCGGTTCATCCACGGCAGCTGCCGCCCCGTCATGAGCCACCACAGCCCCAGGCTCAGCAGCGCCAGGTGCAGCAAGGTCCACAGCGGACGCAAGGCCGGCGCGGCCTGGCTCCAGGCGCCGAGCGCCGCCACGCTGCCTGCCGCCATCGCCCCACCCGCCATGTAGCCCAGCACACGCCCGAGATGGAATCCGCCCGCATTGCGCTTGCAGCCGCTCGTCAGCGCCGCGCACGGCCCACCGCACATCGCCGCGCAATGCGGCGATGCCGCCACGCCCATCGCGAGCCCGGCGAGCACCAGCGGCACATCCATCAGATGATCCGCGAGAAGCGCTCGCGCAGCTGGTCGGTCTGCAGGTAGCGGTCGAACACCATCGCCACCGCGCGCACCACGTACCACCCCGATGCGGTGACCTGGATCGCACCCGGCTCGACCTCGACCAGCCCGGCCTGCGCCAGCGGCGCGAGCTGCTCCAGCTCGCTCGCGAAGACCTCGCGGAACCTGACCAGGTGCGCCAGCTCGATCGACTCGAACTCCACCCGCCCCTGGCACATCAGCGCCATGATCACCGCGCGCCGAAGCAGGTCGTCGCGGCTGAGCGCGATGCCGCGCACCACCGGAAGCTGCCCCTGCCGCAACGCGTCGTAGTACTCGGGCAGCGCCTTCGCATTCTGGTAGTAGCTCGCGCCCATGCGGCCGATGGCCGACACGCCCAGGCCGATGAGGTCGCAGTCCGGCTGCGTGCTGTACCCCTGGAAGTTGCGGTGCAGCCGGCCCTGGCGCCTGGCAATGGCCAGCGCATCGTCGGGCAGCGCGAAGTGATCCATGCCGATGTAGCTGTAGCCGCGCGCCAGGAAGCCGGCGATCGCGCCGCCCAGCGTCGCCAGTCGCTGCCCCGGCGCCGGCAGCTCGTCGGCCACGATGCGGCGCTGCGGCTTGAAGCGCTGCGGCAGGTGCGCGTAGGCGTAGAGCGCGATGCGGTCGGGCCGCAGCTCGCCGATCTGCGCCACGGTGCGCGCGAAGCTCTCCTGCGTCTGCCGTGGCAGGCCGTAGATGAGGTCGGCGTTGATCGAATCGAAGCCGAGCGCCCGCGCGCTCGTCATCAGCTCGCGCACGCTCTCGAAAGGCTGCACGCGGTGCACCGCCTGCTGCACCTGCGCATCGAAGTCCTGCACGCCGAAGCTGACGCGGTTGAAGCCGAGCTGGCGCAGGTGCGCCAGCCGCGCCGGCGTGACGGTGCGCGGATCGACCTCGATCGAGAGCTCGCTGCCGGGGGTGACGCGGAAGCTTCGCCGCAGCGCCGCCATCACGCGATCGAGCTCGGCATCGCTGAGGAAGGTGGGCGACCCGCCGCCGAAGTGCAGCTGGGACACCGGCGCACCGGTCCCCAGCGCGTCCACCACCAGGCCGATCTCCGTGTCCAGCGCATCCAGGTACTCGGTCGCCCGCTCGTGGTGCTTCGTGATCACCTTGTTGCAGGCACAGTAGTAGCAGACCGATTCGCAGAACGGGATGTGCACGTACACGGACAAAGGCGCGGCGCTGCCCGCCGTCGCGCCGTGCACGCGTTGCGAGAAGGCACGGGTGCAATCCCCAGGACCGAACGCTTCGACGAAGCGATCGGCGGTGGGGTACGAGGTGTAGCGCGGGCCCGGGGTGTCGAAGCGCTTCAGCAGCGCCTCCGAGAGCACGGTGGGCGCATCAGCGCGGGCGGCGGCGATGGTGGCAGGGGCGGCGGACATGCTGGCGATGGTGCCCCAACGCCCGGCCCCGACCTTGACCTATCGCAAGTGCTTCGCGCCTCGGCGGCACAACAATCGTCCACGTTGACACGCATCACGAATTGCCCCCCGATGAATCCCCACCCCACACCGATCAGGGCCGCTGCACTCAAAGTCGCGTGCTCGAGCTGCAACCTGCGCGAGCTGTGCCTGCCGGTGGGCTTCTCCGCGGCGGAGCTCGAACGCCTGGACACGCTGGTGGCGATGCGCCGCACCGTGCGCCGCGGCGACGTCCTGTTTCGCAGCGGCGATCCGTTCGAAGCGGTCTACGCGGTGCGCACGGGCTTCTTCAAGACCCGCGTCTCGTCCGAGGACGGCCGCGACCAGGTCACCGGCTTCCAGATGGCCGGCGAGCTGCTGGGCCTGGACGGCATCAGCAACGACCGCCACACCTGCGACGCGGTGGCTCTGGAGGATTCGCAGGTCTGCGTGATCCCGTACGGCCAGCTGGAGCAGCTGTCGCGCGAGTTCACCGACCTGCAACGCCAGTTCCACAAGATCATGAGCCGCGAGATCGTGCGCGACCACGGCGTGATGCTGCTGCTGGGCAGCATGCGGGCCGAGGAGCGGCTGGCGGCCTTCCTGCTGAACCTCGCGCAGAGGCTGCAGGCGCGCGGCTTCTCGGCGTCGTCGCTGCTGTTGCGCATGACGCGCGAGGAAATCGGCACCTATCTCGGGTTGAAGCTGGAGACGGTGAGCCGGTGCTTCTCGCGCTTCCAGGAGGAAGGCGTGCTGGAGGTCAAGCAGCGGCAGATCCGCGTGCTCGACCCTGCGGCGCTGGAGAGGCTGGTGAACGGGGCGACTTGCTGAGGTGAGTCACCCTCATGTGATCTCGGTCGTCCTGCGATCCTCGTGGCTCTCGAGATTGACATGCGGCGCGACGACGATCTTTCGTTTGAAGCCCTTGTGGTCGGGAACCTCGAAGTAGTCCATGTTCTCGCCCCTTGCGTTGAGCGCGGTCAACATGCGCTCGCCGCCGCGTGTCCCGAGCTTCAGCGAAATGATGTCGCGCATCGGCTTGAGTCGCACTTCCGACAGATCCTCCACACCCAGCGCGGTCCGCAACTTCTCCTTCGAGTCATCCGTCATGTCCGCGAGCAATCGCTTGTGCAATTCGAGGGGCGAGGTCTTGAATTTCGCCTCCACCGTTCCACGCGCACCCGCCAGCGGCGATCCGGCTGGGACGGCCAACGGCACTTTTCCTGTGTAGGTGCGCTCCTTGCCCGTCGCCTTGGCGACCTGGCGTCCGGCTTTTTTCGTCATCCCCTCGGACGCCCGCTGCGCGGCCTCTTCGGCGGCAAGATCGCCCGGGGTCACGAGCTGGCCCCGCCGGCTCAAGTCCACGGTCCACTTCCCTGGCTCCAAGGGATTGCCCGGCTTGTTCAGGTGCTCATGGTGCATGCCCAGGAAAAGGTGCCTCTGATGCACCAGCGATCCGCGCTGGCCGCCCTTGACCCCCGTCTTGAATCGTGCTCCGCCCTTGCGCGCGATCTGTCCGGATTCGTTGTATGCCCCGCCGGTACGGTCACCCGATCGCATTTCCTGTGCGATCTCCCGGGGCGCGAATCTCTGCTTGGTCAGCGGATGGACACCGTCGTGCAGCGTTGCGCCAATGACGGCCGAGTCGATCACGTTCATCGTGATGGCGCAGGCTCGATAGTAGTCCTTGAGAATCTGTTTCCCCTCTTCCGCGTCCTTCACAACGCCCTTGCCGATCAGATCCTCTATCAGCTTCCAGTTGCCCTCTTTCTTCTCCGCCCAGGTTTTCATCGTCGCCTGGTATTCACCCTCGGCCATGGTTTCATTGGGCTGGAGCGTCTGGTTGCCCGCCATGTCCCTGATGAGGTCGAGATAGTGGTCGAACCCGGTCTTGTCCCCCGGCGGCGTGTTCTTCCTGATCAGGGCCCACACTTTCAGCGCGCCCTTGTTCACGGAGGTGTTGTATTCAAGGTCCTCCCGGCCGGGAGGACTCTTGTTGGACTTGTAGTCCTCGCCGTTGCCCTCCCCGAGGATCTCCTGGTTGCTTTCCCTCAAGCCAAGCTCCCATCCGAGCTCCCATTGTTTTGCGGCGTCCACGGCTGCATCGCCGAGCAATAGCCGCGTCCTTTCGACCGCCCGGTCGCCCATCAGCCTGATGAGCAGGAAATGAGCGGCCGGCTTGGACATGCTTTGCTGCGCGAACATGTCGTGCTCCGCGCCCGGTGTGGTGATCACCTCCCCGGTCTTGCTGTTCACCACGGCGATCGAGCGGGCGTCGGGTTTCGGATCAGCACCCGGTATGCCCTCCACCGGCTTGCCGGTACCGGGAACGGGGAGGTTCGAGTTCACGATGCCCTCCAGGAGCTCCGGGACGACGAGCGTGCGCTGGGGGACGGCGCTCTGAGGCGCGGGCGTCGCGTCTGGTTTCGTTTTCTTCGACGACAAGAAGGCGCTCACCGCGGAGGCCGGCGTCGCCGCTTTCGAGCTCTCCGGCGGCGCTTCGGAGCGCGGCATGACGATGCTGGAGCTTCCCTGGGTATTTGTTCTCTGTACGGGCTTGACCATGGTTTCCCTGAAGTCGTTTCGACGAATACCGAGCGTGCGAGTCAACCTTACCCCGTCGACCATCTTCCCGAAGGTCGATGGCGAAGCGATGGCCTGCAAAGGCGAAGGGCGTCTACGAATGCCCCGGCGCCTCGAGCAGCGCCGTGATCGCCCCCGAGGTCGCGATCACTCCCCAGAAGATGAAGAACGTCACCGAGTAGATCGCGCTGCGCGACCACTCGATGGGCTCGGCGCCGAACCACTGCATGCCGTTCGGATCGACGACCGCGAAGACCAGCGCTTCGAGCACGGCGGCCATCACGAAGGCCGGCCACAGGATCAGCAGCGCGCGCTCGCGAAACGGCCGCGCGGCGGGTGCGGCGGCGCGCATCGCGTGCTCAGTGACGACTGGCGGATGCATGGTTGCGCGCCTGGGTCGCCGGCGCCATCGTGTCGGCGCCGGCCGCTTGATTCACGCGCAGCGGCACATCGCCGCCCCTCAGCGCAAGGACCAGCGTGGCGAGGCTTGCCGCCACCACCAGCGCCGGACCGGCGATCACCAGCCACACGGCGCGCACGCGCCACCAAGGGAGCCTGGGCATGTCGTGGTTCATGGCGTCTCCTCTTCTTTCAACGGGGAACGACGAAGGTCGACTTCTCGGTGACGACGGTCGCTGCGTCGGCCACCGCGGCCACGTGGAAGCGGATGGGATGAGCCCCCGGCCCCAGGGCCTGCGCCGCCTGCGGCGGCACGCGCACCGCGACGGTCACCCAGCGCGCCTGGGCGGGCAGGACGTCGGCGTCGACGGCATGGGCCAGCTCGACACCTGCGATGCCCTGCACCGTGACTCGATAGCGCTGCTCGCGCTCGGTCGCGTTCATGAGCTGCAGGCGGTACACGTTCTCGATCTGGCCGCGCTCGACGAGGCGGGCGAGCGTGGTGCGGTCGCGCACCACGTCGACCTTCAGCGTGTGGCGCATCGCCAGTCCGACGACGAAGGCGGCCGAGATGGCGAGCAGCACGCAGCCGTAGACCAGCACCCGCGGGCGCAGCACGCGCCGCAGCATCTGCGAGCGGCCGAGGCCTTGCGTCAGCCCGTGCTCCGTCGCATAGCGGATGAGGCCGCGCGGGTACTTCATCTTGTCCATCACGCCGTCGCAGGCGTCGATGCACGCCGTACAGGCGATGCACTCGTACTGCAGCCCGTCGCGGATGTCGATGCCCACCGGGCACACCTGCACGCACAGGCCGCAGTCGATGCAGTCGCCCAGGCCCGCGGCCGCGAGGTCGGCGCCGCGGGCGCGCCTGCCGCGCGGGTCGCCGCGGGCCGCGTCGTAGGTGACGATCAGCGTGTCGCGGTCGAACATGGCGCTCTGGAAGCGCGCATAGGGGCACATGTACTTGCAGACCTGCTCACGCAGGAAGCCGGCGTTGCCATAGGTGGCCAGGCCGTAGAAGTTGACCCAGAACCATTCCCAGGGCCCGAAGGCGAGCGTGAACGACTCGGCCCACAGCGTGCGGATGGGCGTGAAGTAGCCGACGAAGCTGAAGCCGGTCCACAGGCCGATCACCAGCCAGGCCGCATGCTTGGCGGTCTTGCGCCACAGCTTGTCGACGGTCCACGGGCTCGCGTCGAGCTTGATGCGCGCGCCGCGTTCGCCCTCGATGCGCCGCTCGATCCACAGGAAGATCTCGGTGTAGACCGTCTGCGGGCAGGCATAGCCGCACCACAGTCGCCCGCCCAGCGCGGTGAAGAAGAACAGCCCGAACGCCGACAGCACCAGCAGGCCCGTCAGGTAGATGAAGTCCTGCGGGTACAGCACCAGGTCGAAGATGTAGAAGCGCCGCGCGGCCAGGTCGAACAGCACCGCCTGGCGTCCGTTCCATGGCAGCCACGGCAGCCCGTAGAACAGCGCCTGCGTGAGCCACACCATCGCCCAGCGCCAGCCGGCGAACCAGCCGCCCACCGAGCGCGGGTAGACCTTCTTCTGCTTCTCGTAGAGCGAGACGAGCTGCGGTGCGGGCTCAGGCGGCACCGCCTTGATCGGGATGACGCGCGCCCGCGCGCCTTGCTGCAGGGTCATCGGCGTCGCGTCATGGTGCACCGGAGCTCGTCGGGTTCGACAAGCTCCACACGTAGGCCGCCAGCACGTGGATCTGCTCGGGCGTGAAGCGCGACCCGTGGGCCGGCATCACGTTGGTCTTGCCCTTGGTGATCATCGCGATCACCGCCTCCTCGCCCCAGCCGTGCAGCCACACGTCGTCGACGAGGTTGGGCGCGCCCAGCGCCTGGTTGCCCTTGCCGTCGGCGCCGTGGCAGCCGGCGCAGATGGCGAACTTCGAGCGGCCCAGCTGGGCGGCGATGCTGTTGGTGCCGCCCGACAGGCTCAGCACGTAGGCGGCGACGTTGCGCACGTCGTCGGAGGTGCCCACCGCGGACGCGACCGCCGGCATGCTGCCCTGGCGGCCCTTGCTGATGCTCTCGGCGATCTTCTCGGGCGTGCCGCCCCACAGCCAGTCGCGGTCGGTCAGGTTGGGAAAGCCCTTGCTGCCGCGCGCATCGGCGCCGTGGCAGGTCGCGCAGTTGTTGGCGAACAGCCGCTCGCCCACGGCCATGGCCTGCGGGTTGCGGGCCAGCTGCGCGGCGGGCATGGCCGCGAAGCGCTCGAACAGCGGTGCCGCGGCGGCGCGCGCCTTGGCTTGCTCGTCCTGGTACTGCCCGAGGCTGGTCCAGTTGAATCGTCCCGGCGCGCTGCCCAGGCCCGGGTAGACCGCGAGGTAGGCGGCCGAGAAGACGATGGTCAGCACGAACAGCCACATCCACCAGCGCGGCAGCGGGTTGTTGAGCTCGCGCAGGTCCTCGTCCCAGACGTGGCCCGTCGTGTTGTCGTTGGCCATCACGCGGCGCCGCGCGGCGATGATGAGCAGCGCCAGGCAGGCCGCGAGGCCCACCACCGTCGCGATGGCGATGTAGACCGACCAGCCGCCGTGGAAGAAGTCGCTCATGGCCGGGCCCCCGTGTCGTCGCCTTCGAAGGGCAGGCGCGCCGCCGCCTGGTGCGCACGCTGGCGCGAAGGCCACCAGGTCCAGGCCACCAGGCCGACGAACAGTGCCAGCGCGAACAGGGTCACGAGGCTGCGGATGTCATTCAGGTCCATGTCGGTTCTCCGGCCGGATTACTTCACGTGGGTGCCCAGCGACTGGAGGTAGGCGACGATGGCGTCCATCTCCGTCTTGCCCTTGACCGCGTCGGCGCTCTTCGCGACGTCGGCCTCGCTGTACGGCACGCCCAGCCGCCGCAGCGCCACCAGCCGCGGCGGCACGCTGTCCGGGTCGATCGCGTTGCGCTCCAGCCAGGGATAGGCGGGCATGTTCGATTCGGGCACCAGGTCGCGCGGACCCGCCAGGTGCAGGCGGTGCCATTCCTCGCTGTACTTGCCGCCCACGCGGTGCAGGTCGGGGCCGGTGCGCTTGCTGCCCCACTGGAAGGGATGGTCGTAGACGAACTCGCCGGCCACCGAGTAGTGGCCGTAGCGCAGCGTCTCGGCGTGCAGCGGGCGGATCATCTGCGAGTGGCAGTTGTAGCAACCCTCGCGCAGGTAGATGTCGCGTCCCACCAGCTGCAGCGGCTGGTAGGGCTCGAGTCCGGGCACCGGCTGGGTGGTCGAGCGCTGGAAGAACAGCGGCACGATCTCGACCAGGCCACCGATTGCGATGACCACGAGGATCAGCACGATCATGAGGAAGTTGCTGGTCTCGATGCGCTCGTGACCGGTGGCCTTTACGTTGTCAGTCGTCATCACTCGTTCCTGTAGCCCGGGTGCAACCCGGGACGCGCCATCCCATCGTCGGAATTCCCGGGTTGCACCCGGGCTACGAAAGCCTTCATGCCGCCGCCAGCCTCGGAATCGGCGAAGACGCCACGCGACCCGCGCGGATCGTCATCACCACGTTCCACACCATCACGCCCATGCCGCCGAGGTACAGCACACCCCCGGCCAGGCGCACGATGTAGAACGGCCAGGTCGCCTTGACGCTCTCGACGAAGGTGTAGACCAGAGTGCCGTCGGGGTTGAGCGCGCGCCACATCAGGCCCTGCATCACGCCGGCGATCCACATCGCGGCGATGTACAGCACGATGCCCAGCGTGGAGATCCAGAAGTGCAGGTTGATCGCCGGCACGCTGTACATCGCCGTGCGGCCGTACATGCGCGGAATCAGGTAGTACAGCGAGCCCATCGAGATGAGGCCCACCCAGCCCAGCGCGCCGGCGTGCACGTGGCCGACCGTCCAGTCGGTGTAGTGCGACAGCGCGTTGACCGTCTTCACCGACATCATCGGCCCCTCGAAGGTGGCCATGCCGTAGAAGCTCAGCGCGACGATGAGGAACTTCAGGATGGGGTCGTCGCGCAGCTTGTGCCAGGCGCCCGACAGCGTCATCACGCCGTTGATCATCCCGCCCCAGCTCGGCGCCAGCAGCACCAGCGAGAACAGCATGCCGATCGACTGCGCCCAGTCGGGCAGCGCGGTGTAGTGCAGGTGGTGCGGGCCCGCCCACATGTAGGTGAAGATCAGCGCCCAGAAGTGCACGATCGACAGGCGATACGAATACACCGGGCGCTCGGCCTGCTTGGGGATGTAGTAGTACATCATCCCGAGGAAGCCGGCGGTGAGGAAGAAGCCCACCGCGTTGTGGCCGTACCACCACTGCACCATCGCGTCCTGCACGCCCGCGTAGGCCGAGTAGCTCTTCCAGAAGCTCGCCGGCATGGCCGCGCTGTTGACGATGTGCAGCACCGCCACCGTGATGATGAAGGCGCCGAAGAACCAGTTGGCCACGTAGATGTGGCGCACGCGCCGCTTGCCGATGGTGCCGAAGAAGACGACGGCGTAGGCCACCCACACCACCGCGATCAGCACGTCGATGGGCCACTCGAGCTCGGCGTATTCCTTGCCGCTGGTGTAGCCCATGGGCAAGGTGACGGCGGCCAGCAGGATCACCGCCTGCCAGCCCCAGAACGTGAACTGCGCCAGCCGCGGCAGGAACAACGGGACCTGGCAGGTGCGCTGCACCACGTGGTAGCTGGTCGCGAACAGCGCGCAGCCGCCGAAGGCGAAGATCACCGCGTTGGTGTGCAGGGGCCGCAGCCGCCCGTAGCTGAGCCACGGGATGCCGTGGAACAGGTCCGGAAACGCGAGCTGCGCGGCGATGACCACGCCCACGAGCATGCCGACCACGCCCCACAGCACGGCCGCCAGCGCAAAGCCGCGCACGGGATCATCGGTGTAGCTCACCGGCGCAGCAGCTTGCGCATTCGCAACCATCGGGACCTCCGTTCTTCGCATTCAGGGACGACGGACGGATTTTTCGATGCGCAGGGCCTGCGGGCCTTGATGCCGATCAAGGGCGTCGGCGTCGATGTCGAGAATCTGCTCGCCGTGTTGCTCGAGGTCGTCGAACTGGCCGCCGTGCAGCGCCCATGCGAACACGCCGAGGATGCCCAGCACCAGGACCGAGGAGAGCGGGATGAGCAGGTAGAGGATGTCCATGGCTACCTCGCGAGCCGCAGCGAGCTCAGCACCACGAACAGCGAGCTCGCCGCCATGCCCAGGCCGGCGGCCCAGGGCGGCAGCCAGCCGGCGATGGCGAGCGGCACGCAGGCGGCGTTGTAGGCGGCCGCCCAGGTGAAGTTCTGACGGATCACGCGGAGCGTCCGGCGCGCCAGCACGCGGGCGCGCACGATGTCGCTCAGCCGGTTGGAGACCAGCACGCCGTCGGCCTGCGCGCGGGCGACGAGCGCGCCCTCGCCCATCGCGAAGGACACGTCGGCCTGCGCCAGCACCGGCGCGTCGTTGATGCCGTCGCCCACCATCGCGACGATCTCGCCGCGCTGCTGCGCGGCGCGCACGGCGGCGAGCTTGTCGGCAGGCGTCAGCGCGCCGTGGGCCCCGTCCAGGCCCAGCGACTCGGCGATGTGTTGCGCGCGCTCGGGGTGGTCGCCGGACAGCAGGCGAACCTGGACGCCGTCGTCCTGCAAGGCGCGGATGGCGCCGGCGGCATCCTCGCGCACGCGCTCGTCGAAGGCGAAACGCATGAGCGGGCGGCCGCCGCATCCGAGCCAGGTGTGCGGCCCGGCCTCGTGGGCGCCGGCCGTCACGAAGGAGGCGGACCCCAGCCGCCAGCGCAGCCCCGCCTCGTCGACCGCCTCGAGCCCCTGGCCGGGGAGCTCGCGGACATCCTTCCATTCACGCGGGGCCGCCTCGAAGGAATCGCGCAGCGCGACCGACAGCGGGTGAGTCGACCACGAGGCCAGCGACGCCGCGGTGCCCTGCAGGTCCGGGTCGCTGTGCGCCGGCCATGCCTGCACGCAGCGCAGCCGTCCCTCGGTCAGCGTCCCTGTCTTGTCGACGAACAGCGTGTCCATGCGGGCCAGCCGCTGCACCGCATCCAGGTCGCGCAGCAGCACGCCGCGCCGTCCCATCGCACCGGCCGCAGCCAGCAGGGCCGAGGGCGCGGCCAGCGACAGCGCACACGGACAGGTGACCACCAGCACCGACACCACCACCCACAGCGCCCGCGGCGGATCGATGACGCTCCACGCCGCCCCCGCCCCGGTCGCGAGCAGCAGCACGGCCCAGAGGAACGGTGCTGCCCAGCGGTCCGCGCTCGCGAGGATGGCCGGACGCTGGCTTCGTGCGGCGCGCATCAGCGCGACGATGGCTTCGTACCGCGTGTCGGACCCGGCCCGCTCGACGCGCATCACCACCGGCGCCTGCAGGTTGATGCTGCCGGCCACCACGGGGTCGCCGGCGGCCTTCGAGACCGCCCGCGACTCGCCGGTCAGCAGCGACTCGTCGGCCTGGGTCGTCCCGTCGGTCAGCACGCCGTCGGCGGCGAACGCCTGGCCCACCGGCACGCGCACGAGGTCGCCGGCCCGCAGCCGCCTGGCGCTGATGCCGTCGACGCCGCCATCGGGCCGCAGCCGCATCACCGTCTGCGGCAGCCGGTCGGTCGCCTCTTCGAGCGCGATCTCGGCCCGATGCCGCGCGCGCATCTCGAGGTAGCGCCCGCCGAGCAGGAAGCTCACGAACATCGCGAGCGAGTCGAACCAGACCTCGCGGCCGAACACGCCGCCCGGATCGAAGGCGGCGCCGCTGCTCGCGACGAAGGCGACCGCGATGCCGATCGCCACCGGCATGTCCATGCCGACGCGGCGCCGGCGCAGCGCCCGCCAGGCGCCGGCGAAGAAGGGCGCGGCGGAGAACCACAGCACCGGCAGCGTGAGCAGCCAGCTGCCCCAGTCGAGGAGCTGCTTGTGGTCGGGGCTCAGGTCGCCGGGCGCGCTCACGTAGGCCGGGGTCGCGAGCATCATGATCTGCATCGCGCAGAAGGCGGCGACGAACAGGCGCCAGAGCGCGTTTCGCGCCTCCTTGCGGCGCTGCAGGCGGGCGGCGGCCGCGGTGTCGGGCGTGGCGACGTAGCCCGCCGCGTCCACCGCCTGCACCAGGGCCGATGCGCGGGTGCGCCCCATGTCCCAGCGCACGCTGGCGCATTGCGAGGCCGCGCTGACGCGCGCATCGATGACGCCCGGCACCCGCCGCAGCGCCTGTTCGATGGTGCCGGCGCAGGCCGCGCAATGCATGCCGGCGATGCGCAGCGACGACTCCGCGATGCGCGCGCCCCCGGCGCCGGCTTGCCGGCGGGTGAAGGTGTCGAGCTCGACGGGGTCGTCGAGCGCGTCGGCGGCCGTGCGGGCCAGCGCGCTCATCGAGGGAAGGTCAGCGGATCAGCAGCACCGGCGCCTTGCAGCGCGCGAGGATGCCGGTCGCCACCGAGCCCAGCAGGACGTTGCCCAGCGCCGTGTGGCCGTGGGTGCCCATCACGATGAGGTCGGGCTTCTCGGCCTCGGCGAAGGCCGCGATCGCCTCGGCGGCCTGGCCGACCGCATGGGCCACGCGGATCGTCCAGCCGTGCTGCTCGGCGAAGCGCTTCACCGTGCGCAGCACCTCTTCGGCCTGGTCGCGGTAGTACGTGTCGAGCGTGTGGCGGTCGAGGAAGCGTGCGGCATGAGGCGGCACCGGCGCCACCGCCGTGAAGGCGGTGTAGTCGTGACCGGGACCGAGCAGCTCGTCCCGCGCCGCGATGCAGGCCAGCATGCGCTTGGTGTAGTCGCTTCCGTCGACGGGCAGCAGGATCTTCATGGGGCATCTCCGGGGTCTGGGGGATGCCGCGATGGTGCGGCCCGTGTGGGCGACGAAGCTTGATCGGCGTCAAGAACGGGACGGGGACCACTCGTAGCCCGGGTGCAACCCGGGGTCGCGGCGGCCACGGGGTCCCGGGTTGCACCCGGGCTACGCTTGCTGATCCTTCGACAAGCTCAGGACGAACGGGGGCCAGCTCAGGGCGAACGGGGGGCCGGTGTTTCTTCGGAACCGCCGGGGCGGTCACCACGGGCCTGGGATGCTCTGTGGTTGAACACCACGTCCCAAGCGCGCCACGCGATGCCAAGCCCGTAGCTTGACCGCCATCAAACGGATCGGCCGGTCGCGCCGATACCGTCGGTCCCATGAGCGCGACGCCCCGCCCCGCCCCGACTCGCGCCTGGCACCTGGACGATGCCCGCGCCGTGGCACGCCGGCACGGCGTCGATCCCGCCCGCGGCCTGCCCGACCACGAGGCGCACCGGCGCGCGACTCGACATGGTCCGAACGAGATCGCGCGTCCCCGAGGGCGGGGCCCGCTCGGCCTGCTGCTCGATCAGTTCAAGGATTTCATGATCCTCGTGCTGCTGGCCGCCGCGGTCGTGTCCGGCGTGATGGGCGAGCTCGCCGACACGCTGGCGATCGTGGTGATCGTGCTGCTCGATGCCGCCATCGGCTTCGTCCAGTCCTGGCGCGCCGATCGCGCCATGGCCGCCTTGCAGAAACTCGCGGCGGCCCAGGCGACGGTGCTGCGCAACGGGCGGGTCCGGGTGGTGCCGGCCAGCGAGCTCGTGCCCGGCGACATCGTGCTGCTGGAGGCCGGCAACCAGGTGCCGGCCGACGTCCGGCTGATCGAGATCGCGCAGCTAAGGGTCGACGAATCGGCACTCACGGGCGAGTCGGTGAGCGTGGTCAAGCACACCGCACCGCTCACCGATGCGGCCAGCATGGTCGGCGACCGCCTGAACATGGCGTTCAAGGGCACGACGACCACGCATGGCCGCGGCCGCGGTCTGGTGGTGGCCACCGGCATGGCCACCGAGCTGGGCAAGGTGGCGCGCCTGCTCGACCGCGACACCGACCGCAGCACGCCGCTGCAGCGGCGCCTGGCGGCTTTCGGCCGGCGCCTGGCCCTGGCCGTCGTCGCGATCTGCGTGCTGATCTTCGGGGTTGGCGTGCTGCGCGGCGAGTCGGCCATGCTCATGGTTCTCACCGCCGTCAGCCTGGCGGTCGCGGCCATCCCCGAGGCCTTGCCGGCGGTGGTGACGGTGCTGCTCGCGCTGGGCGCGCGGCGCATGGTGTCGCTGCAGGCGCTGGTCCGCCGGCTGCCGTCGGTGGAGACCCTGGGCTCGGTCACGACGATCTGCTCCGACAAGACCGGCACCCTCACGCAGAACCGCATGCATGCCGAAGTGCTGCTCGCGGACGGCCAGCGCTGGGTGCCGGGCGGCGAAGCCCCCGGCACCCTCCACCTGGAGCTGCTGCGCGCCGCGGCGCTGTGCAACGACGCGAGCCGCGATGCCGACGGCGCCTGGCAGGGCGATCCCACCGAGACCGCCCTCACCTCGCTGGCGCACGACCTGGGGCTCGACAAGGCGGCGCTCGACGGCCTGTTCGCCCGTGTCCACGAGCTGCCCTTCGACTCCGGGCGCAAGCGCATGACCACGCTTCATCGCAGCGACGCCGGCTTCGTCGCCTGCACCAAGGGCGCGCCCGAGTCGGTGATCCCGCTGTGCAGCTCGCAGTGGCGCCCCGGCGGCGCGGTGCCGCTGTCGCGCGAAGCGGTGCTGCAGGCCGCCCACGCCATGGCCGCCCATGGCATGCGCGTGCTCGCGCTGGCGCAACGCAGCGGCGACCGCCTGCCGGCCGACGACACGCTGGAAGCCGACATGAGCCTGCTCGGCCTGATCGGCCTGATCGACCCGCCTCGCGCCGAAGCGGCGCACGCGGTGCGCGAGTGCAAGGCGGCCGGCATCACGCCGGTGATGATCACCGGCGATCACCCCGCCACTGCGCTGGCCATCGCGCTGCGGCTTCGCATCGTCGACGACCGCCATGCCGAGGTGCTGACGGGCGCGGACCTGCTGCGCCTCGACGACGAGCGCCTGCGCGAGCGCGTGCGGACCGTGCGCATCTGCGCGCGGGTCGATCCGAGCCAGAAGATCCGCATCGTCGAGGCGCTGCAGGCGCAAGGCGAGTTCGTCGCCATGACCGGCGACGGCGTCAACGATGCACCCGCGCTGGCGCGTGCCGACATCGGCGTGGCCATGGGCCGCGGCGGCACCGACGTCGCGCGCGAGTCCGCCAGCCTGGTCCTGCTCGATGACAACTTCGCCACCATCGTGGCCGCCGTGCGGGAAGGCCGGCGCATCTACGACAACATCCGCAAGTTCGTCCGCTATGCCATGACCGGCAACTCGGGCGAGATCTGGACGCTGTTCCTGGCGCCGCTGCTGGGCTTGCCCATTCCGCTGCTGCCCATCCACATCCTGTGGGTGAACCTCGTCACCGACGGGCTGCCCGGGCTGGCGCTCGCCGCCGAGCCGGCCGAGCGCGGGATCATGCGCCGGCCGCCCCGTCCGCCGCGCGAGAGCCTCTTTGCGCAGGGCCTGTGGCAGCACGTGCTCGGCGTGGGCCTGCTGATCGGCGCGCTGTGCCTCGCGGTCCAGGCCTGGGCCCTCTCGACGGGGCATGCGCATGGGCAGACGATGGTGTTCACCGTGCTCACGCTGTCGCAGATGGCGCACGTGCTGGCGATCCGCTCGGAGCGAGAGTCGCTGCTGCACCAGGGCCTGGCGTCGAATCGGCCGCTGCTGGGCGCCGTCGTGCTCACCCTGGCGATGCAGCTGGCCATCATCTACGTGCCCGCCCTGCATCCGGTCTTCAAGACGGCCCCGCTGAGTGCCGCCGAGCTGGCGATCTGCCTGGGCGCATCGGCGATCGTCTTCGTCGCCGTCGAGATCGAGAAGCTGTGGCGGCGCCGTGGTTCGCGCGCCGCGATTGCGATACATCAACGCCGCGCGGCCGGGTCCTCCTAAATTGCATGGGGTCTTCCGTCCCCGCTGTTCCATGTCCTCCACCCCATCGATACATCCGGTGCCCGCCGAGGTCGTTGCGCCCGTCTTCTGCGCCCGCGGCCTGAGCAAGATCTACCGCAGCGGCGAGGTCGAGGTCCGGGCCCTGAGCGAGGTCGACCTCGACATCGCGCGCGGCGAGTTCATCGTGCTGCTGGGCCCGTCGGGCAGCGGCAAGTCGACGCTGCTCAACATCCTGGGCGGGCTGGACGTGCCCAGCGCCGGCAGCCTGCGCTTCGGCGAGCACGACCTCACGGCCGCCACGGAGGCCGAGCTCACCACCTATCGGCGCGAGCACGTCGGCTTCGTGTTCCAGTTCTACAACCTGATCCCCAGCCTCACCGTGCGCGAGAACGTGGCGCTGGTCACCGACATCGTCGACGACCCGATGCCGGCCGACGAGGCGATCGATCGCGTGGGCCTCACGCCCCGCCGCGACCACTTTCCGGCGCAGCTGTCGGGCGGCGAGCAGCAACGCGTGGCCATCGCGCGTGCCATCGTCAAGCGACCCGACGTGCTGCTGTGCGACGAGCCCACCGGCGCGCTCGACTACCAGACGGGCAAGCTGGTGCTCGAGGTCATCGCGCGGATCAACGAGGAGATCGGCACCACCGCCGTCGTGATCACCCACAACGCGGCGATTGCCGGCATGGCCGATCGGGTGGTCTACCTGGGCGACGGCCGCATCCAGCGCGTCGAGGCCAACCGCCGCAAGCGCAAGCCGTCCGAGCTGAGCTGGTGACACCATGCGCGCCCTCGACCGCAAGCTGCTGCGCGACCTGCGACTCATGTGGAGCCAGGCGATCACGATCGCGCTGGTGGTCGCCAGCGGCATCGGCGGCTTCATCACCAGCCTGTCGGCGGTGGACTCGCTGGCCCTGGCCCGCGACCGCTTCTATGCCGACGGCCGCTTCGCCGACGTGTTCGCGGGCGTCAAGCGGGCGCCGAGCTCGATGGCCGATGCGCTGCGCCAGGTCGAGGGCGTGGCCGACGTGCAGACCACGCTGGAGGAGATCGTGCGGGTGGAGATCCCCGGCCTGCCCGATCCCATCATCGGCCAGCTGATCGGCCTGGACCTGCGCAGCCCCCCGCGCATGAACCTCGTGACGGTGAGCAGCGGCCGCGGCCTCGACGCGACGTCAACCCACGCCGACGGCAGCATCGACGCGCTGGTGTCCGAGGGCTTCGCGCAATCGCGGCAGCTGCGCCCGGGCGCCCGGCTCACGGCGCTCATCAACGGCAAGCAGCGCACGCTGCGCATGGTCGGCACGGCGCTCACGCCCGAGTTCATCTTCGCCGGCCTGTGGGGCATGCCCGACACCCGCGGCTTCGGCGTGTTCTGGATCGATCGCGAGGCGCTGGCCGCGGCCTGCGACATGCGCGGCGCGTTCAACCGCGTCGCGCTCAAGCTGGCGCCCGGTGCCTCGCAGCAGGCCGCCGTCGACGGCGTGGCGCGGCTGCTCGCACCCTATGGCGGTCGCGAAGCCCATGGCCGTGCGGAGCAGGCCTCGCACGCCATGCTCGACAACGAGATCAAGCAGCAGCGCGTGCTCGGCACCGTGCTGCCGGCGATCTTCCTCGGCGTGGCGGCCTTCCTGCTCAACGTGGTGGTGTCCCGGCTGGTCTCGACCCAACGCGAGCAGATCGCCGCGCTGAAGGCGCTCGGCTATCCCAACCGGGCGATCGCGGCGCACTACCTCCAGCTCGTGCTGCTGATCGTGGCGATGGGCCTGGTGCTGGGCGTGCTCGTCGGCGACCGCCTCGGCACCCTGTTCACCGGCCTGTACGCCGAGCTCTTCCGCTTTCCGAGCTTCGAGCACCGCATCGCGCCCCGGCTCCTGGTGACCAGCGCGGCCATCACCGTGGCGACGGCCGTGATCGGCACGCTGAACGCGATCGTCGCGACGGTGCGCCTGCCGCCGGCCGAGGCGATGCGGCCGCCCGCGCCGGCCCGCTACCGCCGCACGCTGCTGGAGACGCTGGGGATCCAGCGCATGGGACCGGCGACGCGGATGATCGTGCGCAACATGGAACGGCGGCCGTGGCGCACGGCGCTGGCGATCGGCGGCGTCGCAGCGGCGGTGGCCATCGTCATCATGGGCAACTTCTTTCGCGACGCGATCGAGGTCGTGGTCGACACCCAGTTCACGCTCGGGCTGCGCGGCGACATCTCGGTGTGGACGGCGGAGCCGGTCGACGACGTCGTGCGCCACGAGCTCGCGCGCGTGCCCGGCGTCACCATGACCGAGTCGACACGCTTCCTCGCGACCACCTTCTCCAACGGCCACCGCCGCGAGCGCGTGCTGATCCGCGGCTATGCCCCGCGGGCCGAGCTCTACCGCGTGGTCGACGTCGACCAGCGCGAGACGCTGCTGGAGGGCCGGGGCCTGGTGCTGACCGACCGCCTGGCCGACAAGCTGGCCGTGCGGGTCGGCGACACGGTGCGCATCGAGGTGCTGGAAGGCCGCGCCCGCACGCTGGAGCTGCGGGTGGACGGGACCGTGCGCGAGATGTTCGGCCTCAATGCCTACCTGGACCGGCACGTGATGAACCGCCTGCTGGGCGACGGCGACGTGACCACCGGCTATGTGCTTGCGGTCGAGCGCGGCGCCGAGCCGGGCGTGCTCGAGGCCACCAAGGCCATGCCCCGGGCGGCAGGCGCCTGGAGCAAGGCCACGATGCTGCGCAACATGGAAGAGATCAGCGCCCGCAACGTGCGCATCATGAGCACCATCCTCACGGTGTTCGCGAGCGTCATCGCGGTGGGCGTGGTCTACAACAACGCGCGCATCGCGCTGGCCGAGCGGGCCTGGGAACTGGCCAGCCTGCGCGTGCTGGGCTTCAGCCGCGCGGAGGTGTCGGCCCTGCTTCTCGGCGAGCTGGCCGTCATCATCGCCATCGCATTGCCGCTGGGCATGGCCCTCGGCTTCGGCCTGGTCCACGCGACCAGCGAGTTGCTCGAGTCCGACCAGTTCCACTTTCCCGTCGTGATCCGCGCGCGCACCTATGCCTGGGCCGCGCTTTGCGTCGTGGCCGCCGGTGCGGCGAGCGCGCTGGTGGTGCGGCGGCGCATCGACAAGCTCGACATGGTCGCCGCCTTGAAAACCCGAGACTGAATGAGCCACGCCATGAAGACACGAACCTGGATCTACCTGTCGATCGCCGCGCTCGCGGCCGCGGCGCTCCTCGCCTGGGCGTTCGCCCCGCGGCCCGTGGAGGTCGAGTTCGCCAGCGTGACGCAAGGCCGCTTCGAGACGACGATCGCCGAGGACGGCAAGACGCGGCTGCGTGACCGCTACGTCGTGTCGGCCCCGCTGGCCGGCCTGCTCGCACGCATCACGCTGCGCGAGGGCGACACCGTGGCGGCCGACGCCGTCGTTGCGACCCTGACGCCGGTGCTCTCGCCCATGCTCGACGAGCGCACCCTGCGCGAGCAGCGGGTGCGCGTCGAGATCGCCGAAGCCGGCGTGCAGCGCGCCAGTGCCCGCGTGGAGCGGGCCCGGGTGGCCCTGCAGCAGGCGAAGAACGAGGCGCAGCGCAGCGAGCAGCTCGCGCTCCAGGGCTTCGTGTCGTCCACCAAGCTCGACACCGACCGCCTGTCGGCCGTCGCGGCGCGGACCGAGCTCGACACCGCGGTCGAGGAACACCATGTCGCCGGCCACGAGGTCGATCAGGCACGCGCCGCGCTCATCGCCGTGCGCAGTCCGCAGGGCGCGGGCGCGCGCGGCTTCGTGCTGCGTTCGCCGTCGGCAGGCCGCGTGCTGCGGGTCGCGCAGACCAGCGAGACGGCGGTGGCGCTGGGCACGCCGCTGGTCGAGATCGGCAACACGCAGCAGCTGGAGGTCGTGGCCGAGCTGCTGACGACCGATGCCTTGCAGGCCCGCGCCGGCAGCCGCGTGCTGATCGAGCGCTGGGGCGGAGACGACGTGCTGCAAGGCCGCGTGCGCCTGGTCGAGCCCTCGGCCTTCACCAAGGTGTCGGCGCTGGGCGTCGAGGAGCAGCGGGTGAAGGTGCTGATCGACATCACCAGCCCGCCCGCGCAGTGGCGCACGCTGGGCGACGGCTTCCGCGTCGGCGTGCGCATCGTCACGCTGGAGATCGACCAGGTGGCGCGGGTTCCGGTGAGCGCTGTGTTCCCGTTGCCGGCCGGCCCGGAGGCGAAGGGCGGCATGGCGGTGTTCGTGGTGGAGGATGGCCGCGCACGCCTGCGCCCGGTCGAGGTGGCGGCACGCAACGGCGAGCACGCCTGGGTGCGCGAAGGCGTGCGGCCCGGCAGCACGGTGATCGTCTATCCGCAGAGCGCGGTGAAGGACGGCGCGCGGGTGCGGCTTCGTCGGACGTCAGAGCTGTCTGGTAGCCCGGGAGCAACCCGGGACCCCGTGGCCACCGCGATCCCGGGTTGCACCCGGGCTACGAGTTCTTGACGCAGCGCAAGGCGCACGGCCGCAGCGCCGCTAGATTGGTCCACACGAACCGCAAGGAGACCCCATGTACAAGCGAATCCTCGTCCCCCTCGACGGCAGCGAGACCGCCCGCTTCGGCCTGCGCGAGGCCCTCACCCTGGCCAAGCAGCAGAAGGCCACCGTGTGCCTGCTCCACGTCACGACCGACTTCCCGGTGATGCTGGAGATGTCCAGCCTCGCCGAGTTCGAGAAGGTGCGCGCCGGGCTGCATCAGTACGGCCAGGAACTGCTGCAAGAGGCCCAGCGCCTCGCCGAGAGCCTGGACGTGCCGGCTGAAACGAAGCAGCGCGAACTCCAGGGGGGCCGCGTCGCGGACGTCATCGTGGACGAGGCACGCCAGTCGGCTTGCGACCTCATCGCCATCGGCACCCACGGGCGCCGGGGCATCCGGCGTGCCTTGCTGGGCAGTGACGCCGAGGGCGTGCTGCGGCAAAGCCCGGTGCCGGTGCTGCTCGTGCGCCAGCCCGACTCGGTCGTCGGCGCCTGACAATCACGGCTTCGATGTAGCCCGGGTGCAACCCGGGACGCGGGCTCCCGGGTTGCACCCGGGCTACGAGGTAGATTCGGCTCAGGGCGCGACCTTCAGGTGCCGGTATCCCCCCTCGCGAAACACCGTGATCCGCACCCGCTCCACCGACCGCCAGTGCAGCAACGCACGCGCGAAGTCGGCGCTGTCGCCGATCGGCCAGCCGTTCATGCCCACGACGATGTCGCCCTCGCGCAGCCCGAGGCCGGCGGCCACGCTGTTCGGCCGCACCTCGTTGATGAGCGCACCGTCGGCATAGGGTCGGCCTCGCGCGAGCGCGACGAGCGGCGTCACGTCTTCGAAGCCGGCGCCCAGCCGGGGCCGCGCGACGCCGCCCTGGCCGCCGATCTCGGCCGCGATCTGCCGCACGACCTCGATGGGCACCGACAGGCTCAGCCCCGGACCGCCGATCATGCCGACCACGGTGCGCAGGTTCATGCCGACGATCTGCCCCCGGGTGTCCAGCAGCGGCCCGCCGGAGTTGCCCGGGTTGAGCGACAGGTCGCTCTGGATGAACAGCAGCGCACCATCTTCCGAGAAATGACGGCTGCGTCCGCCGACGATGCCGGCGACGACCGACCGGTCCAGACCGTAGGGCTCGCCGACGGCCAGCACCCAGTCGCCGGGCCACACCGACGACGAGCTGCCGAACGGCGGCGCCGACGCCAAGGCCACGGGCACGCGGATGAGCGCGATGTCGGCGTCGCTGTCGGCGCCCAGGAGCTCCGCGCGCAGCACGCGCTGGTCGTCCAGCTTGGCGACGATCTCGGGCGCGTCGAGGACCACGTGCGCCGCCGTGACGACCAGGCCGTCTTGCGAGATGAAGAAGCCCGCGCCGATGCGCGCCGCGGTGGCGCGGTCGGTCCATGGCGGCGCATCGCCGCGCTCGTCGCCGGTCGCGTCCTGCCGCGGCCGCGCGCCGTACACCCCCACGGACCAGGGCAATGCACGCGCCAGGGCGGTCGCAAAGGTGGCCGGTGGCTCGCCGCCCGGGCGGACCTGGACAGGCCCGCTCGCGCAGGCGACCAGCGCCGCCGCCTGCAGTGCCACCGCAAGCTGCAAGGCAAGGCGCGCGATCATCTCCTCAGTCCGCTTCGGTGCGCTGTGGATCGCGCACCAGCAGCACCGGCAACGCACTGCGCGGTCGGGCTGTCGTCGATCGGGACGAGGATGTGGGTGTAGACGGAGGCGCTCATGCTTTCCCGCAGGCAGTTCGATGCCACACGGTAGGCCGTCGACCGCCGGCCACGCTTGACGCAGATCAGCCGAGCGGTGCGCCGATTGGGCGCACCGCCGCACGGGGTGAAGCCTGAGCCGCTAGCATGCGGGTGGACAAACAAGATCCGCCGGCCCTCGATCATGCTTCCCCGCATCGACGAAGAGATCACCTTCCGCAAGCTGGAGATCCTTCTGGCGTTCATGGAAGCAGGCAACCTGGCGCGAGCGGCGGAGCAGTTGGGAATCAGCGCGGTCAGCGTCCATCGGGCGCTCCATTCACTGGAAACGGGAACGCGCTGCTCGCTGTTCCGGCTCGAAGGGCGCAACCTGCAGCCGAACGATGCCGCCCATGCGCTGGCCGACGTGGCCAGGGACGTGCTTCGCACCATGTCCGAGGGCA
Organism: Piscinibacter sp.; assembly: GCA_036377015.1. Classification (GTDB taxonomy): domain Bacteria; phylum Pseudomonadota; class Gammaproteobacteria; order Burkholderiales; family Burkholderiaceae_C; genus Albitalea. The sequence continues at coordinate 53,020 of DASUZE010000034.1, read as the reverse complement.
TCCGGTCGACGCGGGAGCTGGCCGGCTACGCCGCCGACCGGATCCGCATCGGGTCGCTCTACTCGTTGACCAGTCGCACGGTGCCCGCGCTCATCATGGGCCTCAAGCTGCGCAAGCCCGAGATCCAGACCGAGCTCGTACTGGGCTCGAACGACGACCTGCTGCGCAAGCTGCGCGACGGTGCGATCGACGCCGCCCTGATGGGATTCCCCGAAGGGGCCGGCGACCTGGAATCGCAGCTGCTCTTCGAGGACGACATCTACTTCGCAGCCCCTGCCGCCTCGCCGCATGCGGGGCAGCAGGAGGTCGACCTCGGCGCGTGCGCCGACGAGCGCTTCGTGAGCCTGACGGACGGCTTCGTCACCTACGGCGGATTCCTCGAGGCCTTTCGCATCGCCGGCTTCACGCCCCACGTGGCCATGCGGACCGGCGACATCTTCTCGCTCATGAACCTGGTGAGCGGCGGCATCGGATGCACCCTGCTGCCCGGCCGCGTTCGTCCCGTTCTTCCGTCCGACGTCCGCCTGATTCCGCTGCAGTCCCGCTACCGGATGCGCCAGAAGATCACGGTGAGCTTCCTGCGCACGCGCGAGCGCGACCCCAACCTTCTTGCGTTGCTGGCGACCTGCCGGGGCTACAAGGCCGACATCGCTTAATGCCAGCGTAACGGTCCGCGCGGGAGGTTGATTGATGGGGTCGGCCTCCTGCCGATACCTTCCGTCTCCAGGGAACAGCGATTCGTTCCCGACAACCCTGGAGACACCCATGATCATCTACGGCACCGCGCTGCTGGCTGTCTGCCACCTGCTCGGCATCTTCCTGGGCGACGTGCTCGGCCAGGCGCTCGGCGTCAAGACCAACGTGGGCGGCGTCGGCATCGCGATGCTGCTGCTCATCTTCGCCCGCCTGTACATGCAGAAGCGGGACATCCTCCCCAAGCTCACCGAGCTGGGCGTGGAGTACTGGGGCGCCATGTACATCCCGGTCGTCGTCGCGATGGCGGCGCAGCAGGACATGGTGGCCGCATTGCGCGGCGGGCCGGTGGCCCTGCTGTCGGCCGTCGCGACGGTGGCGGTCTGCGCCGGCGTCATTGCCGCCATCAACCGCACCGAGCGCTCCGAAGACGAGCCGCTGTCGGTTCCGCGGCTGCACGACAACCCCCTCCTCACCGAAGCGGAGTGACCACCATGCTGGAGATTCTCGAAAAGGCCGCCGCCTACAACGGACTGGTCACGGCCTTCGCGGTCGTCGGCTTCATCGTCCTCGTGTCGGGCCAGATCTCGCGCCGGCTGACCTTCGGCCGGGTGCACGGGTCCGCCATCGCGATCCTCATCGGCCTCGCCCTGGCCTATTGGGGCGGCACGAAGACGGGCGGGCACAAGGGGCTCGCCGACCTGTCGCTGTTCGGCGGCATCGGCCTGATGGGCGGCGCCATGCTGCGCGACTTCGCCATCGTCGCCACCGCCTTCGAAGTGCAGGCGACGGAGGCGCGCAAGGCCGGCATGGTCGGCGCGGTGTCGCTGCTGCTCGGAACGGTGCTTCCGTTCATCGTCGGCGCCACGGTGGCGCGGGCCTTCGGTTATTCGGATGCAGTGAGCATGGCGACGATCGGTGCCGGCGCGGTCACCTACATCGTCGGTCCCGTCACGGGCGCCGCGCTCGGCGCCAGCTCCGATGTGATGGCACTCAGCATCGCCACCGGTCTCGTCAAGGCCATCATGGTGATGGTAGGCACCCCGATCGCGGCGAAATTCCTGGCGCTCAAGACGCCGCGTTCGGCGATGGTGTTCGGCGGACTCGCGGGAACGGTGAGCGGCGTGTCGGCCGGCCTGGCCGCGACAGACCGCAAGCTCGTGCCCTACGGCGCACTCGTCGCCACCTTTCACACCGGACTGGGATGCCTCATGGGTCCGTCGGTGCTCTTCTTCGCCACCAAGGCCCTCGTCGGCTGAGGCGCCCCTCCATGGACCGCATGAACTGGAACACCAAGGCGATCGCTCGCGCCGACCGGCTGGCCCGCGCCCGGCACGAGCTGGGATCGCGACTGGCCGGCAAGCGGGTCGCCACCGAGGCCATCGGCACGCTTCTCGAAGCGACGATCGAGCCGGGCGACCGCGTCTGCCTCGAGGGCAACAACCAGAAGCAGGCCGACTTCCTCGCCAAGGCGCTGAACCAGGTCGACCCGAGGCGCGTGCACGGGCTTCACATGGTGCAGTCGGCGCTGGCCCTGCCGGAGCACCTGGACCTCTTCGACAACGGCATCGCCAGCCGGCTCGACTTCAGCTTCTCGGGGCCGCAGGGTGCGCGGCTGGCCAAGCTGGTGTCGGCCAAGCGCATCGAGATCGGCGCCATCCACACCTACCTCGAGCTGTTCGCCCGCTACTTCATCGACCTGACACCGAAGGTCGCCCTCGTCGCCGCCCATGCGGCCGATGCCGAAGGCAACCTCTACACCGGTCCCAACACCGAGGACACGCCGGCGATCGTCGAGGCCACGGCGTTTTCCGGGGGCATCGTGATCGCCCAGGTCAACGAGCTCGTCGACGCCAGGACGACGTCGCTGCCGCGCATCGACATCCCGGCCGACTGGGTGGATTTCGTCGTGCAGGCGCCGCGGCCGAACTTCATCGAGCCGCTGTTCACCCGCGACCCGTCGCAGATCAGCGAGATCCAGGTGCTGATGGCGATGATGGCCATCAAGGGCATCTACGCCGAGTACGGCGTGCAGCGCCTGAACCACGGCATCGGCTTCGACACGGCGGCGATCGAGCTGCTGCTGCCGACGTACGGCGAGTCGCTCGGGCTGAAGGGAAAGATCTGCAAGCACTGGGCACTGAACCCGCACCCGGCGCTCATTCCGGCCATCGAAGCCGGCTGGGTGCAGTCGGTCCATTCCTTCGGCTCCGAGCTCGGCATGGAGGAGTACATCCGCGCCCGCTCCGACGTGTTCTTCACCGGCGCCGACGGCAGCTTGCGAAGCAACCGCGCCTTCTGCCAGGCAGCGGGTCACTATGCCTGCGACCTCTTCATCGGCTCGACCTTGCAGATCGACCTGGACGGCAACAGCTCGACCGCGACGCTCGGCCGCATCACGGGCTTCGGCGGCGCGCCCAACATGGGCGCCGATGCGCGCGGGCGCCGCCACGCCAGCCCGGCCTGGCTCAAGGCGGGCCAGGAGGCGCGTGCCGGCCGCGGCGGGGCGAGCGGGACGCCGCGCGGGCAGAAGCTCGTGGTGCAGATGGTCGAGACCTTCCGCGAGCACATGCAGCCCGCCTTCGTCGAGCGACTCGATGCGTGGACGCTTCAGGAACAGGCCGGCATGGCGCTGCCGCCGATCATGATCTACGGCGAGGACGTCACGCACATCCTCACCGAGGAAGGCATCGCCAACCTGCTCCTGTGCCGCAGCGACGAGGAGCGCGAGCAGGCGATCCGCGGCGTGGCGGGCTACACCGCCGTGGGCCTGGCGCGCGACCGGCGCATGGTCGAGGACCTGCGCGATCGCGGCGTCATCCGCCGTCCCGAAGACCTCGGCATCGACCCGCGCCAGGCGACGCGCAACCTGCTGGCGGCGCGCAGCATGCGCGACCTGGTGCGGGCTTCGCATGGGCTCTACAGCCCCCCCAAGCGCTTCCGCAATTGGTGACATGGAATCTGCGTTCTCTCAAGCAAAAACGTCGGAACTCGTAGCCCGGGTGCAACCCGGGATCGCGGCGGCCATGGAGTCCCGGGTTGCACCCGGGCTACTTTGTGGGCGCCGGGCCAGTACGCCGTCACGGAGAAAGTGAAATGAGCGACATCCCTCCCGGGCTCGAAACCCTGGACTACACCTTTGCCGGACAGCGCCCGGCCGGCGCCTTCGCGCCGGTGCTGGTGGGCGTCGTCGGGTCCGGCAACCTCGAGGTGCTGGTCGAGCCGGCCTCCGGCACGGACTGCACCGTCCACATCGAAACCTCGGCCCGCGGCTTCGGCCCGATCTGGGACGCCGTGGTGCGCGACTTTCACCGGCGCCACCCGCTGGCCGGCGTGCGCGTGTCGATCAACGACATGGGCGCCACGCCGGCCGTGGTCGGCCTTCGCCTGGACCAGGCCATCTCGGAGCTGCCGACATGACAACCCCCGTTTCCTATGCCGAGTGCTCCGCACGAGAGCGGCTCGCGCGCATCGTCGACCGGGCCAGCTTCCACGAGTGGCTGCCTCCGACCGATCGACTCACCAGCCCGCACCTGGCGCAGCTCGGCGTGCCGTCGTCGTTCGACGACGGCGTGGCCATCGGCCGTGCGACGCTGGCCGGCCGCACCGTGTTCGTCGCCGCCCAGGAAGGCGAGTTCATGGGCGGGGGCGTCGGCGAAGTGCACGGCGCCAAGCTGGTCGGGCTGCTGCGGCGCGCGCTGCGCGACCGGCCCGATGCCGTGCTGCTGCTCGCCGAGTCGGGCGGCGTGCGGCTGCACGAGGCGAATGCCGGCTTGATCGCCGTCTCGGAGGTGATGCGTGCGCTGCTCGACGTGCGCGCGGCCGGCATCGCGGTCATCGTGCTGATCGGCGGCGCCAACGGATGCTTCGGCGGCATGGGCATCGTGGCGCGCTGTGCCGACCGCGTCGTCATGAGCGACATCGGGCGCCTGGCCATGTCGGGACCGGAGGTGATCGAGGCTTCGCATGGCGTCGACGAGTTCGACGCGCGCGACCGCGCCCTGGTGTGGCGGACCACGGGGGGAAAGCACCGCTGGCTCACCGGCGATTGCGATGCGCTCGTGGAAGACGACGCCGATGCCTTCCGCGCGGCAGCGATCGAGGCACTCGATGCCTCCCGGCCCGTCACGCTCGAGTCGCTCGAAGCCGAGCACGCGCTGCTCGCCGCGCGCCTGCGCCTGCTGCCCGAGAAGACCGACGGCGATGACGCCGTCGATCTGTGGAGCAGCCTGGGCGTCGCCGACGCGGCGGGCGTGATCGACCTGGACGTGGACGCGGTGCGCGCCCTGCGTCCTCACTGAGGATCCTCCGCATGGACTGGAATACCCTGGCCACGGCCCTGTTCGGCGCCGGACACGGCATCGTGCAAGACGACGACTTCCTGCACGGCACCGTGAGCTTCGACGGCAAGCCCATCACGGTGATCGGCACCACGCATCACGCGCCCATCGGCGTGCGCCTCGCACTGGCCCAGGCGCGCGTTGTGCTCGACACGGTGACGCAGCACCCCGGCCGCGCGATCGTGCTGCTGATCGACACGCAGGGCCAGCAGCTGCGCCGCCGCGACGAGCTGCTGGGCATCAACCGCGCCATGGCGCATCTGGGCATGGCCATCGACCATGCCCGACGCCGCGGCCATCGCGTCCTGGGCCTGGTGTACGACCAGGCGTTGTCGGGCGGGTTCATCACGTCCGGGCTGATCGCCGATGCGTGCGATGCGCTGCCCGGCGCCGAGATCCGGGTCATGCGCATTCCGGCGATGGCGCGCGTCACCAAATTGCCGGAGGCCATGCTGACCCGCCTGTCGCAAGCCAATCCCGTGTTCGCACCGGGCGTGGACAACTATGTCGCGATGGGCGGCGTGCGCACGCTCTGGCAAGGCGACCTGGCGACCGCCCTGCGCGACGCGCTGGCGAGCGCGCCCGTGGCCGACCGGCGCGCGCAGGACGGCCTGGCGCGCGGCGGCCGCCGGCTGGCCGCGCCGGTGGTCCAGCGGGTGCTGGACGCGGCATGACGCCCCTGCATCGCCATCAGCTTGCATGGCTCACGCCGGCCGGCTGGCAGCGCACGCTCGGCCGACCCTGGGACGCCGTCGCGAACGAGTGCCTCGCGCACTGGGCCGAGCAGCGCCTGCCGCTGGTGGTCACCCGGCAACCGTCGTGCGACGACGGCGGCGACACGATCGCGATGGGGCTGCCTGCACCCGGCCGCTGGGACCGCCGCCGCCTCGTGCTGCGCGTCGCGCGCGCCGACGTGCTGTACTTCGACGAGTTTCCTCGCGCCGAGCAGATCGTCCGACTGCTGCCCGCGAGCGCGCGCCCGGCGTGGCGCAAGCTGTGTGCCGGCCTGCAGGCGTGTGGCGCCGTCGCGCGCGTGCACGGAAGCTACGGCTGGAAGCACCTCAGCGGCCTCGACCATGTCCGCGCCGGCTCGGACATCGATGTCTGGGTCGCCGTGGCGGGCGTCGAAGGGGCGGATGCGGCGGCGACGCTGCTGCAGGCGTTCCCGGCCGGGCGCGCCCGGCTGGACGGTGAGCTGGTCTTCGAGGACGGCGCCGCGGTGGCGTGGCGCGAATGGCTCGCCTGGCGCGGCGGCCATGCGCGGGCACTGCTGGTCAAGCGGATCGACGGCTGCTCGCTGTCGCGCACGCCTGGCTCCTGCACCCCGTCCGCCGTGACGGAGCCGACGTGAAGCACGCCGCAACTGTCTACAAGCCCCACGCCTGCGCGCCGACGCTCTCGGCCCAGGCCATCGGCCGCGCGGCCACCCTCGCGCTCCACGACGAGCTGGCCCTGTCTCCGAAGCCCGGGCTGGTGACGCCAGGCGATTGCGGCAGCCACACCGACATGGACGCGCACACCTTCATGCGCAGCCTGTTCGCGCTGCGCGGCTACTTCGTCCGCATTGCCGGCCTCGGCGCCGATGGCGCGCCGTTCGATGCACTGGAGCGCTGCGGCATCGACGCGGAAGCGCGAATGCTCGCGGCCACCGGGGGCATCAATACGCACCGGGGCGCGATCTTCATGCTGGGGTTGCTGTGCGCGGCGGCCGGCGCCGTCGCCGCCGAAGGCCGCCGTCCGCATCCCTCGCTGCTGCGAAGCGCGCTGCTGGACCGATGGGGCGATGCCCTGGCGACGCGGGCGCGGCGCCCGCCGACGCTCCCGGGCGGGCTGGCCGCGCGGCGCCTTGGGCTGCGCAGCGCGTCGGCGGAAGCCGCGCTCGGCTTTCCGGTGCTGTTCGAGACCGCGGTGCCGGCAATGCAGGCCGCCTCCACCCGCGGCCACGCGCGGCAGCATGTCCTCCTCGACACCTTGTTCAACGTCATGGCCGTGCTGGACGACAGCAATCTCGCGCATCGCGGCGGCATCGAGGGGTTGCGGCACGCGCAACGGGCGGCGAACGGGTTCCTGGCCGCCGGCGGGGCGTCACGCCCGGGTGGCGAGGCGGCAGCTGGCGCCATCGGCGATGACTTCGTGCGCAGGCGCCTTTCGCCTGGAGGAGCCGCCGACACCCTGGCGGCCGCCTGCTGGATGCAGCGGCTGGCTCTGCTGGCGCCGCGATGAGCTTCGCGCTGCTCTTCTCCGGCCAGGGGACCCAGCATCCCGAGATGCTGTCCTGGCTCACCGACGACGAGATCGTGCAGGCGATGTGCAGCGGCCTGGGCATCCCGGACTGGCGCTCGGCGGTGGCGGATCCGGCGTGGGTCGAGCGAAATGCGAATGCACAAACCCTGCTCACCGGACTGGCCTTGTCCGCGTGGCGCCACATCGCACCGGCCGTGCCCTCGCCTTCGGGCATCGCAGGCTACAGCGTGGGGGAGCTGGCGGCCTTCTGCGCGGCCGGCGTGTACGACCCTGAATGCGCGCTGGGCCTGTCTCGCCATCGCGCCGGCGCGATGGACCGGTGCGCCGAGCGAATGCCGGGCGGCCTGCTGGCGGTCACCGGACTGGCAAGCGATGCGATCGACCGGCTGTGCACGCGCACCGGCGTGACGGTCGCGATACGAAACGGCCCTAGCGGCGTCGTGCTGGGTGGACCGCATGCGCGGCTGGCTCGAGCCGAACACGATGCCACTGAGCTCGGCGCTCGCTGCACGCGCCTGCGGGTCGGCATCGCGTCGCACACGCCCTGGATGCGCGAGGCGGCCGACGACTTTCTGCGGACGCTGTCCGGCATCCCCTTCGACACGCCGCGCATTGCGCTGTTCGGCAACGCCATCGACCGCGTCCACGACGAGGTCGACGCGAAGAGGGCGCTGTCAGCGCAGATCGCGTCGACCGTGCGTTGGGACGAATGCATGGAGAACATTCATGCGCGTCACGTGAGCTGCGTCCTGGAGATCGGGCCGGGACAAGCCTTGGCGCGCATGTGGAACGAGCGGTATCCCGACGTGCCTGCGCGTTCTTGCGACGAGTTCCGCAGCGTGGCGGGTGTCGCGAAATGGGTCCGCACGGCTTGCGGGAGCTGAGCCCGCAGGTCACGTCGGAAAGGTCTGACAACAGGTCGGCCTTTCGCATGACTCACACGGTTCGGCTTGCCGGCGAAGCTGCGTCCCACGGCCATCCCGGTCGTGAGAGGACGACATGCGCAACCCATGGACCGCCAAGAACCCGTACATGAGCCTCTGGCTCAGTGCCGCCAACAGGGGAATGGGGGCGGCCCGCGGACAAGCCGCGGCTGCCGCCAAGCGCCAGGCGACGGCGATTCAAGCAGAGGCCGCAAAGCAGATCATTGATTTCTGGAGCGGCAAGACAGCGATGACGGCGTCTGCGCGGAAGAAGAAAAGAACGAAGCGGTAAGTGGATCGGGCAAATCACGCCGCACGGAGCCAGCGCCGGGCGGGTCAGGGTTTTCACTGCACACGGGCGCTGTCGCGGGCCCTTGAAGAGACTCTCCTGAACCCTATTTCGTGAGTCGTCGAGGGATTGGCCCATGAGGGCCGTCCTCGATCGTGCCGATTCAGGTGCTGCTTACGTCCGTGCGGAGACTGCAAATGGGCGACACCGCAAAACTGTCCTCGATCGTCGAAGGCGTCGAATTCACAATCCACGACGGTCTCGTCACCGTTCGAGAGCTGATTCTTCGAGATGCTCTGGAGGTCTACTTCGGCGCCGGTGCTTCTGCGGACACTTGGCTCCAGGTGTACCAGAGCAACCGCGCCGTCATCCATGCAGCAGCCGTGAAACGGTATCGCGCGGGACCCCGACCTCTGTTCACCATACTGCGCGTGGGGGGCGGAGACTTCGACGCGGATCTTTCGGATCTTCCTTCGCTGGCTCCGAGGAACAAGGTGCCCTAGGGCTTGGAGCGCCCCGCAGCTGCCAGGCGATCGCAAGGAGCCGCAGCCTCTATTCCGACGTGAGAGGCCGCCGTGGCCGGGATCGTGTCGCCTTGGCCCGCTCCTGCTCGGCCACCGGCAAGGTAGCGGCCAAAAGGCCTTCGGGAAAGTCGGGCAGCAGTTCCAACCGCCTGTGCGCCAACGCGTCGGCCGTCTTGCCCGGCACACCCAAGGCCCGCAGCACCGCGGCGGCCGTCATCTCGGCGAAGTCGGGCTCGCACGAGTCCTTGAGCATGCAGTGGATCGCGCCGATCACGCCGCCCGACACCATGTTGAGCGCCAGCGGCATCGGCATCTCGCGAAAGCGTCCCTGCTTCATGCCCTCCGCCAGATCGCGGCGCACGAAGTCGAGCAGCGCGTTCTCTCCTTGCGTGTCGGGCCACCCCAGCTGCACGAGGAAGCCGGCGGCCGCCGGATGGTGCAGCGCCAGGCGGGCGACCAACCGGATCCCGCAGGCCACGCGCTCGGCCGGATCGCTGCGCTCGCGCACCAGCGGATCGGCGAGATAGACCAGGTCCTTGGCCACTTCGAAGGCGAGCTCGCGCACCAGCGCGTCGGGCGACGGGAAGTACTTGTAGAAGGTGCCGCGCGACACCTCGGCCGCCTCGATGATGTCGTCGATCGAGGTCGCCGCGGGCCCTTTGGCGGCAACCAGTTGAAGCGCGCTGCCGAGCAGCCGCGCCCGCATGCGCTCGCGCCGCTCTGCGGCCACGCGGGGTCGATGGTCTTGGTTCTCCATGGGGACGATTGTGCTGCCTGTCGGGCTGCTCACGGTCCGGCCGCGATGAGCAGCGATGCGTCGCAAGCCCCGCGCACTGCGTTGCGCCCGGCGCGCTTGGCGGCGTAGCAGGCACGGTCGGCCGACTCCATGACGCCGGCGAGCGTGGCGTGCGCGCCGGCGATCTCCACGACGCCGATGCTCGCGGTCACGCCCTGCGGCACGCCTTCCACCTTGCCGCTGGCCTGCACTTCGGCGCGGATGGCTTCGGCGATCTGCGTCGCCCGCTCCAGGCCGCAGCCGGGCAGGAGCACAGCGAACTCGTCGCCCCCCAGGCGCGCCACCGTGTCCTCCCCGCGCACGCGCTGCTGCAACACCTGCGCGATGCGCTTGAGCAGTGCGTCTCCGGCAGCGTGGCCGGCGTTGTCGTTGACCTGCTTGAAACGATCGAGGTCGATGAACAGCACGCACGCCGGCCCATGGCGGCGACGGTCGTCCAGCAGTTTGCGCAAGCGGTGCTCGAACTCGCGCCGGTTCGACAGCTCGGTGAGCGGATCGTGCGTCGCGCTCCACTGCAGGTGCTCGCGCTGGCGGCGTGCATCGGTCGCGTCGGCGACGATCCAGATCTTCTGCGACACGGAGGCATTGCCTCGCACCACCGCACCCTGCAGTCGGGCCCACAGCGTCGATCCGTCGCGCCGACGCAGCGGCAGCTCGGTCTCGAAGCGCTGCCCGTCGCGGAACGCGGCGCGCGCAGCCTCGCGCAAGGACTCGAAGGACTGCGGCAGCAGCCTTTCCCAGGTGCTGCCCCGCAGCCCGCCCGTCTCGTAGCCCAGCATGCGCTGGAACTCGCGACCCACCAGCTCGAAGCGGCCGTCGGTGGTGAACGCGATGCCGGTGGGCGCGTGGTCGAGCACCGCCTGCATGCGGCGAAGCGACCGCTCCATCTCGGTCCGGCTGGCAGCGAGCTGTTTGCTCACGTGCCGCAGCACCTGCGACAACTGCCCGACCTCGCCGCCACCTTCCGGCCAGCCTTCGTGCGCGGGCTGCTTGCGATCCAGTGCACGCAGCGCACGCTGCTGCAACCGGCCCATGGGCCGCAGGAACCACGCGGTGACGGCGAAGATCGCGAGCGCCCCTGAAGCCGCGACGAGCGCGCCGATCGCGATGGTCCGGAGAATCGAGCGGCTGGCGCGGCCGAACAGCGCCTCGGCCGGCGCCACGCGAAACACCATCCAGTCGGTGCCCGGCACGGCGGCCATGCCGACGAAGTTGCCATCGCGCTGCTCGGTCCATGGCGCCGGCTCCAGCGGCGCACCTTGCTCCCGCCAATGGGCCACCGCCTTGCGCAGGCCCGGCTCGTCGTCGATGCGGCCGAGCAGGCGCGACGGGTCAGGATGCGCCAGCACCCGCCCTTGCTGGTCGGCCACGATGGTCTGCAACTGCGCCTCGCCCAGGCTTTCCGGCCGCGTCGCGTTGGACAGGAAGTTCGTCGATTTGAGCGACAGCGTGCCGGCGAGATGCAGCGGCGCGCCGGCAGACACCGGAACCGCCAGCACGATCTGCGGCGCGCCGGCCGCTGCGAAACCGCGCAGCGGCGGCGACACCGAGGGCGCTCCCACCGACGCACCGGGCAGATCGCTGCCCGACACCAGCAGCACGCGGTCGAACAAGGCGCGCAGCACCGACTGCCGGGCGAGGAAGGCATCGGCCTGCGCGCTGTGCGCCGGCGCCTGCGCCGGCCAGTCGCCCGTTGCCGCGGACAGCGCGCGCTGGTGCTCCATGACGCGCGCCGACAGCACCGCTGCCACCTGTCCCGCGCCGAGGGCGGATTCGACGATCGATTGCTCGGCGCGCTGCTGCGTCTCGCGCACCGCGTGCACCACGGTGACAGCCACGCCCAGGCCCATCAAGAGCGCAACGGTGATCGCGAGACGCAGCTTCAGGGAGTTCCAGGGGATGGTCATGTCGGTCTCGCGTGCTCGGGTCGTGATGTGCCGACCTCACTCTCAGCAAAAACGACTAGTTTGTCAAGATGACGTTTATGTCATCCTGACAAAACACACAAGGAAAGTGCAGACATGGAGACAAAGCCTCAATTGCCGGCCCGCGCCGTTTCGATGGCCTCGGTGCTGTTCCTGTGCGCCCCTGCGTGGGCGGTGAACGGCGCACAGCCGGGCGGGCACGGTGCCGCCAATGCCTCGATGGGCGGCGCGTCCATCGCCCTGCCGCTGGACGCCGAAGCGGCGGCCAACAACCCCGCCGGCCTGGCGCTGCTGCCCTCCTCCGTGACCGTGGGCATCCAGGGGTTCCACGGCAAGTCGTCCGCGCGGTACGTGCTCCCCGGCAACGAACTGCAGAACCGCACCACGACGGGCGGGCCCGAGGGCGGCGCGAACTGGCGCCTCTCTTCCGAGTGGACCGTGGGCCTGAGCGTCGCCGTCGGCGGCGCCGGCTCCGACTACAAGCACCCCGCCCTGCCGGTGCCCGGCGCGTCGAATGCGAAGACCTCGCTGGCGGTGATCGAGCTCATCCCCACCGTCGCCTGGCGGCCTCGCGAGGACCTCGCTTTCGGCCTGGCACTCAACGTGGCACACGAGCGATTCGAGGCGCAAGGGGTCATCGTCCCGGCACCGGTACCCGGCGGGCTGCTGCCGCTGCCCGGGCACGGCCGCCAGCAGGCCGACGGCGTCGGCGTGCGCGCCGGCGCGCTGTGGAAGCCCATGCCCGCGTTGTCGCTCGGCCTCAACCTCAAGTCGCGCACCCGCATGGGCCGCCTGAGCGGCTACGAGCAGGACCTCCTGGCCTACAGCGACGGCCGGCTCGACATCCCGAGCGAATACGGCGTCGGCGCGGCCTGGCAGGCCACGCCGTCACTCACGCTGGCGGCAGATGTGCTCCAGATCAACTGGGGCGACGTCGCCGCGATGAAGGACCCCAACGGCTTCCGCTGGCGCAACCAGCCCATCGCGCGGCTGGGCGCGGCGTGGAGGACCGAAGGCGGCTGGACGCTGCGGGCCGGCTACAGCCGCAGCCGGCGCCAGATCACGAGCGATCGCACGGTGCAGAACCTGCTCGTGCCCTCGGTCCACGACCAGGCCTTCACCGCCGGCATCACGTGGCCGCTCGAGGACACCGGCTCGCTGAACCTGGGCTACGAATTCAACCCGCGCACCACGCTGCAAGGCAGCGGCCCGAGCGCCGGCACCTCGCTCACGAGCAAGGTGCAGATGCTGATGGCGAGCTACCAGCACAACTTCTGAGGAGCTCCGGCATGGTCAGGACAAAGGCGGTGCTGCGGCAGCCGCAGTCGCACCGGGAGAGCCGGCTGCCGTCCGGGGTGCAGCCGCTGCGCCGGCCGCCGGCCATGGGCCGCGCGGTGGAGCTCGCGTTCCTGCGCTGGGAAAAGCGCGAACTGGCGCCCACCGAGCGCTTCTGGCGTGACTTCGGATTCCACATCGTCAGCTCGACACCGCAACGACTCGTGGCGCGCGCGGCCGGCACCGCGCCCTGCATTGCGATCACCGAGCGCGGCCCGGCGAACCGCTTCGTGGGACCGGCGTTTCGCATGTCGGACGACACCGATCTCGAGGCTTACGTGAAGCGCTTCGACGCCACCCGGTTGGCGCCCGAACTCATTCCCGGCCGCGGGCGCGGCGTCTCGCTGGACGACCCGTCGGGCCGCAGCGTGTGGCTGCTGCAAGGGCAGGCCCGCGTCGAGCCGCTGCCGCTGCGAGAGCCGGTGAGCCGGCTCGCCAACACCGCCCGGCATGCCCCACGCGTCAACCGCACCGTGCGCACGCCGATCGAGCCGGCGCAGGTGGCCAAGCTCGGCCACCTGGTGCTGCAGACCGTGGACTTCGCCGCCACGGCACACTGGTACCTGCAGGTGCTGGGGCTGATCCCCACCGACGTGCAGCACCTGGCCGACGGCAGCCCCAACCTCGCCTTCTGCCGCCTCGACCTCGGCGATGAGCCGGCCGACCATCACACCCTGGTGCTGGTGGGCGGCCTGGATGAGAAGTACGAGCACAGCGCCTACGAAGTGATCGACCTCGACGCGCTCGGCCAGGGCCACCAGGTGCTGCGCGCGGCCGGCCATTCGCACCTGTGGGGCATCGGCCGCCACCTCCTGGGCAGCCAGCTCTTCGACTACTGGCGCGACCCCGCGGGCTTCGAGCACGAGCACTACACCGATGGCGACCTCTTCACGGCCGGCCACGAGACCGAATACTCGCCGCTCAGCTTCGGCGGCATCTGGGCCTGGGGCGCCGATGCGCCGGCCTCGATGAAACCCGGCAAGAACCTGCGCACGTTGCTGCGCGTGCTGAAGCTGCTGCGCAGCCGCGCCCTCACGCCCGAGCGCCTGAAGCTGCTCGGCGCCGCTCTCGACGCCCCCGCCAGACCCTGGCGCTGACCTCGCCCATCCCATGCCTCGCACCATCGTCCGCTTCCTAGAAGCCGGCACCGCTTCCACCGCCCGGTGGGGCGTGCAGTTCGGCACCCGCATCGCGCCGCTCCCCATGCAGCCGCAGACCACGGGCGAACTGCTCGCCGACCACTGGGACGCGCTCTGGCGCATCGACGCATCGCAGGCCACCGTGCCGTTGGAGACGGTGCGCCTGCTGGCACCGGTCACGCAGAACCAGCAGTTCATCTGCCAGGGTGTCAACTACCGCAGCCATGTCGAGGAGTCGGGCCTGCGGGTCGAGAACTTCCCGTTCAACACGATCTTCACCAAGGCACCCTCGTGCATCACGGCGGCCGACGCGCCCGTGACCCGCCCGCGGCACGTGCAGTTGCTGGACTACGAGATCGAGCTCGGCCTCGTGATGCGGCGTGGCTTGACCGCAGGCGCCAAGGTCGACGGCGACGACCTGGGTGCCTGGCTGGCGGGCGTGACGATCGTCAACGACCTGTCTGCACGCGACGTCCAACTGCCGCAGGGCCAGTTCTACAAGGGCAAAAGCTACCGCGGCTTCGGCCCGGTGGGGCCGGGTCTCGTCCTGCTGGCGCCCGAGGAATGGGTACGCTGGCCCGAACTGCACATGCGCCTGGCGGTCAACGGTCAGCCGCGCCAGGACGCCTACTGCCGCGACATGATCCACGCCCCCGCCGCAACGCTGACCGAGCTCGCCGCGATGCACGACGTACAGGCGGGCGACCTCATCGCCACCGGCACGCCCGCAGGCTGCGCGGTGCGCGCGCCCGGGCGGCTGGCGATGTTCGTGCTGCGGCACCTGGTCAGTGATGCCGCCAAGTGGCGCCTGTTCATCGGCAAGGGCCGCGCCAACCCTGCCTATCTGCAGCCCGGCGATCGCCTGAACCTCTCGATCCGCACCGACGACGGCGCGATCGACCTCGGGCAACAGACCACCCTCATCACCACCGACTGAACCGAGCTGCCAAAGGGTTTGCATGGCATCCACACTTCAGCCCGAGGCGGGCGTCATCGACACCGACGTCATCGTGGTCGGGCTCGGTCCGGTGGGCGCTGCGCTGGCCGCGCTGCTCGGCCGCTACGGCATCTGCGTGCTGGCGATCGACAAGGCCACGGAGATCTTCACCAAGCCGCGCGCGATCGCGCTCGACAACGAGGCCTTGCGCATCCTGCAGCTGGTCGGCGTTCGCGACGGCGAGTTCTCGACGGTCGCGATCCCGCAGGTGCAGTACCACTCGCCGCTGTTCGGCCGTTTCGCGCGCCTCGGCACCGCCGGCATCATCGATGGTCACCCGATGCTGGTGACCTTCTACCAGCCGGAGCTCGAGCAGCTCCTGCGCGCCAAGGCCGCCGACCATCCCAGCGTCGACATGCGTCCTGGCGTATCGCTGGAAGGCATGGTCGACGACGGCCAGTTCGTCCATGCCAAATTGAAGGACGCCGAGGGCCGGGAGTTACAGGCACGGGCGCGCTTCCTGGTGGGCAGCGATGGCGCGAACTCGCTGGTGCGGCGCCTGCTGGGGCTCGAGTTCGAGGGCCAGACCTTCGCCCAGGACTGGCTGATCGTCGACGCGCTGGGCGTTCCGAACCCGGTCGACCATGTCGAGTTCATCTGCGATCCGCGCCGCCCGACGCCCCACATGGTGGCCCCGGGGGGCCGGCAGCGCTGGGAGTTCATGCTGCACCCGGGTGAGGATGCGACGGCCATGGAGCGACCGGAGTCGGTGCGCCGCCTGCTGGCGCGCTGGTGCGACGCCGAGCACATCCGCATCGAACGCACCGCGGTCTACCGGTTTCACGCCCGCGAGGCCAGGACCTTCTCCAAGGGCCGCTGCTTTCTGGCCGGTGACGCGGCGCACGTCACGCCGCCGTTTGCCGGCCAGGGGCTGGTGGCCGGCTTGCGCGACGTCGCCAATCTCGCCTGGAAGCTGGCGTGGGTCGTGCGCGGCCAGGCCGATGCCGGCATCCTGTCCAGCTACGACGAGGAACGCCGTCCCCACGCCAGGAAGATCATCCGTCTCGCCCGTTTCCTCGGCGCCCTGGTGATGCCGCGCAACCGTGCGGTTGCATTCGCGCTGCACGGCCTGATCCGCGCGATCCGCGTGCTGCCTGCCGGGCGACGGCTGTTCGACGACCTGAAGATCAAGCCGGAGAACACCTTCGACACCGGCCTATTCTGGCGCAACCGGAGGAGCGAGCGGCTGCGCGCGGGCTCGACGCTGCCGCAGGGTTGGGTGCGAGCGCCCGAAGGCGTCCCGGTGCTGAGCGACGACGCGCTGGGCCTGCATTGGGCGCTCGTGGGCGTGGGCGTCGACCCGACCACGCGGCTGCGCCCCGACCAGCTGCACAGCTGGCAGCGCGCCGGCGGCAAGGTGTGGCAGTGGTGCCAGCGCGCACAGGCGCAGCACCTGGCGGCCGCCGACCGGCGCCTGGAGGCGCTGGACGAAACGCTGCTGCCTCGACGCACGCCGCTGGGCTGGGTCTTCATCGTCCGCCCCGACCGTTGCGTGATGGCCGAGGGACCGGTCGAGCAGGTGCAGGAGCTGCTCGACCAGGCGCTTCGCCGTCTGGGGCCTGACGCTGATCGCGTGCGACGGGGAAGCGTCGACCGGGGCTTGGCCTTCGCGGGCCCGGCGCCCAAGAAGTAGCCCGGGTGCAACCCGGGACCCCGTGGCCGCCGCGATCCCGGGTTGCACCCGGGCTACGAGTTCCGACAAGCATGACACCCATGAATGGCATTGCCCGCATTTCCGACGTCGAGACCATCGAGCGCACCGCCCCGACGCTGCCCGCGAGCACCTACGAGATGATCAGCCAGGCGGCCGCTGCTCACGCCGATGCGCCGGCGCTGTCGTTCTTCCTGCGCGCGCAGGACCACGACAGGCCGTCGACCTGGGACTACGCGACCCTGTTTGCCAGGATCACGGCGACCGCCAATTTCTTCCACGACCTGGGCATCGGCAAGGACGATGTCATCGCGTTCGTGCTGCCGAACCTGCCGCAGACGCATCTGACGATCTGGGGAGGCCAGGCCGCCGGAATCGTCTTCGCGATCAACCCGCTGCTGGAGCCGGCCGCCATCGGCGAACTGCTGAAGGCCGGTGGCGCGAAGGTGCTGGTCACGCTTGCGCCCTTCCCCGGCTCCTACCTCTGGCCGAAACTGGAGCCCGTGATCGGCGACGTGCCCAGCCTGCGGCACCTGGTGCTGGTCGACCTGGCTCACGATCTGCCCGGGCTCACCGCTCCCACGCTGCAAGGTGTCGAGATCGACACCGATCGAATCACGGTGCACGACTTTGCCCAGGGCATCCGCAGCCAACCTGCCGACAGGCTGGTCGGCGGTCGTGTGATCGCGCCGGACGACTTCTCGTCCTTCTTCTGCACCGGCGGCACGACGGGAACTCCCAAGATCGCGATGCGCCGCCATGCGAACGAGGTGGCCAATGCGTGGAGCGTCGGCCAGGTGCTGGGCGACGGCATGGCGGCCGGGAAGACGCTCTTCTGCGGCCTGCCGATGTTCCACGTCAACGCAGTCATGGTGACCGGGCTGGTGCCGTTCTCCCGCGGCGCTCACGTGCTGCTGGGCACACCTCAGGGCTGGCGCGGCGAAGGCGTGATCGCCCGGTTCTGGGAGATGGTCGAGCGTCACCGCATCAACTTCTTCAGCGGCGTCCCGACGATCTACGCGGCGCTCATGGAGCAGCCCATCGCGGGACGCGACGTCAGCTCGCTCGAGTACGGCCTGTGCGGCGCCGCACCGATGCCCATGGCGCTGATGCGCAGCTTCGAGGAGACGACCCGGCTGAAGATTCTCGAAGGCTACGGACTCACCGAAGGGACCTGCGTCAGCACCGTCAACCCACCGCAGGGCGAGCGACGCCTCGGCTCGATCGGGCTGCGCGTGCCGTTGCAGGCGATGAAAGCCGTCTTGCTCGACGAAGCCGACAGGCATGTCCGCGACTGCGCGGTCGGCGAAGTCGGCGTGCTGGTGGTCCGCGGTCCGAACGTGTTCACCGGCTACAAGGACGCCGGGCACAACAAGCGCCTGTGGATCGATGCCGGCGACGGCGAGCGATGGCTGAACACCGGCGACCTCGGTCGCCAGGACGCCGACGGCTACTTCTACCTCACCGGGCGGAAGAAGGAGCTGATCATTCGCGGCGGCCACAACATCGACCCGGCGGTCATCGAGCAGCCGCTGCACGAGCACCCTGCGGTGCTGATGGCGGCGGCGGTCGGCCGCCCCGACGCCCACGCCGGCGAAGTGCCCGTGGCCTATGTGCAGCTCAGGCCGGGCGCCGACGTGGCCGAGGAAGAGCTGATGACCTTCGCCCGCCACCACATCGGCGAGCGTGCCGCCGTTCCCAAGGCGATCCGGATCGTCCCGGCCATGCCGCTGACCGCGGTCGGCAAGATCTTCAAGCCGGAGCTGAGGCTGTGGGAAACGGCGAATGCGCTGATCGAGGCACTGCACACCGCCCGCGTGCCGTTCGTCTCGGTCAAGGCTCGCAACGATGCGTCCCTGGGGACCCTGGTCGACGTCGAGCTCGCCGAAGGTGCAGACCGCCAGCTTGCGCGAAGTGTGCTGGGGCAGTACGCCATGCAGTTCCGGCTGGCCGACCTGCCGCGGTGACTTCATCTCGCCCGGGCTTCCGGGCCGCGAGCTTTCCATTTGATCAGGATGGCACGCAAGCGCTCGGCACTGACCGGCTTGGTCACGAAGTCGTTCATGCCGGCGCTCTGGCACTGCTCGCGATCCTCTTCGAATGCGGCCGCCGTCAATGCCACGATGGGCAGGGCTTCCGGCGAAAACCGGGCGCGCAGTGACCGCGTCACGTCGTGGCCGCTCATCCCCGGCATGTGCAAGTCCATCAGCACGAGGTCGAAGCACCTTCTTTCATGATCGATCAGCTCCAGCGCTTCGCGCCCGCTTTGGGCCGTGGACACTTCGACGCCCCAGCGGCTCAGCATGGCGCTTGCGATCACGGTGTTCGTCTCGTTGTCCTCGACCAGCAGCACCCGCATGCCCGACACGTCCATGTCCTCGAGCGTGAGAGCCGGTGACGCTTCGGCACGCGGTGCCGGCGCATGCGCCCTCTCCAGCGGCAGCTCGGCCCAGAAGACGCTGCCCGATCCCGGCTCGCTCTCCGCACCCACCCGGCCATTCAACTCGCTGGCCAGCGCGCGACAGATCGACAGGCCCAGTCCGCTGCCGCCGTACTGGCGCGTCGTCGATTCGTCGGCCTGTACGAACGGGCAGAACAGCCGCGCCAGGACATCCGCTTCGATGCCGATGCCCGTGTCCGCGACGGCAAGACGAACCAGGCCTTCGGCCGTCATCGTGGCCTGCAGATGCACGCTGCCTCGCGCAGTGAACTTGATGGCGTTGCTCAAGAAATTGGAGACGATCTGACGCACGCGCACCCGGTCGCTCGTCACGAGCGTCGGCACGTCAGGTGCGATGCTGAGCGGCAGTTCGATGTTCTTCGCCGCGGCGAGCTCGCGAAAGCAGCGGTGGATCGAGCGCAGGAGGTCATGCAGGTCGAAGTCGACCCGCTGGATGCTGAGCTTGCCGGCTTCGATCTTCGAGAGGTCGAGCACGTCGGTGATCAGCTCGGTCAGGGCGCCCGCGCTTTCCACGATGCCCTCCAGGTACTGGCGCAGGCGCGGCGCATCGATCGACTCCTCGAGCGCCAGGCGCGCCAGTCCGAGCACGCCGTTCAGCGGCGTTCGGATCTCGTGGCTCATGTTGGCGAGGAAAGCCGACTTGGCCCGGTTGGCCCGGTCCGCTGCCGCGCGGGCGCGCCGCAGCGCGTCGCGCTGCCGTCGCTCCTGCGAGTGGTCACGAAAGGCGATCACCGTGCCCACGATCCCGCTGCCCTGCGCCATCGGCTGCACGCTGACCAGCACCGGGCGGCTGCGACCATCGAGCCCGATGAACCGCCCTTCGTAGCGGCCGGGCAGCCAGGTCGGCTCCGGCCCGCTCGTGGGTTCGAGGGTGCTGTGCGAGAAGTCGATCGGGCCGATCGACTCGACGATCTGATCGCCCAACCTGCGGCCGAGCAGGTCTTCGCGTGTGCAGCCGAGCAGGTGCGCGGCCTCCTCGTTCGCGAACACGCATCTGCCGTGCTCGTCCTCCACCAGGATGCCCTCGCCGACCGCCTCCGCGATGTTGGCCAGAAAGGCGCGCTGCTGCAGCAGCTCTTCGTCGAGCGTCCTGGAATTCATAATGACTATTATGTCATTATGACAGGGACGTGACCGAACCACTGACTCGACGCCCGCGCGCGCGCATCACATGCGCTCACTGCGCGGCAGTGCCCAGGCGAAACACGGCCACCGTCTCGGCCAGCTTCGCAGCCTGCTGCCGCATGCTTTCCGCCGCCGCAGCCGACTCCTCGACCAGCGCGGCATTCTGCTGCGTCGCCCGGTCCAGCTGCGACACAGCGGACCCCACCTGCTCGATGCCGCCCGCCTGCTCCACGCTGGCCGCGCTGATCTCGCCGACGAGGTCGGTCACCTTTCGCACCTGCGCGACCACCTCCTGCATCGTCTGGCCCGCCCCCGCGACCAGCGTCGTGCCTTCACCGACCCGCTCGCCGCTCTGCGCGATGAGCTGCTTGATCTCCTTCGCGGCCTGCGCGCTGCGCTGCGCGAGCGAGCGCACCTCGCCGGCCACCACGGCGAAGCCACGGCCCTGCTCGCCGGCCCGCGCCGCCTCGACGGCCGCATTGAGCGCCAGGAGGTTGGTCTGGAAGGCGATGCCGTCGATCACGCCGACGATGTCCGCCACCTTGTGCGCGCTGCCCGCGATGTGGTCCATGGTCGCGATCACCTGGCGCACCGCCTCGCCGCCGCGCTGCGCCATTTCCGACGCCTGGCCCGCGATCTGCGCCGCCGCGCGGGCGTTGTCGGCGTTCTGCCTCACCGTGACGGTCAGTTGCTCCGTCGACGCGGCGGTCTGCTGCACGCTGCTGGCCTGCGCTTCGGTGCGCTGGCTCAGGTCTGCGTTGCCGGTCGCGATCTGGGCCGCTGCGGTGCTCACCGATTCGACGCCGCTGCGCACCTCGGTCACGACCACGCGCAAGCGCGCGGCCATCGTGCCCATCGCGCGCATCAGCTCGCCGAGCTCGTCGCCGCGCAGGCTGCCGACGCTGCCGGTGAGATCGCCGGCCGCGACGGCCTGAGACAGCGCGACCGCCTGCTCCAGCGGGCGGCGAATCGAGCGCACCAGCACAGCCGCCATCGCCAGCCCCAGCATCACGACGGCAGCGATCCCCGCGGCGCCGAGAACCGCGTATCGCGCGCTCGCCGCATCGGCGGCCCGCACTGCCGCGTCACGCTGCGATACCTGGACCTCCACGTAGTCGCCCAGCGCGGCCAGGTAGGCCCCAAGGGCGGGCGTGATCTCATTCGCCATGAGGTCCAGGATGTCCGCCTGCGGCGCGCCGGCCTGGCGCATCTGCTCGGCCTTCTTTCTCAGGTCGAGCATCGTCGAGCGCCGGGATGCGATCTTCCGCAGCGCTGCCTGGTCAGCCTCGGATGTCGCCCCTGCGGCGATCTTCGTCTGAAGCTCTGAGATCGCGGCACTGCCGTCCTTCACAGCCTGGGCGAAGGAGCGGGTGACCGCAGGATCGTCGCTCACGATGATCGCGAGCACGCGCTGGAAGTTGGTTTCGACCATGCCCTTCCATTTGAGGGCGTCCTGGATCTGCGCCTCGTTGGTCCGAACCTCCTCGAGGCCGTGCTGCATCGACGACACGATGCGCTGCTGGATGAAGGCGGCTCCGCCCGCCAGGCTCAGGAGGATGAAGAGGATCGTGCCCCAGATCTTGCGGGAGATCGTCATGTCGTTCAGGAAACCCATTGGCTGCAACCTCTGCTGCGTCGTGTTGATCGATTTTCATAATGACATCTTCGTCATTACGAAGTAGAATATCGGCATGCCGACACGCGGCTTGAGCGCTGCGTTCCCAGATATCCGGAGTCCACCGCCATGAAGCTCTACTACAGCCCGGGAGCCTGCTCCCTCTCCCCGCACATCGCGCTGCACGAGGCGGGCCTTCCGTTCGAGGCGGTGCTGGCCAGCACCAAGTCGCACACGCTGCAGGACGGCACCGACTACTACACGATCAATCCCAAGGGCTACGTGCCGCTGCTGGAGTTCGACGACGGCACCCGGCTGGCCGAGGGCCCGGCCATCGTGCAATGGATCGCCGACCAGGTGCCGCAGAAGAAGCTGGCCCCGGCGGCCGGCACGATGGAGCGCTACCGCCTGCAGGAGTGGCTCACCTTCATCGGGACCGAGATCCACAAGCAGCTCAGCCCCCTGTTCAACGCCGCCATCCCGGCCGAGGTCAAGCCGGTCTTCCGCCAGAAGGTCCTCGACCGCCTGGCCTATGTGGACCGGCAGCTGGCAGGGCGCGAGTACCTGATGGGCAACTTCACGGTGGCCGATGCCTACCTCTTCACCGTGACGCGCTGGACCACGCCGCTGAAGCTCGACATCTCCGGCCTCGCGAACCTCAACGCGTTCATGGCCCGCATGAACGCGCGACCGGCGGTGCAGCAGGCGCTGAAGGCCGAGGCCACGTCCGGCTGAGAGCCGGCGTGGCCGCAGGAGTCAGGTCGGTCATGAACGCTGCCCTGCGCGCCACGCACCGCTTCGCGCTGCTCATCGCGCTGGGGCTGCTGGCCGCCTGCTCCACCACGCGGCCCTGGGTCAACCAGCCGCTCGCGCCGTCGCAGCCGGTGGCGTCCACCCCGACCCTCACGCCGATGCTGCCGGTCAGTGCCCCGCCCGGCTCGCCGCAGGTGATCGCCGCGGTGGCCCTTTCCGGCGGCGGTGCGCGGGCCGCGGCCTTCGGGCTCGGCGTGCTGGACGAACTCAAGGCCGCCCGCTTCCGGCTCGACGGCCGCGAGACCACGCTGCTCGACGAGGTCGGGCTGATCAGCGGGGTCTCCGGCGGCAGCGTGCTCGCCACCTACTACGCCGCCTTCGGCGACGAGGTGTTCACGCGCTTCGAACCCGAGTTCCTGAAGGCCGACTTCCAGGCGGGCCTGATCGGCTACGTCTTCTCGCCGGCCAGCCTGTACCGGCTCACGTCACCGTGGTATGGCCGCAGCAATGCGCTGGCCCACCGGCTGGACCCGGTGTTCCGCGGCCTGACCTTCGGTGACCTCAAGGCGCGGCCGCACGGCCCGCGCCTGCTGGTCACCGCCACCGACCTCACCACCGGCGCCCCCTTCGAGTTCACGCTCGAGCAGTTCGCGCTGATCTGCTCCGACCTCGACAGCGTGCCGCTGTCGTTCGCCGCTGCCGCCTCGTCGTCGGTGCCCCTGCTGCTGAGTCCGATGACCGTGCGCAACTACGCCGGATCGTGCCCGCAGTCGGCGCAGGTGATCGAGGCCGCGACGGCCGACCACAATCTGTCCGCGAGCCTGCTGCGCACCATCGCCGACAGCTACCAGGACTCACAGGCGCGACCGTACCTGCACCTGGTGGACGGTGGCCTGGTCGACAACCTCGGCGTGCGCAGCCTGATCGATCACACCATCGCCCGCGGCTCGCTGCGCGAGAGCTTCGCGCACCTGCCGCCGGGCTCGGTGCACCGCGCCGTGCTGGTCAGCGTGAACTCCGAGCGCGACCTCGGCGATCGGCTCGACGACAGCGACCGCGTGCCCGGTACCGGACAGGTGCTGGGTGCACTCGTGTTCGGCGCCGGCTCGCGCACGACCACCGAGACGAGCGCGATGGTGGTCGATGCCGCGCGCCGGGCGACCGAGGAGCTGATGGCCGACCGCGGCAGCGCCGGAAGCCCGTTCGCGGCCGACGCGCAGGTGCACGTGATCAGCGTGAGGCTGCGCGACGTGCCCGACGAAGCGATGCGCCAGCAGCTGCTGCACGTGCCCACCGCGTTCACCATCCTGCCCCTGCAGGTGCGCCAGCTGCGCGAGGCCGGCCGCCGCACCCTGCGCGCCTCCGCCGAGTTCCAGAAGCTGATGCAGGGCCTGCAGGCGCAGGGAACCTCCGTGGCCGGCGCAGGCGAGGCGGACGCGGCGAACAGGAACCCGTAGCCCGGGTGCAACCCGGGATCGCGGCGGCCATGGAGTCCCGGGTTGCACCCGGGCTACTTTGTGGGCGCTTCGAATGCTCTCAGTTCCGCACGGGAACGATGCTGAAGCTCGCCACGCCTTCGGCCGCGGCCAGGTCCTGCGCCAGCGAATCGGGCGATGCGGCGCGGCTGCGGTCCAGCGCCACCACGCAGAAGCGCCACATCGGCAAGCTGTCGGCGAAGCTGATGCGCAGGCTGTCGCGCAGCACGCGGTAGCCGCGCGACTCGGCCTGTGCGGCCAGTTCCTCGAACCTCGGCGGACCGGCCGCGCTGAAGGTGAGGCACACCTCCAGCGTCGAGCGGCCCGGCAGCCTGGCTTCCAGCCGCTGCAGCATCGACATCGACAGCATGCACAGCAGAGCCATCAGGATCGCGGCCGCATAGAAGCCCACGCCCAGCAGCACGCCGACCGCCGCGGCGGCCCAGATCGACGCGGCGGTCGTGAGGCCGCTGATGCTCAGCCCGTCCTTCACGATCACGCCGGCGCCAAGGAAGCCAATGCCGGTGACCACGCCTTGCACCACGCGCGTGGGGTCGGCGCTCATCGTCCCGGCGGTGCCGCCGTACCAGAAGGCGGCATGGCCCACGAACACCGTGAGCGCGGTCGAGGCCATGCAGACCAACCCGTAGGTGCGCATGCCCGCGGCGCGGCCGTTGTACGAGCGCTCGTAGCCGATGAGCATGCCCAGCAGCAGCGCGCCGAGCAGGTTCAGGCCGATGAGGCCGTTGGCGGCGAGGAAGGCGCCGCTCCAGTAGTGCTGGAGATCTCCGAGCATGGTGTTCACGGATGCCCGCCCGGCGAGAGGCCGCCTTGGGCGAGCGTCGCGTGCCGGACGAGGTGGTCGAGGAATGCCCGCGTCCTCGTGGGCACGTGGCGTCGGCTGGCGAAGCAGGCCAGCAGCGTGAAGCGCTCGGCGAGCCACGGCGCCAGCACGCGCTGCAGGCGCCCCGCGCGCAGCAACGGCGCCGCCACCTGCATCACCTGGCTGCTGATGCCGGCGCCTTCCACGGTGCTGCGCAGCACTGCTTCATGGTCGTTGCAGCACAGCACCGGCGCCACGGCCACCTCCTCGATCCGGTCCGGCTCCTTCTCGTGGACGAACCGGACGGGGCTGGACGGCAGGCCCGGCAGCATGACGCGTACGAACGCGTGTTCCAGCAGTTCCTGCGGCGCGTGCAGTGCGCCGTGGCGGCGCACGTAGTCGGGTGATGCACAGAAGATGCTTTCACTGCTCACCAGCGGCCGCACCACCGCCCCGGCGGGCAGCGGGACGTGATCGGTCAAGAGAGTGATGTCGTGCTCTTCGATTCCCCGGTATGCGAGCACATCGGAGTGCAGCTCGATCGTCACCTTCGGATGCAGCCGCCGGAACTCGGCCACCGCCGGCGCGACCAGGTGCGTGGCCATGCCGGGCAGCGAGGCCACTCGCACGCTCCCGGACATCTCGCGGGCATGGCTGTTGACGGCCTCCGCGGCATCATCGATGTCGATGAGGATGCCGCGCACGCGGTCCAGATAGGCCTCGCCCGCTGGCGTCAACGCGAGCCGGCGCGTCGAGCGCTGCAACAGCCGCACGCCCAGATAGTCCTCCAGATCCCTGACCAGCCGCGTGACCGCCGAAGGCGCCAGCCCCAGCTTGCGGGCGCCGGCGGCGAAGCCGTTCTCCACCACCACCTGCTCGAACACCCTCATCGATTGCAGCCTGTCCATCACGGTCCTGCCATGCGTTGAAATCGAGGTGCGGACACGAGGCGGACGGCGCCGTCGATCAGCGACGGGTCCGCCGGCAGGCTGCGCTCGCGTGCGATGAACCGCTGCGCGACGTCGCCCGTGAGCAACGCGAAGGCCAGCCGCGCCAGCATCTCGATGCCCAGGTCGGACCGGAGCATTCCCTTGCGCGCATGGGGCTCGAGGTCGGCCACCAAGCCGTGCACCAGCGCTTCCAGGGCGTCGTCACGTCCGGCCACCGTCGTGGCGAGCCGGTACTGCAGGCGCAGCGGCCAGCGTTGCCACAGCTCGCTGTGCAGACGCACCAGCAGGCCTGGCAGATCCCGAGCGCCGTCTGTCCTGCGGGCCGGATCCTCGCCGGCGGGCTGCGGACCCGCCATGGCGCGCTGGAAGAGCGACCGCTTGTCGACGAAGCGCATCGCGATCGCACCCCAGGTCAAGCCCACCGCCGAAGCGATCTGCTTGGTGCGCGCCGCGTAGCCGCGCTCGAGGAACACCGAGCGCGCACGGTCCAGGATCTCTTCGTCGGTGAAGAGGGGCCGACGGATCACGACGCGAGCCCGTTGTTCACTGCGCGGCGGCGGCGGACCGCGGAGCGGCGGCGCGCTCGGCCAGCGCCTGCTCCGCATGCACGCGCTGGGCCTCGGCGCGCGCGCTGTCTTCCGAGTTCACCGCGAGCGGTTTCGAGCGGGCGCCGGCAGCGTAGCCACGCACCGCGCGCTGCGATGCCTCCCACTGCTGCATGCGTTCGCGCTGGTGCGCCTGCGCGCGGTAGTCGCCGGGCGCCACCGGTTCGGCGACCGGCGGGCGGGTCCAGGCCTCGCGCTGCTGTTCGGCGGTGGCTTGTGCAGCCAGTGCGCGCGCCTCGTCGGTGGTCGTCTGCGCCGCAGCGCTGGCGGCGAGCATGGCCAGGATGATGGGAAGCGTGGAAATCGCAAATGCTTTCATGTCGAGTCTCAAGAAGTGATCGATGTCAGTCAGGAAGCCAGCACCGGATGCGCTGCGGCCGGGTCCGTGCCGACGACCGGCAGATCGCGGCGGACCTTGAACCACGCGGCGTACAGCGCGGGCACGAAGAAGATGGTCAGCACCGTGGCGATCGTCAGGCCGCCCATGATCGCGAGCGCCATCGGGCCCCAGAACACGCTGCGCGTGAGCGGGAGCATCGCCAGCACGGTCGCGGCGGCGGTCAGCACCACGGGGCGGGTGCGGTGCAGGGCCGCGTCCACGATGGCGTTCCACGCATCGCGGCCCTCTTCCATTTCGGTGCGCACCTGGTCGATCAGGATCACCGAGTTGCGCATGATCATCCCGCCGAGCGCGATGATGCCCAGGATCGCCACGAAGCCGAGCGGGGCGCGGAACACCAGCAGCGCGGCCACGACGCCGATGAGGCCCAGCGGCGCGGTGAGGAACACCATCGCCATCGTCGAGAAGCTCTGCAGCTGCAGCATGAGGATCAGCAGGATGGTGAGCACCATCACCGGCGCGACGGCGGCCAGGGCCTGGTTCGCCTTGTCGCTTTCTTCGACGGCACCGCCCACGTCGACGCGGTAGCCGGCAGGCAGCTTCGCGCGGATCTCCTTGAGCAGCGGGTCGATCTCCTTGGTGACCGACACACCCTGCTCGCCGTCCTTGACGTCGGCGCGCACCGTGATGGCCATGTCGCGGTTGCGCCGCCACAGCACGGGCTCTTCGAGCTCGTACTTCACCTTGGCCACTTCGGCCAGCGGGACCACGGTGCCGGCGCGCGTGTAGATGTTCACGTCCTTGATCGTGTCCAGGTCCAGGCGCTCCTTCGGCACGGCACGCGCGACGATGTCCACCAGGTTCTCGCGCTCGCGCAGCTGCGACAGGGTCGCGCCGTTCATCACGCTCTGGGTGACGACATTCACGTCGGCGGGCGTGAGGCCCAGCATGCGCGCCTTGTCCTGGTCGAGCTCGACCTTGAGCGTGCGCACCGGGTCGTTCCAGTCGAGCTGCACGTCGCGCACCTTCGGGCTCGAAGCGACGACGCTCTCGACCTCACGCGCGATCTGGCGCACCTTCTGCGTGTCGGGGCCGACCACGCGGAACTGCACCGGGTAGCCCACCGCGGGACCCATCTCCAGTCGGGTGACGCGCACCCAGGCCTGCGGGAAGTCCTTGTCGGCCATGGCCATCAGACGCGAACGCACGCGCTCTCGCGCTTCCATGTCCTGGGTCATCACGATGAATTGCGCGTAACCGGGATTGGGCAGCTCGGGCGACAGCGCGAGGTAGAAGCGCGGCGCGCCGGCGCCTGTGTAGGCGGTGAAGAAGCGCACTTCCTCGTCCTTCTTCAGCACCGCTTCCATGCGCTTGACCTGTTCGGTCGCTGCCTGGAAGGACGAGCCTTCCTTCATGCGCAGGTCGAGGATCAGCTCGGGGCGCTCGCTGTTCGGGAAGAACTGTTGCGGGACGAACTTCATGCCGGCCAGCGCGAGCACGAGGGCGCCCGCCGTCACGGCGATGATCAGCCAGCGCTTCTCCAGCGCGAAGTCGATCCAGCCGCGCAGCCGGCGGTAGAAGGGCGTGTCGTACGGGTCGCCGTGGTGGTGCTTGCCGAAGTCCTTCGGCAGCATCTTCACCGCGAGGTAGGGCACGATCATGCCCGAGCAGAGCCACGAGAACACCACGGCAATGCCCACGATCCAGAAGATGCCGCCCGCGTATTCGGCGGTGGTGGAGCGCGCGAAGCCGATGGGCATGAAGCCGGCGACGGTGATGAGCGCACCCGACAGGCGCGGCATCGCGGTGGCGGAATACGAGAAGGCGGCCGCCTTGACGCGGTCCCACCCTCCTTCCATCTTCACCACCATCATCTCGATCGCGATGATCGCGTCGTCCACCAGCAGGCCGAGCGCGATGATGAGCGAGCCGAGCGAGATGCGCTCCAGGTTCCAGCCCATCGCGAGCATCACCATGGCGACCACGCCGAGCACCAGCGGCACCGAGATGGCGACGATGAGGCCGGTGCGAAAGCCCAGGCTCAGCAGGCTCACCGCCATCACGATCACGAGCGCTTCCATCAGCGAGCGCTCGAATTCCCACACGGAATCCTTCACGGTGGTGGGCTGGTCGGCGACGCGCTCCATCTCGATGCCGTGCGGCAGTTCGGATTGCACCTTCGCGACCGCTTCCTCCACGGCCTTGCCCAGCTCGACGACGTTGCCGTCGTCGGTCATCACGATGCCGACCATCAGCACGTCCTGGCCGTTGTGGCGGACGGTGTAGACCGGCGGATCCTGGAAGCCGCGCGTCACTGTCGCGATGTCGCCGAGCTTGATGGTCCGGCCTCCCGCGGCGATCGGCACGTTGCGGATGTCGTCCAGGTTCGTGAACTGGCCGCTCACGCGCACGAACACGCGGTCCTGGCTGGTGTCGATCGAGCCGGCGGGCATCATCGCGTTCTGGCTCCGCAGGCTTTCGGCGATCGCCAGCGGCGTGACGCCGAGCGCGGCCAGGCGCTGGTTGGAGAACTCCACGTACACCTTCTGCTCCTGCTTGCCCAGGAGGTCGACCTTCTTCACGTACGGCGCCTTGAGCAGGCGGCGCTTGATGTCCTCGGAGATGTCGGACAGCTCCGCGTGCCCGATGCCGTCACCCTTGACGGCATAGAGCAGCGAGTAGACGTCGCCGAACTCGTCGTTGAAGATCGGGCCGACGACCCCGTCGGGCAGTTCGAGCTTCAGGTCCGAGAACTTCTTGCGCGCCTGGTACCACGCTTCCTGCTGGTCCTTGTGCAACGTGCCGCCCTTCACGGTGATCGTCATGCCGCCGTACCCCTGGCGCGCAAAGGTGACGACCTTCTCGAAGTGGTCCAGCTGCTCGAACTTCTTCTCGATGCGGTTCAGGAGCTCATCCTGGATCTGCTGTGCGCTCGCGCCGGGCCAGATCACGGTGGCCGTCATCGACGGCACCGAGAACTTGGGGTCCTCGAGCTGGCCCAGCTTCGAGAAGCTGAAGACGCCCGCGATCGAGACCACGATGATCAGGAAGAGCACCACGGCGCGGTGCCCGAGCGCCCATTCGGTGAGGTTGAAGTTGCTCATCGCGCGGCCTGCTGCTCAGCGAGCGCCGCACCCGGCAGCGCGACCTTCAGTCCGGGGGCCATCTTCTGCACCCCGGCGGTGACGACCTGCCCGCCGGCCGGCACGCCGGAGACCAGCGCGAGATCGTTGCGGTAGCCGTGCACCGTCACAGGCATCACGTCCACGACGCCCACCGGATCATTGCCGACGCGCTTGACCATCCAGACCGCCGGATTGCCTTGGGCCTGGGTCAGGGCGGTGGCGGGAATCGCGGCCACCTGCGCATCCACGACCACCCGGTCGGTCACCAGCGTGGCGGTTCCACCGAGCGGCAGCGGCCGGGCGCTCACGGGCTTCAGCCGGGCACGGTAGGTGCGCGTCTGCGCCGCGGCCTGCGGCGACAGCTCGCGCAGCGCCACCTCGAACTGCTCGTCCGGCGCGCTCGCGAGCGACGCCTTGAAGTGGGCCTTCCTGAACGCGCTCAGCTGATCTTCCGGCACGTCGACCACGATCTCCGGCGTGCCGGGATCGGCGATGGTGACCACCGGCTGGCCTTCGGGGACCACCTGTCCGACCTCGAGGCGAACCGCAGTGACCACGCCGCTGCGCGAGGCGCGCAGCACGGTGTACTTGACGCGGTTGCGCGCCAGCTCGAGCTGGCGGGCCTGCGCCTCCTCGGTCGCCTGCGCCGTCTGCGCGCCGCTGTGGGCGCGCTCGTCGTCGGCCACGCTGACGGAGCCGTCGGACTTCAACGAGCCCAGGCGCTTGCGGTCCGATTCGGCCTGGCGGGCCTGCGCGACGGCAACCGTCCACTGCTGTCGCGCGGCCTCCTCGGCCAGCCGGTAGTCGGCGTCGTCCAGCACGGCGAGCACATCGCCCTCGTGCACGACCTGGCCGACATCGACCTTGCGCTGCGCCACCTTGCCGCCCACGCGGAAGGCGTGGTCGACCTCGAAGCGCGACTGCACGGTGCCGGCATAGCGACTCGCTTCGCGGGTGGCGTCATAGCGGATTTCCGACGTGCGCACCGGCCGGGGCGCCTCGACGGGCGGCTTGACCGGGCTGCATGCGCCGAGCATGGTGGCGACGGCCAGCGTGACGGCCGTGACATGGGTGTTCTTCAAGGCAGTTCCTCGTGATTGGCTGCGGAGTTCAGGAATGCGACGCGGGGTTGGCGCCGGCGGCGGTGGGTTGCGCTTGGGACGGGGCCGGCGGTTCGAACACCTGCCAGCCGCCGCCCAGCGCCTTGTAGAGCTGCACGCTGTCGAGCAGCAGCCGCGTGCTGCTGTCGTTGGCGGACAGGCTCACCGCCAGGCGCGCGCGTTGCGCATCGAGCAGCGGCAGCAGGTCGATCTGCCCGCGGTCGTACAGGGACCGCGCGCGGCCCATCGCCGCTTCCGCGGAGGTGGCCGCCGCCTGCAGCGATCGCGAGCGCTGCCGCTCCGACGTGAGCGAGACCAGCGAGTTCTCCACGTCCTCCAGGGCGCGCACCATGCCGTCCTCGGCGCGCAGCAGTGCTTCGCGCTGGCCGCTCGCGGCGATGTCGTTGAGCGCGCTCGTGCGGCCGGCGTTGAAGATCGGCATCGCGAGCATGCCCGCCACGTTGGTGAAGCGGGCCGAGCCCAGGCCCACGCTGTTCAGCTCCACGTTCTGGCGGCCGAACGACGCGTCGAGGAACAGGCGCGGAAACCATTCGGCCGCGGCCTGCTTGCGGCGCGCATTGGCCGCGTCGAGCTGCGCCATCAGTGCCAGCACGTCGGGCCGGCGTTGCAGCAGCGCGGCGGGCTGTCCGGGCTGGATGTCCGGCACGGCCACGTCGCCGCGCCAGGGGTCGATGCTCGCCGCATGGAAGGCCTGGTCGCCGATCAGCACGGCGATGCGATGTCGCGAGACGGCGGCAATCGTCTCCAACGGCGGGATCTGCGCGCGTGCCGATTCGGCGTCGGTCTGCGCGCGCTCCACGTCGAAGGACGTCCCCAGGCCTGCCCGATAGCGCGCCTGCACGAGGCGCACGGTTTCGTCATGGGCCGCCGAGATGGCGCGCAAGGTGTCGAGCTGGCGCAGCGCCCCGACCAGCGTGAAGTAGTTGGTGGCGACATCGGTCATCACCAGCAGCCGCACGCCGCGCACGCCATGCTCGGCGGCCAGCGCGTCGGCAGCCGCTGCGGACGCGCTCGCGCGCAGGCGGCCGCTCAGGTCGACCTCCCACGCCACGTCGAGGCCGGCGCTGCCGTTGCGGGTGTCCGGGATCAGCTGCTTCACCGCGTCGCCGTAGCCGCTGCTGCGGTCGCTGGCCGAGCCGGACGCGCTGACGCTGGGCGCCAGGAAGGAACGGCTCACCGTCACGCCAGATCGCGCCGCGCGCAGGCGCTCGGCGGCGATCTTGATGTCGCGGTTCTCTTTCGCCGCCACGTGCACCAGCTGAGTAAGGACCGGGTCTCGGAAGCTGTCCCACCACGCCGCCTCGGGCTCGACCTCGGAGGCCGCGCTCGCGGCGAACTTCGCCGGCACGTCCACCGAGGGCTTCATCACCGGCGTGGAACAGCCGGTGAAGACCAGGGCGATCGATGCGGCCAGCGCGGCCGCGACGACAAGGCCGGCCAGGCGCTCGGCGTGTGGGTAGGTCGCCTGCCCGGCATGGCGGGTCAGCGCAGAGGAGATTGGAAGTGGCGGCATCGGATGGATCTCGTTTGAATTCGAGGTGGTGTCAGCGTAGGGCTCGGGGCGTGCGGAGTCGTCAGCGTTGGGTCGCCGTTCGGTCGGCATTTCGAGCGCTCACTCATTGACGGATGGGGCCTCGCTCGCCGACGAGAGGTCGTGGACGATCGACGCCAACAGCTCTTCGGCAGACGAGAACTCGCACTGGCGCCCGGTGACCAGGTTCTCGAGGCGGCCCGCCACGGCCCCCGGCGTGGCGTCGGCGCGCAGCTTCAGCACGTAGGTTCGGCGGTTCGGGTATTTGGATTCAGGGTTCAGGACCATCGCAGACCAAGGGATCAAGAAGACTCGGCCACAGCGTAGGCCGGCCCCCTGGCGGAGTCGTCAGCGAAAGGTCGAGCTTCGGTCGCGACAGCGCTCGCGAGCACGCGACTTGTTCATTCGAGTGCCATCGGCTGCACGGACGGCATCGCGAATTCCCGTCCGGTCACGGCGCGGGCATAGAAATAGTTGCAGCGCGCGCGCTCCCCCAGGCTGTCGAGATCGACCCTGCCGGCGCCATCACACGGGAAGCTCAGCGCAGGGCCGACGCCGAACAGGCGTGAAAAGTGCAATACGAAGGCGGGGTGTGTGTCGCGATCCTTCATGCTCGGCTCGTCGTTCGTAAATCGATAGAGACGAGCCTAGGTCGCGGCACGCCGACCGTGGTCGGGATACGGTCGCCGTTGCGTGGCTGTTCCGTGAGCGCGCCCGCGCGATGCCGCGTTTCAGCGCTTGCGCTGCGGCAGCGCGGGGGTCATCCGAGAGTCGCCCGTCTTGGGCGACGAGTCACGTGGGCTTTGCAAGCTGCAGCAGTGAGCGTGCGCGCTCCACCAGCTCGGTGCCTTCGGTTTCGGGCAGTTGCCCCAGCAGCCCCGTCAACGCCCCGCGCTCCTGGGGCGCGACATCGTGGTGGGCGCACAGGTCCACCAGGGCCAGCAGCTCCAGCCATGGCGCTTCCTGCACTCGCGCCAGCTCGACGGCGCTGCGGGCCGAAGCGGCGCCCGCATCGGGCCTCCCCTGTGCGCGGGCGATCGCCGCCTGCAGCAGCAGCAGTTGCGGCAGGTACACGCCCTCGCCCAGCTCGTCGGCGATCTGCAGCGCCTCCTGCAGCTGCGCCTGCGCGCCCTGCACATCGCCGGCCAGCAGCAGCGCTTCCGCCGCATAGCCGAGCACCTCGCTGGCGCCGGCGCGCATGCCGAGGCGCATGTTCTGTTCGCAGGCCTCGCGGATCAGCCGATGGCCCTCCTGCGGGCGGCCCTTGCGCGCCTCGGCCCAGCCGCGGAACCACTGGCATGCCGTCTGGCCGTGCGCGAGCGAGAACTCGTCGACCAGGGCCTGCATCTCGTCGGCGAGGGTGGCGAGACGATCGGCGCTGCCCAGGCGCACCTCCAGGAGCGCCTCCTGCCACGCCGCGACGAGGCGCGTCATCGGCTGCCGCAACTCGGTGGCGCGCGCATGCGCCCGCTGCGCCATGGCCCGGCCCTGTTGCACCAGACCGCCACGGACGAGATCGATGGCCAGCATCCCGAGCAAGGTGACTTGCGGGTCTGCTGCGAACACTTCGTTCGCGGCAAGGTCGAGCGTCTCGGCGATCGCGAGCCCGCGCTCCATCCATGACCGGGCCGCCTGCGTGCGGCCCTGCAGATGATGGGCCTCGCCGTGCAGGAAACACGCGACCAGCATCAGCTGCGGATCGTCCGACACGGCCGCGAGCGCTTCCGCCCGCTTCGCGACCACGAGCGCCTCCACGTACTCGCCGCGCAGATTCGCCACGTAGCCGAACCCATGCAGCAGGCGCCCGCGCATCGGGTGCCCGGGCACGCCGGCCAGCAGCGCGTAGCCACGCTCGAACGCGGTCATGGCCTCCGAGCCCACACCGAGCGAATGGAAGGTCGACATGCCGTGCAGCGTCGCCAGCGTGAGCTCCAGCGCGTCGCGTTCGGCCCCCGCCGGCGCCAGCGGCACCAGGGCGCGCGCGCGTTCGGCCAGGCCCATGCAGGCCGCGGGGCTGAAGTTCAGCAGCGCCGCTTCGGCCGCCTCGGCGTAGCAGCGCAGCGCGGCCATCGGCTGCCGCCCGCGGTCGAAGTGCATGGCCAGCTCCGCGGCGGGGACCGCCACGCCGCTGGCCTGCTCGCGTTCGAGGGCTGCGCCCACTGCGCGGTGCAGCTGCATGCGTGCCGACGGGGGGGTGCGGTCGTACAGCACTTGGCGGAACAGCGCATGCTTGAACGAATGCGGCAGCTGCAGCGCATCGCTGTCCTCTCCGACACGCGGCGGCGCGAGCCACACGTGCTCGCGCATCAGCTCGTCGCAGGCCAGCGCCACCGAAGCGATGTCGCGCCCCAGGGCCAGCGCCAGCGTGTCGACCCGGAACTCCACCCCGCAGACCGCGGCTGCCGCGAGCAGCACGCGCTGCTCGCTGCCGAGCCGGTCGATGTAGTGGTCGATGATGGCCGCGAGATTCTCCGGCACGGCCACCGCCGCGAGGCGCACCTGCGCGCGGGCGCTCTCGTCCGTGCGTTCCATCACCTCGGTGATGACCGACGAGACGAACAGCGGCACGCCATCGGTGCGCTCATGCAGCGCACGCACGAAGGCCTCGTCGCGCGCGAGCGACGGCGAACGCTGCGCGATGTAGTCGGCGACCTCGGTCTCGGAGAACGGGTCGAGCACGATCTCCTCGCACAGCCGGTGCAGGCGCAGCTCGCGCCGCAACGGGTTGAGCGGATGGTCCGTCGCCACCACCTCGGCCACGCGGAAGGTCGCCAGCCACATCAGGCCGGCGTTGCCGCGCCGCCGCGCGACGTGGTCGATGAGCTGGATGGTCGCGCGGTCGCTCCAGTGCAGGTCTTCCGTCACCAGGAGCAGCGGCCGCTGCGCGGTGTAGCGGTCCAGCAGCTCGCCCATCTCCCGCAACATGCGCTCGGGACCGACGCCGGCCAGTTCCCGCCGCAATGCATCACGTTCGTTCGAGGTGCCGAGCCATGGCAGCTGCAGCAGCCAGGTCGGCGCCACGGTGCGCAGCAGCGCGGGCAGGTCGGCGTCCTTGCGGCACAGCTCGGCCAGCGCCTCCAGGACGGGCAGATAGGGCTCGCCGGTGCCGTAGTGCTCCACGCACTGCCCGCGCGCGATCGGAGCGCCTCCCAGGCCTGCCACGAAGTGCTCGACGAGCGTGGTCTTGCCGATGCCCGGCTCGCCGGCCACCCACACGACGGCCCGCCGGCCGCCGCAGGCCTGGCTCCAGGCGCGGCGCAGCCGGGCGACCGGATCGGCACGACCGACGAACGATGGCGACTCGCTCGGACCGGTGAACACGCCCACGGTGGGCGCTTGCGGTGGCGCGGGCGCAGCGGCCGGAACCGCGATGAAGCGGTAGCCTCGCCGCGGCACCGTTTCGATGAAGCGCGGCTCGCGGGGGTTGTCGCCGAGCGTGGTGCGCAGGTCGCTGATGGCGGTCTTCAGCACCGACTCGCTGACGAACTGGTGGCCCCACACCGCGTCGAGCAGCGCGTCTTTCGTCAACAGGGCGCCGGGGTGGCGCGCCAGCGCGCACAGCAGGCTGAAGGGCGTGGGCGCGAGCGCGACCGCCTTGCCGCCGCGCAGCAGCCAGGCATTCGCCTCATCGAGCTCGAAGTCGTCGAAACGGAGGCGGACGGGGTTGGAGGCGGAGGGCGGGCGGGGCACGCGATTCGTCGTGCGATGAGACCGGGACGAATTATCGGTGATCGCCCTCGGAGCTTCGGTCGCAAGGCTGGCGCAGGCCGACCCATAGAATGCGCGGCGTTTCCGCACCCGCGGCGACGTCATGACTTCAACCAACCAAGTACCCATGGCAACTGCAAAGAAGACGACCAAGGTCGCTCCGTCGAAGAAAGCCACCAAGGCCTCTGCTCCGGCAAAGACAGCCACGGCAAAGCCCGTGACGGCCCTCAAGCCCATCAAGACCGCACTCAACAAGACGGCCCTGAACGCTCATTTGGCCGAGCATGCAGGCGTTGAACCCAAGGCAGTGAAGGCGGTGCTCGCCGCGCTCGAGGCGACCATCCTGGCCTCGGTCAACAAGAAGGGCCTGGGCGAGTTCACGCTGCCGGGCATGCTGAAAGTGACGGCGCAGAGCATTCCGGCCAAGAAGAAGCGCTTTGGCAAGGACCCGTTCACCGGCGAGGAGCGCTGGTTCGCAGCCAAGCCTGCAACCGTGAAAATCAAGTCTCGCGCGCTGAAGAAGCTGAAGGACGCAGCGCTGTAAATCGTCATCGGGTGCAGTGCGTGATGCGCTGCACTCGATACGCCGCGCACGGTGCGTTCCAACCTCGGTCTGTTGTCGGACCCGTTGCGGTCGGTCGCTGCGATGCGAGAGCGGCCATTTCGCGTGAGGTTCATGACTAACCACAGAGAACGCTGAGAACGCAGAGATCAAATTGAAATCGTCTTTGCTCTGCGTTCTCAGCGTTCTCTGTGGTTC
The DNA here is from genome assembly GCA_036377015.1 of Piscinibacter sp. Classification (GTDB taxonomy): domain Bacteria; phylum Pseudomonadota; class Gammaproteobacteria; order Burkholderiales; family Burkholderiaceae_C; genus Albitalea. The sequence continues at coordinate 15,772 of DASUZE010000034.1, read as the reverse complement.
ATCACCAGGCGCATCGAGTGTCGGATGACCGGCGAAGCTCTGACTGTCCGCAACCGGGCCGGCAATGGCCGCTGAGGAGAGGGCTTGCTGGGCACAGCCATCCTCAAATGTCGCGTCGAGGGCTGCTGGCGCTGTGCGCCTGCTCGCTCGTGTCAGTGAATATCTCTGCGCGACGTGCCTGAATGGCCGCCGACGCTCGCCAGGTCCTTGCCCTGGATCCCGGCGAAGAGCTTGGCGGCGCGGACCTTGATGTCGAGCAGTTCGTTGGCCGTGACGCTGTAGCGCCCGCTGAAGGGGTCGACCTGTACGCTGAACTCCACGTCCTTCCCGGCATGGGACAGCTTGCCGCTGGTGAAGGCGTAGTCAGGCAGCGCCGCCGGAATGCCTTTGGCCTTGACGTCGTAGTTGGAGTAGGTCACTTCATGGATCTCGCCGCTTGCGAGGTCCAGAGATCCGGTCGAGTCCACGATCTGCTCGTCGAGCTCGTCCGCAATGGTGATGGGTACTTGAAGGTGCATGGCGATTCCAGTCTGGCTGTCGCGGGTACTTTCTTGGTACCACCAAGAAAAAAGCACTTGGCGTTTCCGCCAAGTGCTTGAACTGTCTACCGAATTTGGTAGGCGCGATTGGACTCGAACCAACGACCCCCACCATGTCAAGGTGGTGCTCTAACCAGCTGAGCTACGCGCCTGCGAAGCCTTGGAGTATATCAGCAGATCCGCAGCTCACTTCCGACGCGCCGCCCGCACGCCGCTCACGCGCGCCACCAGCTGCAGGACCTGCGCCAGCCGCGCCGAGTCGGCCACCTCGACGGTGAAGGTCATCCACGCCGTTCCTCCCTGCGCGTCGCGCACGGTCTGCGTCTTCACGCCGGTGACGTTCATCTTCTCCTTGGCGAACACTTCGGAGATGTCGCGCAGCAGGCCCTGGCGGTCGGCGGCCTCGACCATCACGTCCACCGGGTACAGCGCGGCCTTGTCGCTGCGCGGCGCGCCCCAGGTGACCGCGATGATGCGCTCCGGCGAGCGCGCCGCCATCTCGCGGAAGTTGCTGCAGTCGGCGCGGTGGATCGCGACACCCTTGCCGCGCGTCACGTAGCCGCTGATCGTGTCGGGCGGCGCCGGACGGCAGCAGCGCGCCAGGCTCGTCATCAGCGACTCGACGCCCACCACCAGCACACCGCCCTTGGGCGACTCGCCGCCGCCGCTCGGGCGCTTGAGCGCGATGACCTCGTCGGGCGTGGGCAGCGGCTCGGCCGGCCGCAGCAGCAGCTCGATGTGGCGCAGCGAGAACTCGTCCTTGCCGACCACCTCGAACAGCGCATCGGCATTCCGAAAGCCCAGCTGGGTGGCCAGGTCGTCGAGCTTGATCGCCGTCCTGCCTTCGCGCTGCAGCAGCTTCTCGACCGCCTCGCGGCCGCGCGCGATGGTGTCCGACAAGGCCAGGGCGTTGAACCAGGCGCGCACCTTGGATCGCGAGCGCGTGCTGCGCAGGTAGTTGAGCTCCGGGTTCAGCCAATCGAGCGACGGCCCGCCCTCCTTCACCGTCGTCACTTCGACGGTCTGGCCGCTCTTCAGCGACGTGTTCAGCGGCACCATCACGCCGTCGACCTTGGCGCCGCGGCAGCGGTGCCCGAGGTCGGTGTGCACCGCGTAGGCGAAGTCGATGGGCGTCGCGCCGGCCGGCAGCTCGACGACGGCGGCATCGGGCGTGAAGACGTAGATGCGGTCGTCGAACACCGCGTCGCCGGCGCCCGCGCCCTGCTGCACTTCCTGGCCGGCGAAATCGCGCTCCCAGGCCAGCAGCTGGCGCAGCACCGCCTTGCGCGCCTCGGCCACCTGCGCGTCGAAGTCGCCGCCGGCGGCCACGCCCGCATAGCCCTTCACGCCCGCTTCCTTGTAGGCCCAGTGCGCCGCGACGCCGTGCTCGGCGTGGTCGTGCATGGCCCGGGTGCGGATCTGCACCTCGACCGCGCGATCGTCCTCGTCCAGCACCACCGTGTGCAGCGACTGGTAGCCGTTGGGCTTGGGCCGGGCGATGTAGTCGTCGAACTCGCCCGGCACCGCGCGATACAGCTCGTGCACGCGGCTCAGCACGGCGTAGCAATCGGGCACGTTGTCGACGATGACGCGCATGGCGCGCACGTCGAAGATGCGCGGGAAGTCCAGGTCCTTGCCCTGCATCTTCTTCCAGATGCTGTACAGGTGCTTGGGCCGGCCCTGCACCTGCGCCTTCAGGCCATGGGCCTGCAGCTGGCGCGACAGCTGCGCGCGAAACGCCTCGACGCGCTCCTCGCGCTCGACCCGCGTCTCGTCGAGCAGGCGCGCGACGCGGCGATAGTCGTCGGGCTGCAGGAAGCGGAACGACAGGTCCTCGACCTCCCACTTGATCTGCCAGATTCCCAGCCGGTTGGCCAGCGGGGCGAACACCTGCATCGACTCGCGCGCCAGCACCTGCGGACAGGGCTGCTTGCTCGCGGCGAACCAGCGCAGCGTCTGCAGGCGCGAGGCCAGGCGCAGCAGCACCACCCGCAGGTCGCGCGAGAAGGCGAGCAGCATCTTGCGCACCCGCTCCGTCTGCTGGGCGCGCTGGTCTTCGCCCACCTTGGCTTCGCGAGCGGCCCGCTGGATCTGCACCAGCTTGCGCGTGTTGGAGACCAGGCTCGCGTGCGATGCACCGAAGGCCTTGGCCACCACCTCCTCGGGCTTGTTGAGGAAATCGCCGGCATAGACGAGGTAGGCGGCGGCCCGCATCGACGGCGCCGCGCCGATGTGCTCGAGGACGGCCGCGACGCCGTCGGCATGGGCCAGCGCGTCCTCGCCGGTGTCCAGCGGCTGGCCCGACAGCAGCGGCTCGGCGAAGGCGCGGGCGCGCGCGAGCTGCGCCGCCTCGTCGACCACGTGCTCGTCGACGAGCTGGACGATGGGCGCGGCGCTGGCCTGCGCCTCGAGCACGCCGGTCTTCATGGGGCCAGGAGGAACTCCCGCACGACCGCGATCTGCTCGGGCACGCTCAGCATGGGCGCGTGTCCCACCGCCGGGAACTCGTGCAGCTGCGCGCGCGGGCCGCGCTGCGTCATGGCCTGCGCGGTCTCGCGGGTGAGCAGGTCCGAGTCGGCGCCGCGCAGCAGCAGCGTCCGGCAGGCGATGGCGTCGTAGGCCTTCCACAGCGCGGCCTCGCTCGCCGCCGCCAGCTCGGGCGTGATGGCGCGAAACGGCACGGCGATGGCCGGGTCGTAGTGGGGCTTGAATCCGTCGCCGTCGGCCTTGAGCATGGGCCGCGTGAGGGCCAGCCACTGCTCGCGGCTGTGGGTGCCGAAGCCTTGCGAAATGCTCAGCATGTAGTCGGCGGCGTCTTCCAGCGTGGCCCAGCGCTGGGGCAGGCCGAGGTAGCTGCCGATGCGCTGCAGCGCATCGGGCTGGATGGTCGGTCCGACGTCGTTGAGCACCAGCTTCGCGATGGGCGTCTGCTGGAAGGAGGCGAGCCCGAGCCCGATCAGGCCGCCCATCGACGTGCCCACCCAGTGCACCGACTGCGCATCGAGGCGGGCCAGCAGCGTGACCATGTCGGCCATGTAGGTCGGCAGCACGTAGCCGATGGGGTCGGACAGCCAGTCGGATTGGCCGCGGCCGACGACATCGGGCGCGACGACCCGGTATTCGCCCGCCATCGCAGTCGCGAGGCTGTCGAAATCGCGGCCCTGGCGCGACAGGCCGTGCGCGCACACCAGCACGCGCGGATTGGCGCGATCGCCCCACTCCCAGTACGCCATGCGATGAAGGCCGCGCGTGTCCAGGCACTGCACATGGTTCAAGCGGGGTTCAGGCATGGCGCACTCGTTCCGTCTTCGATAATGCATCGTATCAACAGGAGAACTGCCCATGCTCAAAGGTAAATGCGCTCTCGTCACCGGCTCCACCAGCGGCATCGGCCTGGGGATCGCACAGAGCCTGGCGCGCCAGGGCGCGAGCATCGTGCTCAATGGATTCGGCGACGTCGAAGGCCCGAAGGCGCAGGTCGCGGCGCTGGGCGTGAAGGTCGGCTACCACGGCGCCGACATGAGCAAGCCCGCCGACATCGCCGACATGATGGGATACGCCGAGCGCGAGTTCGGCGGCGTCGACATCCTGGTCAACAACGCCGGCATCCAGCACGTGGCGCCGGTCGAGGACTTCCCCGTCGAGAAGTGGGACGCGATCATCGCGATCAACCTCAGCTCGGCCTTCCACACCACCCGCCTGGCGATTCCGTCGATGCGGCGCAAGAACTGGGGCCGCATCATCAACCTCGCCTCCACCCACGGCCTGGTGGCATCGGCGCAGAAGTCGGCCTATGTCGCCTCCAAGCACGGCATTGTGGGCTTCACCAAGGCGGTGGCCCTGGAGACGGCGACCAGCGGCATCACCGTGAACGCGATCTGCCCGGGCTGGGTGCTCACCCCCTTGGTGCAAAAGCAGATCGACGACCGCGCCGCCCGGGAAGGCATCCCGGTCGAGAAGGCGCGCGTCGACCTGCTGGCGGAAAAGCAACCGTCCTTGCAGTTCGTCACGCCTGAACAGCTGGGCGAGCTGGCAGTATTTTTGGTTTCGCCTGCCGCGGACAACGTGCGCGGCGCCGCCTGGAATGTCGACGGCGGCTGGGCCGCGCAGTGAGCCGGCTCACTTCATCATCTGCACCGTTCCCGACACGCTGACCAGCACGGGCGCCTTGCCGGCCTCGACCGGCAGCGCCGCGTCTTCGGCGGACGCCTTCATCTGCATGCGCATCATCGGCACCGGACCGCTAGGCGGCTCGGTCGACGACACGTTGACCTCGCGGATCAGGTAGCCGCTGTAGCCGAAGGCCTTGGCGTAGTCGGCGGCCTTGGCGCGAAAGCGTGCAATGGCCTGCGCCGCGACCTCGCCCTCGGTCTTCTCGCGCAGCTCGCGCGACAGGCCCTGGCTGACACGGGCGATGGTGAGCGTCGAGATGCGCCCCGTGAGCTGTGCGATGGCGGCCATGTCGCGGCCTTCGACCAGGAGCTCGGCGGTCCCTTGCCATCCCGAGGCCTGACCCTTGTTCGTGTAGCGCGGCTGCAGCGTGAACTGCCCCGTCTGGACGTCGACCTGGCCCGGCTTGGCGACCTTGCGCGCTTCGGCGAGCGCCGCGTCCAGCGCCTGCTTGAGTGCGGTCTGCACGGCGTTGGCGTCGGGTCCTTCGCGGGTGGTGCCGAGCGTCACCGACATGAGGTCGCGCGCCACCTCGACCGCCGCGGTGGCGGTGATGTTGACGACGCCGGATGGCGGCGGCGTTTCGGCGTGGACGGCCAGCGCGGCGCCGGAAAGCGTCGCGGCAAGGATCAATTTCTGCATCTTCGGGTTCATGAAACGGGGTTGCGGTTGTGGCTGACGAGACGTTGTACGGCCCGTCAGCCGTCAAGGGGTGGAGACCTTCAAGCGGACGAAGGCAAGACTTGTAACAGGGGGTCAGACCGACCAAAATGGGTCGGTAAACCTGCGCAAAATGCCACGGTTACAAATTTGGAGTTGCCCATGACCACCGCACCCACCGCCCGTGCCGACCGAGTCGTCGTCGTCGACGATGACGCCCGCATCCGGGACCTGCTGCGGCGCTACCTGACCCAGGAAGGATTCGAAGTGCTGCTGGCGGAAGACGCCAAGGCGCTCAACCGCGTGCTGACCCGCGAGACGGTCGACCTGATCGTGCTCGACCTGATGCTCCCCGGCGAAGACGGCCTGTCGATCTGCCGCCGCCTGCGCGCGGCCAACGATGTCACGCCCATCATCATGCTCACCGCGAAGGTGGAAGACGTCGACCGCATCGTCGGCCTGGAAGTCGGCGCCGACGACTACCTGCCCAAGCCCTTCAACCCGCGCGAGCTGCTGGCGCGCATCCACGCCGTGCTGCGTCGCCGCCCTTCCCTCGAGGCACCCGGCGCCCCGGCCAAGGAAGCGCAGACCGTCACCTTCGGTCCGTTCGAGTTCGACCTGGCGCTGCGCCGCCTGTCCAAGGACGGCGAGCAGATCGCGCTCACCACCGGCGAGTTCTCGATGCTCAAGGCCCTGGTGCGACATCCGCGCCAGCCGCTGTCGCGCGACAAGCTGGCCCAGCTGGCTCGCGGCCGCGAGTTCGAGCCCTTCGACCGCAGCCTGGACGTGCAGATCTCGCGCCTGCGCAAGATGATCGAGCCCGATCCGGCGCAGCCGCGCTACATCCAGACGGTCTGGGGCGTGGGCTACGTGTTCGTTCCGGACGGCACTGCCTGAACGTTCCGATCGAGACATCGGCCCCCACCCGCGGGGCCGTTTTCTTGCCTGCCTCTGCTAGATTTCAGCCCCCATCACTCCCCGCCGCTCGATGGCCCGCAAGCACGTTGCGCTCAGCCTGTTCTGGCGCACCTTCTTTCTCCTGGCCATCCTGCTCGCCGGCGGCGTGTTCGCCTGGACGCAGACCTTCCGCGCGATGGAGTTCGAGCCGCGCGCGGTGCAGGCGGCCCAGCAGATCGCGAGCCTGGTGAACCTGTCGCGCGCCGCGCTGCGCAGCACCGACGGCATCAACCGCGTCGCGCTCATCAAGAGCATGCAGAACCAGGAGTCGATGCGCCTGCAGCCGCGCGAGCCGACCGACAAGTGGGAGCCTTACGAGATCGACCGCTTCACCCGCGCCATCGGCCAGGAGCTGCGCTCGCGCCTGGGGCCCGACACCCTGGTGGCCAGTGACGTCAACGGCGCGTCCGGCCTGTGGGTGGGCTTCTCCTTCGACAAGGACCCGTATTGGCTGCAGGCCGACCCGACGCGCATGCAGCCCATCACCTGGACCACGCTGGTGGTGTGGGTCGGCATCGCGCTGGTCGCCACGGTGCTGGGCTCGGTGGCCATCGCCCGGCTCATCAACCAGCCGCTGCGCGACCTGTCCTTCGCGGCCAGCCGCATCCGCGAAGGCGAGTTCGATTCGCGCCTGGACGAGAACACGCTGACCAGCGAGATCCGCCAGGTCAACATGGGCTTCAACCGCATGGCGCGCGAGCTCGCCAAGGTGGAGGAAGACCGCGCGGTCATGCTGGCCGGCATCTCGCACGACCTGCGCACGCCGCTGGCCCGACTGCGTCTCGAGGCCGAGATGAGCGTCGACGACGACGAGGCCAAGCGCAACATGGCGATGGACATCGACCAGCTCGACGCCATCATCGACAAGTTCATGGACTACGCCCGCCCGGGCGAGGTGCGGCTGACCCCGGTGCACCTGTCCAGCCTGGTCGACCGCGAGATGTCGGCCTTCCGCGACCCCAGCCAGATCCGCATCACCTCACGCGTGGCCATCGACACCAAGGTGATGGCCGACGAGACCGAGCTCGGGCGGGTGCTGCAGAACCTGTTCGAGAACGCAAGGCGCTACGGACGATCGACGGACACGGGCATCGCGCGCGTGACCGTGAGCTATGCGCGCACCGGGCCGTGGGTGATCCTCAGCGTGCGCGACCACGGGCCGGGCGTCGACCCGAAGAAGATCGCGCAGCTGACGACGCCGTTCTTCCGCGGCGATGCGGCGCGCACCGCGGCGACGGGGGCCGGACTGGGGTTGGCCATCGTCGAGAAGGCGGTGCAGCGCATGGGCGGCACCTTCGAGATCGCGAATGCGGCCGAGGGTGGCCTCATCGCGCACATCCGGCTGAAGAAGGCCCCGTAGCCCGGGTGCAACCCGGGTTGCACCCGGGCTACGGGCGGAACAGCAGGCACACGGCGCTGGCTTCGATCGCCTGGCCCTCACCCACCGGCCCCATCTTCTCCGCCGTCTTCGCCTTCACGCTCACCTGATCCAGCGCCACCCCCATCGCCGTCGACAAGCGCTGGCGCATCGCCGGAATGTGCGGCGCCATCCTGGGTGCCTGCGCGACGATGGTGCTGTCGACGTTGGCGATGTGCCAGTGGGCCGCGCGCACGCGGCGCGCGGCTTCGGCGAGCAGGGCCAGCGAATCCGCGCCCTTGAAGCGCTCGTCGGTGTCGGGAAAGTGATGCCCGATGTCGCCCATGGCCAAGGCGCCGAACAGCGCGTCGGTGATCGCATGGCACAGCGCGTCGGCGTCCGAGTGGCCCTGCAGCCCGTGGGTGTGCGGGACCTCCACGCCGCCGAGGATGAGCGGGCGGCCCGTCACCAGCGCGTGAACGTCCCAGCCCTCGCCGATGCGAAAACGCGGAACGGGCGGTCGGGTGGTCATTCAGCGTGTCCTCAGGAGGCGCTCCGCCAGTTCGAAATCGGGCGGGAAGGTGAGCTTGAAATTCTCCAGCGAGCCGCACACCAGCCGCGGCGACAAGCCGCAGGCCTCGATTGCGCTCGCTTCGTCGGTCACGTCGGCGCCGGCGCGCGCGAGCGCGTCGCGCAGGAGGCCGAGGCGGAACATCTGCGGCGTCTGCGCCTGCCACTTGCCCCTGCGGTCCAGGGTGGCGGCGACGCGCCCGTCCCGCTCGTCCTTCAAGGTGTCGGCCAGCGGCAGCGCCAGCAGACCCCCCACCGCGTCGTCCGAACAGGCGTCGATCAGCGCGTCGATCCACTCCGCGCGAACGAGGCAGCGCGCGGCGTCGTGGACCAGGACCCAGTCGTCGGCCGGGGCGCCCTGGCGCGCCAGTTCGGCGAGGCCGTTGGCCACGGTCTGCGCGCGCGTCTCGCCGCCGCAGCGCGCGACGCTGCCGCCGAACCCGGGGACGCGCGATTCGAATTCGGCGTCGTCCGGGCTCAGCACCACCAGAACCTGATGCAATCGCCGCACCTGCGCCAGCGCCGCGAGCGTGTGGCCGACCACGCTGCGGCCGGCCAGATCGGCGTACTGCTTGGGCCCGGACCGGCCCGAGCGCGACCCGCTGCCGGCGCAGGGCACGAGGGCATGAAAGCGGGATGGCGATGGGGACGTCATGGCGGGGGCGAACGGCGCCGAATTCTATAATTCACCCGCTTGCATCGCCCCGTGGGAAGCACCTCCGGGGCGATTTGCTTTGGTCCCTTCGCTCGATGCAGATCCCTTCCATCGCCCCCGGAAAACGCTTCACCCTGCCGCGCCCCGTCGGCTCGGCCGACGCACTGCTGCTGGCGCGCTTCGCCCAGTCGCAGGCCGCGCAGAAGAAGCTCACCGCCATCGTCACCGCCGAGCCTGCCGACACGCAGCGGCTCGAGGGCGAGATCGGCTTCTTCGCACCGGACCTGCGCGTGGCCGTGTTCCCCGACTGGGAGACCCTGCCCTACGACACCTTCTCGCCCCACCAGGACCTCATCTCCGAGCGCCTGGCCACGCTGTGGCGCATCCGCCAGGGCGAGGTCGACGTGGTGCTGCTGCCCGCGTCGACCGCCTTGGTGCGCCTGGCGCCGCCCAGCTTCCTGGCCGCCTACACCTTTCACTTCAAGCAGAAGGAGCGCCTCGACGAAGCGGCGCTGAAGGCGCAGCTCACGCTGGCCGGCTACACCCACGTGAGCCAGGTCGTGTCGCCCGGCGAATACGCGGTACGCGGCGGCCTGATCGACCTGTTCCCGATGGGCTCGCCGGTGCCTTACCGGGTCGACCTGTTCGGCGACGAGGTCGACTCCATCCGCACCTTCGATCCGGACAGCCAGCGCAGCCTCTACCCGGTCCCGGAAGTGCGATTGCTGCCGGGCCGCGAGTTCCCGATGGACGACGAGGCGCGCACCGCCTTCCGCGCGCGCTGGCGCGAGAAGGTCGAGGGCGACCCGACCAAGGTGCGCCTGTACAAGGACATGGCGGCGGGCATCGCCACCGCCGGCATCGAGTACTACCTGCCGCTGTTCTTCGACAGCACCGCGACCCTCTTCGACTACCTGGGTGACGCGGCCGTGCTGGCCCTGCACGGTGAAGTCGACGACGCCTTGCAGCGCTTCTGGACCGACACCCGCGAGCGCCACCGCTTCCTGCAGCACGACAAGGAGCGGCCCATCCTCCCGCCCGAGGAGCTGTTCCTCAAGCCCGAGGCTTTCTTCACGCTGACGGGCGCCCATGCCACGCTGGCCGTGCGCGGCAAGGACCCGGTCGATTGGGCGCGTCCGCTGCCCGACCTCGGCGTGGATCGCGGGGCGCCCGAGCCGCTGAGGAAGCTGCAGCTGCACGTGGGCACCACGCCCCATCGCGTGCTCATCGTCGCCGAGAGCGAAGGCCGGCGCGAGAGCCTGCTGGAGCTGCTGCGGGACAACAAGATCGAGCCGCCAAGCGTCGCCAGCCTGGCCGAGTTCGAAGCGGGCGACGAGCACTTCGCGATCGCCGCGGCGCCGCTGGCCGAGGGATTCTTCTGGCATGAGCCCGAGGCCGGCAAGGCGATCCAGTTCGTCACCGAGACGGAGCTCTTCGCCACCTCGCCGACCGCGCGCCGCCGGCGCAAGCAGGAGCAGGTCAGCGACGTCAACGCGCTGATCAAGGACCTGTCGGAGCTGAAGGTCGGCGACCCGGTGGTGCATGTCAACCACGGCATCGGCCGCTACGTCGGGCTGATGAACATCGACCTCGGCGACGGCCCCAGCGAGTTCCTGCACCTCGAGTACGCCGACAAGGCGACGCTGTACGTGCCGGTGGCGCAGCTGCACCTCATCAGCCGCTACACCGGCGTCAGCGCCGAGGAAGCGCCGCTGCACAAGCTGGGCTCGGGGCAGTGGGACCGTGCCAAGCGCAAGGCCGCCGAGCAGGTGCGCGACACCGCCGCCGAGCTGCTCAACCTCTACGCGCGCCGCGCCGCACGCGAGGGCTTCGCCTTCCGCTTCTCGCCGCACGACTACGAGGCCTTCGCCGCGAGCTTCGGCTTCGAGGAGACGCCGGACCAGCAGGCCGCCATCCATGCCGTGATCCAGGACATGGTGTCGCCGCAGCCCATGGACCGCCTGGTCTGCGGCGATGTCGGCTTCGGCAAGACCGAGGTCGCGTTGCGCGCCGCCTTCGTCGCGGTGCATGCCGGCAAGCAGGTCGCGATCCTCGCGCCGACGACGCTGCTCGCCGAGCAGCACTACCAGAACATCTCGGACCGCTTCGGCAAGTGGCCGGTGAAGGTCGCCGAGCTGTCGCGCTTTCGCTCTGCCAAGGAGGTCAAGGTCGCGCTCGATGGCCTGGCCGAGGGCAGCATCGACATCGTGATCGGCACGCACAAGCTCATCAGCCAGAGCGTGAAGTTCAAGCGCCTGGGCCTGCTGGTGATCGACGAGGAGCACCGATTCGGCGTGCGCCACAAGGAGGCGATCAAGGCGATGCGCGCCGAGGTCGACGTGCTCACGCTCACCGCCACGCCCATCCCGCGCACGCTGGGCATGGCGCTGGAGGGCCTGCGCGACCTGAGCGTCATCGCCACTGCGCCGCAGCGCCGCCTGGCGATCAAGACCTTCGTGCGCAACGAGTCCACCGGCACCATCCGCGAGGCGGTGCTGCGCGAGCTCAAGCGCGGCGGGCAGGTCTACTTCCTGCACAACGAGGTCGAGACCATCGAGAACCGGCGCGAGAAGCTGGCCGCCCTGCTGCCCGAGGCGCGCATCGCGGTCGCCCACGGCCAGATGCCGGAGCGCCAGCTCGAGTCGGTGATGCGCGACTTCGTGGCCCAGCGCCACAACGTGCTGCTGTGCTCGACCATCATCGAGACCGGCATCGACGTGCCCAGCGCGAACACCATCGTGATCAGCCGGGCCGACAAGTTCGGCCTGGCGCAGCTGCACCAGCTGCGCGGGCGCGTTGGCCGCTCGCATCACCAGGCCTATGCCTACCTGCTGGTCCCTGACGTCGAGGGCCTGACCAAGCAGGCGGCGCAGCGCCTGGAAGCGATCCAGCAGATGGAGGAGCTGGGCTCGGGCTTCTACCTCGCCATGCACGACCTGGAGATCCGCGGCGCCGGCGAGGTGCTGGGCGAGAACCAGAGCGGCAACATGATGGAGGTCGGCTTCCAGCTCTACAACGACATGCTGTCGGAGGCGGTGCGCTCGCTGAAGGCGGGCCGCGAGCCCGACCTGCTGTCGCCCTTGTCCGCGACCACCGAGATCAACCTGCATGCGCCTGCGCTGCTGCCCGACAGCTACTGCGGCGACGTGCACACCCGGCTGTCGCTGTACAAGCGCCTGGCCACGGCCGACAAGCCGGAGCAGATCGACGCCATGCTCGAGGAGATCACCGACCGCTTCGGCAAGCTGCCGGCGCAGGGCCAGACCCTGTTCGACGTGCACCGGCTGCGCGTGCTGGCCAAGCCGTATGGCGTGATGAAGATCGATGCGGCGCCGCGGCTGATGGTCATCAGCTTCCGGCCGAATCCACCGGTCGACGCCGCCCGCATCATCCAGCTGGTGCAGAAGAACCGGCACATCAAGCTGGCGGGCAATGACAAGCTGCGCATCGAGAGGGAGACGCCGGAGGTCAAGGAACGGGCGCAGCTCATTCGCGACGTGTTGCGGTCGCTGGGGACGCCGCAGACGGCGGCGGCTTGAGGTCCCGGGTTGCACCCGGGCTGCGGAAGCGGTCCCCCGTAAAATTCAGCGCATGTCTTCATCCTCCATCCCCGGCCTCGTCGTCAAGGGCTTCACGCCGCCGCTTCGCCTCGCCGATTTCAAGCTGATCGCGTTCGACATGGACTCGACGCTGATCAACATCGAATGCGTCGACGAGATCGCCGCTGCCGCCGGCCGCAAGGCCGAGGTGGCTGCCATCACCGAAGCCGCGATGCGCGGCGAGATCGCCGACTACAAGGAAAGCCTGCGCCAGCGCGTCGCGCTGCTCGAAGGCGTGCCGGTGAGCGCGCTGCACGAGGTGTATGACACGCGCCTGCAGCTCAACCCCGGCGCCGAAACCCTGGTGCGCGCCGCGCAGGCGGCCGGCCTGAAGACGCTGCTGGTGTCGGGCGGCTTCACCTTCTTCACCGATCGCATCCGCGACCGCCTGGGCCTCGACTTCACCCGCTCCAACGTGCTGGGCGTGCACGACGGCCGGCTCACCGGGAAGATGGTCGACCAGCCCTGGGGCGACATCTGCGACGGCGAGGAGAAGAAAAAGATGCTGCTGGCCACCTGCGCCCAGCTGCAGGTCGATCCGCGCCAGGCGATCGCGATCGGCGACGGCGCCAACGACCTGCCGATGATGGGATCGGCCGGCCTGTCAGCGGCCTACCACGCCAAGCCCAAGGTGCGCGAGCAGGCGATGGTCGCGATCAACGACGGTGGGCTGGATCGGCTGCTCGAGGTGGTGAAGCCGTAGTCGCGGCGGCATCGGCCCCGCGCAACCCCTGGCGCGCCAACTTGGCCTGGTAGGCCGCCACCGTCTCGCGCAGCCGCGCCAGGTGCTCGTGCTGCGAGCGCAGCTGGCCCGCCACCTTCTCCGCATGCCGCTCCAGGAGGGCCAGCCGCCCCGCGACCGTCGTGTCGCCCTGCTCGCGCAAGGCGCAGTAGCGCTGCATCTCGCGGATCGACATGCCGGTCTCGCGCAGGTGGTGCAGGAAGGTCACCCATTGCGAGTCCTGCGGTCCGTAGACGCGGTGGCCGTTCGACTCGCGCCCCACGTTGCCCATCAGGCCGACGCGCTCGTAGTAGCGCAGCGTGTGGGCGGTGAGCCCGGTGTGCTCGGCGAACTCGCGAATGTTCATCTGGAGCTGCCTTTTCGTGAGTCGCTTCAGGCCGGTTCGGCCATCACGACCATGCCGTCCTCGTCGGCGTACAGCCAGTCGCCCGGCCGCACCCAGACACCATCGATCTGCACCGGCACGTCGCGCTCGCCGGTGTTGCGCTTTTCGGTGGGCAGCGGCATGAGCGCCAGCGCCCGGATGCCGACCTCGCACTGCGCCAGCTCGGCCGCATCGCGCACGCAGCCGTGCACGACGACGCCGGCCCAGCCGTTGCGCATGGCGGCCGAGCCCAGGTTGCCGCCGACCAGCGCGCGCCGCAGCGAACCGCCCGCGTCGACCACCAGCACGCGCTGGCGGCCGGGCTCGTCGAGCGCGGCCTTGACCAGCGAGTTGTCCTCGAAGCACTTGACCGTGCTGACCGGCCCGGCGAAGCGGCGGCGTGCGCCGAAGTCGCGGAACACGGGCGCCAGCACGCGGAACGCGCCGCTGGCGTCGTTCTTGTGCAGGTCGCAGAGATCGCAGGTCGAGAACTCGGGCGTGGTCATGGGCGGGGGCTCGCACGGTCATGGACGAGACGTCAGTTTCTCATCGCCACGACCTGCTTCGATCACGCTCGATGGTACGAGCCTTGCGCGCTCGCGGCGCGCCGCAATGCTTGCAAGCTGTATCAGGCGGTGCGCTTCTTCTTCGCCGCCGGCTTGAGCTCTTCGCGCCGCGCCGGTCCCATGGGCTGGTGCTGGCGCACCGCGCTCAGGATGATGGCGGTGGACGTCTCGGTGAGCTCGCAGAACTTGCTGAGCACCGAGTCGAGGTGCGACACGTCGATGACCGCGATCTCGAGCACCCAGTTGTCCTCGCCCGTCACGTTGTAGGCATTGACCACCTCGGGCGTCTGCTGGACCAGCCGGGACACCCGCGCGAACTCCGCCCGGCCCATGCGGATGACGGCGCGGATGCCGTAGCCCAGGCGGCCCAGGTCGACGGTCGCGCGGTAGCCGGTGATGACGCCGGCCGACTCGAGCTTGCGCACGCGCTCGGTCACCGCCGGCTGGCTGAGGTGGACCCTGCGCCCCAGCTCGGCCATCGACAGGCGGGCATCGGCCTGCAGCTCGGCGAGGATGCGGCTGTCGTGGGCATCGATTTCGATGTTCAAGGTGAATTACCTCCTCATTCCAGAAACGAAAGGCATTGTCCGCCAAGAACCTTGAAGATCCTATGGAAGGAACGACGCAGCCTTCATACCATGAGCAACCAAAAATCAACACCGTCTCGCGCCATGAGCTCTCTCGCCTCCCGCGCCGCACCCGCCTCCTCGCCGCTGTCCGGCCTGCTGCTGCTGTGCCTGGCGGCCACCTGGCTGGTCTGGGGGTCGACCTACCTCGCCATCAAGTTCGCGCTGCTGAGCTTTCCGCCTTTCTTCCAGATGGGCACGCGCTTCCTCTTCGCAGGCGCCGTGCTGATGGCCTGGATGCGCTGGCGCGGCGCGGCCTGGCCGGATGCGCGCCAGTGGCGCCATGCGCTGGTGGTGGGCGCGCTGATGCTGGGCGGCGGCATGGGCGGCACCGCCTACGCCGAGCTCACGGTGGGCTCGGGCCTGGTGGTCGCCTTCATCGCCGTCGTGCCGCTCATCATCGCGGCACTCAACCGCCTGTACGGCGTGAAGCCGGGACGCCTGGAGCTGGCAGGCATCGTGGTGGGACTGGCGGGCGTGCTGATGCTGACCCAGGGGGCGGGCTTCCAGGCCTCGCCGGCCGGCTTGATCGCCATTGCGCTGGCCTGCATCACGTGGTCGGTGGGCAGCGTGCTGAGCCAGCGCAGCCTGCCGCTGGCGCCGGGGCCGATGGGGTTCGCGAGCGAGATGATCTGCGGCGGGGTGGTGCTGCTGGTGCTGTCGGCCTTGAACGGCGAGACGCCGCAGTGGCCGCCGCAGCCTGCTGCCGTGGCGGCGTGGCTCTATCTCGTCGTGTTCGGATCGCTGATCGCGTTCAACGCCTACATGGTGCTGCTCGCGAATGCGAGCGCGGGGCTGGCGTCGAGCTATACCTTCGTGAATCCGGTGATCGCGATGCTGCTGGGCGTGGCGGTGCTGGGGGAAGCCGTCACGTCGTTCGAGTGGATGGCCGCGGGGGTCGTGCTGGTCGGCGTCGTGTTGATGTTGCGCGGCGCGAAGCGATGAGCATCCCGGGTTGCACCCGGGC